>NZ_NHOA01000004.1:0-41967 GCF_002727125.1 Halorubrum persicum
TTCTCCTCGAGCGTCTCCTCAGCCGAATTCCACCCGTTCACGTACCCCTGATGATGGGTGTCGTGATGCCATTCCAGCACCTGCTCGGAAATGTGCGGCTCTAACGCGTCGTAATCGTACGGCAGCGGATCGAGTTCGTAGCTCATGTCTACATTCGTGTCCATGCGCGGGACGGGTAAGAACGTTCTCTGTATCGTTTTTCAGTAATATCCTTGTCACTACTTCGATCGCTATTTAACCCCTTCAATTGGCAGTTAACACCCAATTACGAGACAAACATACTATACCTGTTTGTTTTTGGCTACCGGCGACGCGGGGCTTATCTGTGCCGAACTCGTCAGATCGAGTATGACACCAGACGAGACGACCGCGGGCGGCGTCGAGCCGCTCTCGGGCGAGACGGTCAGACACGGAACGGGCGTGAACTCCGATCGCGCGTTCCCGACGAACGGGCATCCGGACAATCTCGACCCGTTCGTGCTGTTCGAGCGGTTCTACATCGACCCGGACAAGGGGTTCCCGATGCACCCGCACAAGGGGTTCGAGATCGTCTCGTACATGATCGAGGGCGGGATGGAGCACGCCGACTCGCTCGGCGTCGAGCACACCGCCCGCGAGAACGAGGCGATGCGGATCACGACCGGGAGCGGGATCCGTCACTCCGAGTTCCCCGCCGACGGCGAGGCCTGTAACGGGCTCCAGCTGTGGGTGAACCTCCCCCGCGAGGAGAAGGAGGCGGACCCGGACTACGTCGACGCGAGCGCCGAGGAACTTCCCACGACCGAACTCGACGGTGCGACCGTCACGACCGTCGTCGGCGAGGGCTCGCCGATCGAGCTACGCACGCCGATGGAGTATCTCGACGTTCGCGTCACCGACGCGTGGACGTGGGAGATTCCGGACGAGTGGACCGGATTCCTCTACGGCGTCGAGGGAAGCGGGACCGTCCGAGAAAGCGGTCCCGGCGCCGACGCCAACCGCGAGTTCGGCGCGGGCGACGTGTTCCCGAACGCGGACGCGCGGGACGTGACGGTCGAAAGCGACGAGGGAGCGGGGATCCGGTTCGTCGCCGTCTCCGGGCGGTCGCACGGGGAGCCGATCCGGCAGCAGGGGCCGTTCGTCTTATAGAACCGCTCGGCAGCAGGGGCGATCTCCGAGCGAGCGGACGACGGGGTATGATAACGCGGGCCGCCGAAGGGACGACCGAATGCCACTCGATCCGGACCGCGTTCAGACCGTCACCTTCGACTCGTACAGCACTCTCGTCGACGTCGAGGCGGCCGAGGCGGCGCTCGCCGACCGCGTCCCCGATCCGGAGCCGGTGTCGCGGCTCTGGCGCTCGCGGTCGCTGGCGTACACGTTCGTCGCGAACGCGATCGACGCGTACCAGCCGTTCTACGAGATGAACCGCGACGCGTTGACGTACGCGCTGGCGGCCCACGGCGTCGACCTGACGACCGAAGAGCGCGACGAGGTCCTCGCGGTGTACCACGAGCTGGAGGTGTTCGGCGACGTGCGGTCGGGCATCGAACGCCTGCGCGACGGGGGGTACGAGCCGTACGTGCTCTCGAACGGGAACCCGGAGATGCTCGACGCGATGGTCGAACACGCGGGGATCGAGGACCTCGTCGCGGACACGATAAGCGCCGACGAGGTGGAGACGTTCAAGCCGGCGGCGGAGCTGTACCGCCACGGCGCCGCTCGAACCGGCACGCCGATCGACCGGATCGTCCACGTCACCGCGGGCTGGTTCGACGTACTGGGAGCGTCGCACGCGGGGATGCAGGCGGTTCGCGTCGATCGGAAGGGGACGCCGTGGGAGCCGTTCGCGGGCGACGACCCGGACCGCACGGTCGAGTCGATCCACGAACTGGCCGACGCGCTGGGCGTCTAACGGTCGATACGAGGTCGGTAGCGGCGGCGACGTGCGCGCTCAGTCCCGCTCGGCGATGATCGTCTCGCCGGCGCGCACCGCGTCGCCCTCGCTCACGAGGAGGTCGGTCTCGTCGACGTCTGCAGGGAGAATCACGTCCGCTCGCGAACCGAACGAGACGTGCCCGACGCGCTCGCCGCGGTCGAGGGCGTCGCCGGGCTCGACCGCAGGGTGGATCCGCCGAGCGAACCAGCCGGCGATGATCAGCAGCTCGTACTCGCCGAAATCGATCGCGACTTGCTCGTTGCGGTCTGACTCCTTGTCGAAGGCGGGGCGGTTCGCGCCGGGCCGGTGCCGCACCTCGCGGACCTCACCCGCGAGCGGGGCGCGGTTCACGTGCACGTCGGTGACGTTCATGAACACGCCGACGCGCAGCCGCTCGCCCTCCTCGCGGACGACCGACACGGTGCCGTCGGCGGGAGCGACGACGGCGCCCCCGGCGTCGGGCGTCGAGCGCTCGGGGTCGCGGTGGAACCAGAGGACGCCGAGCGCGAGCGCGAGCAGGCCGATCCCGACCGGCGGCAGGAGCGGGAGCGTCACCGCGGCGGCGAGCGCGGGGACGAGCGCCAGCCGCCACGCCTCGTCGACCACGTCGAACGGGAGCACCGTCGCGAGCGGGGGGTTCCGTCCCATCGTCACGCCTCCGCGGGCTCCCGGAGGTCGGGACGGAGTTCGGTGCGCCCCGCCGCCCACGCCGCGAGCAGGTGGACGAGGTGGGTCCGGTCGTCGAGGCCGTCGACGAGGTCGAGGTCGGCCTCGCCGGCGAGGACGTGAAGCCGAGCGAGGTCGTCGCCGCCGTACTCGGAACCGGCGCGGGCGACCCGCAGGGTTTCGCGGAGGAGCTCGCCGCCGTCGTATCCCCCCTCGTCGAGGAGGTCGTCGAGGGTCGACCGGGCGTCTTTGAGGTCGCCGGCGCGGGCGTCGGCGAGCGACTCCCGGATCGCGTCGTCGTCGCCGACCTCGCCGAGCGTCTCGTAGGCGGTCGACATGGTGATCTCGCCGCCCTCGACGGCGGTCGCCTGCGCCGAGAGGATCGCCTCCCGGAGGTCGCCGCCGGCGGCGCTGGCGACGAACTCCAGCCCGTCGCCGTCGTAGTCGACCGCCTCGCGCTCGCAGATCGTTTCGAGCACGTCGATCGTCTCGTCGGTGGTCGGCGCGCGGACGCGGACCGGGAAACACCGCGAGCGGATCGGCGCGATCAGCTTCGACGGCTGCCGGGTCGCGATCACGAACTGCGTGGTCCGGTGGTGCTGTTCCATCACCCGACGGAGCGCCTGCTGGAAGTCCTCGCGGATCGCTTCCGCGTTGTCGAGCAGGACCGTCTTGTACTCGCCCGACATGGGCGCGTACGACGCCGACTCCTTCAGCACGCGGTTGATCATGTCGCGTTTCGCCATCCGGCTGCGCCCCTGCAGGAACCCCTCGAAGCGGGGGTCACTCCGGATCTCCTTTTTGGTTCGGCCGAAGAAGTCGGCGACGTTGATCTCGATCAGGTCGCTGTCGGGGTTCTCGTGAGCGGCCCGGGTCAGCGCCCGCGTCGCCGCCGTCTTCCCGACGCCGGGCGGCCCCTGAACGACGAGGTTCATCGGCTCGTCGACCGCGCGCTCCAGCCGCTCGCGGGCCTCGTCCTGTCGGATCTCGTCGAGCGCCGGGGCGTGCGCGTCGATCCACAGCGGTCCCTCCATGTGCCGTCCTCCGGGCCACGCGCTCAAGAATCGGTCGGTCCGGCCCCCAGCCGCTGCCGTCGACCCCAACGGCCCCCGTGGGACCCGGTCCGGTGGGTCTCACCCGGTTGAGTCCGGCTCATAGAATTATTAACAATCGAAGTAAACGAACATCAATCGTTAAGTACCGGGAGTAAACATGTTCATTGTACATGTCACAAGACAGCCGATCTGACGACGACCGACTTACGCGTCGCCACTACGTGGCCGGCGCCGGAACTCTCGCCACCGTGGGAATCGCCGGCTGTTCCGGCGGCGGCGACGGCGGTGACGGCAGCGACGGGAGCGACGGTTCGGACGGCAGTGACGGCTCCGACGGCAGTGACGGCTCCGACGGCTCCGACGGCAGCGACGGGGGAGCGGCCGGTCCCGTCGAAGTGCTCCACGGCTGGACCGGCGGCGACGGCGCCACGGCCGCCGAGGCGCTGGAGGAGGCGTTCAACGAGGCGCATCCCGACACCGACCTCAGCATGAACCCCATCGGCGGCGGCGGGAACGAGAACCTCGACGCCGTCGTGGCCAACCGCCTCCAGAGCAACGATCCGCCGGGCGCGTTCGCCGGCTGGCCGGGCCCGAACCTCGAGCGCTACGAGGGGGCCCTCGGTACCGTCGACGACGTCTGGGAGGAGAACAACTTCGAGGACGCGATGGTCGAAGAGGCGGTCGACCTCCACCAGCAGGGCGGGAGCTACCGCGCCGTTCCCCTCGGATCGCACCGCCTGAACTGCCTGTTCTACAACGTCTCCGTCGTCGAAGACGCCGGTATCGACGTCGAGTCGCTGAACAGCCCCTCGGCGCTGATCGACGCCTTCGGCACGGTCGCGAGCGAGACCGACGCCGTGCCGATGACGCACGCGATGTCCGGCACCTGGACGACGACGCAGCTGTGGGCCGCCGTGATGCTCGGCGAGAACGGCTACCAGCCGTACATGGACTTCCTCGCGGGCGACGGCGACGAGAGCGCCGTCCGGGCGGCGTTCGAGACGACCGCGGAGATGCTGGAGAACCACATCAGCGACGACGCCGCGTCGCTCAACCTGACGCAGTCGAACCAGAACATCATCAACGGCAACGCCGCCTTCATCCACCAGGGCAACTGGGCGGCGGGCGCCTTCCGGAACGCCGAGGACTTCGAGTACGAGGACGACTGGGGCTTCAAGACGTTCCCCGGGACGGAGGGGATGTACACCCTTCACTTCGACTCCTTCCTGTACCCGGCTGAGAACCCGACGCCGGAGGCCTCGAAGACCTGGCAGGCGTTCGTCGGCAGCGAGGAGGCCCAGATCGCGTTCAACCAGTACAAGGGGTCGATCCCGACCCGGACGGACGTGAGCATGGACCAGTTCGGCCCGTACCTGCAGGAGACGGCCGAGGACTTCGCGAACGCGGAGTACCGTCCGCCGAACCTCCAGCACGGACTCGGCGTCACCTCGCAGACGATGACGGCGCTCAACGAGGTCATCTCGTCGGAGTTCACCGGGCCGTACAACGTCGACGCCGCGACGCAGGGCTTCCTGGACGCGGTGTCGAACTAAGCCCACCAGATGCTCGATTTTTATCGTCGATTGCACCGGGCGATCAGTCCGTCCTCGGACGACGGAGACGAGGCCCGTACGGACGGCGGCGTCGTGAGCGACGGCGCTACCACGAGTCCGGAACCGGGACCCGACCGAGGAACGACGGAGCGGCTCAAAGCCGCGATCGACGACCGCTTCGGGACCGACTTCGTCGAGTCGTCGATCTTCTGGCTCCCGCCGTTCCTGCTGATGGGGCTGTTCGTCTACGGCGCGGTCATCTGGAACCTCCTCATTTCGCTGACCGACTACGAGGGGTTCGCGAACGCACCGGACTACTCGAACCTGGACTTCGGGATGTACGCCCGGGCGCTCGGGGACTCGGGCTTCATCGACGCCGCGGTCAACACGCTCATCCTGCTGATCGCGTTCACGGCGGGGACGCTCGCGGTCGGCCTCGTGCTGGCCATCCTGATCGACAGGGGGATCCGGTTCGAGAACACGTTCCGGACGATCTACCTCCTGCCGATGAGCCTCTCGTTCGTCGTGACCGCCCAGTTCTGGCTGTGGATCTACAACTACAACAACGGGATCGCCAACAGCGTCATCGGCGTGTTCGGACTCGGACCGGTGAGTTGGCTCGGAAACCAGGCCATCGTCCTCTACGCCGTCATCTTCGCGCTGATGTGGCAGTTCTCGGGGTACGCGATGGTCGTGTACCTCGCCGGGCTCCGCGCGATTCCGGACGAGCATTACGAGGCCGCCAAGGTCGACGGCGCGTCGACGCTGAAGATGTACTGGCGCGTGATCATCCCCCAGCTGAAGGGCGCGACGATCAGCGCCGCGGTGGTGCTGATGGTGTTCGGCATGAAGGCGTTCGACTTCCTCTACTCGCTGGTGGGGGGGTACCGGCCGCCGAACGGCGCCGACATCCTCGCGACGAAGATGGTCCGTGAGGCGTACTCGAACTCCCAGTGGGCGTACGGCGCGGCGATCGCGATCGTCCTCTTCGGGATGGCGCTCGCGGTCATCGGCCCGTACCTCGTCTACGAATACCGGAGGAACAACCTATGAGCGACGGAGAACTTCGAACGGATGGAAGCGGCGCGACGGCGAACTCCCGCTGGAACCTCGACGGGGTGACGGTCGAAGACGCCGCGCTGTACGTCGTGTTGGCGCTCGCGGCGGCCTTCTACCTCGTTCCCATCGAGTCCGGCTTGGTCACGTCGTTCAAGACCGGCACCGCGATCGTCGAGACCGCCCCGTTCGCGCCGCCCGGAGCGTCCGGGTTCACGTTCGAGAAGTGGCAGACAGCGACCGACGCCCTGTTGCGCGGCATGGGGAACAGCCTCCTGTACGCCGTGCCGGCGACGATCATCTCGGCGCTCATCGGGAGCATCACGGCGTACGGACTGACGATCCCGAACTGGAAGGCGTCGTACAAGGCGCTGGTGCTCGCGCTCATCATCGCGGGGATCTTCATCCCGTACCAGGCCGTGTTGGTCCCGCTGACCCAGTTCTGGTCGCAGTGGGTCCAGCTCAGCGACCTGCTCTCGTTCGTCTGGGCGCTCGGCATCGACGACGACTACGTCGGGATCGTCGAGCTGGTGGTCACCCACGTCGCCTACGGGATCCCGATCTGTACGCTCCTGTTCCGGACGTACTACAAGACGATGAGCGACGAGATGATGGAGTCCGCCCGCCTCGACGGGGCGTCGCTCCGCCGCGTGTACCGGCGGATCGTCCTGCCGCTCTCGGGGCCGATGTTCGCCGTGGTGCTCATCTACCAGTTCACCCAGATCTGGAACGATCTGCTGTTCACGCTGGTGATCGTCTCGACGGAGTCGAGCCCCGCGGCGCCGGTCGTGCTGATCCTCGCGGGTCTCGGGACCTCGATGGAGGGCCAGGACTTCGCGCTCCGGATGGCCGGAGCGTTCTTCGCGGCGCTCCCGACGCTCGCGGTGTACATTCTCTTCGGCGACGAGTTCGCCGAGGGGGTGGCGGCGTGACCCGCGTCCGAACGGCGGGCGGCGTCGACGCGGCTCGCACGCGAGCGACGGACGAAGCCGGCGACGGTTCGATCCGGGAGTCGGCGCGACGCACAAACGACTATTCGACAGCGATCACAACTCAAAGATATGGCAACGCTTGAACTCGATTCGGTAACGAAGACGTTTCAGGACGGCGACGAGGAGATCGTCGCCGTCGACGACATCTCGATGTCGATCGACGACGGGGAGTTCCTCGTCGTCGTCGGTCCGTCGGGCTGTGGAAAGTCCACGACGCTGCGGATGATCGCCGGGCTGGAGACGATCACGTCCGGCACGATCGCGCTCGGCGATCGCGTCATCAACGACGTGAAATCGCAGGACCGAGACATCGCGATGGTGTTCCAGTCGTACGCGCTCTACCCCCACATGAGCGTCAAGCAGAACATGTCGTTCGGGCTCGAGGAGTCGACGGATCTCCCGGACGACGAGATCAGCCGAATGGTCACGGAGACCGGCGAGCTGCTCGACATCGGCGAGCTCCTGGGCCGGAAGCCGAAGGACCTCTCGGGGGGGCAACAGCAGCGCGTCGCCCTCGGGCGCGCCATCGTCCGGGACCCCGAAGTGTTCCTGATGGACGAGCCGCTCAGCAACCTCGACGCGAAGCTCCGCGCGGAGATGCGGACGGAGCTCCAGCGGCTGCAGAACGACCTCGGCGTGACGACGGTGTACGTCACGCACGACCAGACGGAAGCGATGACGATGGGCGACCGGATCGCCATCCTCGACGGCGGCGAACTACAGCAGATCGCCGAGCCGCTGAAGTGCTACCACGAGCCGGCCAACCAGTTCGTCGCGAGCTTCCTCGGGGAGCCCTCGATGAACTTCTTCGACGTGACCCGCGACGGCGACCGACTGGTCGGCGACGTCTTCGAGTACCCCGTCGGTGACGACGTACGTGCGAACCTCGGGGAGACGACCGACCTCGTCCTCGGGATCCGCCCCGAGGCGATCGAACTCGTCGAGGGGGAAAGCGACGCACACGAGTTCGAGATGACGGTCGATGTCGTCGAGCCGATGGGCGACGAGAACACGGTGTACCTCCACTTCGACCCCGACGCGGACCCCGAGTCCGCCGAGACGCTCGTCGCGACGATCGACGGGTTCACGCGCGTCAGCGAGGGCGACACGGTGACCGCGCGGATACCGGAGGACGCCATTCACCTCTTCGACCGCGTCACGGGCGAGGCGCTCCACAACCGGTCGATGGAAGACGCCGCCGATCAGGTCAATCTGACCTGACCCGGCCCGGCTATCCTGACCTGGTCTGACCTATCCTGTCCCGGCCTGACCTATCCTACCTTGGCCTGATCGAACCGTTGTTGGCCCGACCGTTCCGGACGCGGGCCGTCCCGGTTAGTTGTTGTTTTCGCCGTCCGTCTCCGTGGCCTCACCAGTACGCGGTTCGATCGACGCCCTCGGCGAGGAGCGCGGCGGCGGCGACGTGAGCGTAGGCGCACCACCCGAGCGCGAGGAGTGCCGCGACGCTGCGCGTGGCCGTCGCCGCGAGCGCGCTCCACGCGACGACGACGAGTACGGTCGCACCGACCCACGCGAGGAAGTACGTGCTCGACGCCGTGCCGCGGAGCGCGTCCCGCCGGAGCCCGGCCCGGAGCCCGTCTCGAACGCTCACGACGGCCGCCGCCGGAAAGAGGTAGCTGCAGGCGACCGTGACGAGCAGCGCGCCGGTCGCGAGGGTGGCGAGGGTCACGCCCCCTAACGCGTCCGGGACCGTCCCGCTCGCGACGACGTATCCCGCGGCGACGACGGTGACGGCCGCGGGGAGGAGGTAGACGGCGGCAACGCCGAACAGCCGACCGGCGAGCCGCGCCGTGGCGGCCGTCGCCAGTCGGGGAAACCCGTCGTCTGCGAGGACGCCGCCGAGCAGGCCGAGCCACGCGAGGAGCGGGGCGACGGCGAGGGCGAGCGGCGCCACCAGCGACCAGTCGGGCCAGAGGCGCGCCGCGACCCGGACCAGCGCCCCGCAGAGCAGGAGCGCCGCGAGGCACTTCGCGGTGCCGTCACGGCGCGTTCGGTCGGCGAACGGATACCGGAGCGCGTCGGTGAACACGTCAGAATCTCTCGCCAGCGCCGCGCAAAACGGTGACGGTCGCGGGCGGGATCACTCGCGGAC
This sequence comes from Halorubrum persicum, assembly GCF_002727125.1. Taxonomy (GTDB): domain Archaea; phylum Halobacteriota; class Halobacteria; order Halobacteriales; family Haloferacaceae; genus Halorubrum; species Halorubrum persicum. Next base: position 9,354 of record NZ_NHOA01000004.1, read on the forward strand.
CCGCTCGACCTCGCGCCGGAGCCCGTCGCGGACGCGGTTCGCGATCTCCTCGGCGTCGCCGCGGTCGACGGTTTCGGCGTCCTCCGTCTCCAGGAGCCGGTCGAGCTTGCGCTCGAACTCGCGCTCGTCGATCTCGCCGCGGGCGTAGCGCTCGCGGAGCGCGCGGAGGGCTGGGTCTTGGGGCGCGTCGGCGTCCTCGTCGTCGTCCGCGTCGGGCAGGGGCTTCGTCAGCGTGTGGAGGACGGGGAGCGCGACGAACAGGCCGAAGAACCAGACGAGCGGCAGCGACCACCAGAGCCCGGTGGCGAGCGGGGCGGCGACGCCGGCGCCGACGACGAGGACCGCGAACAGCCGCCGCCAGCGATGGCGGAGGTTCCACGCGATCCGGCGGGGGAGACCGGTCATACGTCGGTCGACGCCCGCGAGGGGCAAATCGGTTTCGTCGCCGGGCGTCGGTTCGTCACGGACGGGAGATCGCCGCGGGTCAGTCCAGATCGAAGACGAGCCGGTCGCCGGGGTCGACCCCGTTGCGCTCGCTCCACCCCTGAGGCACCTCGAGGACGTATCTCCCCGTACCGCGGTACCGGGTGTACGGGCGCGATTCGGGCGCCGCCTCGTGGACCTCGGTGACGGTGCCGTCGGGGGCGACGAAGACGATGTCGAGCCCGAACGCCATCCCCCGCATCACGTAGGCGTGCTCGCCCGTCTCGTCGTGGACGAACAGCATCCCCTCGTCGGCGGCGAGCGCGTCGGTCTCGGAGAGTCCGACGTACTGCTTCGCGAGGCCGTCGGCGACGCGGGCTTCGACGGTCGCGAGCGAGTCGCTCGTCTCGCCGTCGACCGCCTCGACGGTCGTCGTCTCGTAGCCCGCGATCAGGAGGGTCGGGTTCGCCGCGACCGCGGCGGCGAACAGGAGGGCGACGGCGACGAGGGCCCCGGCGACCGCGAGGAGGCGGCGGTTCACGGCCGATCCTCGCGCCGGAGAAAGAAACCGTTTTCCGCTCCCGGCGGGTTTGAAACCCTGAGGGCTCGTGGTCTAGCTGGTCATGACGCGGCCTTTACAAGGCTGAGGTCGGCGGTTCGAACCCGCCCGAGCCCACTTCGCGCGTTTATAACTGGCTACCGGCTAACCGGAGTCGGCCATAGCGTTTTGTGCGCTCGCCGTAACGTGTTCCTGTATGCCCGAAGAAACCGTTCACGAGTCGCGGAAGCCGCGAAGTCGACAGGCGCTCGCAACCTACTTCCGACGCATCGCGAGGGCGCTCGGTCGCGGAGAGCCGGTGCCCGTCGACGACGCCGGCACGGTGACGGTCGATCCGGCGGCGGAGCAGGAGGTCGAAGTCGAACTCGAACGCGAGGATGGGACGGTCCACTTCGAGGTCGAGATGGAGTGGCCGGAGGCGGAGGGCGAGATCGACGACGACGCCGCGGCGAGCAAGGCGACCTTCGAGCTGTACGCGGACAACGCCGGCGACTGGCGCTGGCGGCTCGTCCACGACAACGGCAACATCATCGCCGACGGCGGCGGCGGCTACTCGGACAAGCGCGACGCCACGTCCGGCATCGAGAGCGTGCAGCGGAACGCGCCGGGCGCCCACGTGATCGACGCCGCCCGCGACGAGGAGGCGCCCGACGACGGCGGCAGCAACGCGACCTTCGAGCTGTTCCGCGACAAGGCGGACGACCACCGCTGGCGGCTCGTCCACGACAACGGGAACATCATCGCCGACGGCGGGCAGGGGTACGCCTCCAAACAGAAGGCGAAGCAGGGGCTCAACAGCGTGAAGTCGAACGCGCCCGGCGCCGCCGTCGAGGAGCCGGGCGACGACGATGAAGCAACCGAGGAAGAGTAGTCAGACCATGGTCCCCGACAAGAGACCCTCCACTGACGATCGCAGTGCGACCGACACCGCCACCACCGAAGTGGGCAGCACCTCGGCCGACTTCCTCGCACCCGGAGACGACGCGCCCGCAGAGCTGGTCGACGTGCTCGTGTACGGGCTCGTCGGCGGGATCGCCGGCTCGGTGCTGTCGTTCGTCCCCTTCGCCACCGTGCTCGGCGGCGCGGTCGCCGGCTACCTCTGCGGTGGCCGATCGGCGGACGCGCTCAAGACGGGGACGGTCGCCGGCGTCGTGATGACGCTACCGTTCGCGGTGATCGTGTTCGCCCTGCTGTTCTTCCTCGGCTTCGCCGGAGCGCCGGCGGAGTTCGGGCTCATCGCGCTGGCCGTGGTCGGATTGGCCGCCGTCTACACCCTCGGATCCGGGATCGTCGGCGGCTACCTCGGGCATTATCTCCGAGGGCAGCTCTGAGGCCGTCTCTGAGCCAGCCCCGCGGGCTGCCCGCCGGCTCCGGAGGGTCGCCCGCGCCGACGCGGACCGCACCGCTTATTCGCCGCCCGTTGCTACCTCGGCCCGGACATGGACGCGCTCGACGCCAAGTACCCGTTCTTCGCGACCGCCCGCGAGGCGGTCGCCGACGCCGCGGTGTCGCTGCCGGAGCTCGTCGCGGCCGACGCGCCGGCCGTCGAGCGCGCCCGCGAGCGCGTCGAGCGCGCACTGATGGACGGAACCGTCGCCTCCGAGAGCGGCGCCTTCCCCGCGGAGTCCGAGTACGACGCGCAGGCCGAGCTGCTCTCGTACCCGATCGCCCGGATCCTCGTCTCCCTGCTCGACTCCGACCCCGCCATCGAGAAGTACGCCGCCGCCGAGGCCGCGACCGCGATTTCCCGGATCCGCGAGGACCTCGCGACCGACGACGAGCTGCGGTCGATGTCGACCCCGACAATCGGGCTGGACGACGTGCTCGCCGAGTTCGACCTCGCGGACGCGGTGCAACCGGAGTCACCCAAACTGGACGCCGGAGGCGGCGGCGCGACCGCGACGGGTGGCGGTTCCGGCCGCGACCCGGAGCACTACTGGATCGCCGTGGGGCCGTACCTCCGGCTCACGTCGCCGTCGTGGGGCACGTCGTGGCGGCTCGTCAACCGCGCGCTCGCCGGCGGCGAGGTGCGCGTCGCTCGCGAGGAGCTGCTGGACGCGCTCGAAGCCGCGGTCGAAGACCGAGTCCGAGAGGGGCTCCCGTTCGAACTCGCCGCCGGCGAGGGGATCGCCGCCGAGCTCGAATCCGGCGTCGCGGACCTCAAACGGCTGCTCTCGGAGCGCACCTACGCCGGTCCGGTGGACGTGGTCGCGCCCGACCTGTTCCCTCCGTGCATGCGGAACCTGATCGAGAAGGCCGAGCGGGGCACGGCGCTGTCTCCGCCGGAGTCGTTCGCACTGATGGCGTTCCTCGTCGGAATCGGGATGACGCCGGACGAAGTGGTCGCGTTCTGCGGCGACACGAGCCTCGACGCGGAGGGGATCCGGTATCAGACCGAGTACCTGAGCGACGATCGGGGGACCCAGTACCCGCCGCCGACCTGCGAGACGCTGGCGAACTACGGGATCTGCCACAACGAGGCGGATCATATGCAGGTCGCCGCCGACCCGCTCGCGTACTACGAGCAGCGCGTGGCCGAGGCGGACGACATCACCGACTGGAGAGAGGAGAACGCGAACGCAGCAGAAGCCGAGAGCGAGTAGCCGGTCTACGCGTCGTCGCCCGCGCGGATGAGGTACGCGCCGACGAGCGCCATTAGCAGTACGAACGCGGCGAGCAGCGCGACGAGGGCGATCGCACCGGTCTCCGGCAACCCCTCGGGACCACCGAACGTGAACCCGATCCCCACCAGTCCGGCGACGAAGACCGCGGCCGCCGACAGCGAGACCGCGATCTGCCGACGAAGCTCCGCGTCGATTTCCATGCCTGCGAGTTTCCGTCGCCGCTAAAAAAGGACTTCGATGAGGGCGTCGACCCGTCGACTCGATCGGGTCGAGCGAGAACGCCCCCGAAACGGAGAATATCGGCTGTTCGACCCGCATCGGCGGCGATCTTATCCGTTTCCGCCTCCTATCTCGACAGGAAGCGAGGGACCACCCTCGCAGTCACCCATGACGCACATCCGAAACACATCCGCGTCAGCAGCCTCCGACCCGACCCCGTCGCGAGAGCCGTCCGCGGTGCCGTCAACGGCCGCCGGCGAGAGCGACGACCGATCCTCCCGGGCCGCCGCCGAGGAGATGACGGTCCGCCCGCTCCGCGACCGGCGCTACGTCGTCGAGACCGACGGCGGCACCTACGTGGTCGCGCTCGACGCGGGCACCTGTACCTGCCCTGACCACGCGATCCGCGGCTCGCGCTGTAAACACCTCCGCCGCGTCGCGATGGAAGTGACTGCGGGGACGGTCCCCGCGCCGGACGAGCGGGTCGGCGCCTGCGCGGTCTGTGGCGCGGAGACGGTCGTCCCCTTCGACGCCGTCGGCGCACGGCTCTGTGACCGACACGCGTTCGATCCGGGCACGGTCGTCCGCGACCGCGAGACGGGGAAGCGGCTCGTCGTCGCCGCGGTCACGACCGAACGGGCCGACGCCTACCGGACCGACGAGGGGCGGACGGTCGCCGAGTACCCCACGAACGCCGACTACGGCGCCCACGAACCCGTCGTCGAGGCGGTGTACGTGGAGGCGATCCGCTCCGATCAGAGCGTCGGAGACGGGGACCGGTACGGGTTCCCCGCCTCGCGGCTCACCGGGCGAGGTGACTGATGTCCCGGCGGAGCGTGTACCCCTTCGGGACGCCGACGACGCCCACGCACTCATCGCACAGCACCCGCTCGTAGTCGCGGTTCGTCTCCTTCTCGAGCAGCGAGACGTCTCCGATCGGGAACACCGACTCGCACCGATCGCACTCTGCCTTGTCGCCGTCGACGATCTTCATTACCTCCCCGTTTCCGAGATCAGTATATAAACTCGCGGACGGCGTTATCACTCCGGATAGCGGGTCGATAAAATCGGATAGTTGAGAGTCGGTCGACGCGGCCGTGGTCTCGGTGGTCGTCCGGCGTTAGCCGAAGAGCTCGCCGAGGCCCTCGCCGCCGTCGTCCTCGTCCTCGTCCTCGTCGTCGGCCGCTTCCTCAGCGGCGTCGGCCTCGTCCTCCTCGGCCTCGTCGTCGGCCTCGTCGGCCTCAGCGGCGTCCGCGGAGCCGCCCGCGGCGGCGCCGGCGGCGGGGGCCGCGGCGGCCGTCTCGATGGCCTCCTCGATGTCGACGTCCTCCAGCGCGGCGACGAGCGCCTTGACGCGGGATTCCTCGACGTCGACGCCGGCGGCTTCCAGCACGCCGGTGATGTTGTCCTCGTTGATCTCTTCGCCAGTCTCGTTCAGGATGAGCGCAGCGTAAACGTATTCCATTGGTGTGTCCTCGTAGTGTTATCCGAACATTGCGCCGAGACCCTCGCCGCCGTCGTCGCCGTCGTCGTCGTCGGCATCGTCGGCGGCCTCGTCGGCCTCAGCGTCGTCCGTGTCGTCTTCTTCCTCCGCCTGTTCCTCCTCGTCGGCGTCGTCCGTCTCGGGAGCCGGGGCGGCTTCGACGCCCTGCAGCTCCTCGGGGAGCGCCTCCTCGTCGTCGATCTGGGCCGCGAGCGAGCGGAGCTGGGCGTCGGCCTTCCCGATGAGGTCGGGCACGACGTCCGGGCTCTCGATCTCCGCGAACAGCCCGACGGACTTCGCCTCGCCGGACGCCTTCGCGAGAAGGCTGCCGGCCGTGGCGGCCGTCGGGTACGCGGCGTTGATCGAGAGGTTCCGCGCGGCGGCGGCCGCCGAGCGGATGTCCGCTTCGTACTCGTCGACGTCGATTTCGAGCTCGTCCGGCTCGAACAGGACGCCGTCGGAGTAGACGCCCTTGAGGTCGAGCCCGACTTCCTTCGGCTCGATGCCGAGCTCGGTCAGGACGTTCGCGAGGTCGTCGTCGACGACCTCGCCCTCCTCGAGGACCTTCGAGTCCTCGGTGACCATGATCGAGCCGTCCTGGATACGCGCAGCGGCGCCGATCGTCTGCAGTTCGCCGACGAACGGCCCCGGGTCGACGCCCGTGTCACCCTCGGGGATGACGACGTCGTTGGGGGCGACCTCGCCCGCGTTGATCGGGGCGGGGGTCTTCGAGGCTTCCAGCTGCTTGAAGAGGCCGAACGGGTTGTCGTTCGTACCGATGAGCGCGACCTGACCCGAGACGTACTGGGTCAGCTCTTCGACGCCGTCGTTCACCTCTTCGAGGGCGCGGACGGTGAGCGTGTTGCGGCTCATCCGGACGTCCGCGGAGCCGTGCAGTTCGCGGCGCATGGCCTGGAGCTGTCGGCTCGGGATGCCGGCGACGCCGACGATCCCGACGGAGTTGAACGAGTCGATGAACTCGACGAGCTCGTCGACCTCCTCCTGTTTCCACTGCGGGATCGTCTCGGTCTTGCGGACCGAGCTCATACGGGCACCTCCTTCGCGGGACCCATCGTGGTCTTCACGTAGATCCCGTCGATGTTGAGCGGGCCCTTCTCGAGGCTCGCTTCGAGCCGCCGGATGATGACGTCGATGTTGTCCGAAATCGCGTCGGGGCCCATATCTTCGGCACCGACACGGGTGTGGAACGTGCGCCGGTCACGCGACCGGAGCTGCACGGTGTTTTTCATCCGGTTGACTGTGTCGACGATGTCGTCGTCCGGCTGCAGTGGGGTAGGCATCTTCCCGCGCGGACCGAGGACGGTACCGAGGTACCGACCGATGTCCTGCATCAGGTTGGCCTCTGCGACGAAGAAGTCGGTCTCGCCGGCCAGATCCTTTGCGCGGTCGTCGTCGTCTCCGAGGTCCTCAAGGTCGTCGCTGTCAAGCACTTGATCAGCAACTTCCTGAGCGCGGACGGCGGTTTCGCCCTCCGCGAAGACGACGATCTGTGTCTCCTGCCCCGTTCCAGCCGGCAGCACGACGGACTCGTCGATGCGGTTCGACGGATCGTTGAGGTCGAGATCTCGCAGGTTGATCGCGATGTCCACGGTCTCGCGGAAGTTCCGCTCGGGCGCATCGTCGAGTGCGAGGGTTACGGCCTCTTGTATTGTGTCTGCCATTTTCACCTCCGTAGTACGCAGGTCGCTCCTACGGGTCAGTGAAACAGGCGAAGCCTGTCTCACCGGAAAGTGGTTCATCGGAGGTTTAAAAGCGTCGAACCGCCCCTCCGGGTGTGAACCGGAGACAGGGGTCGTGCGGGCCGTTCTCGCGGCTGGCGTCGTCGAGCGCCCGCGACGTCGATCGCCTTCGACGCCGAACGCTTTGGAAGTCGAGCACCGCTTCGACGCCCGTCGAAGGCGAAAACGTCGTATAGGGGAACCCTTTTGATGCCGCTCGTCGACCCACGAGGTAATGACTCAGGGTGGTCCGGCGTGACGATGGACGACCGTATCGAGGACCTCCGCGAGCGTCGCGAGCGGGCGGCGCTCGGCGGCGGCGAGGACCGGATCGAATCCCAACACGAGAAGGGGAAGATGACCGCGCGCGAGCGCATCGACTACTTCCTCGACGACGGGACGTTCCACGAGTTCGACCGGTTCCGCACCCACCGGAACCACAAGTTCGGCATGGAGGAACAGCAGATCCCGGGCGACGGCGTCGTCACGGGGTACGGGGAGGTGAACGGGCGGAAGACGTTCGTGTTCGCCCACGACTTCACCGTCTTCGGCGGCTCGCTCGGCGAGGTGTTCGCCGAGAAGGTGTGTAAGGTGATGGATAAGGCGATGGACGTGGGCGCGCCCGTCGTCGGCCTCAACGACTCCGCGGGCGCCCGGATTCAGGAGGGCGTCGGGGCGCTCGGCGGCTTCGCGGAGATCTTCCGGCGCAACACGGAGGCGTCCGGCGTGATCCCGCAGATCTCGGCGATCATGGGGCCGTGCGCCGGCGGGGCGGTGTACTCCCCGGCGATCACGGACTTCACGTTCATGGTCAAGGACACCTCGCACATGTTCATCACCGGCCCGGACGTCATCGAGACCGTCACGGGCGAGGAGGTGAGCTTCGAGGAGCTCGGCGGCGCGGTCACCCACACGTCGACGTCCGGCGTCGCGCACTTCGCCGAGGAGAGCGAGGAGGAGGCGTTGGACAACATCGCGCGGCTGCTCTCCTACCTCCCCGCCAACAACGTGGAGGACCCGCCCCGCGTCGAGCCGTGGGACGACCCCGAGCGCGCCGACGAGTCGCTGGGCGACATCGTTCCGGACGCCCCGCGGAAGCCGTACGACATGAAAGACGTGATCGGCAGCGTCGTCGACGAGGGGTCCTTCTTCGAGGTGCAGGAGAACTTCGCGAAGAACGTCGTCGTCGGCTTCGCCCGGCTCGACGGTCACTCGGTCGGGGTCGTCGCCAACAACCCCCGCGTGAACGCCGGCACGCTCGACATCGAGTCGAGCCAGAAGGGGGCGCGCTTCGTCCGGTTCTGTGACGCGTTCAACATCCCCATCGTCACCTTCGAGGACGTGCCCGGGTTCATGCCCGGCACCGATCAGGAGCACAACGGGATCATCCGTCACGGCGCGAAGCTGCTGTACGCCTTCTCTGAGGCGACGGTCCCCCTCCTCACCGTCATCACCCGCAAGGCGTACGGCGGGGCCTACTGCGTGATGTCGTCGAAGCACATCGGCGGCGACGTGAACTACGCGTGGCCGACCGCGGAGATCGCCGTGATGGGGCCGAAAGGCGCCGTCAACGTCCTCTACCGCGAGGAGCTGGCCGAGGCCGACGACCCCGACGCGCGCAGACAGGAGCTCATCGACGAGTACCGCGAGGAGTTCGCGAACCCGTACACCGCCGCCGACCGCGGCTTCGTCGACGACGTGATCGAGCCCGCGGAGACGCGTGCGCGGCTGATCGACGACCTCCAGATGCTGAAGGGGAAGCGCTCCGAGGCGCCCGAGAAGAAACACGGCAACATCCCGATCTGATGGCGGCCGACGCATCAGACGCGGACGACCCGGCGTCCGGCGATTCCGCGACGCCCGGCGATCCCGGCGCCGTCCTCGACAGCCTGTCGATCCCGGACGACGCCGGCGACGCGGAGGCCGCCGCCATCGCCGCCGCGGTCGCGGCCCACCTCCGAGACGGCGAGCGCGCGGCGGCCGCGGCCGCCGCGGCGAACGACGAGCCCGACTGGGAGGGCGAGCGCTGGTCGTTCGCCGGTCGCGTCGATCGGCTGCAGAGTCGGTCCGTCCGGGTGCCCGTCGACGCGCCGACCGATCCGTGGACCGCGGCCGGTCGCGCCGACCGGTTCTGAGTCGGGTCGCGCAGACGCTCCCGGCGGCTCAGGCCTCGCGCGATTCGTCGCCGTCGCCGTCGCCCGCGTTCTCGAGCGGGTCGTCGCGCCACTCATCCGCCGAGCCGCCGCCGAGGAGTCGGTTGAGCACGATCGGTACGACGCCCGCGAGGAACGCGAGGAGGCCGATCCGAACAAGCAGCGAGACATCGGTCAGAAGCGTCACGGCGAGGTACGCGCCCGCCGCGACCAACACCGACGGCAACACGTAGGGGTTTCCGGGCGAGAGCATGTCCGAGTATGGTGGTCGGCAGGCTCTTAATCGTCTCGGGGAGTCGCAACGAGCGCCGACATGGTACGACGATCGTCGTCATCGGTCGTCGTCGCCGACCGATAGAATGAGGTGGGTTATGGTGGAAATGACGTGCAGGAATGTTCGATAAGGTTCTGGTCGCGAACCGCGGGGAGATCGCGGTTCGGGTGATGCGCGCCTGTGCGGAGCTGGGTGTCGACACCGTCGCCGTGTACAGCGACGCGGACAAACACGGCGGCCACGTCCGGTACGCCGACGAAGCGTACAACGTGGGGCCCGCCCGCGCCGCCGATTCGTACCTCGACGGCGAGGCGGTCGTCGAGGCCGCGCGGGCGGCCGACGCCGACGCGATCCACCCCGGCTACGGCTTCCTCGCCGAGAACGCCGACTTCGCGGCCCGCGTCGAGGCCGCGGACGGGATCACCTGGATCGGCCCCGCCAGCGACGCGATGGAGCGGCTCGGGGAGAAGACCCACGCCCGCCGCGTGATGGACGACGCCGACGTGCCGATCGTCCCCGGGACGACGGAGCCGGTCACGGAGGTCGAGGCGGTGACCGAGTTCGGCGACGAGCACGGGTACCCCGTCGCGATCAAGGCCGAAGGGGGGGGCGGCGGCCGCGGGATGAAGGTCGTCGAGAGCGCCGAAGAGGCCGAGGAGGCGCTCGAATCCGCCAAGCGCGAGGGTGAGGCGTACTTCTCGAACGACTCCGTCTACCTCGAACGCTACCTCCAGACTCCCCGCCACGTCGAGGTGCAGATCGTCGCCGACGCGGGCGACGGCGACGGGGAGACCGAGGTCGTCCACCTCGGCGAGCGCGACTGCTCGCTCCAGCGTCGGCACCAGAAGGTGATCGAGGAGGGGCCCTCCCCCGCGCTGTCCGACGAACTTCGCGAGAAGATCGGCGAGGCCGCCCGGCGCGGCGTCGCGGCCGCCGACTACACCAACGCCGGCACCGTCGAGTTCCTCGTCGAGGAGGACGTGGACCGCGACCCGTCGGAGCCGCTCGGCCCGGACACGCCCTTCTACTTCCTCGAGGTCAACACGCGGATTCAGGTCGAACACACCGTCACGGAGGAGCTGACGGGGATCGACATCGTGAAAGAGCAGCTCCGGGTCGCCTCGGGCGAGGGGCTCTCCGTCTCGCAGGACGAGGTCGAGCTGGAGGGCCACGCGATCGAGTTCCGGATCAACGCCGAGAACGCTGCGAAGGGGTTCCAGCCGGCCAACGAGGGGCGGCTCGACACGTACGATCCGCCGGGCGGGATCGGCGTCCGCGTCGACGACGCGCTCCGGCAGGACGACGAGCTGGTGACCGACTACGACTCGATGATCGCGAAGCTGATCGTGTGGGCCCCGGACCGCGAGGAGTGTCTCGCACGGTCGAAGCGCGCGCTCGCGGAGTACGATCTGGATGGCGTCGTCACCGTCGTCCCGTTCCACCGGCTCATGCTCGACGACGAGCGGTTCGTCGACGGCACCCACACGACGAAGTACCTCGACGAGGAGCTCGACGAGGAGCAGGTCGCCGAGGCCCAGGAGAAGTGGGGAACCGAGTCGTCCGCGGGCGACGAGGGCGACGAGGAGGTGTCCGAGCGCGAGTTCACCGTCGAGGTGAACGGGAAGCGCTTCGAGGTCGAACTGGAGGAGCGCGGCGCGCCCGCGATCCCGGTTCCGGAGGGCGGGGCGGGCGGCGGCAGCGGCGGTCAGCGCCCGCCGCAGGCGACGAGCGACGACGGCGGTGACGACGGCGGCGTCGACGTGGCCGAGGGCGGCGAGGCGATCGAGGCGGAGATGCAGGGGACGATCCTCTCGGTCGACATCGACGAGGGCGACGAGGTCGCCGCCGGCGACGTGGTCTGCGTGCTCGAAGCGATGAAGATGGAGAACGACGTGGTCGCCGAGCGCGGCGGCACCGTCGTGAGCGTCCACGTCGGCGAGGGCGACAGCGTCGACATGGGCGACGTGCTGATCGTGCTGGAGTAGCGGGCTACCGACCGCGAAGCCCCAACAGCTCGCGCGTCTCCGCGGGCGTGGCCACGGGTCGCCCCACCGCTGTCGAAATCCGTGCCGCCCGCGCCACGAGCTGCTCGTTGGTCGCCAGTTCGCCCCGCTCGTAGTACCGGTTGTCCTCCAGCCCGACGCGGACGTGACCGCCGAGGAGGAGCGACTGCGTCGTCAACGGGAGCTGGTGGGGGCCGAACCCGATCACGGTGAACTCGACGCCGTCGGGGAGCGCCTCGACGCGGTTGATCAGGTTCCGCGGGTGCGGCGGCGACGTGGTGCCGCCGCCGAAGAGGAAGTTGAGGTACGGCGGGTCGTCGAGCTCGTCGAGGACCGCCAGCGACTCGTTGAGGTGGCCGTCGTTGAACACCTCCAGTTCGGGTTTGATCCCGCGGTCCCGCATCTCGGCGTGCAGCGAGTCAACCAGCCCGCGGGTGTTCTCGGAGGTGAGCCGCTCGTAGCGGTTGAGCGGCCCCATGTCCAGCGACGCCATCTCGGGGGCCGGGTCGGTTCGCAGCGGTTCGTGGCGGAGGGCGTCGGGCGCGCCGGTCCCACCGGTTGAGTGCTGAAGGACGGCGTCGTCGGTCGCGTCACGGACCGCGTCGGCGACCGCCTGAAAGCGCTCGGTCGAGAAGGCGCGCTCGCCGTTGTCGCGGCGGGCGTGGAGGTGGAGCACGCTCGCGCCCGCCTCCTCGCAGGCGGTCGCGGCCGCCGCGATCTCCGCCGGGGTCTCCGGGAGACCGGGGTGAGCCTCCTTCCCGTGGACGCCGCCGGTGAGCGCCGCGGTGATGATCACCGGCTTCCCCTCGAGGTAGTCGTCGTAGGTCATCGCTCGGCGTCGTCCCCCTCCGCGTCCGACGCCGCCGCCGAGTCCGGCTCCGGCTCGACGTAGAACTCGCAGTCAGTCTCCGGATCGAGGCCGTACCGCGCGTTACAGATGTCCGCGCGCATGGGCTGGACGAACGACTCCGTCACAGTACAGAACGCCCGGGGTTCGGCGAACTCCTCCCCGTCGAAGGAGGCCCCGTCGCCCGCCTCGCGGTACGTTAAGTGTGGACACTGCACAGCCATAGCGGACGGAGGCGGGCGAGCGGCTTGAAACCACGCGTCGAAACCGGTCCCCGTTCTGACCGACGACGTTTAACCGAACGCCCGAAAAGGGGCGGCATGGAGCCCGTCGACGACTGGCGCTCGGCGATCGCGGAGGCCGGGGAGCTGACCGGCCCGATCGCCGCGGCCATCGTCGACGAGCACGGGGACCGCGGGAAGCGCGCCATCGAGGCGGTCGGTGAGGGGCGGGTGAAACGCTATCGAGATTTCACCGTCGTCGTCGGCCACGACGACGAGTACGTCGTCGAGGAGGGCGAGTGTAACTGCGCGGACGCGACCTACAACCTCGACGCGGAGAACCCCTCCGAGCGCTGCTGGCACGCGATCGCGGTCGACGTGGCGGACGCGGTCGGCGCGGTCGACCACCACGACATGTGGTATTCGGAGGTCCGGGAGTTCCTGTGAAGCGGCGGCGGAACCGGTGTCCTGACCGATTCATCCACTGTTCACCCGGATGAGACCCCGACACGCCGGGTTTTCGACCGCTCAGTCGAAAACGTTTCAATGGCGGCCGGTCTGCCCTACGGTATGGCGGACTGTCCACTCGCCGACGACTGCCCCAGTTTCGACGAACGAATCGAGGGGATGGGGTGTCAACACTACGGCAACAAGGGCGGCGCGGAGTGGTGTAACCACTACGACATGCCCATCTACGAACTGAAACAGCAGCCGGTCCAGCCCGGCGAGGAGGTCGTCGTCGAGGTCGACGACATCCACGAGAGCGGCGCCGGCGTGGGGCGCACCGACGACGGGTTCATCGTGCTCGTCGACGGCCTGCTCCCCCCGGCCCGCGCCGAGGTTCGAATCCACCGGGTGAAGTCGAGCCACGCGACCGCGCAGGACGTGGTCGAGCGCCTCCCCGAGGATCCGGAGGAGGACGAGGCGGGCGAAGAGGACGGCGACGACATCGAAGGCGACGACGCCGACGAAGGCGACGGAGGGGATGGCGACCGGCGCCGCGACCGCCCCGACCGCGAGCGACTCGGCAGCCGGGAGAACTTCTGGGGCAAGTAGGCGCGTTCCGGGGACGGCCCCACCCCACGGACAGTCCGGACGTTACCGATCCGCCGCCCTGCTTGGTTCGTTCCCCTCTCGTGCCGCGCCGTCGCCGAAACCGCCGTTTTTTGAGCGCGCGTCCCCTGACGCCGGTATGGTCGCAGACGACGGGGACCCCGATCCCGACCCCGACGAGATCGACGCCGCGGCGCTGTTGGAGCGCGCGGGGTTCGACGCGGACGAGAGCGTCCTCACTCGCCGACAGGCCGAGGTGCTGGCCCTCCGCGAGCGGGGGCTCCGTCAGTCCGACATCGCGGATCGGCTCGGCACGTCGCGCGCCAACGTCTCCAGCGTCGAGGCCAGCGCTCGCGACAACGTGGCGAGCGCTCGCGAGACGATCGCGTTCGCGGAGGCGCTCTCCGCCCCCGTCCGCGTCGAGATCGAGCCGGGGACCGACCTCTACGACGCGCCGAAGCGCGTGTACGACGCCTGCGACGAGGCGGGCGTGAAGGTGAACCAGACCGCGCCGGACCTGATGAAGACGATCGGCGAGGGGGCGGGCGGCGCGGTCCGCGGGCGCGAGGTGCGCGACCGGCTGTTCGTCACCGTCGACACCGCGGGGACGATCCGCGTGCGGAAACCCTAGGTCGACGCCGGAACCGGCTCCCCGCGGTCACTCACTCCGCCAGCCGCTCGGCCACGCCCACGAGCGTCGCGCCCGCGGTCACGGTCGCCTCGCGGGCGATCGAGTAGACGATCCCGTCGCGGTCGGCCGCGGCTGTTTGGAGCGGCTCGAACGTCGCGGGGTCGTGGACGACGCCGAGCCGGTCGCCCGCCTCGATCTCGTCGCCGACCGAGAGGCCGCGCTCCGGGGTGAACAGCCCGGAGTCGGCGGCCTCGACGCGCCCGAGGTGGTTCCGCGCGACCGTGCCGTCCCACGGCGCCGGGTCGCCGGGCAGGATCCCCTCGTGTCGGAGCACGCCGATCACTCCCTCCACGCCGGCGTCGACCGCCTCGGGGACGATCTCGCGGCTGTGCGCGAGTTCGGGGGTGACCGTCGGAATGCCTTCACGGGTGGCGGCGACGCGAAGCTTGCCCGCGAAGCCGCGCTCCGACCACTCCGCGTCCGCCTCGTCGCCGGCGGCCTCCGCGAGCAGGATGTCGGTGCCGAACGCCTCCGCGAGCTCCCGACAGGCTGCGTCGTCGCGCATGTACACCGCGTGGGTGAGCATCGCGGGCGACCCGGTGTGGAGGTCGACGATCGCGTCCGCCGCGCTCGCGAACCGCCACAGCCGCGCCGCCATCCGCTCGTGGAGGGTCCCGTCGGCGTCGCCGGGCCAACACCGATTCATGTTCGAGTGGACCGCGTCGAGCGGCTCCGGAGTGGTGTACGAGACCCGGTCGAACGTGAGCGGGTCGGCGACGGGAACCGCCACGAGGGTGCCCGCGGGCGCCGCGTCGGGCGCGTCCCCGTCGCGTCCCGTCAGTCGCTCGTGGAGCCGGCGGAGGACCGCGGTTCCGTTCACCTCCCGACCGTGCTGGGCCGCCTGCGCGTAGACGACCGGGCCGCCGTCGGCGGGAACGTCGAGTTCGGGACCGTCCGGGCCGTCGACGAGGCGCCCTTCGCCGTAGGCGTGGACCGTCGTGCGGACCGGGACTCCCGAGGGCAGCCGCGCGAGGACGAGGTCGCGAGCGTCGTGCATACCGGAGCGTCGGTCCTGAGGGGCTTATAAGCCGGCGGCGGAGTCGACCGCGGAGACCCCGGCTCGTGTCCGCACCCGCGAGTGAGGGCGACTCGATGCGTCGACCACGGACGCTAAGTCGGTGGGCCGCCGATCCCGATCCGAGATGCGGGTCACCCTCCTCGGCACCGGCGATACGACCGGGACGCCGACGGTCGGCTGCGACTGCGACACCTGCGCCGCGGCGCGCGAGCGCGGGGTGTCGCGCTCGCGGTTCTCGGTCCACGTCGCGAACGAGCGCACCGGGGAGTCACTGCTCGTCGACTTCAGCCCCGACTTCAGGAGCCAGTTCCTGGACCGCGATGTCGCGCTGCCCGACGCCGGGCTCGTGACGCACATCCACTTCGACCACCTCGACGGGCTCGGCAACGTCTATCGGTTGGTCGACGGGCTGCCGGTCCACGCGCCGAGCGAGACCGATCCCGCCACCGACGAGAGCGTCGCGGAGACGATCCGCGCGAAGTACGACTACCTCGAGGACCGGATCGGCGTCCACGCCCGCGACCCGTTCGAACCCTTCGAGACGTGCGGGTTCGAGGTCCGGTTCGTCCCCGTCGACCACCCGCCGCTTCTGTGTTACGGCGTCGTCATCGAGGACCCCGAGACGGGCGGGACGCTCGCGCTCACGGGCGACACCAGCTACGACGTCCCGGAGCGGTCCAGAGAGGCGCTGTCCGACGCCGACCTCCTCCTCGCCGACGCCATCGTCCCCGCGTCGCTCTGCGAGCACCACCCGATCGGCGGGCGTCACGAGGACGCCGACGGCGTGCCGCGCACGTTCGGTACGAAGCACATGACCCGGGAGGGCGCGCTGGCGCTCGCCGACGAGCTGAACGCCGACCGCACCCGGCTCGTCCACCTCGCGCACTACTACCCGCCGGACGAGGCGTTCGCGGAGCCGCTCGCGGTCGACGGGGAAGTGTACGAGCTGTAGCGCGGAGCGAGCGGCCCGTGACGACGCTTTTGTCTCGCTAGCACGTACCACGGTCGAGATGGGAGCGAGAGCCCGACTCCGCGGGGCCGTCGACCGGCTGGAGCCGCCGCCGCGCGCGGTCGACTGGTCGCTGTTCGCGTTCGTCGTCGCCGAGGCGATCACCGGTCTGGTCTCGTTCACCGTGGGCGTCCCCGAGGGGTGGCCGCTGTTCTGGCTCCACCGCGCCCTCGGGGTCGGGATCGTCGCGCTGCTCGCGTGGAAGCTCGCGCGCGTTCGGCAGCGGCTCACCGACCCCGGCCTCTGGCGGCGGTCGACGGCGCTGTCGGTCCTGACGCTCGTCGCCGCGCTCGGCGCGCTGGCGACCGGCATCGCGTGGGTGTTCGGGCTCGACGTGCGGCTCTCCTACTGGACGCTCCTCTCCGTCCACGTCGGCTTCGGCCTCGCGCTCGTCCCGCTGGTGGGTGCGCACGCGGCGACCCGGTTCCGGCTCCCGCGGCGGGTCGACTTCGAGCGCCGCCGGACCGCGGTCCGGTACACCGTCCTGCTGGCCGCGGGCGCCGCGATGTACCGGCTCCAACAGGGGATCAACGACGCGCTCGACACCGCCGGGTCGGATCGGCGGTTCACCGGCTCACAGCCGCGGGCGGGCGCCGGAAACGGCGCGTTCCCGATCACCTCGTGGGTCGCCGACGACCCGGACCCGATCGACCGCGACGACTACCGGCTCCGGGTGGACGGGCTCGTGAGCGCCCCCGTGGATCTGACCGCCGCCGACCTCGCCGCCGACCACGAGGCCGAGCTCCTGCTCGACTGCACCAGCGGCTGGTACACGGTCCAGGAGTGGGGCGGGATCCGCGTCGGCGACCTGCTGGAGGCCGCCGGCGGAACGGCGACTGAGAACGCGGACCGCGAACCCGCATACGTCAGATTCACCTCCGTGACGGGGTACCGCTGGAGCCTCCCGCTCGACGAGGCCCGGGGCGCCCTGCTCGCCACGCACGTCGGCGGCGAGCGACTGAGCCACGGCCACGGTGCGCCCGCTCGGCTGGTCGCGCCCGACCGCCGCGGCTTCCAGTGGGTGAAGTGGGTGACGCGCGTGGAGGTCCGGTCCGAGTACGACCTGGGGCAGTGGGTCGTGACGCTGGTGAGCGGGTTCGATTAGGGGCAGCGGCGGCAGGAGAGCCGGACTACGCGTACTCGCTCCCGACGACCTCGCGGATGCGCTCCGCGGTCACCGGGCCGACGCCGTCGACCGCCAGCAGGTCGTCCTCGGGCGCGGTCATCACGGCCTCGACGGTGCCGAAGTGCTCGAGGAGGGTCCGCGCCGTGACGGGGCCGATGTCGGCGATCGAGGAGACGACGTACTCCTGCTGTTCCGCGCGGGTCTTCGTCGTCTTCTCGCCGTGGACGCTCACCTCGCGGTCGCGGGTCTCCTGCTCCCGTTTGGCGATCGTCGCGAGCAGTTCCGTGGTGTCCGACTCGCCCTCGGTGCGGAGGACGCTCACGTCGAAGTCGACCGCGAGCGACGCGAGCGCGCCGCGGATCGCGTTGGGGTCGATGTTGCGCTGGCCGTAGAGGTTCGTCCCCTCGACGACCATCACGGGGCGGGCGTACGCCCGCGAGAGCTCGCCGACCTGCTCGAACATCGACCGGTCGGCGTCGAGCATCGAGTCGACGAAGTCCGCCGCCGACTTGCGCTCGACGGCGACCCGGTCAGAGAGGACGTAGTCGCCGACCGCGAGCGTCTCCAGCCGCGTGACGAGCCCGTCGCGGGTCGAGAGGTCCTTCGCGATCGAGGAGTCGAGCTCGCGCTGGTCGACGACGACCTCGACGCCCTCGTCGACGCCGGCGGTGGCGACGACGCCGTCGTCGTCGCTGTCGCTCGCCTCGGCGTCGTCGCTCTCCCCGTCTTCGCCCCCCCTCGCCGCCGCGAAGTCGGTGAGGCCGGCGTCGCCGTCCCCGCTGTCGGTCGCCTCGCCGTCGGCCGCCTCGTCGCCGTCGGCTGCGGCTTCCCCGTCCGCGGCCGCCTCGTCGCCGTCGCCGCCGGAGGTCCCGGCGAACGCGTCGAGTCCCGCCTGGCCGTCGTCGCCGACGGTCTCCTCGATGTCGTCGGTGGCCTCCTTCAGCTCGGTGAGCTGGCTGGCCATCTTCTTCTCGCGGCGCCGCGAGATCCAGAAGAACGCCTCGT
The DNA here is from genome assembly GCF_002727125.1 of Halorubrum persicum. GTDB lineage: Archaea > Halobacteriota > Halobacteria > Halobacteriales > Haloferacaceae > Halorubrum > Halorubrum persicum. The sequence continues at coordinate 27,801 of NZ_NHOA01000004.1, forward strand.
CGCGGGTGTCCTCGGCCATCAGGACGACGACCTTCCCCTCGGCCTGCCGGCCCGTCCGCCCCTTGCGCTGGATCGAGCGGATCGCGGTCGGGACCGGCTCGTAGAAGCAGACCAGATCGACCTCGGGCACGTCGAGCCCCTCTTCGGCGACGCTCGTGGAGACGAGCACCTCGAACTCGCCCGCCTTGAACTCGTCGAGCGTCTGCTGCTGCTGTTTCTGGCTCATCCCGTCGGAGCCGTCCTTGTCGCCCTGCCCGACGAACTTCCGCACGTCGAAGCTCGCGGAGAGGAACTCCACGAGCGCCTCGGCGGTGTCGCGGGACTCGGTGAACAGGATGGCGCGCTCGCCCCCGTTGATCCCGAGCGTCTCCGCGAGGAGGATCCGGGCCTTCGAAAACTTCGGGTGGAGCCCGTCGAACGACTCCGCCTTCCGCATCGCCTCGCGCACCTTCGGGTCCGCCACCATGCGCTGGCTCGCCTTCGACGCCCCCGACGAGCGGGCGGCCTCGCGCTGGCGCTCGAAGTAGCGCCGGACGGACTCGACCGACTGCGTCTCGACCAGCTCGGTCGCGCGCCGGAGCTTCATCACCTCGGCGTGGGTGGACATCCCCTTGTACCCCTCCGACTGGTCGTTGTCCATCATCTGCTTCAGCTGCCCCCGCATCTTGTTGAGGTCTTTCTGCGAGAGGTCGGGGTTCGTCGTGTTCGTCACGCCCAACTGTTTCAGCTTCTCGAGCCGGTCGGTGATCACCTCGTTGAGCGCGTCCCGGATGTCGAGGACCTCGTCCGGGAGCGTGACCTGCTCCCACTGCACGTCGGTGTCGTGGGTGTACTCGTCGACGTCGGCGTCGTCCTCGGTCATCACCTCGACGTTCACGAGCCCGAGGTTCTCACACACCGTCTCGATCTCCTCGGTGTCGCCGCCCGGCGAGGCCGACATCCCGGTGACGAGGGGATCGGCCGCGTCGGCGTGATAGCGCTCCGCGATGTAGACGTACGCGTAGTCGCCGGTCGCGCGGTGACACTCGTCGAAGGTGCAGTGGGTCACGTCGCGCAGCGAGATCCGGTTGCCGACCAGGTCGTTCTCGACGACCTGCGGGGTCGCGATCACGATCCGGGCGTCGTCCCACAGCGCGGCGCGGTCGTCCGGCTTCACGTCGCCGGTGAACACGACGATCTCGTCGTCGGGTATCGACAGCGCCTCGCGGTAGAAGTCGGCGTGCTGCTGGACGAGCGGTTTGGTCGGCGCCAAGAAGAGCGCCTTCCCGCCCGCTTCGTGGAGGCGTTCGGCCGTGACGAGCAGGCTGACCGTCGTCTTGCCGAGACCGGTCGGGAGACAGACGAGGGTGTGTTCGTCGGCGGCGGCGTCCGCCAGCTGGAGCTGGTAGCGGCGCCGCTGGAGGAAGTCGTCGACGAGCAGCGGTCTATCGATCCCGGCGGCCTCGGTCGCCATCGCCGGCTCTTGGCCGGCGCCGGCCTAAAGCCTTCGCGAAGCGGGGTGAAAGTTATCTGTCACCGGATCGCTCCTCTCGGAGCTCCTCCGGTACGTCCTCGTCGACCAGCTCCGCCCATTCTGCGAGCCGGTCACCGGATGGCGTTTGCGCACTCATCAGGCGACGGATCTCAGTGGTACGTATTAACACTTACCCCGATTCTACGCGATTTGATATCGTTTCGGGCGTCCGTCTCCCCCGCTCGTCCGATCGCCCTCGGAGTCGACTCGCACGCCTTTTACCGCTCACGCGCCTCGGGCCGGCATGAGCAACCTCGACGAGTTCCTCGCGGGCGAGCGGCTCGACGACGTGGTCTTCTACGTGAGCGACGCGTACCTGGACGACGACTCCCGGCTCCGCAACGTCGGAACCGAGACGGACGCCGGGGTCCGGCTGATCCTCGACGGCGAGACCGGTCGGTCCGCGTTCCAGGCCGGCACGGGCATGGGAGCGATGGAGTTCGCGAAGACCGCGATGGGCGCGGAGGGTGAGATCGCGCGGTCGCTGGACGGCGGAGCGTGCCCCTTCGCCGAGGAGACCTCCGACGAGGAGCACGAGGTCCAGTTCGTCTTCGCGTTCGCGGAGGCGAAAAACGAGGAGGTCGGCGGGATCTACGCCGACGGCGACGTGGTCCACGCCTACGCCCACTGCACCTGCGGCGAGAGCTACTCGCACAAGTGGGTCGTCGGCGACCGCGACGACTGAGGGCCGAGCGAGAGTCGACCGGGTGAGAGTCGACCGGGCGAACAGCCCGCCTCAGCCCGGATTCACTCCGAGTCCGGGGCGTCGTCCTCCGGCACCGACCCCTCCACGAGCGACTGGTCGGCGTACTGCTCGCGGAGGTCCTTCTTCGAGAACTTCCCGGTCGCGGTCTTCGGCACCTCGTCGATGAACTCCACCGCGTCCGGCACCCACCACTTCGGGTACTCGTCGCGGAGCCCGGTCTCGATCCGGTCGACGAGTTCGTCGCGGTCGGCGCCCTCGGCCGCGACGACGAACGCGACCGGGCGCTCCTGCCAGCGCTCGTGGGGCACGCCGACGACGGTCGCCTCGCTGACGCCGTCGTACGCCATGATCTCGTTTTCCAGCTCGACGCTGGAGATCCACTCGCCGCCGGACTTGATCACGTCTTTGGTGCGGTCGACGAGCTGCATGTAGCCGTCCTCGTCGACGGTGACCACGTCGCCGGTCTTCAGCCAGCCGTCGACGAACTCCGCCTCGTTGGCCTCCGGGCGCTTGAAGTACTCCTTCGTGACCCACGGGCCGCGGATGCGGAGCTCGCCGAAGTCCTCGCCGTTCCACGGCACCTCCTCTCCGTTCTCGTCGATCACCTCGAACTCCAGGCCGGGGACGACGAGCCCCTGTTTCGAGCGTTTGGTCACCTGCGTCTCGTAGTCCGCGTCGCGCAGGTCGTCGGTGAGGTGCGAGACGGTGCCGATCGGCGAGAGCTCCGTCATCCCCCACGCGTGGAGCACCTCGACGTCGCGCTCGTCGTACCACTCGATGAGCGCCCGCGGCGCCGCCGCGCCGCCGATGATCACGGTGTCGAGCGTCGAGAGGTCGACGTCGTTGCCGGCCTCGATGTACTCGCGGAGGCCGAGCCACACCGTCGGCACGCCCGCGGAGATCGTCACGCCCTCCTCCTCGATGAGGGCGGCGAGGTCCGCCGGTTCCGGGGAAGGACCGGGATACACGTGTTTCGCGCCCGCGGCGGTCGCGGTGAACGGCATCCCCCACGCGTTCACGTGGAACATGGGGACGACCGGCATGACAACGTCGGAGTCCTCCATCGGGATCCCCTGCGGCGTCTGGGAGGCCATCGTGTGGCTCCACAGCATCGACTGGGTGTACTCGACGCCCTTCGGCTTCCCCGTCGTGCCGGACGTGTAACAGAGGCCCGCGGGCTGGTCGCCGTCGAGGTCGGGCCAGTCGTAGTCGGTCGAGTGGTCCGCGACGAACGCCTCGTAGGGGGTCGCGTCGAGCGCGTCGATCTCGGACGACCCCATCACGACGAAGTCGACGCCGTCGAACTCGGCGGCGCCCTCGGCGGCGCCGGCGATCTTGGGGGCCAGCGACGGGTCGACGAAGATGATCTCGTCGTCGGCGTCGTCGACGATGTAGCGGATGTGTTCGTCGGGCAGGAGCGGGTTGATCGTGTGGAGCTGCGCGCCGGTGTTCGGGACGCCGAAGTACGTCTCGAAGTGGCGAGTGTGGTTCCAGCAGAACGTCGCGACCCGGTCGCCGCGCTCGATCCCGTGCGCGTCGAGCGCGTTCGCGAGCTGCGCGGTGCGGTCGGCGTACTCGGCGTACGTGTGTCGCGTGCGCCCCTCGTGGGTCCGAGAGACGATCTCGGTGTCCGGGTATAGTCGTTCGGCGCGCCACAGGAACGGTCGGAGCCTCTGGGAGTGTCCGCCGGGCATACCTCACACACCACGGGGGCGAGAACTATGAACGTTGTCATGGTTGATCGTGACGGTTGGGGATGGACGAATTCGACGAGGCAGTCGCTCGGCGGCGTGGTTGACAGCGAGACCGTCGAGGACCCGCACCTCGCAGCCCGTCGGCCACGCGGTGGCGCGCGGCCACCGGGTCGCCCGCTATCCCCTGAAGAGGCTCGCGTGGACCGGCGCGTGGTCGGGTTCGGGCCGCGCGGAGTCGTCGCCCTCGCCGCCGCCGTCGGAGATCGCCCGCCCCTCGACCCCCTCCGCGAGGAAGTCGCGGAGCGGCGGGCCGACGTGTTCGGGCTCGACGAGGAACGCGTCGTGGCCGTGGTCGGAGTCGATCACGTGGTGCGCGGTCGGGGCGTTACCGGCCCGGAAGGCGTCGGCGAGCGACGACGACTGCTCGACGGTGAAATGCCAGTCGGCGGTGAAGCTCAACAGGAGCGCCTCGCCGTCGAAGGCCCCGAGCGCGTCGGCGTCGGTGCCGTGGCCCGCCGCGAGGTCGTACTCGTCCATCGCGCGCGTGAGGTAGAGGTAGCTGTTCGCGTCGAACCGGTCGCTGAACCCCTCCGCCTGATAGTCGAGGTACGACTCCACCTCTCGATACGGGAAGAAGGCCGCCGTGGGCTCCGGCGGGAGCCCCAGATCGCCCTCCTCGCGCGTCAGCGAGTCGCGGCCCGCGGAGCGTCGCCCGAACTTCCGCTCCATCGACGCCTTCGAGAGGTACATGATGTGGCCGATCTGACGGGCCAGGGCGAGCCCCTCGTCGGGCGAGGGGCGGCCCTCGCCGTAGTAGTCCCCGCCGTTCCAGTTCGGATCCGCGCGGATCGCCCGTCGCGCGACCGCGTCGAGCGCGAGACACTGTGCGTCGAGCCGCCCGGCGGTCGCGATGGCGACCACGCGGTCGACGTCGTCCGGGTAGCGCTTCGCCCACTCCAGGGCGTTCATCCCGCCGACGCTCCCGCCGACGACGGCGCGGAGCCGGCCCACCCCGAGGTGGTCCAGCAGGCGGCGCTGCGCGCGCGTCCAGTCTTCGACCTGCACCGGCGGGTAGGCGGTCCCCCACCGGTCGTGGTCGGGCTCGTCGGGGAGGTCGAGGTCGGCGGGGCGCTCGCTCGCCGGTCCCGTGGTGCCGTAACAGGAGCCGGGGACGTTCGCGCAGACGACGTAGTACTCGGTGGTGTCGATCGCCTTCCCCGGGCCGACGATGTCGTCCCACCACGCGCGGGCCTGTCCGGCCTGCCCGCCCCCGCGGGTCTCCTCGTCGCGCTCCGGCGCGGGGGAGCGAGCGACGTTCTGGCTGCCGGTGAGGGCGTGACACACCAACACCACGTTGTCGCCGTCGAACTCACCGTGGGTCTCGTAGGCGACCTCCAGGTCGGGGACCGACTGGCCGCACTCGAAGGTGAACTCCCCGAGCGCGGCGATGCCGTGGTCCGCCGGAACGGCACTCACGGTGTCACACCTCCGTGCCGGACGCGGCGCGCTCGCCGGCGGCGAGCCCTCGGTCGAGGTCGTCGATCACGTCGTCCGCGTCCTCGATCCCGACGGAGAGGCGGAGCATCTCCGGGTGGACGCCGGCGAGCCGCTGCTGCGTCTCGTCCATCTGCGCGTGGGTGGTCGAGGCCGGGTGGATGACGAGCGTCTTCGCGTCGCCGATGTTCGCGAGGAAGCTCGTCAGATCGACCGCCTCGCAGAACGTCTTCGCGGCCTCGTAGCCGCCGTCGACGCCGAAGGTGACCATCCCGCCGTAGTCGTCGAGGTACGCGGCGGCGTTGTCGTGGCTCCGGTGGTCCTCGAAGCCGGGGTAGGCGACCCAGTCGACCCGGTCGTCGTCGCGGAGGAACTCGGCGACGGCCCGGGCGTTCTCGCAGTGGCGCTCCATCCGGAGCGGGAGGGTGTTGAGCCCCTGGATCGTCTGCCACGCGTCGAAGGGCGACTGCTGACCGCCCGTCGTCCGCACCGCGCGCTGGCGGGCGACGTTGGCGAAGGCGGCGTCGCCGAACTGCTCGACGAAGTCGATCGGGTAGGCGGGCGACTGGCCGTCGAGCTCGTCGTAGTCGGCGTCGGGGTGGTCCCACGGGAACTGTCCCCCGTCGACGACGACGCCGCCGACGGTGGTCCCGTTGCCCGTGATCCACTTCGTCGTCGACTCCCAGACGATGTCGGCGCCGTGGTCGAACGGCCGGCAGAGGGCGGGCGTGGCGAACGTGTTGTCGACCACGAGGGGGACGGCGTGTTCGTGGGCGACCTCGGCGAGCCGCTCGAAGTCGGGCGTGACGAGCGAGGGGTTCGCGACCGTCTCGACGTGCACGAACGCGGTGTCGTCGTCGATCACGTCCGCGTACGCCTCGTAATCGAGCGTGTCGACGAGCCGCGTCTCGACCCCGCGGCGGTTCGCGATGCTCGTGAGGTACGCGGCCGTGCCGCCGTACATCTCGGAGCTGGCGACGACGTTGTCGCCCGCAGTCGCGAGCACGGTGGTGATCGCGTCGAGCGCGGCCATCCCCGAGCCGGTCGCGACCGCGTCGGAGCCGCCCGACAGGTCGGCGAGGCGGTCCTCTAAGACGTTCACGGTCGGGTTAGAGATCCGGGAGTAGATGTCGCCCTCCGCCCGGAGCGCGTACATCTCCGCCGCCGTGTCCGCGTCATCGAAGACGTAGGAGGTCGTCTGGTGGATCGGGGTCGCTCGCGACCCGGTCGCCGGGTCGGCCTCGGCACCGGCGTGGAGACTCCGGGTGTTGAACCCACGTGTCATGTGTGTAGTGCATATATCTACAAATATCTATAACCGTCAGTTACGGCAAGTGATGCCTCGGCCTGCGCCGGATCGGCGGCGACGAGACGCGCGGGAGCCGCCCTCCCCGCTGCCGACCCGCCGAAGCGTGAGTTTATCCCCGATCGGGAGCCAACGGGTGGTAATGGCAGTCGCCGATTCTCCCGTGCCGGAGCTCGCCGAGCGCGCGGACGCCTGCGCCGACCGGCTCCGCGCCGCGGACCGCGTGCTGCTCGCGTCCCACATCGACGCCGACGGGCTCACCAGCGGCGCGATCGCCTCGACGGCGCTCGCGCGGGCGGGGATCGACCACGAGGTCGTCTTCGAGAAGCAGCTCGACGCCGAGTCGATCGCGGGTATCGCCGCCCGCGAGTTCAACGTGGTGCTGTTCACCGACTTCGGCTCCGGCCAGCTCGACGTGATCGCCGACCACGAGGACCGCGGCGACTTCGTCCCCGTGATCGCCGACCACCACCAGCCGGCCGACCGCGACACCGAGTTCCACCTCAACCCCTTACTCGAAGGGCTCAACGGCGCGAGCGAGCTGTCGGGGGCCGGTGCGAGCTACGTGCTCGCCCGCGCGTTGGAGGGGCCGGGCGGCGACAACCGCGATCTCGCCGCGCTGGCGGTGGTCGGCGCGGTCGGCGACATGCAGGACTCCGACGGCGGCCTCGTCGGCGCCAACGAGGCGGTCGTCGCCGACGGCGTCGACGCCGGCGTCGTCGAGGCGCAGACGGATCTGGACCTGTACGGCAGACAGACGCGCCCGCTCCCGAAGCTGCTGGAGTACGCTTCGGACGTGAAGATCCCGGGCGTGTCGAACGACGAGGCGGGCGCGATCTCCTTTCTCACCGGCCTCGACATCGACGTGAAACGCGACGGGGAGTGGCGCCGCTGGGTCGACCTCGACGGGGAGGAGCGACAGGTGCTCGCGTCCGCGCTGATGCGCCGGGCCGTCGCCTCCGGCGTCCCCGCCGACCGGATCGAGGCGCTCGTCGGCACCTCCTACACGCTCGTCGACGAGGAGCCCGGGACGGAGTTGCGGGACGTGAGCGAGTTCTCCACGCTCCTCAACGCCACCGCCCGGTACGAGCGGGCCGACGTGGGGCTCGCGGTGTGTCTCGGCGACCGCGGCGACGCGCTCGCCGAGGCGCGCCGGCTCCTCCGGACCCACCGAAAGAACCTCTCGGAGGGGCTCCAGTGGGTGAAAAACGAGGGCGTCACCGACGAGCAGCACCTCCAGTGGTTCGACGCCGGCTCGCGGATCCGCGAGACGATCGTCGGCATCGTCGCCGGGATGGCGATCGGCTCGCCGGCCCTCGACCGATCGAAGCCCGTGATCGCGTTCGCCGAGGAGAGCGCCGAGGAGCTGAAGGTGTCCTCGCGGGGGTCGCACGCGTTGGTCCGACAGGGACTCGACCTCTCGGCGGTGATGCGGGAGGCGAGTCAGGCGGTCGGCGGCGACGGCGGCGGCCACGACGTGGCCGCGGGCGCGACCATCCCGATCGACGAGCGCGACGCGTTCATCGTCGAGGCGGACCGGATCGTCGGCGACCAGCTCGCGTGACCGGTCACCGCCACCCCGATCACTTCAGCGTGGCGTAGCTCAGCAGCGACACCGCGAGCAGTTCGAGCAGGCTCATCCCGAGGACGACTCGCCCCACCAGCGGGTCCATCGCGTACAGCGTGCGCATGCTGCTGAAAAAGAAGGCGATCGAGACCAGGTTTTCGACCAGCAGGACGGCGCTGAACCCCACCAGTCCCAGGAGGAGCGTCGAGCCGAACTCACGGTAGTTGTCGAGCCACACCGCGGCCAACACGGCCAACAGCGCGCTGTTGATCCCCGCGATCAACACGGCGACCCCGGTCGGCGACACGGGGTTCATTCGGTGTCCACCTCCGACGTGATCTCCTCGAACGCGTCCGTGTGGCGCTCGAAGCGGTCGGTCAGGAAGTAGAGCTTCCCGTAGTCGTGGTCGCTCGGCTCGACGACATCGTGGTCTTTCAGCATTTCGAGGTGGTGTGTGATCGTGTTGTAGTCGACGTCCAGTTCCTCCGCGAGTTCGTTGGCGTTCCGCGGGCGAGCGCGAAGTCTCCGGACGATCCGGACCCTGTTGGCGCCACCGCGACTCGCGACGAACAGGTACCACAGGGCCTTCTCCATCTGGCGTACTGGTGTGTCGGGGTGGGAATCAAATTCGTTTCGGCTCTGGCGGGGCGCTCTGGCGGCTGATCGCGTGGGATCGAACCGGACGCATCAGCCGACCGTTCGACGGACCCACCCCGTCGCGCCGCTCGGTGACGAGTCCGACGGCGCCCGGATCTGTCGGGCCCCCTCGCCGTCGACCGCGCGGACGACGACCTCGTGTTCGCCGTCGGGGTCGAAGACGTGCCGCCACTGCCGCCAGACGTCCGCGTCGGGGAGCGGGTCGGAGAGCGTCGCGTCGGTCCACGAATCGCCGCCGTCGGTCGACACCTCGACGCGCTCGATCCCGCGCGTCCCGGCGTAGGCGTGGCCCGCCAACTCGATCCGGCCGTCGCCGAGGTCCGTGATCCCCTCGTCCCAGAGCTTGGCGACCGTCTTCACCTCGCCGGTCCCCTCCCAGCCGCGCTCCTCCCAGTAGCCGTCGTCTTCGACGCGCAACAGCTCGATCTCCGAGAGCCACTTCACGTTCGTCTCCCCCCAGTGCCCCGGGATCAACACGCGAACCGGATGGCCGTGACCGGGCGGAAGCTCCTTCCCGTTCATCCCCCACGCGAGGAACCCCTCGGCGAGCACGTCGACCGGGAACTGGACGTAGTAGCCGTCCTCGCCGCGCAGCATCGCGCAGTCGCAGTCCCCCTGCGGGTCGACCGATTCCAGGAGCGGGCGGATCGGCGTCCCGGTCCAGACCGCGTTGTCCAGCTTGCGGCCGTTCAGGTCCTCGCCGACGCACCGCAGCGTGATCGCGCGGTGCTCGACGGGGCGGTCGGTCAGCTCGTCGAAGGTGACCGTCCGGTCGGTGCCGGTCTCGCCGGTGAACGTCAGCGACCACTCGCTCGCGGTGACCGCCGGGTCGAACTCCGCGATGTCGACGTTGTAGAACCCCCCGATCGGGCTCACCAGGTCGTGGAGATCGGCGCTCTCGACCGATAACGCGGCGTCGTCGAGCTCTTGAAGCCGCGCGGCCGCACCCTCGGACCGCGGAGCGTCGGCGAGCGGATCGTCGTCGGTGGCGAGCGCCCGACGCCCGACCGCGGTCGCGGCGACGAACCCGAGCGCCCCGGCGACGACGGCGAGCGTCCGTCGCCGAACCGCGTCGACACCGGCGGTCAGGCCGGCCGCGTCCGCGGAGTCGGTCCCCGACACCGAGTCGCCTGCGTCGGGGGACGAGGCGTCCCCGGCGGGCGGTCGCCCGGTCGGCGACCGCAGCCACCCTATCCCGACGACGGCCGCGCCGGGCAGCGCCGCGCCGAGCGCCTGCGTCGAGATCCCGGTGAGCCCCGCGGCGAGCAGCCACGACCCGACTCCCGCGGTCGCGACGCCGACCGCTCGCCGATCGGTGCGCGCGGCGAGCCGAAGGCCCGCGAACGCGACCGCGCCGAACAGCCCGACCACGACCGCGAACGCCATGCCGATGTGGATCAGGTGGCCCGCGTCGCCGAGCGTCTCGATCGCGAGCGTCACGATCGGCCCCGGCGTCAGGTTGACGATGGCCTGGTCGACCGGCCTGACGACGAACGACGGCGCCCACCCGGTGACCAGATACGAGCCGGCGACCGCGGCCCCCCCGGCCGCCGCCGCGAGGAGCGTATCTCGTTGGTTGGTACCTCTACCCATAGTGTATCTCGGGGTTACAGTTACTTGAACCACGTCCTCGGCGGACGGGCGTCCGCGGCCGTCGTCGGCACCGCTCAGTCGGCGCACGACTCCCCGGTCGTGCGCTTCCTGCGCCGGCGCCATCGGTCGACGTATCGGAGGGGTAAGGCGACGAGGAGACGACGCTCTCGGTCGGGACCCCGGCCGTGACCGACTCGGTCATCCGTCCTCACCGGCCATCCCGTCGTCGCTCATCCCGTCGCTCTCGTTATCCATCCCGTCGTCGCTCATCCCGTCGCTCTCGTTATCCATCCCGTCGTCGCTCATCCCGTTGTCGCTCATCTCGCCGCCGCTCTCGTTACCCATCTCGCCGTCGTCCGTCTCGCCACCGTCGTCCATCTGGTCATCAGTGTCATCGTCGCCGAGACAGCCGGCGAGCGCCAGCGTCACGAGTCCACCGCTCGTCACCAGGAACCGGCGCCGCGTGTTGTGTTCCGTCATGCTCTCGACGAGGGCGATGACGGGGATATAGATTTTTCAACTACTGGACAAATTTGGTGCGGAGTCGAGGCGAACTCCGTTCAAACTTCGTCCGAACTTCGGACGCAGTCGAGAGGTTCAGGAGAGAGACCATCAACGGTGACGAGAGCGGAAGCGGGCCGGCGAGCGAACCGGCGGCGGCAAGCGACAGCGAGCGGTCAGCGTCGCGTCAGGCCTCGCCGAGGTCGCGAAACATCGCGCGGTAGTCGTCGGACGACAGCGACTCGCCGAGCTCGTCGATGTCGGCGTCGAGGGCTTCGAGCCGCTCGACCAGATCGGCGTACGCCTCGTTCCCCTCGCGCTGGGCGGCTGGCTTCTGGGCGTTGAGCACCGCGCGCTTGCTCGCCAGCGCCGCGGCCTCCTGAATCATGTCGTCGTACTCGCTGCGAGCCAACAGCGTGTCGATCGCCGCCAGCAGCTTCGAGCGGCTGACGGGCTTCGTGAGATACAGGTCGAACCCCATATCGATGATGTCGAAATCCGGTTCCACCGCGGTGACCATCGCGACGCGACAGTCGTACCCCGCCTCGCGGATGTGATCGAGCACGTCGTCACCGCTCCCGTCGGGGAGGCGTCGGTCGAGCAACACCACGTCGACCGTGCCGTCGACCTGATCGATCGCCTCGGCGGTGGTCTCGGCGAGGTCGACGTCGTATTGCGTTTCGAGGAAGCCGGCGTACAGCGCGGCGATGTCGGGCTCGTCCTCGACGACGAGGACCGAGGGATCGCTCACCGCCGATCACCGTCGGGGGCGACGGGGGACGCTTCACCGGGCATACAAGAAGGGGCGGCGTGTCGAGGAATAAACCTGTCGGCGTCCGTGCGGCCGGTCCGTCGGATCGTCTTTTATGTACTCCCGTCGCCAAAGGAGGGACGAATGTCAGAACTCGTCTCGACCGGGGTCGAGGGGCTCGACTCGATCCTCTCCGGCGGAATCACGGAGCGGTCGACGGTCCTCGTCTCCGGAAACCCCGGTACCGGCAAGAGTATCTTCGGGATCCAGTACCTTCACCACGGCGTCACCGAACACGACGAACGCGGCGTGTACGTCTCCTTCGAGGAGGACGAAGCGGACATCCGCGGCGCCGCGGAGTCGATCGGCCTCGAGGGATTCGGCGACCTCGTCGACAGCGGCGACATCGTCATCCTCGACAAACGCGAGATGCTGCGGGAGACCGACTTCTCGACGGCGGTCGACAAACTCCTCGACACGATCGAGGACGGCGACTTCGACCGACTGGTGCTCGACTCGCTGTCGATGTTCCAGCTCTTCTTCGACGCCGAACAGGAGAAGCGGACGTACCTCCTGAAGTTCTCCGACATCCTCAAGGCCAACGGCCTTACCTCGCTGCTCATCAACGAACAGGGCGCTGTGTTCCCGGACACCGAAGTCGGATTGGAGAACTTCCTCACCGACGGGAACATCTACTTCATCCAGACGCCGACCGACTCCGGGGTCAACCGCTACGTGTGGGTGGCCAAGATGCGGAAGCAGGACATCGACACCGACATCTTCCCGATGGAGATCGGCGAGGGGGGGATCACCGTCCACGAGCGGGCCGGCGGGTTCTCGATGATGGGACGGTCGGACGAGCCGTCGTTCTAACGCCCGGCGAAAAAGCGACAGGCGAACAGGAGGACGGATCAGGGACGAAGCGGACGAGAGGGCGGATCAGGGACGGAGACGGCGTCGCGGGGACGAGTGCGAAGTGTTACTGTCCAGAGGAGAGGTCGCGCCACACGTCGTCGAGTCGGTTCTTCACCGCGGAGCGCTCCTCGACCTCGACGGTGAGCCCGTCGCGGAAGTCGACCTCGACTCCGTCGACCTTCCGGCGGTACACCTTCACCCGACGGTGCTCGTCCGAGAGCGGTCGGTCGTGGAGCTCCAAGAGGTCGGCCTCCTCCAGTTCGTTGATCCGACGGTAACACGTCGCGATCGGCACGTCAAGCTCGTCGCTCAGGTCCTGCGCGGACATCGCGTCGCCGGTCGCCGTCAGGATGTCCGTGTTGTACTTGTTGCCGAGCACCGTTATCAGATCGTCCCCCACCATTCACGTTATCGTTGTTGATTCTTGGAAGGTAAAAGGGTGCCGGTGATCGATACGGTTTGAGAATCCGGTTCGGCGGCGCGTCGGTCGCCGTAGCGGGGGTTAGCTCGACCCTGGCTATTCACCGGTGTTATCGCCGGTGATAGTCGCCACCGTAGATTTATACCCCGACTCCGGCCACAGCGTGTATGGAACTTATCGAGGGGTTGTATCTCATGACGACCACCGTGTTGGCGGGGGCGAGCGCGACGCTGCTCGCGTTCGCGATCTCCGCGTACCGGTCGTCGGGGCGGACAGCGATGGCGTATCTCGCGGTCGGATTCGGCCTCATCGTCCTCGCCGCCGTGGCGACGCCCGTCGCCGCCTTCCGGACATCCTTCGCGAACCCGCAGGCGCTGCTCCTCGTCAACACCGGCCTGATCGCGGGGTCGATGGCACTGGTCGCCGGGAGCCTCGCGGTGTACGAGCCCGGCACCCAGGAGTTCGTGATCCCCGACTCGGAACTGACACGGATTCAAGACCGCTGAGCGGCGCAGACGCGCAGGCGCCGCAATCGACACCGAAACCGGTTGACGCATTGACATCCTCCCCGCGCTGAAGCGCGAGGATTCCCACGGCACCGCGCCGCTGAGTTGGGATATTGTGGTTTACGATGTGGCCTGTTCTTGAGGCGCGAATGCGCCAGTTTCCTTGTCAAACAGGAACGTCGATGGCTGTGCCAACCAGCCGTTACTCCTATTCACCGAGAGATTCGGTGAACTCGGAGATACTTTTTGTCGAATGTTCTCGGCTCCGTTCACGTCCGCGTTCGCCGTCGTCCCGCACTCGTCGCACACGTACAACCCACGCTCGACACGGTTTGCATCGCACTTGCGACTACAGCACGAACACGATTTCGACGTATTCCCCTCAGACACCTCTTCAACGGTGATGTCTTCCATCTCAGCCTTGTAGGTGAGTAGCTCCGTGAAGCGGTCAAACGCCCACGAGTGAAGATCGAGGTTACCATGCTTGCCCCAGTTCTTCGACTCACCGTCCTCGTCGTCCTTACGGATGCCAGAGAGGTCGCC
>NZ_NHOA01000004.1:41979-52232 GCF_002727125.1 Halorubrum persicum
CGCTTGCTGAAGTAGTAGTCGTCCTGCTTCAGACTGTTGAGCGGATACAGCTCGCTGTGACCGTTCTCGTAGGCGAGCGCGGCGAAGTTGTTGATCCCGAGATCAATGCCAACCGTCTTTTCGCCGGGCGACTCAGATACCTCAATCTCAACCTTACAGACGAAGTGGAGTTCCCACTCGTTGCCTGCCCACACTGCCTTCACTTGTTGGACGTTCTCCACGGTGGAGAGATCAACGTCGGGTCGCGTCTGGTATGTACAGAGGATGAAGTCCGCCCAATACTCTTTGAGGTTCGAGCCTTTGGAGAGTCGGACGCGGTTGTACTGGGTATCGAGTTTGAAGCCAGCGGCTTTGAACGTGACCGTGCTTCGCGGGTGTTCGTCGCCGTGTTTGCGGTAGCCGGGCGGGTTCGCTCTCGCATCTCCGTTACGTCGTTTACCGTACCAGCCGTTGAACGCCTCAGCGAGTTCTTGAAGGACTCGCTGACTTGACTGCGAATGCAGGTCATCGTAGCGTTCGTGGCTCTTGAGGTACGCGGTGAGTTCGTTGTGGTTTGGAATGTGACCGGTTTCGTCCCAAATCCGGCTGCACGTCCACCGCCCGACGTTCCAAAGTTTCGAGGCTGCGAACCCGAGGGCATCAAGATCGTCAGACACCCGAGACTGATTCCGAATGGAAGCAGTATAGGTGCGTGTGACGACCTGTTTTGCCATACGTAACCTATGACAGCAATCCTACTTAATAGTAACCATTCAGATGGTGTGGAATATCCAACCATGCCTTCGAGCGGTGGGCTGTGGAGGAGTTGTCGGATTCATCCCCGCGCTGAAGCGCGAGGCTTTCTCCTTGATTCTCCGTAAGTAATTCTTCGACGCTCACGCGCGCTCGCGTCAGAGCCGTGCCGCCGATCGCCCCTGATCGGGCCGATCAGGCGGAGTACTCCCAGATCCAGCAACGATAATCCCATCTCGCTGTCGTTGAACTATTCAGAAATTAGACTTCTGAATATAAGCCAAAAATCGCATGACTGCGGTTCCTTATCAACTTGAATAATCGGCACGGAGTCTTTAATAGGGAAATCCTACTCCATAACGATAACGCCCGCCGGGCAGGCCGGGGGCCAACGCAACACACAATGTTCGAAACAATACTGGACGAGGAAGAGCGCGGGCAAGTGGGGATCGGGACCCTCATCGTGTTCATCGCGATGGTGCTGGTAGCGGCAATCGCCGCCGGCGTCCTGATCAACACCGCCGGGTTCCTTCAGACGCAGGCGGAGGCAACAGGCGAAGAGAGTACGAGTCAGGTGAGCGAAAGGCTCCAGGTCGTAAGCCAGTCCGGAGATATCGCCGACAACGTCGCCAACACCAGCGAACGCGGCATCGGGACGCTTGAGTTTGTCGTCGCGTCAGCGCCCGGCGCCGGCAATATCGACCTTGACGAAGTGACAGTCGAACTGGTCGGGACTTCTGGGCAAGAGACGTTCCAGCTTGACGAGAGCCCGCCGGCAACCAACACGATCTTCACGAAAACGGGGGATAGTAATGTCCTAACCGACAACAGCGACCGCGCAGAGGTCATAGTCGACCTCGAGGCTGCGGATGCATTCGAGAGTGATGGCGGCTACGCGCTTTCCGAGGGCGACTCCCTGACAGTGACGTTCACGACTGCGTCAGGCGCATCGACGACGACCGAAATCCGCGTCCCGACCACGCTGGTCGGCGATGACGGCGACTCGGTGAGGCTGTAACAATGTTCGAATTCATCACTAACGACGATCGCGGTCAGGTCGGTATCGGCACGCTCATCGTGTTCATCGCGATGGTGCTGGTCGCTGCCATTGCCGCGGGCGTGCTGATCAACACGGCTGGGTTCCTCCAGTCGCAGGCAGAATCGACCGGCGAAGAGAGTACGGACCTCGTGTCCGAGCGGATCGAAGTGACGAGTTCGGTGGGTATCGTCAGCTCGGATACCTCAACGCTGAATGAAATTCGTGTGACGACCACCGGTGCACCCGGCGCCGACGACATTGACCTGACTGAAACGACGATTCAGGCAGTCGGGCCCGGCGGACAGGAGAATCTTGTGTTCACCGACGCCGCGTACAATATTGTTGTGCCGGACGGAACAGATGCCACTTCGATTCAGCGGCCTGTAGCTAGCGATGCGGAGGCTGTTCAGGTCGGTGTGAGTTCGGACATCTCCAATAGCGTCACTCACCTGAACGTCTCCAACGCGAGTTCACATGTCTCTGTCCCCATCGAGGATGTCAATACTGGAGAGATCAACACGGTCGACATCTCTGATCTCAACATCAGTGGTGAGACGCTGACATCGGGGGTCTACGACGGTAGTGTTAGTGGTACCAGTGATGTCACCGTGACTGATGTTAGTTACAACCTTCCTACTGTTTCCGAAAACTCCTCGGCGCTTCAGGATAATATCCGTGCTAGCTACGATGGAGTTCAAGTGAATGCTAGTACCGATAACAGTAGCGACGGCAGCGGATACGCGCAGATCAACATCACGAATACGGATAACGACGAAACAGAGATCTTCACGGCTGGCGATGACTTCAACAAGGGTTCGGAGTTCACAGCAGATATCTCGGCTCTCGACATCTCTGAAGGTGATACCTTAGAAACCAGGACCGAGAACAGCGATGGTAGCCTAGTGAACAGTGGTAATAACCAGACTGTTCAGGAGGGTCTTGACGTCGCGTCCGTCGAGAATCTCAGACCTGGTCAGTTTGCGGTCGGGTCCGACGGAAACTTCAATTCGGATCCCGTCCTTGACGACCAGAACCAGTACACGATCCTGCTGAATCCGTCCTCAGGAGCGTTCGCTGACGAGTCGACCTTCGGTGAGGGCGACGAGGCGACGCTTGACCTCGTCTCGCCCGCCGGCGCGACGACGCAGGTCGAACTGACTGCGCCCGACCTCTTCAGCGAGAACGGCGAAGCAGTCCGCCTCTAAGCGCAGCCGCAGAGCCAACCAATCGATCCCGCCGCAGGGCCGTTTCCCCAGCGGGACCCCGCCGCAACACCTATTTTACGGCGCGCGTTACCATGGCCCATGAGTGACCACGACGCGCCGGCAGCCGACCCGGACGCGCCGCCGGCCGACCCCGATGAACTTGACTTCACCGACGACGAGAACGTCGTCGAGATCGGCGAGAGCCGCTACGTCGTCGGAACGAATGGCCGCCCCAACGTAGGGCGCTCGCGGAGTGAACGCCGCCCGCCGCCGGAAGACACGGGGCCGGCCGGGGATGCTGGGGGTTTCACGGCTGCACAGCCTACAGCCCCGGATGAACGTCGACCTGCGGGCGATGACCCGCGTGCGAGCGCTGCCGGGCCCAGAGTTGATAACCACAATAGACGACAGCCTAGTGGACAAGCTCCCAGTGGTCAACGAGGCGATACCGAAGCCCGTACCCAAGCAGATGGAAGAAGACAGGGCAACCAACGGACTCGTCCTGGGTCAAGCACAACGGGAGAGCAGTCGCCAAGCAGTGGAGGCACAGTCAACAGACAATCGGTAAGCCGATGGCTGGCGAGTTCGTTCGACGCTGACGGCTTCGATTACGGCATCGACGCAACGCTTCACGCAAACGGAGACACCACCCGTCAGCGGATGGTGTCGAACGATGTGACGGCGACATTTGACTCGCTTGTGACGTGGTTTGCGTCCAACGCGGGTCCGAGCTCGCCGACACCTGAGGCACTTGGGCTCCTTCTTGTCGCAAGCGAAACGACCATCGATCTACCCCCAGTAGTGATCAAACGATTCGCCGCAGATCACGGGCTCACTGCGAGTGATAGTATCGGCGATCTTGTGCGGGCAGCCGAAGAAGCTGATGGGTTCCGGATCGAGTGAGCGCGTTGTGTCGTTGACGAAGCCAGAATATCAACGCCGAAGCAGATGTGAATATCACACTCGATAGCGAGGGCGCTACAATCAAGTGTGGATACGAAGTTAACAGTTGTATACTATTGTTCGTTGGAAGCCAACTCGATCGAACCACCGACTACACATGATTTTGAAGACCATCGTCCCAAACCGGATACACTGTCGGCTTGCGCTTTGCTTTGTGCTATGTCTCGTGTTTCTCAGCGTTGGCGTGGGGGCGGGATCTGTGACAGCACAGGAGACGACGATTAACACAACGGTTGGAGGAGATAGACTTATAGAAGGAGGCGAAACCGTCGTATTAGACGATCCGACAGCAAATGTAAGCGTGACATCAGACACAGCGATTGATCTAATCGAGATCCGAATTGATGATGAGATCCGCCATACGTACCGGCCTAATGCAACCACGTTCAAACGATCAGTTCCGCTTGAGCTTGATCCGAATGAGAACACCGTTGAAATAATTGCAAGAGCTGATAGCGTAACATCACTCAAGACAACGGTGAATAAAAATACTGCCTCCCCACGGGTTAAATATTCGTCCCCATTCTCGACGAGTATTAAGGGCGGACCGGAGAATGAAACCAGCGTCTCTGGCGGACAGGTCACGCTTGCAGGGACACTACATACCGTCTCAAAAGTTGAACAGATTCGAGTCGAGCGGACCCATATTCATGATGGGGACGATGAGAGCAACAAAGCCCGTAAAGTCCATATAATTACGAATCCAGGAGAGTCATTTTCACAGTCGCTTTTGCTTGGTAGCGGGACGAATGAAATCGAAGCCCGATATACCGATGCAGCTGGGCGAACAAACACTGATAGGTTCAACATTACCGTCAGCGACGCTGCTACTCCAACGGCTAATCTTGATATCCAGACTGAAAGTTACACAGATACAGCACGTATTCGCGGGACAATCCAAGACGAGACAAAGATCGGCCGAGTTGCAGTTGAGCGGGCTAGTAACAACGGGTCACAGATACTGTTGGCTAGTAGTGATACCCATCCTGATCCAGACAGACTCAGCTACGAGTTTGAGACAACCGTTGACTTGTACAATGATAACGAGGATAACAGGTTCAAACTTGTTGCTGAAGATGCTGCAGGAAACAAAAAAACCCAGACGTTTGCAATAGACTACGATCCAGACCCAACAGTTAGCATTACTGAAAACAGAACGAACAGGACGGCTAGAACTGTCCGAATTGCTGGGAATATCTCAGAAGCAAACATTGATCGAGTAACTTTAGAAACAATCGATACCCGGTCCGGTGAGCGACTTGATCTCATTAGAGTGTATGAGGCGGGGACGCCAACGACCGCGATTACCTTTGATCACACGCTCGATGCAGTACCCGGCGAGACAATCGGAAAGCTGCTCATTGAGTATGACCGTGGACAGTACACACAGACGGTTACGCCGATTGTACGTTCCCAAGCAAATACGACATCACAAGCGGTTGAGAATGAGACCAGCAATCCAGATCTTGTAAGCGAAAACAAAACGAACAACGAGCCAGTATCTGATGAGGAGAATACTTCGGTGAGTGGCACCGATTCTGTGACCAATTCATCAACGGGTGAGGATATGCCTGCGGATGGTGATGCATCGGCGACGCCGACACTTATTCCCATTCGGATGCGTGACGCACTTGGTGGAACCGTGATTGTTGGTGCTGTGTATTTATTCGGCCACTGGGTTTGATCATGAAGGTCGCTGCGTTCTAGACTACTTGACCCTGAGAGAATTCACAGAGGATCTGCCCGGCGAACCGCAATCTCAATGTCGAATTCAGTCGGATCCGTTGAGCCGTTGGTGTCATCAGTGTCGTACTGGATGATGATATCTTCGATGGTTCGTGTCCCAGAGTCAAATGACTCAAACGTTCGTTCGATGTAGGTGCGCCCGACTGCGGTTCGCTCGTCCACTCGCGGTGGATGGTACGTTCGGTCGTCTGCTGGTGGCTCATAATAGGCATCGGCCCGGAGTTCGAGCGTTCCGTATGTGTCTGTTCCCGGGTTCGCGATAACTACCTCAGCCACAATTTGTGACAAATAAATCGACTCAATAATACGATCAATATCGAATGACTCAATCTCGATTCCGGCAGGATCGGGAGAGATCACACCTTCATTAGGCGTGTCGTCTATTTCCTCTTCATTCGGCTGGCCTCCGGGTTGTGTGTCACTACTCGATGAAGCCGAAGCGTCTGCGTCCGTGGTAGTCGTTGAGGTAGTTGGGTGAACACTGTCATTAGATTGATTTGTGTCGCTCTCAACAAGACAACCAGAAAGCCCGAGAGGGACAACAGCGGCCAAGACACGCCGCCGCAAATATGATTGTGTCATATATCAAATTATACGAGGAGGGGATTAAATCCCATCCTCAGATGTCCCTGCTAAGCTTGGAATCACCCAACTATTAGTGAGTTGTCCTTGCCAGCGCGGTCGTTCCTCCCATGCATCGCCAGAAAATCCTGTCGCAAGAAGGAACTCACCAGCCTGGAGTAAATACCCATACTGAACGCCAGCGAACTCATCGAGATCAGTCCGATCACTGCCTGCCTCGCGATGATAATAGCGGTGCCACGCGAGTGTATCATTGCTCGTGGCTGACTCGGGCGCAATGGGTTCACGACCTTCCGTGTCTCCCGCGTTGAGGATCGAATCTAACCGATCGCTTGCAGTTGCAGAGTCACTGTACTGTTGGATGTAAAGCGGCGTCCCGTCGAGGTCTCCGGGTGGTCCTTCGAACGCGTTGCGTTGGCGAGACGCTGCGTCTGGACGGGCTGCAAAAGTGCAAAATAGCTCCTCAGTGCGCCCTGTTGACTGGGTGACGGGGCCAAGTCGCTCGCGCAGTGTCATCCGGCGTGCTTCCGGAAGCGGATCACCAGTAAACGTGGGGGGATAGCTGTCAGAATCATCTGCATACGGCTCGTAGGCAAGCGCCATAAAGTTCCGACGATCAGGGATCGCAAGTTCAACAAAAACACGCCCAGGGGCAGAGGGTGCAAGCCGGTCAAGCAGCCGGTTGTGGATTGGGTCCCGAGAGAAACGATCAGAAATGTAAATTGGCGTACGGATCTGAAAAAATGACAGATGCATCCGATCAAGCTCTTCGACAAAGCGATCAGCGTCATTTCGGTGGGCTGAGCGTGTGAGCGCTGGGATGTGTGTGTCAGTTCGCGAGCGAATCAAATGAGCTGGATAAAAGTAGGGTTCAAGTGCTGTTGCCGCGCGATCTGCAGCGTCGTAGCCAGCGGCTTCGAGCTGCTCGACCATATCTACTGTTGGCGTCGTTGGCTCGTTGATCGACTCACGAAGGCTGGAGACGGTAGCAAGCACGTCGCTAATCGCCTCACGATACACCTCGATGGCATTCTCGTACGAGACCGCAAACCAGACCGCATCAGCAACGACGGCACGGGTCGCGGCTGCAAGTGATGGATGAGGCCCAGTAACCCTGTCAGTTCCATCATCGCTAGATGTCCCGTTATTGCCATCCGAGTCAGTTCTATTATCGAGTTCATCCGGATAGGTAACGCCATCCACATTGAGACAGCCGGCAAGGCCAGCGACGGTGCCAAGGCTGGCGAGGATGGTGCGGCGCCTCTGTTGCATACATCACTATCAGACAAGATAGAACTTAAATACTGACTTGGTCAGATACGCTCACGCGGCTCTCACCTAGAGAAAAATTACAAGATTGACATTCCACCGCGCTGAAGGGCGAAGATTCTCCGTGGGACAACACGCCGTTCGTGCGTCCCAGAAGGCAGGCAGCCTAACCAGGACACAAGGGGCTGGCTGTGGTTTGTGAGTAGTACGTCAGGCCTCGTGAGACGCGTGGTGTGCGTGGGTATCCACTTCCGCACAGGCGGCGCCGTGGGCCGACTCAACCACGGTGGGCGAGGCGACAGCTGACGCAGGGTTGGCCTTTATTGACAGAGGATCCCAACCTAACTCCAATTTTCGTCTGATTCAGCAACGACTGTGAAGGGTGAGATTCTCTGCGTGTAGAAAGATAACCGAACGCCGTGTTGTTAGTTGGGATCGGTTGGCCCAGCAATAATAACGCCGTCTCGTTGCATCGAGACATCGATGTCGAAGTCGCTAGTCGACTTCGAGAGATCGAACTCGCAGTCAACAGACCCGTCAGGTTCAACCGTGCCAACACAGTTGAGTACTTGACTGATTCCACCAGTGGGCTGATCGGCCGAAACACGGACAATGACGGAACTACCCGGTGCGAGGTTCGTGTCGGCGGTCACCGATAGGCGAGTATCATCACTCGCAGAATTACTTGTGAACGTGACATCCGGCTCAACAACCGTGAATGACTCATGGAGCGAGACCCGGGGGACTGAGTCAGGTGCAGTCTCGCTGATATCGAGTGTGACTTGGTACTCGCCCGTCTCGAAGGTGCTCGTGTCGATGGTGGCGACAAGTCCACCAGCGTCGGCGTCGTAGGTCGTTTCAACGCCGGAAAGTGACCCCGTTGGCGTATCCCCTCCCGCCGCCGTCAACTGGAGATCGACTCCGTAGCCGAGCGTTCCCTGCCCGGCAGGGCCGTACAGTACTGTGCCACGATCGCGGTGGGTCGCCTGCCGGCCGTGTATCCTGACAGCAACCGGTTGCGAGCCGATCGCCTCGGGGTTCTCCATCGCGTAGGCTAGTCGGAATGTGTGATTCTCGGGGATCGTAACTGGGCGATCAAAGGAGAGAGTTATGCGACCGTCAGTGCCCGTCTGGATGTTTTGGACCGCAACTCCGATAGAGCGGTCAATGTAGCCGTCACCGGTCTCGTCGATACCGATCGACTCGATATCGCTCTGCGAAAAGTGATAGACATCCTTCGGTGGTGTGCCATCATCGACGCCGTAGTCGATCGTCAGTGACCGCGCCGAGATAGACTTATTGGGAGATGTCTGCACCGTATGAGTTGTTAGCACTCCGGGTGCACTGTCGTCCGGATATACGAGATTAGCAGCAGGAGTAGGCGCCTCGAGAATACCCCCGAGACCACCAACTGCGAACCGCGTTCGGACGTGGTCACCGCGAGCTGCTGTGATATCCTCATCGCGGTTTGATTCGTTGGACGACCCGTTCGCCGCCGCAGCAAGCGGTGTGTTGGGGGCGACGGCACGGACATCGCTCCCAGTGACTACCGGCTCAGAAATGGTGAGGACGCCGGCGACGCTCGTTTCGGCGGTCGAAACGATTAGGTTGTACCGGCCGGTGTCAAGCACCGATGCCTCGGTAACCTTCGACTCAGCAATCAGGCGGACCTCATCGGCGTCGCTTTGAGCTGTGAATTGCCCAGCGTCAGAACGGTCAATGCCACGGAACGTGTTGGCACGGACGCGGATCATGCCATCGTTGTCACCGTCGCGGACACGGAGCGTGGCTTGATACTTCTGGTCGGCCGAACGGATACGGAGGGTAGCCTGATCGGTGTTACGCAACTGGAGGTCTATCGTCGCGACATCGCCCTGTGCGACCGTCGTCTGGGCGTCGCCGAAACCGACGGCGGGGCCAGACTGCGCCGCTGCGGGGGCGGCAAACGGCGCGGCGATCCCCGCCAAACCGACAAGCAGGGCCGCCGCAACGAGGGCGAAGCGTGTTTTCATGGACTACTCCAGTATACCGTCGTGGCGGATAAATACTTTCTGTCACGGCCATCCGATATCGGCGGTTACAGCCGTTCTGACGGATAATCGGCCGATTGGTCTTGTGTTGCCGATCGGGACTAATCCTCGCTGAACGCAAGTGGTTGCTCCTGACGTTCGACGACGACTTTTTCTCTCTGTCGTCGATCTGGAGTTGGAAATCAAGAGATGATCTATAGGCGGAGCAGGCCGAGTGCCTCGGGGCTTGACCCCGAGGCGGTTCACGTACAGCAGACAGAACCCAGATCGGCAACGTGTCACGGGCGGTCAACGAGTACCTTCAGCACCGAACCGAGAACAGCTGTTCCGTACAGTTTCTGTGAATTACCGGTTCTCTTGTTGGCTGTCACGCACCACTCACGTCGGAGGTATCACCGGCAGCATCCGCAACCGAGCGACTGACACCTGATCTAACTATTCAATCCGCGACTTTCTCAGGACGCCCAAGCAATGTCACGGCACCGTCGCTAGTTGGTATGAGTGCGCTCGAAAAATGGAACCGCAAACCGCGTGGCCGAACGGAAAACCGTTCGGTAATTAGTGGTCGTTAGTTGTCGCGACGGGTCGCGAGGAGCGCGGCCGCAACGAGGGCGACGAGGGCGACGAGCGCACCGAAGCCGGGCGTACCGTCTTCAGAGCCGTCACCGCCGTCGTCACCGTCGGACC
>NZ_NHOA01000004.1:52258-78828 GCF_002727125.1 Halorubrum persicum
CCCATCGTCGGAGCCGTCGGACCCATCGTCGGAGCCGTCGTCACCGTCGGTCTGACGCTCTTCAACAATCTCGACGTTGACGCGGTCCGTACTCTCGCCGTCGTCGGCTTCGATGATGTACGTACCAGTCTCAACGTCAGAGGTGTCCATGGTGACGCTCCACTGACCGTCGCTCTCCCACTGGTCAGTAGAGACCGAGTTGACGGAGTTCTCATCCTGCGTCAGGAGTTCAACCGTGATTGCCGCGTTGTCGGGCTGACGGTTCGTGTCACCCTCGACAACAACGGTCTCACCGGTTGCAACCGGGTTGAGGCCCGAAGCCTCAGCCGACTCGGGGTAGACGTTGTTGACCGACAGCGTCGGGTCGTTGATCCGGAACGTCGTGGAGACGATCAGGTCGTCGCTACCGGTTTCATCAACCGTGTTCGCGAGGATCTGACTCCGGATCTGGTCGCCCGTGGACGAACCGAATCCGTCGTTAATCTCGTCAACGACATCGCTGGCACTGCCCCAGTCGCCACCGTCGCCGAACTGACCGTCACGGGCCGGCGAGATGACGTGACCGGTGACGGAGCCCTGCGAGATGTCCGTCAGCGGAATGTCGTCCTCTTCGAACGTGTCGTCGGAATCGACGGAGACTTCCTGGGCGTACGTGTCACCACGCTGGCCAACGAACGCAACGACGACCGTATCCTGACCGGACGCGGAGCCGTCAACGTCAATGTCTTCGTCGACTTCGTCAGCGATCTGACCGTTGATCGTGCCGAAGTTGGCCGTCAGGTCACCGCCCTGAGCGGTCAGCGTTTCGCGCGTGCTCGATGCACTGCTGAACTCAGAGTTGGTGAGTTCTTCGTAGTCGTCAGCGTCGTCCGGGAGGTCAGCGACATCGACCGCACCGATGCCGTAGTTGCCTTCGAAGGCGAGGATGGAACTCGCTTCGCGGAGGTTCACATCCTCTTCTTCGAAGCTGTCGTCCGAGTCAACGGAGATGAAGTCATCGTCATCGATGTCTCCATCGTTGTCGACGTCGAGCATCTCCCAGTCGTTGTTGTCACGGGCGTAGATGGCGACTTCGTCGGCGCTCGCCGCAGTCCCGTTGATGTCGGCTTCAGAGCCGATCGTGTACTCGCCAGTCGGGCTTTCGAGTACGATTTCGCCTTCCTCAACGTCGAAGCTCGTATCGTCAACGGACTCGAGTCCGCTGATGTCCGAGGTCGAGGAGCCGGTTGCCTCGTACACGTCAACGTCGATCGTCGAGTCGTCGAGGCCACCTGTGTTGATCGAGCCGACAGCGGTCGTGCCGTCGATCTCGACAGTTGCGTACGCGTAGTCGAAGTCACCCTCTGCGTCAGTCGTAACGCCAGTGTCTTCGACGTCTTCGACGTTACGGAAGATGCGCTCTGCACCGTTCTGGTCGACTTCATCGCGGAAGTCACCAGCATCGACGACAACCGTGTGGAAGTCGGCGTTCGTGCCGCCGCTCACGGTGTACTGGATGTTGTCACCCTGCGTGACGCTGTCCTCGGCCATGTCGATCTCAACCGAGTCCTGGCTGGTCGTCGTGATGGTGTACTCTTGAACCACGGCGTCGTGGTCGAGGTTGTTGTTACCCTCGAAGATGACGGTGTACTCACCGGCATCTTCGGTGCTCAGATCGAGACCAACGGACTCCTCACCGCCTTCGAGGACATCGTCACCGCCCGCGAGAACCTCGTTAGTGATCTCGGAGCCACTGGGGTCTTCGACAGACACTGCAAGGCCCTCAGCATCGCCGAAGTTCCACTCGGCGTAGATGTTGAGGTTGTTGTCGGGGTTCGCACGCGAGGACGCGATCTGATCAATGTCCTCGTCACCGAGACGGACCTCCGAAGTGATGATCCGCGGCTCGACGACCGTGGTACTGAAGCCACCATCGCCCTGATCAGGACCGTTCACGTCGTAGGTGCCGGTTTCCTCATCTTCCGGAATCGGCATCTGGAGCGGGGTGCCTTCACGGTTACCGGAGGTACCCGACAGCTGGCTGGCCGAGTACTCGGTGTCGGTTTCCGCGTTGTAGAAGGTCAGGTCTTCCTCGCCCTGGAAGACCGTGTTGCCGCTGGTGACGTAGACGTCGCCGTCGACGACATCACGATTTTCGATCGTGCCGTCTCCGCCGTCGGAGCCGTCTCCGCCGTCGGAACTGCTAGACTGAACTTCGACGGTGGAGGTGACACTATCACTAGTACCATCAAGCGGCTGGTTAGCGTCGAGCGTAAGATCGACGTTACCAGTACTGGCGTCCGCACTGACATTGTACGTTACAGTGAACGAGATATTACCGCCTGCGGCGGCACTGTCAGTCGATGCGGTCGCCGGACTGCCGCTAGTGTCTTGTGACTGGATGTCACCAGAGAAAGTATCAACAGTCACACCCGAAGCAGGATCTGCGACTTCGAGAGTGAACGATCCGGGGTCATCGCCGGTATTTTCGATTGTATAGTCGACATCGAATGTCGAGTCTTGATTCACCTGGTTCGGCGCATTGTCAACGGTAATACTCGGGGTTGCCGCTGCAGCAACAGGTGCCGCAGAAGCAACCATCGAGAGTACCATTAACGCCGAAAAGATAAGGGCTTGCGCCTTCTTTCTGCGTGTCATAGGTTTGTTGGGTTCGCGTATGTCATTGTTGTTCTATTCGTTGCGCAGGCAAACCCACACCAGAGTCATCTAGTATGGTGCATCCGGGCTGCCTTCAAGCTAAATGAACGGTGTGTTTGGTATATGTTTTGTGGTATTGGCGCGGTACTACGGACCCAAATTAGAGACTAGGAGGGCACAAGAACCGTTCTAAACGGATCAAAAATAGGCGATCATCCGTGTTACTGAGCTACTGAGCGGTCACTCTAGGGTCAGAGACAAGCACTCAGCAACAGTTTGTAGACGCTAAGCCCCTCCTCAAGGAGGGACCGAAGGGAGAGAGTAGGGAGGGGATACAACGCCGTCATCAGCTGTTTTTCTCTGATACGGCCGGGCTACAGGCCAGCGCGCTGACCAATACTCACGTGCACATGCGTAACCTCTCGCGGAATGAACATCGGGTCGAACAACTGGGAAAACAGCGCAAGACCGTCGCTCGGCGTCATACCGACGTAAACTACCCTACCCTACTTCGCTCACCCCAGACGGGGTTCGCTCGTTGAGGGTAGGGGGCTGTGTTGAATCGCCATACAACAGCGAGGTAGGCCGCTAAATCAAAGGAGTTGAAGCGGGAGAGTTCCGTTGACCATGACGCAAATCTCCCGCTTCATCGGGGAAGTTGTGCCGGTTGCTCAAAGAGTTACTGCCGACTACGCACTCGTTTCCCTCCATTGTCTCCGGATTTACCTCGATGCGTCCTACCGCATGACGATCGACTTGCTCAAAGAGATGCCACAAATAACCGGTGAGGTCGGCCTCAGCGCGGCCGATCTCCCTGCGCCGTCCACGTTGTGTAAGGCGTTCGACCGGATCAGCATGAGCGTCTGTCGAGTGCTGCTGCGCCAGTCGGCGCAGCTGCAGGATCTCTCTGAACACGCTGCGATCGATGCCACGTTCTACGACCGCTCACCAGCTAGCCGCCACTACTGCCAGCGAATCAGCTACCGCGTTCAGAATCTCAAAGTCACGAAACTCGTCGATACAGCGTCGCAGGCCATCATCGACGTTCACTGCTCAACGAATCGAGAAGGAAGCGACGCAGACCTCGCTGAGCAGATCGCCCGCCGGAACGCGGGCGATCTGCGGTCTCTTGCGGCCGATAAGGGCTACGACAAGCAATCGCTCCGCGAAGGTCTGCGTGAGCTCGGGATCAGACCGCTGATCAAGCACCGCATCTTCGCACCGTACGACCACGCGCACAACGCTAGAATCGACGATAACCGCTACAATCAGCGCTCAATGACTGAAACCGTGAACTCGGCTGTCAAGCGCTCGCTCGGCTTCGCCGTGCGAGCGCGGTCATGGTTCCGTGAGTTCCGCGAAATCGCGCTGATATGTGTCGTCTATAACATCAAACGCTTCGTCAAACAGTGAATCCCTCCGCCTTACAGCGATTCAACACAGCCGGGTAGGGCTTTGATGTGGACTCCCGGTAATCAGTCGCCAGCAATAGGCTGGTGACTCTCACCGTTCAACGTCCCACCAGTTATACGCACGTCTACTTGTGCGTCTCCGCTCCCCGACTTGGGCGAGGAACGGAGTCTGTGTGTCCGCTTTCGAGCGTATCGGAGCCCAATATTCTTCGCACCATTGTAATCCGCGTTCACCTCATACCCACACTTCTGGCAATGGAAGTGTTCTCCGTGGCGGTTGTTCGAGTGCGTAAACCCACAATCCGTCCGAGAACAGCGTTGGGATGTGTGGTTTGGCTCGACCTGTTCCACGGAGACACCCTGCTCTGGTGCCTTGTAGGAGACGTACTCAAACAGGCGTCGGAACGCCCAAACGAGGTGCCATTTAGCTTGCGGAAGCCGCTCTCGAATGTCGGTCAAGTCCTCGAACACGATTACGTCGCAGTCGTGTTCGACGGCTTCCGAAACGATCTCATTGGCAACCGTATGGATGTACTGCTTCCGCCACGCTTCTTCGCACTTCCCGAGACGAAGCAGGGCCTTGTGTGCGGCTTGTGTCCCGTGCTGTTGCATCTCACCACGTCGCTTCTCGAACTCACGACACCAGTGGTCGTAGTCGTCTCCCTGCCAAAACGTGCCGGTTGAGGACACAGCGAGGCTATTGACGCCGAGGTCGATACCGAGGACCGTTTGATCGGGGTGCCCGGTATCTTCCGAAACCTCATTGTCACCGTCTGTCCGCCGCGTCGAAATGTTGAGATAGAACTCGCCAGTGGCCACGTCGTACCGAAGCGTACTCTCGCAGAACTCGTAGTTCTCCGAGAGTACGTACCGCTCGTAAGGCGTCGGACTGTCTGCCGGGAGGACAAACGACGGTTCGACTCGGCCCTCAACAGTTGCCAGCGACACCTTGTTCCGGTAGAAGGTCGCGCTCCGCGTGTCGTAGTCCATCGTTTCGGCGGTGAACGTCGGTTGAGAGACACGCTGTCCCTTTTTCCACCGTTCGACACACGCTTTGACGGCTTCGACAGCGCGTTTGATAGCGGCTTGGACAAGTTGGGCCTGTAGGTCTGTCTCCTCTCGAAGTTCGGAGTAGAGCGCGTCACGGACCTCTCGCTTGTTGGTCTTACGCTCGGTGTAGGAGGTGTCGGACCAACAGTAGTCTGCGGTTCGGTTCGCGCAGTACAGGTATTGCTCGGCGGTTCAGTGGAGTGCGTCGCGTTGCTCGTCGGAAACGGCGAGTTTCACGACGGCGGTTCGACGCACATCCATGTTTCAGAGAATGTCTGACGGTATTTATAGACTTGGGAGTCAGTCGCAGTGTGGCGGTTGTGTCGTCCCATGTCGGTTTCCTCCCCGACCTACTCACTCACTCTGTTCACTCCTTGAGGTCGGGGGCTCCACCTCGAAAATTCTGAAACGGAAGCGCCGTGATTTTCTCCAAAATCTGTCAAACTACTACGCGAGTGAGTACAGCCTCGTGGCTATGGAAGACCTCAACACAAAAGGGCTAATCGAGCTCCCAGGTAGATCGCGTAACTGCACGGGGTCAACAATGGAATACGTTCCTGCGTATGCTGGGGACGATCGAAGAGTGTGCTGTCTGCGGTGTCAAGACGGACAGGCCGTTTGGGTCCACGAACACTCCTGCTCCTCGTGTGGCTTCACAGCCGATAGAGACTAGAACACGGCATGGAATATTCTTTCTCGCCGAATCAAGCAGTTAGGAGAGGGACGCTCCGAAACAACGCCTGCGGAGACTGCGCTCCCGACGGGAACCGATTGGGCCCCAGCACAGCGCGTTGTGGAAATAGGAAGCTCCGGCCTCAAGGAACGAGCCGCGCCAGCAGCGAGTGAGTAGGTCGGGGTAGTTCACTCAAATTGTTGTACTACTTCAACGTCTTTCAAATAGCGTTATAACTGTGGTAATATCACTCTGATTGATAGATACGCCATTTACTGATTCCCCGCGTTCAAACCGGGTGATTGTGTTTGTAATATCATTCTGATCAATCTCATCAGAGTTATCGACCTGTGTTATCTGTTGTGCACGTTCGGTTGGATCTGTCGGTTCAGCGGTTGGTTCTGTGAGCACAACGGTGGTTTGATTATTACTGACCTCGCCAGACAGTGGAGCTGTGACTGCTAGTCCAAGTGTTTGTTCGGACTCAGACTGATTTCGATCCAGAATGTCAGTCTGTGTCTTGTATTCAACAGTAACAGTAACGTTCGCGTTGCCGCTAATATACGATGATGTTGCAGACGGTGGAACAGAATTGAGATCCTGCGTTTCAATCGCCCCACCAAAGCCAATTACATCAAAACCACTTGGTGTCGGGGATGCGTTTATTGTGAGTGCGCTGTCCGTAGCATTAAGTCTGTATTCAAGTGCAAAGGTGCTGTTTTCTTCAACAGAGTCAGGGCCACTCACGAGCGTGACGCTTGGACCAGTATCTGCTTCAGCGATCGTGAATGTGTGCGTTGTGGTGTCTGTACTACCCGATAACGGCTCGCGAACCTCAGCTTCAAGCGTCTCTTCACCCGTGGCATTTTCTGACACGACATACCGAACAGAAACCGTTGCATTGTCATCTGGCGATGTGAATTCTGTCGATGCAGTCGCCGTGGAATTGTCTATACTTTTTGATCGTATGTCCCCAGATATTCCGGAAATAGATACATTATCTCGTGAGTTATTCAATTCAATTGTATATGCTGCAGATTCATTTCCAACATTTTCAATAGAATACTCAGCAGTGAATTCATCACCTTGTGTTACGCTCTCTGGAGCGTCACTAACCTCGATCTCAACCGTCGTAGCTTGAGCGCTGGAACCTCCAATGGCAGTAGCGAGTAATAGTACTGCCACTAAGCAGGCTACGCCGACAGACATTATGTTATCTGAGTCGTTCACATGTGAGGTACGATAGGGAAACGTAATAAAGACTTAGTTGGGCCCAAGCTACAATGATAGAAATGATGAATAATTATTATTTACTTTATACCAGCTACAATCCGCCGGAAAATCGCTCGTCTGCTGGCCGAGATAACCTTGTGTGAAAGATTACCAATTGACAACCCAAGTCTTTCAGATTGCCTTGGCAAGCTTACGACACCGATTGCGGAACTAAGCTGCAATTGGTACTATTGAATGGTCTTTGTGGTTAGTACCGTTCAAATAACGTGATGATAGTCGTAATGTCGTTTTGTGTGAGTCTGATACCATTCGGTTGAGATCCACGTTCGAACTGCGTAATAACAATTGTCACGTCATTCTGGGAAAGATCTGCTGGATCAGATTTATTTGTGATCGCCAATGCACGCTCTGTCGGATCTGTCGGCTCATCGCCAGGGGGCTGCGTGACCGTAATTGATGACGTTGCATTGCTGTAGCCGGGCTTAGTGACACTCACGTTGATTGTCCCAGTGGTGCTGGGTGTGAGATTGAATGCGACTATCCCATCTTCATTGGTCTGGTGAAGTTCATCAATATCAACACCAACCAGCCTAACATCAGCACTATCGACGGGATCACCGGCTGTTGTTGTGGCCGTAACCGTTACTGTCTCCGTCTGTGTGGCCGTTAACGTGTTGGGTTCGACACTGATTGTAAGACTAGGTGTAGACGCTCCAGCATTGTGAGTTGCTTCAATACTGGAGAGAGATGGATCTGTCGGTGCAGCCGTTGTCTGAACATATGTATCGAGCCAGTTTCCCGTCGATTCATTAGTTTCTTTCACAATCTCTTCACGAAAGTCATTATACCGAATTTCATCTTTGGAGAGCGTATTTAGTTGATAGAGTACGTCAATTAGCGTTACCTCGCCGTCGGTGTGTTGACGCAGCCGAATATCAAGTGCGGCGAGCACTCGTCGACCCTTAAAGTAGTTCTTCTGTTCAAATGATTCATCATCTAAGTCCTGCAACACCGCCGTTTCAAACTGATCTGTTGTAATATACTGACGGAACGCCTCTGTGTCGGCTCCACCAATCTGCCAGGCTAGATAGCCACCGTAGTAGTCTGCAGAACCCTCAGTGAGCCATTCAACATCGTCACCGATTATGAGTTGAGAATCACCATCTACCCATGCTTGACGCGTGTGCGTGTACTCGTGATACCACGGGGAACCAATATCCAGATCGGAGTCTTCATGCACCCAGAATGCACTGCCGCCAGCCACCCCACCTCGTCTGATCGGGTCAGGGGCAACAAATCCGGTAACCGTTGAATCGCGATCTGCGACTGCTAATCGATCGGAAGCCTCTATAAGTCCATCCAGTGCAGCCACGGGTTCAGTTCTTGAATCGGCAGCTTGGGGAACAACGAGTGTGATGGTCTGCCCGTTTGCTGACCTCGTATAAGTCTCCGCAGGTCCAAGAAATGCAAACCCGTTGGCTGCGTATCCGTCACCCTCAGTCTCATAGTGGGTGGTAAATGATGGCATGGGGTCGTAATAACTCCACCCATGGCTCACAGAGAGCTGTGGACGGCCAATCAGAGCCCACTCTGCTGTTTCAACAGTTTCCAGCTCAGACGATGACAAATATGTTGTGTTTGATTCAACTTCATATATCATCCGAACCGTCGTTTTCGTTCCCCGTGTGCTCTGTGCCGTGACGACACCAGCAGTAGGATCGTAGCTCATGCCGTCCGTAGATACTACCGAATACGGAGCTTCCAAACTCGAAAGATATGTCTCTAATTCTACGACATTTTCCGGAATCTCTGCCGTATAGGCTACTTGAACAGTCTGGGGATCTGTTGGCGTCCTGTTCACCTGGTATGTGACTTGAATTCCGTTCGATGCAGATACGGCGGGTGAACCCGATGTGGCATTTGAGCTTCCCTCCTTGAGTGTCGAGTTATTCGAAGGCGGAGCGGTATCTGGTTCAAGTGGACCAGATGCTGTTGCCGCGTCAACAGCAGTGGCCATACCACCGACAGACAAAAACGCAATAAAAAGACAAGTGATGATAATTGCTCGTCGGCACCACAAAGTTTTGTTAGTCATTACCGAATGGAAGTCAACATCTGATAAAAATGTGCGGGATGACTTCACGATTTTATCTAAACCGCAGCTACCTTTCTGCGAGGAGAGAATCCTGCCGTTTACGCGGGAGTGAATCCACCTTGTCTGTTGAGAGCCGGCATCTCACCGGTTCCGTAGGAGCTTCGAGAATGTCGGGCACGAAAAAATGTTCGGTTGATCGTCTAATTGGGTCGCAGCATGTCGATTTGTCAGCAAAAGTGTGGTCAATCCCAGTTCGCTCTTTGGTTCCGACCTCCGCGGTCAGAATACCCACGATCACCGGGAGACAGGGGTATGCGCTCGTTGCTCTATGAAGTTGTGTTGCTTGGTAAAGGTTCAGTCACGCTCAAAGAAGGTGACTATAGCTGTGATATCATCTTGTTTGATCTCGATCCCGTTGACAGACTGGCCTCGACTGAAACGGGTGATAGCAGCAGTCACGTCCGACTGGGTAAGCGCGTCTGGATTCTCTCTACCTGTGATTTGTAGTGCTCGCTGGGTCGGATCTTCAGGTACTTGCGTAATAGACACATTCTGGCTGAGCGAACTAGTTGCGCCAGTAAGTGGATCGCGTACTGTCGTATCAAGTGTTACCGTACCGGTAGCGGTGGCTGCCACTTGGTATTCAACGGTGACGGATGTAGTTTCTCCAGCACCAACACCGTTGGTTGTGGCGCTGGGTCGGGTTCTATCCAAGTTTGAGGATAAGATATCCCCGGAAAAGTCAGTTATAGTAACATTTGGTTCGCCTCCAATACCCTCTATTGTGTATGCTGTAGTATTCCCACCGATATTTTCGATTGCATATGTAACGGTAAACGTGGTAGCTGGTTGAATCGTCTGTGGGGCGTCTATAGTACGTAACTGAATTGATTCAGACCTATCAGTAGTATTAACAGTAACCTCACTATCTCCAGTGATATCAATTTCGTCTGGGGTACTGGAGTCATCGACAGCGCCGGAGAACGTGAAAGTTTCTCCGTTATTGGCGCCTTCAGGAATGGTAACTTCGTAGACCAGAGATGCACTGTCGGTACCACTTGACAAGCCGATAACCGCATCACTCTCACTCTCAA
The DNA here is from genome assembly GCF_002727125.1 of Halorubrum persicum. Lineage (GTDB taxonomy): Archaea > Halobacteriota > Halobacteria > Halobacteriales > Haloferacaceae > Halorubrum > Halorubrum persicum. The sequence continues at coordinate 62,453 of NZ_NHOA01000004.1, forward strand.
CAAGCCTGAAACTATCGCTGCCAGTCACCTCAACATCTGTAGGTCCCGGATTGATCTCGTCAACTACTGTGAATTCTTGCTTATCGTTTAATTGAGCATCTATAGTTACTTCGACAGAATCCCCAGGTGCAGCGGACGTGTCGTTGATCGTACGGACAACGTTATTCTCATCTGGCCCAACCGTCGCAGTAAGATTGTACGGTACTAACATCTCTGAGGAACTATTGACATGGATATAATATGTACCGCTTTCAGAAACAGAATTAATTGAGACTGTCTCATTATTTGTAGTGGAAAAACTGTCTTCCACTACCTGTTGATCAGGATTGTAGAACTCCATCTCAAGATTACCGTCTGTGTGATTGAAATCAATTGAGACGTCAATTGAATAACCTTGATCAAGCGTGATGGCAAAGTAGTCGCTCTCGCCACCATCTGCTTGTAAACTGGAGTATCTTCCCTCGGTAATCGAAGCTGCTGTCTCAAAATCATTGTTAGGCTCAAACTCGTCAGTTGGTTCTAAAACCGCATCAACTGTTGTCGTAGCATCTGTCTTCACATCACGAGTTATAACAAAATCATCATATTCTGACGAACTGATTACAATTCGATAGGATCCCGGTGGAACTGTGGCAGTATACTCTCCATTAGTAGTATTACCACTCGTTACCACTTCATCTGTTGTTGAATTCATAATAGAATATTTCACCGGCGAATTGATCGGATTTCCGGTGGTATCCGTAATAGAACCCGTAATAAATCCAGACAACTCTGGTTCAGCTGGTATCTTTTGTGTAGTGGTATTCATCGCATCGTCATTATCTATGACCGTAAGCGTGACAGTATACTCACCAGGTGAAGTGCGAGTATTACTTACAGATTCACCTGTTTTTTCGATGGTTCCATCATCGTCAAAATCCCATCTATACTCGCTAATTCGTCCATCAGAGTCTGACGATGAGGATGCTTCAAATGTAATAGTTTCACCAACGCTAGGGTTCGTTGGCGACCAAGAAAAGTCAGCTGTCGGAGGAGAGTTATCATCGCTTGGGGGAGAATCAGAATCGGATGGACTATCCTCCGGATCAGTTGGATTCGTCCCCTCTATTATTTCATTATTATCATCGTACCCATCATCATCAGTGTCGGCACTGTTGGGATCCGTTCCGTACTGATTGATCTCTTCTCCGTCGGCTAACCCATCACCATCGGTATCGGCACTGTTGGGATCCGTCCCATGCCGATTGATTTCTTCTCCGTCGTCTAACCCATCACCATCGGAGTCAGCATCCATGGGATCAGTTCCGTGCTGATCGACCTCTTCTCCGTCGTCTAACCCATCACTATCGGTATCGGCATTCGTCGGCTCTGTTCCATACTGATTGATTTCTGGACCATCATCTAACCCATCACTATCGGTATCAGCATCCGTGGGATCAGTACCTCGAGTCTCTTCCGCAGTATCAGATAACCCATCGTTGTCAGAATCAACCCCCGGATAGTCACTCTGATCGGTTGGATCTGTACCCTCAGTTACTTCTTTACCATCATTGTACCCATCACTATCGGTATCAGCATTCGTCGGCTCTGTCCCATGCCGATTGATTTCTTCTCCGTCGTCTAACCCATCACCATCGGAGTCAGCATCCGTGGGATCAGTTCCATACTGATTGATTTCTTCTCCGTCGTCTAACCCATCATCATCAGTATCGGCGTTCGTCGGCTCTGTCCCATGCCGATTGATCTCTTTCCCATCGTCTAACCTATCACCATCAGTATCGTCATTTGTCGGCTCTGTCCCATACTGATTGATCTCTTCTCCGTCGTCTAACCCGTCACCATCGGAGTCAGCCTCTGTGGGATCAGTTCCGTACTGATTGATTTCTTCTCCGTCGTCTAACCCATCACCATCGGAGTCAGCATCCGTGGGATCAGTTCCGTGCTGATCGACCTCTTCTCCGTCATCTAACCCATCGCCATCAGTGTCGACACTGTTGGGATCCGTCCCATACTGATTGATCTCTTCCCCGTCGTCTAACCCATCAGCATCAGTATCGCTATCCGCTGGATCTGTTCCGTGTTGGTTCACTTCCGGACCATCATCTAGTCCATCGTTGTCTGCATCGGGATTACGAGGGTCGGGGTCATCCCAGTTTACTAGCCCGTCATCATCGTAATCCCCATCTGTTGGAGCATTGACTGAAATATCCTCGATTACATAGCCATAATCATCATGGCTATTGTCGCTCCCGGTAGCTTCCTGCACGTATACGCGAATCGTATTTTGACCGTTTTTGAGACGTGATGGATCAAATGAAGTGGTAATTATATCTCCGGAAGTTGGTGTGCCTTCGTATACAATATCTCCGTTGATTGAAATATAAAGTGGGTTAGACTCTGGGTCACCAGCTGAAACAGCCTCATGATCAAAGCTAATCGTAGCTTCGTCAGTTACGCTTTGAATTTGTTCTTTTGAAATGTCAAAATCGTACACTTTTTCTAAATTTTGCCCCTCATGTGATTCAATTACCTGAACATTTCCAAGCGTTGTCTCATCATTGTCACCAAAAAATCCAAATTCAGCATCCTCCAGCCGAACACCATAATAAATGTAATTTCCGCTCATGTAAACACGCGGATTGATATTATTCATACCATCATTGAGTCTGTCTCCCGTATCTGGTGTGATCCAATCACTGACATCAGTACTATCAAGATAAGCACGATCATTATTTGAGTCCACAATACCGTAGCGTACCGAAACAGTATCTCCGTCGGTGTCTTCCAATTTTGTACTTAATATTTCTGACTTGAACCTAAGATTCGTGTCGTAGGCGGCAAGCCATGGTTCCCACGGATGCCCCTGTACATCCGATTTAACCAATGTTCGATAGTCACCTCCATTGCTCGTTAAGGTAATGCCTTCGAGATCTCGAACATCTCGATCATCAATATCATAGACCGTAACTTCATCAGAGGTTGACCAAGAAACATCTCTTGTTCCATCGGCCGCTTGTGCTTGGTGTGGAAGAATGCCGAATGCAGCGATGCTTGTGCTACTAACAACCAGCACGACAAAAAATAACGTTATAACCTTGTTGGGGGCCAACCATCTTGAATCCATTATATTCACAGCTGCTGATATATACTCGATGATATTATAAATTTGGGTGTGAACGGTGGCGGTATTCAGATAAGGATTAAAAAGTGAGGCGGAGTGTATTCAAAGTGACTCAGGCCCGAGAATGACCGCCTCACCGGCTGTTTAGACGATTAGCGTTTGTGGAGCGGGAGGTAACACCGCAGCTGTAGGTGAAGCTCAGTATTCAGATCCACTTGGCTGGACTCTCATTTTCGAATACTATCTCGTTCTGTCAACTACCCCACCCTACTTCGCTCACCCTGAGGGGTTCGCTCGTTGAGGGTGTCGCCAGAACTCTGTGACTTCTGGTGATGGGGCTTGTCCATGAACTCGGCCTCGAACCCGTCCGGGCGGGCGTTGAAAATACAGTATCTACCTTGAACTAGAGGGGCGTCAATTCCGCTCGAATAGGGTGATCGTCGCCGTCACGTCGTTTTGAGTGACAGTGACGTTGTTGACTGATTGGTCACGGCTGAAGCGGGTGATCACAGCTGTCACATCGCTTTGGGTGAGTTCACTGGGATCGTTTTTGCCGGTGATCTGTAAGGCCCGCTGGGTCGGATCGGTAGGAGCAGCCGTAGCGGTTTCGATAGAAACATCCTGCGAGAGGGTTGCGTTGGCCCCAGTGAGCGGGTTACGAGCCGTTGCGGTGAGAGAAGTGTTCCCAGTGGTGTTGGCCGCAACCTGGTAACTGATGGTCACTGTGGCGCGTTCTCCCGCTGCAATTGCATCTGTCGATGCACTCGGTGGTTGATTATTCACATCAGATGCTTGAATATCCCCCGAGAAACCGGTCACGGTGACGTTGTCCCGGTCGACGGCCATTTCTATAGTGTAGGCATTCACCGCCTCGCCTCTGTTCTCTACCTCATAGGTAGCGCTAAACGTACTATTCGGTTGGACTGTCTTTGGCACATCAACCGCCTGCAGTGTGAGGTTTCCTGCTTGTGTCTGGTTTCCATCGTCACTCCCACCGCCCTCGTCGTTGTTTTGTTCTTCAACAGTCAGCGTTTCTGTCGCGTCACTGAACTCATCGGCAGTGACGGTTATTGTGTACTCACCAGGATCGGGCTCACTAAATTGGAGCGTTGCTTCACCGGTGGCATCGGTTGTCTCTGACAGGCCTAACTCGCTAACTTCAACGGTCGCTCCCTCGACGGGGTCTCCCGCCTCATCTGTTACTGTAACATTGAAGCTCTCTTGGTTGGCCGAGATCGAGGAGGATGAGAGTGAAACCGACAGCGCGTTAGGAACTGAGTCCCCTGTCGATCTGACTTCAATAAACTGGTTCGCGACGTAGAATTTGTCAGATGAGGTTGCGGCCCACACGCTAACACGCACGTAGTCATCGGCTGCAGCATACTCTGGAACAGTGAGTGTGCCATCTTGTGACGCTGATATTGGCTCCATAACGCTACCTTCCACACTGGAATCAGCGCTGTGTCCGAACCTAGCGAAAACGATACCTGTCGCATCAGCACCGTCTGGAGTTGTGAACGCAACATCAAGCTCCTCACCTGGCGTTGCAGCAGGTCTACCATCATCAGTCTCGCTTCCCGACGTTAGTTCAACAGAGCCAGGGAAGTCATACATGTTGATACGGTATAGCGTCGGGGACGCATATCGTGACATATAATTGACGGCGCGATCAGGTTCGAGATCTTCTGGGACCGCCACCGTCGTGCTATCAGTACCACTTTGATCCGTTTCTAATTCTCCCGTTGCATACGAGTCGATACCTGATCCCGAGTAGAGGGCATTAAATTGAACTGGGACGTTCGATGCCGGACTATCCGTGATTCGATTAGTGGCTTCAACAGAAAATGTAGTTTCTTCACCAGGAGCTACGTCTTCAATATCAAAGTTAATGTCATACTGTTCAATGTCAGTAGACAGTGTATCGCTCACGACCTCGCCATTGTACTGGATATAAGCCTGTCCACCGATGCGGGCACTTTCAGCTGCATCAGGAATAGAGACTTGGACGCTTGCCTCTCCTGTCGCGTTCGTTGTTACTGTTTGCGAATCAATTGGCGGACCATTAAATCCGAGCCGGGGAAACACCGTCACCTGCTTGTTAGCTATTGGCGTTCCATTCTCGGTTGCCTCAATGGTTAATGTCGCTTCGTCACCGGGAATGTGGCTGGATTCGGTGAATTCAGCAGCAATATCAACACCTGCGGGTCCAGGCTCATTCACATTGATGAAGTCTTCATCAACAGCAACCCGTCCGTCAGCGGTTGTGACTGTTGCCCGGAGATTGCTAGCAGTTCCGGGGTTGTAATCAACGGTGAAGAACCCACTGCTGTCTGTCGTAACTGTAGTATCAACAACTGATTCACCAGTAGCCGGATTAACAATCTCTACGGAGATTGTCTCACCTGATAGTAACCCGCTGGTATCGAATAAGTAGCCGCCATAGGAGGCCTGTTCACCAGTGATGGCTTCATCTACGGCGAAAAGACCGGTCCGAAATGCAACTTCCTTGGCGGTGAGCGAATGTCTCACAGTTGCGCCCGTCTCCGCAACCTCAGCTGTAATTTCGTACCGGCCGATTGTTTGCGGCGTGAATTGTGTTTCAACGAATCCGTCTGCATCGGTGGTTTTCTGTTGTTCATTAATCACGCTTCCCGACGGACCTACAATCCTGAAATTAACCGTTTTCTGCGGGACACTTGCTGTTCCATCTCGGACGAGGAATTTACTCGTTGTTTCTTCGCCGATAAGCACATCTTCGCGTCGTTCTGCTGCTGAAATTGCTGTTCCAACTTTAGCCTCAACGGTTGCCTCGTCAGAGACACTTGCTGACGTTGCTGAAATAGCGTATGTCCCATCCCCCCGATTGCCTTCTGACAGGTCGTAGGATTTCTCGACGGTACCGTCAGAACCGGTCACAACCTCAAACGTTTCACTGGTTCCATCGGGACGTTCGATAGAAATAGTTACTTGCTCGTTAGCAACTGGAGTTGGCATGTTATTGCCGTCAAACGCACCAACAAAAATCGTCATTGTCTCATTCGAACCGAATGACTCACCCACTGGAACAACGGTTATCGAAAGTCTCGTTTCCTCACCAAAGGTTTCATCAGACACAGCATCCATCGGAACAACAGAGCCAGATGTTAACGGTGTGTCTGAGAACGATATTTCGCTTTGGCCCGGCTCTTGATCGATCGCTTCAGCTGGCTTCTGAGTGGTTGGTGTGTCTCCGTCGGTAGTTGCTGCGGCGACTCCGGTACATCCAGCTACAACAACCGTAAACACGACTAGTATCTGAAGGAGCTGTGATTGTGTCAATTTTATCTCCATATGAGTCGTCACTTTACCCCTGATTAAAAAATCTTGGCCCTTGACGAGGCCTCGTGTTCAGATAAGCTGATTCCATGCGAAAGCGAACGATCTCAGCCACTCGTCAGCAGTTTCTGCTTTGGCGTTGCTGAAACAGTTTGAGAAACTGGTAGTTCTACATTTTATCTCACGAAAGACACGTTCGACGCTGTTTCGATTTCCATGTCGTTCGTATCTGAAATCGAGGCCGTGTTTTTCACATGCTCGGTGAAGTGGAACCGCACCATCAACGAGAAAGATTGCGTCGTCCACGTCGTGTTTTTCGCGGAGTTCCGCGAAAAACTGATCCGCGATCACGTTCGTTCTTGTCGGTTCAAGCTTCGTGTGGAGCAAATCGTTTGAGTTGGGATCGACGGCGGCGTACAGCCAATACTGTTCATCGTCAAGCTGAATCACAGTCTCATCGACCGCAACGTGATTCGGGCTGCGACCAGATTCCGGCTGTAGCTCGGCCTTGTGAACCCAGTTATGAACAGTGGATCGAACCCGATCAACACCAAATACCTCAAGAAATGAAACAGTATTTGAAAGCGATAATCCAGCAAGGTGGAGCTGAATACTGAGCTTCATCAACAACTTCGGTGTTGCCTCTCGCTCCACAAACTCTAAGTTGATCTCGTCTAAACAGCCGCTGAGGCGGTCGTTTTCGGGCATAGATCACTTTGAAAACGCACCGCCTCACCTTTCAATCCTTATTTGAACACCGCGTGACGAGGGGTCGCGTTAAGTTAGAGGATGAGGCGCTCGACTTCAGAGTGTCTATGGCCGAAACCGAGCGCCTCAGCGAACGTATCGCGTGGATTGACTTGTCATTTGTGGAGCGAGATCGAACGCCGCGATGGGCGGTTGAAGTAGGGATCCGCTGTCACTTGGCCGGTATGTCACTTCGTGAAGTAAGTAAGCATCTCGAAAGGTTTGGGATCGTTCGGAGTCACGTCGCGATCCATAACTGGGTTCATAAGGCCGATCTACAGCCGATCTCGGCCGTCTCCGAGGATCAACTCGCGGTTGACGAAAAGATGATCCACCTCCACGGCCAGAAGTTCTGGCTGTACGGCGCTGTTGATCCGCAGACGAACGAGATCCTTCACGTGAGTCTCTATCCGACCGCAAATAAACAGACGACACGATGGTTTCTCACCGAGCTCCACCAGCGCGATCAGCTCGATAGCGTGGAATTTCTCGTCGATGACGCAGACTATCTCGGATCAGTTCTCGCTGAAGACGGCTATCGATTTCAAGTTATTCAACATGGAAACCGGAATGCTATCGAACGTGTCTTCTGAGAAATAGAACGACGAACATTATCGTTTGCGAATAGTTTCAGCAATGTCGCGCTCGAGACAGTTCAAAATTGGCTCGAAGCCCTCGCCGTCTACCACAATTCACGCCAAAGTTAACGCGACCTTGACGAGTACCGTGTAGCGCGTCAAAAAAAAGAAAACCGAATCGAGACTCGTAACGTGGGTGACTCGTCGTTAGTTCCGCTCGAACAGCGTGATGACCGCGGTCACGTCGTCCTGGGTGATATCAATCCCATTTGCCTGATTCCCACGCTCGAACTCAGTGATCGCAATCGTCACGTCATCTTGTGTTAGGTTCGCCGGATCATTTTTGCCGGTGATCTGAAGTGCCCGGTCGGTCGGATCCACCGGGGCTGCACCTTCCGACTCGATCGTCACGTCAGTCTGGGCGCTCGTGTCGCCCTGCAGGCTGTCCGAGACATCAAGTGTGATCGGTTCCGTCGTCGTCTCTGGTACATCTTGGAAATTCACAGTCACATTCGCGTCAATAGTCACGCTACTCGTGTCGAACGAGCTGTCCGGCTGGATACCGAACGTAGCCTGGTTGTCCGTGCCACCGTTGGCGTCAGCCAGCGAGACACCAGATCCGGTCGAGATTTCGGCACCATTTGCGTCCGTCACGGTCAGGCTGTTTACGCCCTCAAAACTCGCTGAGTTTGGGAGCGTGATCGAGTAAGTATCTGAATTCCCGTCATTACTCGTGTCCGTCACCGTGTACGATAGGTCGTGATCGACTGTTGTGTTCGCATCGACGGTGCTCGGCACGACCGACACTCCTGTAATATCATAGTTGAGAGTACTTTCTTCGACGGTCAACGTCACTGTTGAATTTGTATAGCTGTCGGCAGTCACTGAGACCGGATACAAGCCGGCAACACTCGGGGTCACAGTCAGCGTGGCTGTCCCGGCTGTATCGGTCGTGGTGGATTGTTGTAGATCAGAAATTTCAACGGTTGCGTTTTCAACGGAAGCACCGGTTTGTGCATTGGTGACAGTAACCGTGATTTCAGTTAGCGTGCCGGCTGTGATCGTCGTCTCCGAAAGAGAAATATTGAGCGTATCTGATGTAACCTCCTGTGAAGACTGGCTCCGCAACACGGGGTAATCAGTTGCTCGCGGCTGCCAGAAGAAATCCGAGAGCTGTGTCATATTGCTCAATGCGTTCTCACCAGTCATTTCGGCAGTCGTCAGTCCGGTTACGTTGCCCGCGGAGATGTCTCGCCCCGTTGTGTCCGTATCCCAGTAGGCCTGGTGGACCGTACCGGACTCATCGAAGATTTCTGGGTTGGCACCGACGAGCCCCCCAGCAGTGGGCGAGCCTGTGACAGCCCCTGTCACAAAGGATGTCCGCACGATTCCACCCGGCTGGTTGACACCAACGAGTCCACCAACAGCATTGGATCCGCCAACGCTGCCGCTAGCCTTTGTGTTGCCGATAAGGCTCTCATCATCGGCGAGAACACCGTTTTGTCCGACGAGACCGCCCACAGACTCATTACCAGTGACGGCTCCGGAAGCCGTTGCTTCTTGTATTGTCCCGGAGTTCCGGCCAACGAGCCCGCCAACACGGAGTTGCCCATTCACTGATCCGCTTGCGCTCACGTTTCGTATCTCGGCATCACCATCGATAAGCGTTGGACCGTTGACCCCCGCAAGGCCGCCAACATCATTCATGCCGGTGACATTTCCGCTAGCCACCGCGTTTTCGATTAGACCGCCTGGATCGCTGTTATCACCGACGACCCCACCAGTAGTATTCCTGCCATCAACGGTTCCACTGGCGGTCACGTTTTTGATTGTGCCAAGGTTGTTGCCGGTAACTCCACCAACTACATCTGTCCCAGTGACTGTACTGTGAGAATCCACATCCGTGAGCACCATGTCAAACTCAGTAAGGCCGGCGACACCGCCGACGGTATCGGTACCGTTGACCGTCTCATCAGTTGTGACGTTCGTGACCGCTCCAGTCGTGACGCCGGTCACTCCGCCGACCGACTCCGTTCCATTGATGGCTCCGATTACTGTCACATCCGTTATCAGGACATCGGATTCACCAGCGATCGCTCCGGTGCTCTGTTGTCCGACGATGGTGACGTCCGTCAGCGTTAGCGACTGAATGTCACCCCCTGCGGCAACTCCGAACAGACCGACAGCATTGGTTGCAGGCCGATTAATTGTGAGGCCGGTGATGGTATGGCCGTTGCCGTCGAGGCTGCCTGTGAATGCGGTCGACTCATTCGGTCCCACTGGATCGAACCCGCTGCCGCCGTGCCACTCGGCCGTTTCAGAGGCGTTGATATCACTGTCAAGTACATACTGTGCACTCAGGTCATCTTCCATTGCCTGTAGTTCGGCGGCCGTGGTGATGACGTACGGATCGTCAGCTGTCCCGCTCCCTGGAAGGTTACTCACAGCGGCATCTGAAGGACCCGTTCCGGTCTGTCCCTGTGCGGTTCCGGCGATACCACCGATCATACCGACCATCGCCAGCATCGACACCACCGATACGATCATGATGTATGACGTTGTTAATCGTGCCATACTATCTCACACATTCTATTAGATGGGTGAAAAATCACATGGGTGCATCCGATCTGCGATAGATTGTCTGGTACACGCTTCAGCCACTAGTGACGGTGTTGAGGTAGACATCCGACCCGATTACGGCATCACGCACCGTACATACACGATCACGAATGCTGTGGTGGGCCGTGATTGCTGCCCGCGAGCAGGTAGCGAACAAATGTGTTCTGCTGTCACAGGAGATGTTACGCTTGAGACTGCAGGAACAACGCGTTGATATCAATGGTTTGAATTCGCTGTCACTGGTGCTGGTGAGACTGACATTCTCCACACTATTCAGCGTTGAACGCATTTTCTGGTGGGTATTGACACCCCCCACGGCTGAAGCCGTGGATTCCCCCGGTGGGGATGTGGACTACTGTCAGGATTCACACCCGGGTCAAGTCTCGAGGCACTCTCTTGATTTCTGTAGAGCAGTGGGACCCAGACGTTCAGGTGGCTGTCGACGCCAGCGATCGGGTTCCCGTGCTCGTGACCGGCCATTCCGGAAAAATCTCGTACGAGCCAGTGTGCGGATACCGACACCTCCGCGGCATGGAGTCGATGTCACTGTGGGTGTCAAGGAGAGTGTGGATCGCCTCGTCGATGAGACAGATGTCGACCTCGTCGGTGCTGTCCGGGAAACAACACCGACTGCGTCGCCACTTACCGTGTAGCGCGTCAAAAAAAACCGGATCAAGTACCCGTAACGTGGGTGACTCGTTGTTAGTTCCGCTCGAACAGCGTGATGATCGTGGTCACGTCGTCCTGCGTGATATCAACCCCGTTGGCCTGATTCCCACGCTCGAACTCAGTGATCGCAATCGTCACGTCGTCCTGCGTGAGGTTCGCCGGATCATCTTTGCCGGTGATCTGAAGTGCCCGTTCGGTCGGGTCCGTCGGGGCCGAGCCTTCCGGCTGCACCGTCAGCGTCGTCGTCGCGCTGGTCTCATCTCCACTGCTGTCAGCCAGCGTGATCGTGACGTCTGCGGCCGTCTCTTCGGAGACATTAGGCGCGGTCACCGTGGCGTTGACCTCGACGGTCAGGTCACGGTCACTCGCACTGCTGTCCGGCGAGACCGAGAAGGTCACGGCACTCCCGTTGTCGACGTTCGGGCTGCCAGTGACCGAGACAGTGTCACCGTTGGCGTCAACCACGGAGACATCGTTCGCGTTGTCGACCGTTGCCGGGCCGAAGTCGACGGTGAACGTGTCCGTGTTCCCGTCGTCAGTCACCTTGAGCGCGTCGAACGTCAGCGTGTGATCGTTCGTCGTGTTCGAGGTCACCGTGTCCGGCTCCAGCGCCGTGTTCGTGATACCGAACGAACTCGGCTCCACAGTCACGTTGACCGTGTCAGCGTTGAACGACTTCTGCGAGGAGGCCGTCTTCGTGGCCTCGACAGTGTAGTTACCAGCATCGTACGTCGACGCGTTGAACGTGACGGTCTGCGTACCGTCGATCTCGACGCCACTGGTGATGACGTTGTCGTCAGCATCAGTGATGTTGAGCTGGCCAATCGTCTGGCGGTCACGGTCAAGCCGTTCGAGCCTGAACTCAACCGTTCCGTTCTGCTCAACCGTCTCGGCGCCAGCCGTCAGATTGAGGTCTGCCGTCTCCAGCGCGTCGATGCTGCCGACACTGACGTCGCCAACTCCGTCGTTGATCGTGAGATCAATCGTGCCAGAGGTGACTTCACCAGCGACGTCAACGAACCCTTCGTCGAGGGCCGTGGTCTGGCTGAGGCCAGCGCCGCTGGCGGTGAAGTTGACCCCGTCAACCGGGATGTTCCAGTCGTTGGCGTCAGTCACTTCGAACGTGTAGTCGACCGAGCTTTCGGGCTCGACCGTGCTGGGCACGTCCGTCCGCTCACCGTTTGCGAACAGGTAGAGGCTCGGGCTCTCAACGGGCAGCGCCACGTCACCAGCACCGGTGCTGGCGCTCGCGGTCTGCGCGTTGTGGAGCAGTGCCGGCGAGTCTGCGTCGTCAGCAAGCTCCTGAGCGCCGACGAAGACAGTCGCCTGTCCGTCTGCGTCGAGATCGATCTCTCTAGTGTCGCCGTCGTTCAGCGTCGTCTCGTAGGTGCCATCCTGATCCTCGTCGATTCGGAGGGTTGCGTTGACGGCCTCGACAGTGAGAGTGCCACTGTCGAACGCGGAGCCGTCACGCGGGTCCTCGACAGTGTAATCGACTGTCGAGTTGAGCCCCTCGGTCAGGAGGTTACCTTCGCGGTCGTCGACGGCAGCCGTGACGCTAGGTGCGACGACGTCGACCGTCGTAGCACCAGTCCGGTCGTTACCGTCGTCAAGTTCAATGTCGACCTGCTCGTCTGCGTTCTCGGCTCTGATGGTCACCTGGATGGTGTCCACAGTTCCGTCATCGTCGAGGTCCGCCGTCGAGGCGGCTGTCTGGACGATGTCTGTGCCGTTCTGCGTGACAGCAACGTTATTGCTGATGTCGGTTAGGAGGCTGCCGTTGACTTCCTTGCCGTCTTCCGTGACGGTCAGGTTGAGCTGGTCACTGCCACCAGCGAGCGTCGGGTCCACGTCGCTCTGGACCTCGTACGCTTCAACGCCAGACACCTCAATCGGCGTCGTGTCGATCGTCTGGGTTGCCGAGCTGAGATCAACGTTGCCCGGACGGTAGACATCAACGTCGACGCTACCAGTCGACTCGAACGAGATATTCTCAGCAACGTAGGTGCCATCGTTCACGACAACAGCGTCGTCAACAGCACCGTTACTGGTGTAGTCGTTGCTCCCATCCGTATCGGCGTAGACCGCACCGTTACTACCGTCAACAACGACGCGGTCGAAGTTCTGGACACCGCTAGACGTGTTGACACCGAACGTAACGTTCGTCAGTGCAACAACGCGGTTGTTCACGGGCGTCCCTTCGCTGTTCGTGACTTCGACGGTAACGTCGCTGTTCTCTTGGACGTTCACGTCGGTCGGCGTCACGTTCGCGAGGATGTCACCAGCGATATCGAACTCTTCCGTGCTCGTGAATTCAGCGCCCGAACTGTTCTGGGCGGTCACGGTCACGGTCGCAGTGCCAGCTTCCTCGAAGGTAAGGCCGGTGAAGTCGAACTCGTCGCTGTTGAAGGCCACCGTGCCGTCACCGGAACCACTCATACTGCCATCGTAGAAGCCACCAGCGTCAACGCCCGGTGCGGTCACGTTGACCGTCGCGTTCGCGAGGGCACTGTTCATGCCACCAGGGACGTTACCATCGCTCCCAGTGACAGCCACTTGGAGAGCGTTGGGGTTGGTCGCAACGTCGAGGTTGTCCGCATTGGAGACCTCGACGTTAAGTCCGTTGAGCTGTCCGACAGTCACGGACTGCGAGTCAGCCACGTAGTCCGGAACAGCACCCGTGTTGGAGCCAACGTTCGTCGCCTCAAGACCGGCGATAGCTTCGCCGTCGACCATATTCTCGAGGCTGACGGAGACATCGTCACCAACCGGGGTCAGCGCAAAGCTCGCACCACCGGTGTTGTTGGTCTCAACGTGGACGTATGCCGTCTCGTTACTAGTACTGTTGTACGGGGCCGTGTCGACGATATCCCCACCAGTGGAGACATCGCCAGCGAACGGACCAGTAACGTTGAGGTAGCCCTCAGTGTCAGCAGCCGCAATCGGGTCGTCAGCGGAGTCGTTCAGCTGCACGTTGAACGTACTCTCTTCGTCGAACTGCGGCGTCGAGTCGGAGTCAAACGTCAGAGACGCATCATCCGCTGCGACATCGAATTCAGCGAAGACAGAGTCTGAGTCGGTACCGACACCGAACGTCGCGGTGTCGTCAACCGAGGCGGTGAACGAGAAGTTCCCGGAACTCGTCGTCGACGCACTTGCACCGGTCGTGGTCGAGGCGTTAACGTTCACGAGGTTGATCGTGCCAACCTCAACACCGTCGCCCTGACCATCGACGATCTGGCCGGAGAGCTGGACATTGTCACCGAAGCTCGGACTCGAGGGGGAAACCTCGAAGCCCTCGATTGTGTACTGCGAGCTGACGGTCGCAGTCGGCGTCGCGTACGCGTTCGGACCAGCAGCGGTGGTACCGGGCTCTTCGTCAAGCGAGACCGTGTAGTCACCAACATCGGAGAACTCAACGAGCGTCGAGAAACTGTTCGAACTCGTCGAGCCAGAGGCGACCTGGTCGGGAGTTGTGTTCTCAACAATGAAAGAGACATCCTGGACGCGCGGGTTTGCGTCATCACGGCCAAGGATGTCAGCTTCCACGTTTGCGGAGTCACCGACAGTAACGTCAGTCGGCGAAACGACGACCCCGTACGGCTGCGTGGACTGGATGTCCGGGTTTGCCTCAAGGATCGCCTCAATCTGCGCACTCGCGGCGTTTGCTTCTTCGACGCCGTTTACGTTGCTGATTTCCGAGCCAGCCGAGTCAGCGTAGAGCTTGAACTCAGGCTGGCTGGCCGCGGTCGTCACGTCATTGTTCTCGACGGTAAGCTCATCGAGATTATAACCACTGCGAAGGTCAGTGTAGATACCCTGACCCTCGCTCTCGATGGTGTTGTCGAGAAGCGTGACATTGTTACGGTTCTCAGATTCTGCGTTGACCTCGAGTCCACCAATCGTCTCGTCAGCGGCATTTGTCGTCGTCAGCAGACTGTTCTGGACGACAACATTGTCGCCGGCAATCGAGACACTCTGTGAGTACGCGTCACCAACTTCCTGATTGAACTGGAACCCATCGACCACAACACCGTCCTCATTAACGCGAAGCGTCGCGTCAGGGTCATTATCTACAGGATCGCCGTTGAATGTGACGTTCGCCTGGCCGTTCACTGACTGTAGAGTGATCTCTGGGGTATCAACAACGACCTGCTCGTTGTACGGACCCTCGGCGGCGTCAACCTCGATGGTGTCGCCAGAGCCTGCATCATTGACAGCATCCTGAATCGTATCGAACGTCTCGCTCGTGTCAACGTTCTCCACCGGACCGTCAGCAACGGTGTTATCGGTGTTGGTTACTTCTAGATCCAGCGATGTGCTCGCGTTCGTATCATCACTATCAGCGTAGCTGAACTCAGGATTGTACGTCGTCGTACTGGCTACATTAGGGGCAGTGATGCCAACGACAAACTGAACCTCAACATTTCCATCCGAAGTCGGGTCATACTGTGCCTGAACGGTATCCAGATTACCGTCCTGGTCAGGCCCGTCGACGGTCGTGATACTGGATGTGTCGCTGATGGCAGAGTCATCCCCTGCGAACTCAGCAGTTTCCGAATTCTCACTCAGCTGACCGGCAAACTCGTCAGAGAACGTGAGGTTGACAGTGTCAGTGTCACCGTTACCAGTTTGTCCTGTGAAGGTAGCAGCAAAGGTAACTGTTTGCTGCTGGCCTTCATCAATGCTCGCGGGGGAGACAGGAGCTTCCTGTACATTACCCGAGACATTAGCGCCCGCGGAGGCACCAGCAACTGCCGCCGCACTGCCGGCAAAGCCGACACCGACCATGGAGACAACCATGATCGCTGCGAAGAAGATCGCACTCGCTTTCTTGCGTGTACCTGTCATACTATACATCACCGCTATACCGGATACTCCGGTTGTAAGTTGTCCGTAACATCGTATCTTCGTTAGGCATCCTCGTCGAAGTGCTCGATGAGGATCTCCTCGAGCTTCTCCGAGATTTTCTTGCCATCGCCGACAGCTTCTGCGCGGACTTGCCGCCACACGTCACGGTCGACCTCGATGGTCGTCCGCGTCTGGTCGCTGTCGTCGTCGCCGTTACTGTTCTCATCTGTCATCGCTTTACTCATGACATGGCTGGTTCGATCACATGGTGGGCGCAATCTCGGTGATGCACCGCTGCGATTAGAGGTGTAGGTAGGGATCCATTAATAACTAAGGGTTCTTGTATCCTCTACCGATTGCGGTGAGGTGTGGGTATCTACTGTTTATCTCTGAGAAGTTATTGCATAGCTAGATTGAATATCTGACTAGATTCGGCCAGTAGCACAGCGAATTACGGAACGCTCTTCTGTAGGAGA
>NZ_NHOA01000130.1:0-9558 GCF_002727125.1 Halorubrum persicum
ATCTATTCAACACAGCACTCTCAAGAACTCCTTAGGGGAAGTAAACATGAGATTCCTGGATGAGCAGTAAAATCGAAGTAACGGATGTCGAAGTAACGGATGTCGTTGGGACACCCACCACCGTTTCAGCAATTCACCCGAATTAGAGGTCGGGTCAAATACGCAGACGAGTCCCGCCGGAGAATATCTATTATAAACTCACCATATATAGGTTACTACACTGTAGTAAACTGCTCTATCTACGCTTCTACTACTACACTTACTACTACTAAAGGAAAAGAATATATAATGTAAATACGGTCACTGTGTCTTTGATCCGGCTAAAATAGAGGTATAAGTGGCTGAGAACCGCGTCTTCGTAGTATAACGTCTGTTTCCGTCAGAACCGATCGTTCCCACTCTTTGGCGTGAGAATTGCTGAAACAGTGGTGGGGGCGTGGTCTGTCTATTTCGTTTGGAACCACTGGTTGACGACATTCAAGACATTGCTGTAACCGGGGTTTTATTATCTCTTGCCCAGAGGGTTCCGCATATGACTCAGTTCTCGAATACCTCTCCTATTTTCCAACGGGAAGAGGTCCTTCGTGAAGAGTATCATCCCGACAATCTCCCTGAACGAACTGACGAGATGGAAGATCTTCATATGTCGCTGGCTCCCGCGGCTCGCGGAGTCGGTGCCAACAACGTGTTCCTCCACGGGAAGGCCGGTCAAGGGAAGACTGCCGCTGCGAAAGCCAAACTCTCCGAACTACAGGCACATGCCGAAGAAGAATCCGATCATCTGGACCTCACGACGGCATATGTCTCCTGTGAATCGCATGATCTCTCAACGTCATACAAGGCCGCTTCCCGCATCTATCAGGAACTTACCGGCAACAGCCGGCCGACTGGTTACGCAACCGACGTCGTGATGGACATGATGTTCGAGGCGATGAACGAGATCGGTGGTACGATCATCATCGTCCTCGACGAAATCGATACGCTCGGAGACGACGACCGGATTCTCTACAGTCTCCCCCGAGCTCGAGCGCAGGATTACGTCGAGGACCACGTCTTCCCCAGCATTATCGGCATCAGTAACGACCTCCAGTGGCGGGATAATCTCAGTCCGAAAGTGAAGAGTTCGCTCTACGATGATTCCGTCCTATTTTCACCATATGATGCGACGCAGCTCCAGCAGATCCTCCGCCGGCGCGCAGCGAAGGCGTTCCGTGATACCGAACTGACTCCGATCGACGAAGTCGACGCCGATGGAGTTCCGGAGGGAACCGTCGTCGAAATTGACCAATCCGGTCAGGAGTATCTGTTTCAGAGTGGTGTACTGACGGATGACGTGATCCCACTCGTCGCTGCACTTTCGGCACAAGATACGGGCGACGCTCGTCAAGCGATCAAATACCTCCGCAAAGCCGGCGAATTAGCGGATAAACACGGTGACGACCAAGTTGGTGCGGAGCACGCTCGTGAAGCCCAGGCACTCGTTGAGCGAGAAGCCGTCGTTGAGGCTATGCGTGAAATGACGACACAAGCCCATCTTGCCTTTGCTGCGCTTACTGCCCTGGAACTTTCCGGGGATGCTCCCGTCCGAGCCAAACCGATCTACGGCGTGTACAAGAGTGTCGCCTCACGAATCGATGCCGACAAACTCGGTCAGCGACGGTTCAAAGATCATCTCCGTGAACTCGACATGCAAGGTATCGCCGAAGGCGAAAAGGTGACGGCGGGTTCAATCGGTGGTCCTGCTTGGGAGTATCAGCTCCAAGTCGATACCGAGATTGCTGTCGAAGTTCTCAAGGATACGGCTCGATTTACAGATATCGATTTCGAGCATATCAGTGCTGATCGACCGAACGCGTAGTCTTGTTGTGGGTGATTTTTGACTCCCCGTTCATCTATACAACACCCCCCACCGTTTCAGCAATTTCAGGATACGTGACATCCTCCTCGCCGTAAACGGCGAGGCTTCCCGTGCCGCAGGTGGGATATTTGCTGGTCTACGACACGAATTGTTCTCTCGTGTGAAACGTCCCGCTCTCGCGGTCGAACAAGTGTGTCGATGGCTGTGCCACACAGCCGGTACTCCTATCCTCGCCGTGAGGACTCGGAGTTATCTTCTGGCGCATATTCTCCGCTCCGTTACAATCCGCGTTGGCTACCAACTCACACGACGAGCAGACGTACAGGCCACGCTCGACACGGTTCGATTTCGCGTCGTCTCCACACCGTGAACACGTTTTTGAGGTGTTCCACTCGTTCTCTTTCAGCACCGCAACACCCCGCATCTCGCCTTTGTATTCGAGGTACTGGTAGATGCGGTCGAACGCCCACGAGTGTAGTTTCTTGTTCCCGGCTTTGCCCCAGTCTGATTCTCGCACGTCTTCGGGCCAGCTCACCGCAAGCGTGCCAACACCACGTTCGACACACTCCGTGATGATGGCGTCCGTCAGCGTGTGGTAGTAGTGTGTCTCACGTTCGGAGAGTTTCTGACGCGCCCACCTCAACTGCTCTGACGGGCCGTTCTCTCCCTCGGTATCGTACTCGGCTCTGGTGAAGTAGTGTTTGTCTTCTTTGAGCGAGTTGCCGGGGTACAGGACGTATTCGTCCGGGAACGCGACCGTGGCGATATTCTTAATTCCGAGGTCGATTCCCGCAACACCGTCGCCTGGTGGGTCGGCAGATTCGATCCCGACCTTACAGACGAAGTGAAGTTCCCATTCATCACCGTTCCAGACGGCACGAACGTTCTGTACGTTGTTGACTTCCGAGAGATCAACGTCTGGTCGAGTCTGGTACTCGCAAAGCAGGAAGTCTGAGAAGTGTTCTTTCAGATTCGAGCCCTTCGAGAGTCGGACGCGGTTGTTCTCGGGGTCGTGTTTGAACCCGTCTTCCTTGAACGTCACCGTGGAACGTGGTCGGGTGTCGCCGTGTTTGCGGTAGCCGGGCGGATTCGCCTCATCGAACTTGTGTCGCAAGTCAAACCACGACTGGAAAGCGTCAGAAAGTTCTTCAATGACTTTCTGACTGGATTGTGCGTTCAAATCTTTCCAGCACGACTGATTCTTCATGTACGATTTCAGCACACTCCCGTTCGGGATCTCACCGGTTGCGTCCCAGATACGGTCGGCTGTCCATCGTGCGACGTTCCAGATTTTCGAGGCGGAGTCTCCGAGCGAATCAAGACCATCACAGACCTGTTGGTGGTTCTGGATGGAACCAACGTAGGTACGTGTGGCCCTAATCGCCATACATAGACTATGTAGACAAACTAAATTAATGGTGTGGATGTGCGTGGAATATCCACCCTACCGTCCGTGGGGGATTGGGTCAGCGTTGTCGGATTCACTCCCGGCGTAAACGCCGGGATTCTCTCCTTGTAGAAAGATAGCGACCTCCTCTGCTCTTCTGAGGACACCCCACCATTTCGTGAATTCTTCCTGATAACACGTGTTGTGTATGACTGTCTGCCTCGCGTGAAATCTCCGAAAGTGGTGAGCATATTACCATCTCAATCAGGCAGACGGAACTCGCGAAACGACTACTGTCACCCCACACCTAGGCAGTACTGGGGACCTTGGAAAGATCCTCTGAGGATAGGCTCAGAAATCAATCAACAAGCTGGCGTTTTCGTTGTTTCTGTTGGTTAATCACGGAGAGAGCTATCACGCACGCCCGTATGCTTTTGTCTCGCAGTACTGAATCGCCAGTATGTCGTTTCGAGTGACGTGGGACAACCTCCTCGACAACGTGGAGGAACTTCCAGCAAACGCTACACTCCTCACTCCGCTCTCTCAGAAGACGTTTCACATCACCGACGTCCAGCAACACCGAGTGCTGATCGAGTATCAGGCTGACAGTGAGACTGTCCCGCTCCAGCGAGAGCAGTTTGAGACGCTGTTCCAGCGGGTTGACCATGCGACTGGAGCGTTCGATCTCGATCGCCTCCCACCCGGAGCTGAACCATATGCCACCGTCATGAGTCTCCATCCGCGATTCACAATCAACGATCGAGACGGCACCCTGTCCGAAAGCGAGACGCCAACCCCGTCGCCGCTCGTCGATGCGCACACGGTCGAACACGACGATGGCCCACGAGAAGAGTCCGATATCTCAGTGTACGCAGACGCGCTCCTGTTGATCGATACGCTCGAGCAGCACGACATGACGTCACTCACCGAATTAGACGTGCCGACGCTTGTGAACCTCTATACGCTGCTGTCAGATGTCCAGCGCAACGCCAACGATCTTCGACAAGATGTCCGTGGCGTCTTGCTTGAACGTCTCCATCACGACCAACCTGTAAGTGGGAAATACGGGTCCGTTCAACGGACTGTCCGTCGGAATCGAACACTCAAAGATGACGAAGAAGTCCTTGAGCTGCTGGAATCAGAAGGAATCGACCCCGAGCGAGTGATGAGTGTTGATACAAGCAAACTCGATGACGCGTTGGAGGTAACGTCACTCTCTGAATCTGATGTGTATGACATCGAGGAGAGCGAGTATGTTCGGAAAGCAGATGTCGACGACGAGATGAAGGAAAGCCGTCTCCAAGGGCTCAAAGACCAGTTGGCTGGAGCCGACGAAGACACAACCGAGCTCCAAGCTGAGATCGAAGAACTGGAGCAGCGTATCACTGAACTCACCAGTTTTGACTCCGGGACATCTTACCACACTCGTTCAACTGGTGGGTAGCCAGCGTCTGGGTGAATACTGTCACGGCCGAGACTGCGGGAGGACTGTTCTATCGTACTCGTTGGGAGACGACATACCGGCCACGGCAACTGGCTAGATGAAGGGTGTCATACAATTGTTCTCATGACCGTTCTTCACTACCCTGATTCGCTCAGTACAGGTGACTCAAATACCGGGATTGGTTATCACCTGTTCTCGTCGATCCACTCGCAGAACGCTTCGAAGTTCTCCGCACCGGCGTCGTCAGCAATAGCGTGGAGCGTCCCAATGCTGACTGAGTCGTGGGCCGGAACGCTCACTGTACGCGTCTCCGTGTTCTCATGGCTTTCTGGTGGATCCCATCGAAGAATCAGGTGATCTCCCGTGGTACGAACGTGCCGAAACCCACCAACGTTCACCAGCACTTTGTACACGTCTTCACCGGAAAAATCCCGTTTCACCATCGCTACTGTAAGATATCGGGAAGCTCGTCGCTCTGTGACCGAGCGACTTCAGGATCAACACCGAGGTCACGTATCTCCTTGTCGGTCGGAGAGCGCCCGCCATTGCCTTCTACCGCCTCAATGACGGCGTCAAGATTGTCAAGTGCTATCTCCCGGCTTTTACCTTGAGCGGTCACTCCGACACGGAGATCACGAGCCGTCCACTGACCATCTGGGTTCTTCACTAAGCGGATCTCCCGTTCAGGAGAGTCCGAATCACCAGAATCGGCTCGTGCCATACCTGTCGGTACCTCACCGAGACTCAAAGCACTTTGGGAGACCTACATCTCACATTGACCACTGATGATGGATACGCAGAATACACCGAGCAAGCAATTCAGTTTCTACACTCCTGGAAACAACCGCCTTGTGAACTGTTCTATAACACCCTGTAGACGGTGTATCCGGGTCGTGCTCAAGTTGGGTTTTATCAGTAGAATAGACCTACGATCCGGTATGACCGACTCGGCGTCTCCAAGCGTCTCTGTCTCGCTATCTGAGCCGACTAACGTTTCAACAGTCCTAGACCGGGCCGGAATCGATTACGTCACTGTTCATGAGCAGCGACTGCTGGCGATCTATCATACCGGAATTTTCAACGTGACAACCAAACTGGAGTCAGTGACGAATGCGCGCATGCTCGCGATCGAATGCTGGGAAGCTCCACTTCCGTCTCGTAGTGATGAGCGATCGCCACAGGAACTTCTCGAGGACTTTGCGGTCGTGTTTGATGCCGACGATGAGTCCTGAGGTGGTCTCTTGGGAGCTTTGAGCAGACCCGGCTGTAACCAGTTGAGGGTACTAGAAACAAGTCATTTGGCGTGAGTCGGAGTAATAATAAATTTATTTACATATAAAATATGTCGGAGCCAGCCAGCAGTGACTCCGTGATTATATTACTGAGCAGCGAATAAGTAAGATAGTGAACGAGCAGGATCGCGCTGTCACTCCTGTTATTTCGACCATTCTCATGGTCGCTCTTGTCGTCATTTTAGCTGCGACAGCCTCTGTATTCTTTTTTGCTGTGGCAGGTAGCATTACTGAGCCCGCTCCGAATGTTGCTGATACAACTGGCAAATTCGAAGTTGCCGATGGAAGAGCAGGTGACAAGCAACTCGTCAAGATCACTCATGTCGCCGGTGACGGGGTCCAGGTTAACGAACTGGAAATTGTTGTCCGGGCAACCGGCCCTGGCGTAGATACTGAAGCTAGGTTGGTTGATCTTCCGGCTGATGGCTCATCATTTGAAAATAAGAATTTTGCTGACGGTGACCCTCATAATCTGATTGATGATGGGGATACTACTAAAAACAGCGTTGTCATATCGGATGGAATCGATGTGTGGTCTGCGGGCCAGACAATTACCTTCCGAATAAATACCGGTACGGCTGATTTTCGTGAGGGCGAAACTCCTGACGCCGACGAACTTGAAGTCGTGATCGTCCATACGCCGTCTGGGACGATTATCTCACAGAACACGTTCACGCCCTAACGGTCTGAAAAAGCCCCTTGATACCTCAATCCAAATTTTCTCAACGCTGTACCTGTGCTCGTTATCCGGTACGCACTGGATTAGATTACTATCTCAAAGTAGCGCGAAACACGAGATTTAGATACGTTGAGTAGCTAAAATCGTGATGCTCGATGATCGAAATTTCTGATTCGCTTCGCTCTGTGTTCACTGCTCAAGTCGAAGAACGTGATGGGTCATATATTATGGATGTCCCCGCGAGTGAGATTGACCACGACGCGCTTGCTGTCGACGAAACGTATCGCGTCGCGATCTTGGCATCAGCATCCTCGACAAGCCAGAAGACTCAGGAAGAGCAACCCCAATCGGCTGCGCAAGAACAAACTCCGACCTCGGACGGTCCTCCCGTAGATGAAAGTGAAGTCCGCGACGTGACCATCGAGGCGACGGGTGATCAAGGCGACGGCATTGCGAAGGTTGAACGCGGCTACGTCGTGATCGTCCCCGGTGGACAACCAGGTGATGAGCTGTCGGTCGAGATCGAGCAAGTCAAAGAAAACGTCGCGTTTGCTAGTATCGTCGAACGTGACTCACCAGTGGTGTAGCGTCGATTTATTGCCGATATCTGTTGGTCGAGTCGTTGAAGTTCTGGTAGTCTCGACTCACCGCTACTCACTCCCTGGCTTACCGACGTACTCCGATTTCATCGTGCCGTTCTCACGATAGTAGCGGTAGAGATACGGACCATGCATATCCGTGGGATTCCCGCTGGCGCACTTACAGCTGTCGTCGCCACAGGTGACTTTCTCTTTGACGACGGTCCCGCTTCCTGCGCTATCGGACTCCTCGACGGGTTCGGCAGTCTCGGGAAGCTCGTCGGTGTCGACCGATCGGTCGCGATACTCCATGAGCGCCTCAACGTAGTTCTGTATCTCATGGAGTGTCTCCGTATCTTGTTTGGGGAGCCCCTCTGCGAGATACTTCGGGAGCGAGGTGGGTGGTGACGGCTGCTTCATATCTTATGTAACAATCGAAGCCATGTTAGCGTTCGGCTGCTACATAAGGTTAAACCTTCTCTACCTGCCGTGACCACTTCAGCAATTACTCGAGATCGTAGGCCGCAATCTCGTGAGAGCCACACTGTGGACACTCATCGACGTCCTTCTCCACGCTGTACCCACAGTGACGGCACTCGTGGTGCGTTGTTGATGGTGACTCGGGTCTGATGATCTGCTGGATGAACTGTTTACTGAGCATTGACGGGATCGACGATCTCGCCACAGTCGGGGCATTCGGCCCACACGCCCGGTTCCCCGCTAGCCGTTTCATAGTGGATGATCGCGTGTTGTCTAGTAACTGTCTCGCCACAGAACGAGCAGTCGCCACGGACCGTCTCTGAGTCATTAGGAGTCATTCTCCCGAGTTCACCGGTTACTTTTGGGGGAGAGGGAGTGTGTGACACTGTTTTGGAGCTGATCCGGTTGTTGAAACCGACTCAGCGGTGCTCCCTCTCCCCAAAATTTGAGATTCTGTGACTTATAGCTCAGGCGAGCGAGGCGAAAGTACTGTTCCGGGACAGCAGCGTGATCGCGGCTCGTGGATAACCATCGCACGAGAGCCCCATAGTACACTCGGAGAGTGGTGAGTGGTGACTACGCGCCTGCGGGAGTACCATCGGCGTCACTGCTATCGATAAGCGGGTAGTCGATGTGGACCTCGATGCGGTCGAACGGAACGACGGGTTGAATTACACCGCTGGGCCCGCCTCCTTCAAGCGTGAGGATGCCCAGTGCTTCCAGCTGCTTCAGGTCTGAGTGGACGTCGGACACGTCACGCTCAACGAGATGCGCTGCCTCGCGCATGCTCTCAGGTGCCTCCTCCGCGATCGCTCGGATGAGCTCAAGGCGCAGCGGTGTGTGACTATCGACGAAATCGTCGTAGGTGCCGAATTGAAGTGTTGCCTTTCTGTCCTATTCGTCGAGATCGTCGGCCTCAACATCTTGTACGAACTGGAGCCCGTCCTCACGGAGCTGTTCTCGGTCGCCGACGGTGATGTGGAGTGTGGTCATGATCGGGGTATCGTGTGTCGGTATTCGATCAGTGCGGCCGGGGCGGGTCGCCGCCGACGGCGTCCCAGTACTCGTCCGCGCTCGCCCAGAACTCGACAAGTCGATCCTCCATCTTGGGGAACTCGATGTCTTCGAGGTCGCTGGCTGCGGTGTGGTTTTCGTGGTCTTTCGTGTCTTCGTGGGGATTGTCGTACAGGACGGGTGTGAGGTTGTTGAGAGTGCCCAGATGAAGCGTGTATTTCCGGCTAGGGGGTACGTTTCGGTGTCGTTAGGGGTACGAGTACGACACCTGTCCTTGGGCTGCTTCCTTCTTTTTTGATAACCGCGTATTGAGCGTCTCTGACCAGATATTCTTTCGTTTATCTCTGTACCTAGTATTGCTTCCTCCCACTCCGTTTTGCTCTCCATTTCGCACACGGGGGTGGGGTTGACCAAGACTGTCTGAACCCGCATCACCCTCGTCACATATCTACCAGCTGTGAACGACCACTACACTGTACTTAGCGAGCTATTCCTCTAGACGGCCGTTTTCGATACCTGCGATGAGGGATTCAATTTGTGTTTCTTCCGTTTCGGAGTTCTGCTCCGGGGGATTCGTTCTTCCATCCGAGTCGAGGTTGGGGAGTTCCCGCTCCCAGCCGTCCTCGGCGTAGCTGTCGTCGGGTGCTGACTCAAAGAGTTGTATGAGTGAATCGAGCGACTTGAGCCGTCGCTTTAGCTCATTGGCTTGGTTTGGGTCGACGTAATAGACATTGTCTGCCTGTTTGACGAGGTCGTGCTCGAAGAGACGATTCATCGTGCTCGAGATGGCGGTCTTGTTAAGGGCAGTTCGATCTGCGATTTCGCG
>NZ_NHOA01000130.1:9584-10085 GCF_002727125.1 Halorubrum persicum
CGGAACGGGCATCCGTACCATTGCGTGTCTGGATGACAATACGTCTTTCGCAGTCGATATAGCTCAGAAGCGTTCTGGAATACGCCTCAGAGGCTTTGTTGAAACCTCCAACTGGTGATAGTTTCACACCCTCAACTGCTCAGTACAGGTGCCTAACGAACCGTTATAGGACATGAGACATTCGGATTAGATTAAGAACCGACTTTCACTTTCGCTTTGATCACCTTAGTTTAAATAAAATACAGGAACGAAAACCATCTATGTCAGGATGGGGAGACTACGCAATCACGGCTGTTCGGTACAACAACGACGATACTCGGATCAAACAGGTTAATCGGAAGAAAGTGAAGCCAGATGTTCTCACGAATACCAAGACGGTTGACCGCTCAACCGTAGTAGCCGGTATCGAATCAGGTGACGATTACACTACCGCAATCTGGAACGAGGATTCAGAAAGTTGGAGTCTGGGTGATGAGATACACATACTCAGTACTTCACAAA
>NZ_NHOA01000071.1 GCF_002727125.1 Halorubrum persicum
CGGCTTTGTGAAGTACTGAGATTGGGTATCAAACCGCCCAACTTCTTGAACAGCGTGAGTTAGGAGCCCGGATTATCGAGCAGGACGCCGACCGTGCACGGTGGCTCGCAGAGAACCTCCCGAAGACGACAGTCCTAGAACACGACGGAACTGACATGGAATTCCTCACGCGAGAGAATGTCGATGAGGCTGATATTGTCATTACAGCACTCGAATCCGACGAGCAAAACCTCCTCATTTCAATTCTTACGAAGCGTCTCGGAGTTGATCGGGTCTTTTCGGTCGTCGACAACCCAGAGTATATTACATTATTCCAAGAGATAGGCATCGACGTTGCCATTAATCCTCGAACTGTCACCGCTGAAGAGATTATCAGGTTCACATACGAGAACGTTGTAGAGAACATCGCGGTTCTCGAAAACGATCAAGCAGAAGTGTTAGAGCTTGAGTTGGGTGAAAGCTCACGTCTCGTTGGGAAGCCGATCCAAGATCTTGTAAAGGAAATTGAGGGGCAGTTCGTTATTGGAGCGATCTCACGGCAGCAGTCGTTAATAAATCCCCGAGGGGAAACGATCTTACAACCAGGAGATCACGTGATTATGCTTGTTGAAATGGAATTTGCCAGTGAATTGGCCTCATTTGCGTGATTCTTGACATCCTCCCGCGCCTGAAGACGCGGGAATCCCACGGCACCGCGCCGCTGAGTTGGGATATTAAGATTCGCGGTTCACGACCTGTTCTCGTGGGGCGAAAATGCCCTCACTACGGTCGAACAGGTGAACCGCTGGCTGTGCCAACCAGCCGTTATCCCTATCACCGCCATCTGTGGCGAGACTCGGGAGTACCTTTTGCCGAATGTTCTCCGCACCGTTCACGTCGGCGTTCGCCACCGTGTCGCACTCCTCACACACGTACAGTCCACGCTCCACACGCTGGTTGTCATCCGTGTGACCACATGCTGAACACGACTTCGACGTATCGCGTTCCGACACCAACTCCACGTCGATGCCCTCGGCTTCCGCCTTGTAGTCGAGTAGCGTCGTGAACCGATCGAACGCCCACCCGTGCAAATCGAGATTACCGTGGTCGCCCCAATTCCGAGGCTCGCCGGTCTCCTCGTCTTCTCGGATGCCACCGAGGTCACCAACGACAAGTGTACCGACACCTCGTTCGACACACTCCTCTACGATTGATTTCGAGAGTGCGTGTAAGAAGTGCGTCCGGCGACCAGTTCGCGTCAGGTCGAGACGGGTGGCCTCTCTGGACGAGGAATCGTCGCACTTGGATCTCTTTTTTGTAAAGTAGTATTCGTCTTCTTTGAGTGCGCCACCGGGATACAACACCGATTCACCACCGAACGAGACGGCGGCGAAGTTACAAATCCCGAGGTCAACACCCGCCACTTCGTCACCCGGCGATTCCGGGTCGATGACGGTGCGACAGACAAATTGTAACCGCCACTCGTCACGCTTGTAGACAGCGCGAACCTGTTGAATGTCCCACTCGGTCAGGTCAACATCTGGTCGAGTCTGGTACTCGCACAAGATGAAGTCCGAACGGTGTTTCTTCAGGCTTCGTCCTTTCGAGAGGCGGACACGAGTGAACTGTGCGTCGTGCTTGAAGCCAGCCGATTTGAACGACACGGTTGAACGCGGATGTGAGTCTCCGTGTTTGCGGTAGCCGGGCGGTCGGGCACGGTCGTCGCCGTTCCGACGCTTTTCGAACCAGCCGTTGAACGCTTCAGCGAGTTCTTCGAGAACGCGCTGACTGGATTGAGAATGCAAGTCCGTGTAGCGTTCGTGGCCTTTGAGTTCGGATTTGAGTTCCCCGTCGTCGGGAATCTCGCCCGTTTCGTCCCACTGTTGTTGTGCGTAGTAGCGACCGACATTCCAGAGTTTTGAGGCGGCCCATCCGAGTTGGTCAAGATCGTCACGAACCTGCCGTCGGTTCGTAATCGTGGCCTCGAAAGTTCGGATGGTCCGACTCATTTCTGGCTTCATAACTGGTTATGAACACTATTTTGTTAATACTGTCGGTTTGCATGGCATATCCGCCCTTGCTATCTCGGGTGGACAGTGTAGGCGTTGTCGGATTCATCCTGACCCTGAAGGGTCAGGTATTCTCCTCGATCTGTATAATGACGGAAAGGCGGAAACCCGCGTCTGTAGGCGCGGGAGGAAGCCGACAACCCATTCCGCAAACTATGTTCAATAGCACTGACTCCCAAACGTCTATTTCGTGAGATAAAACACACTATCTGTTTTTCAAACTATTTCAGCAACGCCAACGCAGAAACTGCTCATGAGTGGCTGAGATCGTTCGCTTTCGCATGGAATCAGCTTATCTGAACACTACCGGGCGTGGTAGCTTACTTGGATGAACGCAGACGTGAACGGTGCGGTGAACATCCGACGAAAGATGACTCAGACTCCCCTAACTGGGGATATGAGTAACGGCTGGGTGGCACAGCCCGGAGTCTTCCTGTTCGACCAGGTGAGCGGAGCGTTCACCACGAGAGAGCAGAGAGACTGCAAATCGTAACATCCCAACGCTCGGGACTTCTCCGCCTTTAGTCGGGAGAGAATGTCAATGAGTTGTTGCTATCACCTTCACATACCGCATGGCGACGGGCAAAGCCGCACACAGCCTGAAGAAGGTCAAGCACAAATCGCCGGCTCGACTGAGTAACTAAATCAGTCGTGAGAGTCGGTTAGCATCGACATTCCCTCTCGGACGGCTTTCCGCTGACCAAGGAGCGTAACGTGATCGCCACGATTGACGACCGTGTTTGCGTCTGGAACCCTAACCGATTCGTGCTCACTATCACTAAGGACGGCGATGAGGCAGGAATCGGGGAGCATTGGACCCACCTCTTGGATACTCTTTCCAACGTACTTCTCGTTGGTGACTGTGACTTGTTGGACATCACCGTTTTTCCCGATATCGGTCATCCAGTGAGCGATATCTGGCCGTTCAATCTGATTATCGAGGGCCCACGCGACCGACATTGCCGCGGAGATCGTGCTCACGCCGAGGTCTTCGAACGCCTCGACATTATCAGAGTTGTTCGCCTTTGCGAGGACTGTCTCGACATCGAATTTTGTCTTCGAGAGCTGTGCGACAAGCAGGTTCGCGTCGTCGTCACCAGTAGCTGCAACGACGGTCTTGGCGTTCGCTGCGCCGGCCTTCTGCAACACCTCAGTTTTCGTGCCGTCGCCGATAACGGTACCAAAACCGGCATTTCGTAACGATTCAACAGTCGCCTCATCTTGTTCGATGATGACGACGTTTTCGCCGCGATCTTCGAGACGTTCGGCGAGTGCGCGACCCACCTGTCCGCCTCCGACTATGATGACTCTCATGGGTATCACGTTGAGGTATTGTGCGATGTAGCGTGCCAGCCCGCCCTGAACGAGGGCTGTAACGAAGATAACCAGAAACACCGTCCCGATCAACAAGTCCGCTTGCTGCGCTAGTGTGGGGTTATTGAGTTCCGTAGCAGCGGTTCTGAGTTCGGTGGCAAAGAGCGTTGCGACTGACGCTGGAATGATCCCCCGCGGGCCGATCGCGCTAATAAATAATCGCTCTGGGATAGTGAACCGGTCGCCGACGGTCGAGATGAAGACAAGGAGTGGTCGGATCACCACCGCGACCACGACGACCACACCGAGTCCAGCGACTCCGACATCAAATATCGCCTCTGGCGGCAGTTGGGCGGCGAGTGCGATAAACACAAACGCCAACACGAGGAGCGTGATGTCGCCTTTGAAATCGGTGATTTCCTCTTTGTAAGGGATGTCCAAATTCCCGAGAGCTAACCCAGCAGTAGCGGCCGCCGCGACCCCGGCCTCGCTTGCCAGCTGGTTCGCGCCCGCATACGCAGCCAACGCTCCAGCGAGTACGAGTAAGCGCGCATTCCGCGGCGCGGCTTCGGGCGAGAGGTCGACGTACCGAAGCAGGTAGTAGAGGAGTGCCGCGACGAGGAGACCGACAAGCAGTCCCTCACCGAGACGGAGGGCAAACCCCTGAATCAGCCCCTCAGAGGACACCGTCGGATTCACCGTTTCAAAGAGTACGACCGCCGTGATCGCTGCGGTCACGTCGTTGACGATCCCCTCAGTCTCGAGGACAGCCGAGACCCGATCTCTGACGGGGACGACATCCAGGATTGGGGTGATGACCGTCGGGCCCGTGGCGACCAGCAGCGCGCCGATCACGAATGAGAGCCCCCACGGGAGTCCTTCCAAGAGGCGAACAGCTACCGCAGTTCCGACTAATGCGATGGCGGCACCAATAGTGACGAGGCGGACGGCCGCACGTGGGGCTTTCTGAATACGCTCAAACTCGAGGTGGAAGGCTCCCTCGAACACGATGATCGCGACGGCGAGGCCGACGATTGCTGGGAGGGAGTCACCGAAACTCGCGTTCGTCACGATCCCGAGGCCCGGCCGGCCGATAATCAACCCGACAAGCAGGAAGAAAATGATACTCGGGACCCGGAGCCGGGCCGCGAGAACCTGGGCAAGGACTCCAAGCCCGATGATACCTGCAACAAGCGGAATCAATAAATCTCCTGCCACACTCAGTTCCTCGTGCGGTTTCTCAATTGATGGTGGGATATAAGATACTTGGTGAGCCACACTATCGTCCGCTGATTCGGTGGAAGTGTTAAGCAGGCCGTGTCGCTGGCTCAAAAGCGCTGTGCCGCCAGTCCAACGGCGGTGAGTGACCCGACTGGCCACGGGTTTCCCGGATGGAAGCACGTTACGCTTCACTTTTTGCGGGTTCATATGGACGCGACGCAGCTCGAAATCGTCGATTGGGCGAGCGAGATGGATCGCGTTCGTGGTCTGTTACAGCTCGCTCGAACGGCATTTCCCGCACCCTCAACGCTGTACCGGTCGTTCGAGAGGGTGCCTCTGTCGCCTCTGTCGGTGTAGCTCGGCTTCCTTCGGGAGTCCGCGACCATCTGCGATCCGGGCTCGCACGGTGCCATCGATGCCACGTTCTTCGATCGGGAAACGGCATCGAGACATACCAACACCGCTCGGATCGTCACATACGCACGCTGAAAACGACGGCACTCGTCGATACAGACTCGTGTGCCATCCTCGATGTTCACTGCTCGGCACACTGGCCTCACGACACGCAAACTGGCCGTCGAGTCGCCCTTCGTAACACCGGAAAATAGAAAGTATCGCCGGCGACGAAGGCTATGACGACCAATCTCTCCGGGACGCCCTCCGGTCAGAGGGCGTCCGACCCTTGCTGCGCCATCGGCTGTTCGCTGCGTACGATCACGCCCACAACGCACGGTTGGGCAGCGAGTTATACGGTCAGCGCTGGATGGACGAGAAGGCGGTCTCGGCCATCAAGCGTCGGTCCGGCCCCGCTGTCCATCCTCTCGCTTGGCACCGCGAGTTCCGCGAACTCGTGGTGACCACCGCAGTCAGCAACTTCGAACAGGCTCTCAAACAGTGACCCCCACGCCGTTATCGGATTCAACAGAGCAGATTAGACTACTGAAGAGGAGAACACCTATCAGATAGGTCTTAGACTCATGTAGTATGCGGTACACGAACAGTATGTCTTCTCCGTTTGAGGGTTGTCAATGAGTAAAGCGGGCCATCACAGCATTAATGGCGAACTGGTGACGGCTCCGTTCGGAACACGGAACGTCAAAGCAGCAGCACGCGCTACTTACGCAGACTATCTTGAGAAGCACGATTCTGAGGATGTACTCGTCATTACTGGTGCACCGACGAGCACGGACACGTTCCGGGAGACCTTGGGTGAGGAGTTGCCGGGTGCGGCGACGCCGTACGTGACGTCGCTCGTTGTACACGCGACAGATGTTCTCAATCAGACCGATGACCGCGTCATTCTCTCCGACGCGCTACGACGAGAACTCCTTCACCGATTCCTCGCAGACTACGAGTGGGACACAGCGTACCTCCAACACGCATCTGAACAACCGTCTTTTATCGAGGATGTAGACGCCGTGATGGGCACGATCTCTTGGCAGACAGTTACGCCAGAGGCAACGCCGGAACTCCGAGACATCACGGGTGCCCTCGATGCCTTCCAAGAGTGGCTGGCCGAGCATGATCATATGGAACGCGGCCAACTCATCTCTGATGCGCTCGGCGTCCTCACCGGAGATGCCCGTGACGAGGTCGCCGATTTTGATGCGGTGCTCGTAGTCGAGT
Organism: Halorubrum persicum; assembly: GCF_002727125.1. Classification (GTDB taxonomy): domain Archaea; phylum Halobacteriota; class Halobacteria; order Halobacteriales; family Haloferacaceae; genus Halorubrum; species Halorubrum persicum. Next base: position 6,210 of record NZ_NHOA01000071.1, read on the forward strand.
TTGAAGAGTTCATGCCCCTCGATCGCGCGTATCTCGACGCGCTCGTAGGGGACTGTGAGCTCGTCTGTATCGGCGAAGAGAACGCGAGTGTGCGCCGCACGTGGGTCGAAACAGGGACAATCACGGAATACGTCGCGTTCACCGAGTCACGACGTGAGGAATCAAAACCGCCGTCGTCACGACCGGCCGCCACAGCAGCCTACTTCGCCGAAGGGACGGTCCCGACAGATCCGGAGACCGGGTCGGTGTCCGTCCTCGCTACAGACTCCAGTGACGAACAACTCGCCGAAATTGCCAACGAGATCGAAGCCCTCGTGGCGCAGCAGGACTGGAAGTACGGCGACATCGCTGTCGCCACCAAACAAAGTGGGGGTACCGTTACGGACACCATCGAAGCGCTCGAACGCACCGGTATTCCAACAGAATCGACGACTGTCACGGGGTTCGGTGACGACCCTGCGATTCGAGAGCTCCTCGCTGCCGTTCGGTATCTCGCGGCCGACGACGAAGATGAGGTAGCCGACCACGGCCCTGATCTCGATGCGGAGCGATTAGCCCGCGTCCGCGAGATGGACAGCCTCGAAGAGGGGATTCGCTGGTGGGCGACAGACGCGGGATTGAAAGAACGAATCGCAGAGCGCGCGTCACCGCTCGACGCACGGGCGCAATTCGGGAACGTCCGGCGAGCGTTCCGGATGGCCGGGTTCCTCGAAGACACCCAGTTCCTGGATGCGACGTGGGAATCTTTCGAGGAGATGCTTGAACGCGCACACGAGTACGCGCCGCAGCAAAACCAGACGAGTGCCACGGATCTCGACGGCGGGATCCGCGTCGATCACTTGCAAGCGATCAAGAACGAGTCCTTCCGCGCGGTGTTTCTCGTAAATCTCGTGGACAGTGAGTACCCGGGCGATCCGTTCATGACGCGGCTGTTCCCGACTGAGCGCGTCGCATCGATGCCGGATTACCCGGGTGTCACGGACCTCGACGAGTTGGACGTAGATGCGACGTTCCCGACGACGTCAACGGCGTCGAGTCGGCCGTTCGCGCGGTATCACACGGAACACGCGCGGCGACGCCTAGCGGTTGGGGCTGGCGCTGCGGACGAGCACTTGTACTGTTGTCTCTACGAGTACGAGGACACCGCGTTGGAGGAGCGTGCGCAGGCGTCGCGGTTCCTCACGGACGCGTACGACCGCCTTCCGTGGGTCACCGAGTCTGATGACCCGCACATCACGAGTGAGCAAGCGGCGGAGGAGTTCCTGTTGTCGCGGGTTGACGAGGCGCTTGCGGCGGTGCGCCGCGCGAACAGTCAAGAGGTGACGGTGTCGCTCGACGAGGTGGAAGCGGAACTCGGCGAGATTCAGGATCTGCTCGATAAGAGCGGGGCGCGTGGCGACGAACTCCGAGAAGCGTTGCGTGCGCGTGTCGAGTTCGCTAACGGCGAGGTGCGGCGATGAGCGAACGTGCGCTCTCGCCGTCGCGGCTGGCGACGTACGCGACGTGCCCGCGGCAGTACGAGTACGGCTACGTTCAGGACGTGAACACGCCTGATCGGACGGAGCTGTACTTGAATCAGGGAACGATTTACCACGAGACCATCGAAGACGTGTGCGACGCTACCGAGCGAGCCGACGACGCGTCGACGATTCACGAGCGAGCGATGCGTGTCTTCGACGAGAAGTGGAACGAACACAGCAGCCGAGACGACTACGAGTCGAATGCGCACCGAGAGTACCAACGCGTGGAGAACCGCGCAGCTATTGACGCGTTCTTCGACCCGGACGGCGGCGACGGTGTCGAGCACGCGCGCCAGTCGGTCGCCACCGAGGTCTGGGTGACGTGCGAAATCGACGGGCGAGCCCTTCACGGAAAGGCGGACAACGTGATTCGAACCGACGATGGCCTCCACGTGTTCGACTACAAGCGCAATACGCGCGGCGTGATCTCCAGCGGAACGGCCGAGTATCTCGCTGACCATCTCGACGGTGAGGCCCACGAGCCCAAGCGCGTGCGGAATGCGTTCCAGACGGCGACGTACGTTGAGGGTGTGAAGAACGAACCGTTTTACGAGGACGGAACGACGGTCCGGTTCAGCTTCTACGGCCTCCTCAACAGGACGTCCTTTGAGAGCACGCCCGACGGTTATGCGGTGTCTGTCAGTGGGTATCCGCGGGAGACTACGGATATTTACGAGGACCACCGCGACACGATCTGGGCGCTCATACGAACGGCACACGACGGCATCACGGGCGAGGCGTTCGCGCCAGAGCCGTTCGAAGTCATCAACGAAGAGGCGTGCCCGGACTGTGATTATCGAGAGATGTGTCCCGAGCGCCTCTCTGAGGAGGTGCGTCAATGACCAACGACGAGTACCCGTCGTGGTATCCAGTCACAGAAGAAGACGTGACGGCGGAGCCCCAACAGCAGACGATCATCGATTCGGAGGCGTACCCGATGCGCGTGCTCGCCGGCGCAGGGACGGGGAAGACGTTCACGATGGTGCGGAAAATCGAGCACCTCATCGACGAAGAAGACGTCTCTCCGGACCGGATCCTCGCGTTGACGTTCACCAACAACGCTGCGGATTCGATGCGGGAGAAACTGAACGCGAAACTCGGGACCGCAGGGTACGACATTGACGCGTACACGTACCACTCGATTTGTAACGAGATCCTTACCGACTACGCATACGAGGCGGGGATCGACCCGGACTTCGAGGTCGCCACGGACGCCGAGAAGTACGCCATCGTGCTGGATGTCTTGGATGACATCGAGTACCGGTCCGTGAAACCCAACGTGTACGGTAGCGACGGGTACGCGTCCGGCGCGGCGTCGAAGCTGCTCAACTTCATCGGATCGATGAAACGCAGCGGCATCACCCCCGACGACATCGACGCGTTCCTCGGGCCTGCTGATCGCGTCTACGAACTCGCTGACCTCGCAGAGCGCATCGAAACCATCGCTGGCGACCATCTCGGCGGCCGGTCGGTATCAAGCGTACTGGATGCACTGCCAGACGCGCGTGCTGATCTCGTTGCGGAACGCGATGCACTGGAGACAACCGGGATGGAGGGTAGCGCACGCGACTTCCTCGATCGACTCGTGGGTCTTTGCGACGCGCTCGAAACAGCGTTCGAAGCCCACGAAGCGGGAGACCGGGAACTCCCCGACAACGCGTACAAGCTCCCGAAATACCTGCTCGGTGGGTACGCCAGCGGTGCACCGACAGGCATCCCGGCTGATCTCAACCTCGAACTCACAGATCACCTCGACTCGTTCCTCTCGGACTGCCTCACCGCCCGTGACCTGACGGCAGGGTACGCCGCGTACGAGCGTGAGCTCAACGAGCGGAATCTCATCGACTTCGACGGCTTGGTCGTCGAAACGGCGGCATTACTGGACACGCCTGTTGGCGAGGAAATCGCCGACCGGTGGGACTACGTGTTCTGTGACGAGTTCCAGGACACGGACCGCCTCCAGTTCGACCTCGTCACGTCGCTCGTCACCAACGACAACCTGTTCGTCGTTGGTGACGACGATCAGGCGATTTACGACTGGCGTGGCGCGCGCGTCGCCAACATCACCGATGAACTCGACCGCGCATTCAGCGCGCTCGAAGACGAACCGTTAGAGGAGAACTTCCGCTCCCGACAGCCGATTCTCGACCTGGCGAACGAGGCGATTCAGAAGCTCGATCACCGTGAACGACACAAGACGCTGAAACGCGTCGACGAACCCGCGTACGACGGGGACACTGTCGCTACCGTTGAACTGCCGGACGAGGACGATGCGGATGGTGCTTCCCAACTTCGAACCGTCGTGCAGAATCTGCTGAGCGGTGGTGCAGCGAATCTCGACGAGGCGTACGACCCAGGCGACATCGCGTTACTTGTCCGGAAGACCGATCACGCGACGCCCGTCATCGAGGAGTTCGAAGACGCTGGCATCCCGTACCAGGTTGCTGGCGATCTGGCTACGGAATCCGTCGGCGTCGGCACCGTGACTGCGTACCTGAAGGCACTCGCGCGACCCGACGACGAGGTCAGTTGGAATCGCGTGCTCTTGATGCGGTACCGGCTTTGCGACGCCGACCTTCGCACCCTCAACGCGGACGACGACCCGCTCGTGGACACACTCCGCGAGACGCCGCTCAATGAGTTCGAAGAGCCCGACCGCGTCGCGGAAGCCCGCGAACACGCCACGGAACTCCTCGACATCCGGGACTCGGCGTCGCTTAGCCACCTGTACCGCGAACTCACGGACTGTACGAACATCGAGTGGTATCTCAGTGAGCAGGAGCGCCGTGATCTCGCCCAGCTGGAGGATGTCATCGAACGGTACGGGGACAGCGCGGTCCGACCTCCTCTCACGCCGGAGTTCATCGACTCGCTCGAACATTACGACTCCTTGTTCGACGAGAGCGGCTCCTCGCCGACGAGTCAGCCGGACGTCGCCGACGACGCGGTCAACGTGATGACCATCCACAAAAGCAAGGGGCTGGACTTCCCCGTCGTCCTCATCCCGCAAGTCACAGCCGACGAGTGGGCACCGAGCTCACGCACCTACGATGCGCTCGAAAACAGCCTTTCGGACGGTGCTGAGGCGGCGTTCGACGAGGACTTCGTCGAACGTGACGCCCGTGAAACACGTCGGGTGTTCCACGTCGGCATTACGCGTGCCGAAGACGTCCTCGTTCTTCAGGGTGGCAGCGAGGACGACGACGCTGCCGATGTACACCCTGTTTCGGAGGTCGTTGACGAGATGCTCCCTCCCAGCGTCCCGTGGCAGCCAGAGCGCGGGGAACTCCCCCTGTGGACCGACGTTGAGGAGTGTCTCCCGGATGACGCAGCGGATTGGACTGACACGCTGGCGAGCGGGACTGTCGGGCACGTTGGTGGGACCGTCAATCACGACGGTGAAGAACTCACGGTCCAAGCTGCGCGCGAGCGCGTGTTAAACCTCGCAACAGCCACTCTCAACGGAGAGCGTTCCCCAAGAGCCGAGCGGGAAACCATTCAGGTGCAGTCACTGACTGAGCCAACTCCGCCAGCGCCAGCGCTCTCGCACAGTTACACGTCGCTAGCGGCCTACGAAGAATGCCCGCGCAGCCACTACCTCGATTACGTCGTCAACGCGTTCCCCGATTACAAAGAACCCGCAAGCACATCCGAGAGCAGTGTGTCACAGCGTGAGATCGGGGTACTGTTTCACGACACTGCCGAGCAAGCTGCGAAACACGACGTTGATCGGCGTGAGGGGTGGTACGACATCTGCGAGCGACTCGCCAGTCAGCGCCGCGCCGAGGACGCGCTCCCGGCAGCAGAACAGTGTATCGACCGGTACTTCGAGCTGGACCTTTCCGAGTACGAGATTATTGACGCCGAACGTGAGTTCGAGCTCGATGTCGATGGGCACGAACTCGGCGGATACATTGACGCTGTCTACCGGACACCTAGCGGAGAATTGGTCGTCATCGATTACAAAGCAACTGAACGCCACCGTGACCTGCAGAAAGACAAGCAACTCCCGATCTATCTTTTGGCCTGTCGTGACCTGTATGATGAGCCGATCGCACAAGCGGGGTACGCGTACGTGGGTGAGATCGGGCCACAGGTCGAATCGCGGACGTTCGGCGAAGCCGAACTGGAATCAGTCAAAGACGACGTGACGGAGTCGATGAACCGTATCACTGAGTTCTCGTTTAGCCGGTACACTACAGACGAACACTGTCAGTGGTGCCAGCACAACCGGCTCCCCTGTGCGCCGGAGTCCCGCTCTGTTGAGGATAGGCAATAGGGCGTGGGTACGCCCCAATCATCATTCTTGTAGAGCGTCAACGCTATCAACAAGAATGTCGCATCAGGTACGACTTGAAGACGACGTGTACGAGCGCATCAAGGCGAACGAGCGGGATAGTGAATCGCTCAGTGACGCCGTGGAGCGACTCATCGGTGGACGAGCGCTCCGGGATCCCCGCGGTGTGTTTAACGAGGACCAAGTGAGCGAGATGCGGAGTGCGGTTGAAGCTGCTGACGAGACGGACCGCGACGAGGTTCGCGAGGTCGCGGAGCGGTTCGAATAACTTTCGTTACGGAGAATCGAAGAGAAAGCCTCGCGCTTTAGCATGGGGAGGATGTCAAGGGGGTACTCTCTCGTAGGTACCAGACAATACATCGGCAAACACAGACATTTAATTGAGTCAAGCATATCGTGGCTGGTGCATGACAAAACCACTGAAAGCAAGCGGTTTCCTTGGTCTTGCAACGATGATGGTCGTCGGTCTCTACCAGTTCACCTTGTTGGCTGGCGGTAATGCAGTCCCCGGCTGGATGATCGGCGGTCACGCCCACTTGGGTGTGATCTCAATTCTTGCTATTGTGATGGGATTCGCTGTCCCCGTAATCGGCGTTACGGGACGACTCCGGACAGCGGTGACAGGCATGTTTATCGCCGGACAGTGGGGGATACCAGGTGTCGTGTGGATCGGCGAAGGGGCGGAGCTCCCCTTCCTGATGCCGACCGCGTTCCTCTGGGGAATCTGCCTCATCGTGTCCATGCTAATCATGCTCTATGCAACCCTAACGCAAGATTCGTCGGGAATCGGTGGCGAGGCGACTGGAGTCACACCGGCTGACGATTGAATCGGGTCCGCTCAAAGCGGTTGAGAGCCGTGTCAAACGAGTTCAGATCAGTTCACAGCGGCTTCTTCTCGCCGGTCAATCGACCAGTAGAGATCGCTCCCACCTGTTGAATCGCCATACCGTGCTGAGTGATTCGTGAGCGACCCGTACTGACCATCGCCGATCGGAATAGGTCTCTTCCTGAGGATTTCAACAGAGCTATTTCTCTGGAAACTCCACATCGGTGAACTCGAAGCGAGCGCCTCCCTCGGCGCTTTGCTCAACGTCAACCTCCCATCCGTGAGCAGTAGAGATCTGCTCGGTGATGGTGAGTCCAAGACCCGCGCCCGCACCGCCGGTGGTGACACCGTCTTCAAACACCTGCCCGCGAAGGTCGTCTGAAATACCTGCGCCGGTATCTTCGACGTAGAATCCGTCCGGGAGTGCCCCAACCCGGACGGTCACATCCTCGCCGCCGTGCTCGATCGAGTTGCGGAATAGATTTTCCAAAATTTGTTGAGTTCGGCTCTCATCGGCGGAGATCTCTAACTCTGTCTCAACGTGTAGCGATGCGTCCTTCGTATCGACATTGCCCCACGCTGACTGACTCACCGCGTCGAGATTCACCGGCGCAACCTCGTCAATCTGGTCGCCGGCCTTCGTTAACGATACGAGATCGGTGATCAGCGTATCCATGCGTTCGAGCGCAGCATCCGCCTTTGCAAGGTGCTCGCCGTCGGAGTTCTCACGGGCAAGCTCAATCCGCCCCTTCGCGACGTTCACCGGGTTTCGGAGGTCATGACTGGCAACATCAACGAACTGGTCCAGCTGTTCGTTCTTCATCGCGAGGCGGTTGTTCGCCTCCTCAAGTTCAGAGACGGTCTCTGCGAGCAGTTCATTGGTCCGGTTAATCCGAGCTGCGTACACGCCGATCACCGTGCCGAGTGCCGCACCGACAATTAACGATCCGGCGATCGAGAGCAAAATCGACGTATCTGCTCGCGATGCCATCTCCCCGAACCAGAATCCAAGAATCACAAATGAGAGAAATCCCGAAGTAGTCCATTTCAACACTGTCCGGTGTTTCGCCGCGACGACACTGTCTGCGCGGAACCAGCCGTAGCCAATCAAGCTGATCCCGATGGCCGTCGGAACCGCAGCTTGGAGTAAGAGTACTTCCAGATCAACATCTGCGAGTACGCTCATCACTCCTATTGTGGCGAGGCTCAGCGCTCCCACGATAGTGACAGAATTCACCTGCGTGTCGGGAGCCATATTCGGATACACATATCAGTATCTGAGATATAAACTATTACAATAAATGCGAGCAGTTGTCCGTTCTCAAACCGATTGAGACCACTTAACAAGGAGCAAAAGTAGCCTTTTTGATGGGTATAATTAGTTAGTCTGCATTTGGGTAGCCAATAGTGTCATATTAAATGTCATTCTTGTACCGGTCACACAGCGCCTACTAGAGTGGGGTAGGTCGGAGATATCCCACGTCCGCTGTGCCCACGAGAGCGTCCATGGGGTAGCAGGTTCGGCTCTGATGTACGTCGCCGTGTCACCGTCGGCGTCGACCGCCAACCACGGGTGCGTCCCTCATCCAGTTACCGCCGTGTCGTCGATGGTCGTCGGTGCCGTTGGCGGACCCAAGCCGAGAGCGCCGATCGCTTCGCTGAACAGGGACAGTCCGTCAGTTTGCTGTCGGAGCGTGTGTCAGTGGGTGTCTACAGAGAAAACAAGGCGAGTGCCTCGGGGCTTGACCCCGAGGCGGTTCACGACAGCCTCATATCGGGCATGCCCTACGCACAGAAGAAGAAAACCCGATCCAAGGGACCCTAGACGAAATTCTAACACAACACTCATACGATGTGGTAGAGACTCTATAGTATGGGGGCCGTTACATATCGAAATCAAATATATGACATATTTGCTGATCCGAACGAGGAGTTCGAGAACCAAATCAAGCGGGCTCTCGACATCGGAACAGAGTATCTCGGTCTTTCCATCGGCTTTCTGACACGGATCGACGATGGGCGACAAGAGATTCTCTATGCGACCGGAGATCACCAACTGATCCGACCTGGCGAAAGTTGCCCGCTCGATGAGGCCTACTGTCGCCGCACCGTGGAGATCGATAGCCAGCTCGCTATTGAGGACGCTGCGGCATCGACGGAGGTTTCCGAAATCGCCGTGCAGACGTTCGACTTGGGGGCGTACATCGGTGCGAAAATCACCGTCGACGGCGACGTGTATGGGACCGCTTGCTTCGCCGATACGGAGACACGCGACGACCCTTTTGTGGAGGCGGAACGGTTCTTCGTCGAGTTGGTTGCCAGACTCAGCGGGCAAGCCATCGAACGTCGAAACTACGAACGAGAGCTCTCCGAGCGGAAGGAACGGCTAGACGAACAGCGAGAGATCTATCGCGCCGTCATCGACGTCAGCTTTGACTCCGTGTTCCGATTCGACACCGACGGCACGTTCACCTATGCCGCCGAAAGTGTCCGCGGCCGGTTAGGCTATTCGCCGGGGGAGCTCACCGGCCAGCCGATCACGGTTGCCTATCCCGATGCACAGGCCGCTGAGTGGGCATGGGAAAAAATCTCACAGATACTGAACGGAGAACCAGCTGAAGTCCGAGATTTCCCGCTGGAGACGAAGTCGGGGGACAACATCTATACGGACATTCGCGGTGTTCCGGTGTACGATGGGAGCGTTCCTGACGCAGACCGCTCCAAGGACGACATCGTCGGGATACAGGTCTTGGTTCGTGATGCGAGTGAGCGGCGTCAGAGGGAGGGGCTCATCAGCGTGATTAATCGCGTCCTCCGGCACAACGTACGAAACGAGATGTCGGTTATCCGTGGCTGGGCGGAGATGCTCGCAGCGGATCTAGATGCTGAGCGGGCGAACAAAGCAACGGTCATCAGTGCGGCGGCAACGCGATTGCTCGATTTGACCGAGGCCGCACAGAAGATCGAACAAAATCGCGAGGTCTCGCCCGAGTTAGAGCCCACGGACATCATCCCGCTGATCAACCGCACCGTCACTGAATGTGAAACACGCTATCCAAACGCCTCGATAACGGTTGATACGCCGGAAGAAGCGATTTCGGAGACGCTTCCACGCTTCGAAGTGGCGCTGTTCGAACTCGTAGACAACGCCGTAAAACACGGCGGCGATCCCGAATCCGTCGTGGTCGATGTGAGCGTGTCCGAGCGACTGATTACCTGTAGGGTGAGTGATAGCGGGCCGGGGCTTCCGAATACGGAACGAAGTATTTTACAGACCGGCGCAGAGACACCGCTCGTCCACGGACAGGGACTCGGACTCTGGTTGAGTTACTGGATCATCACGACGTTGAACGGTGAAATCGACGTCATCAGCTCCGATCGCGGGACGACCATCGAGATCCAGCTCCCGAGACCAACAGGGGAAACAGATCACAGATCGTCGCCGAGTTGATTGTCGACGGTGACGCTGATGTCGTCGGTGTCCCCATGCTCGCCGCCGGCGATTTGAATGCGGTTCCCCACTCGACGAACAGAGCGGCGTGAACTGCGGTCGAATGCCGGTAGCTATTGGATCAGTCGCACGCGGATACGATTCCGGTGAGATCGACATGCGGACTACATCGTGTCGGTCGAGAGCGAATCGCGGGCACGCCGGGCGATGTACGGGAAATCGAACGGCGGCCGTGCGTCGGGATCGACGGGGTCGACGTGGCAAACGATGACGGTGACGCTCGCGGATTCGGTGGCGTCTCGGTAGGCGTCCGCGAACGCCTCGGTATTTCGAACGGTGACCGCGTCGAGACCGCTATTTTCAGCGATCCCGGCGAAGTCGGTCTGGCTGGCTTGAAGCGACTGACCGCCCGTCGTTCCGTAGACATCGTTCGCCCAGACGACGACCGTCAGGTTGTCAGGGTCGTATCGCGCGACAGTCGTGAGCGTGCCAAGCGACATCAACAACGACCCATCACCGTCGAGGACGGTGACGGGTTCGTCGGTGCTGATGGCGAGACCGAGGCCGACTGCCGTGGTCACGCCCATGCTTCCCCATTGGTAGAAGTTTCTGGCGCGTTCGGAGTCTGAGACGCTCGCGAGAACGTAGGACGCGACGCCGAGATTCGAAACGACGGCCGCGTCCGGAGTGATGTCAAGGACGGACTCCGTACAAGCGTATTGGTCCGCACGTGCATCCGTCATTCTGTAGCCTCCGACTTCCGCCCGGTGACGGTCTGCTCCAACAGGACGACGTATGGGGACTGCGTGGAGAACGCTGTCTCGCCCGCGAGTGCTACGGTTTCCCGGAGGTCCTCCGAATCAGTGACGACGGAGTTGCGGACACCGACATCGTCGAGGAGCTTGTCCATGTTGTACCCCGCGGGCACCTGCGCGATGTTGAACTCGCCCAGGTTACCGCGGCGCGTCACGGCCCCGAGGAAGGGGACGCGCGCCGGGACACTGAGCGATCCGATGGCGTTGAACGTGTTCGCGAGACCGCTCGACTGACAGAGTAGTGCGCCACGGTCGCCACCGACCCAGGCGCCCACGAGTACGCCGATAGCCTCCTCTTCACGGCTGACCAGCACGGTCTCGAACCGGCTGTCATCAACGACCTCATCGATGAGGGCGTCCATCTTCGAGTCCGGGAGATACGCGATCAGATCGACGCCGGCGTCTGCCAGCGCCTCCGCGGCGTCCTTACTCCAAGTCATCGATGAAATGGGATCCGCGGGTCACTCGTGAATCACCTGCCGGTGGGGTCGAGCTGTCGGGCCGGGACATCGACGCGTCGCCGACGGGAGAGTGAGGATGGGTCCTGTCGCGTGTGGTTGCTCGCATACCGCAACCTTCGACGAAGCCATATTCAATGTTCGGGCGGCCGGTGGGACGGTGTTCAGATAAGGATTGAAAGGAGAGGCGGTGCGTTTTCAAAGTGATCTATGCCCGAAAACGACCGCCTCAGCGGCTGTTTAGACGAGATCAACTTAGCGTTTGTGGAGCGAGAAGCAA
>NZ_NHOA01000018.1 GCF_002727125.1 Halorubrum persicum
CGCCTATCACTATCGTGCCGACATCTTCCTCAACACACCGCTCGACGATGTGTTTCGAGAGCGTGTGGAAGTAGTGCGTGCGCCGACTCGATTTCTTCTGATTCAGCCGTGTAGCCTGCTCAGAGTTTGAATCGTCACACCGCGCAAGCCGCTTGCTGAAGTAGTAGTCGTCCTGCTTCAGACTGTTGAGCGGATACAGCTCGCTGTGACCGTTCTCGTAGGCGAGCGCGGCGAAGTTGTTGATCCCGAAATCAATGCCAACCGTCTTTTCGCCGGGCGACTCAGATACCTCAATCTCAACCTTACAGACGAAGTGGAGTTCCCACTCGTCGCCTGCCCACACTGCCTTCACTTGTTGGACGTTCTCCACGGTGGAGAGATCAACGTCGGGTCGCGTCTGGTATGTACAGAGGATGAAGTCCGACCAATACTCTTTGAGGTTCGAGCCTTTGGAGAGTCGGACGCGGTTGTACTGGGTATCGAGTTTGAAGCCAGCGGCTTTGAACGTGACCGTGCTTCGCGGGTGTTCGTCGCCGTGTTTGCGGTAGCCGGGCGGGTTCGCTCTCGCATCTCCGTTATGTCGGTTGCCGTACCAGCCGTTGAACGCCTCAGCGAGTTCTTGAAGGACTCGCTGACTTGACTGCGAATGCAGGTCATCGTAGCGTTCGTGGCTCTTGAGGTAGGCGGTGAGTTCGTTGTGGTTTGGAATGTGACCGATTTCGTCCCAAATCCGGCTGCACGTCCACCGCCCGACGTTCCAAAGTTTCGAGGCTGCGAACCCGAGGGCATCAAGATCGTCAGACGCCCGAGACTGATTCCGAATGGAAGCAGTATAGGTGCGCGTGACGACTTGTTTTGCCATACATAACCTATGACAGTAATCCTACTTAATAGTAGCCATTCAGATGGTGTGGTATATCCAACCATGCCTTCGAGCGGTGGGCTGTGGGGGAGTTGTCGGATTCATCCCCGCGCTGAAGCGCGAGGCTTTCTCCTTGATTCTCCGTAAACCAGCCGCGTATTCACATATAGTAATTAATTTTCGCTGTCAAGGCTCTATTCCCCAACAAATTACAACAATATATATAATAAAAATCGGTGTCAGAGTATGGTTTGTGCATTATTAATAGTTAACATCACGAACAATTTTCATTATGAGAATTTTCGCATGAGAACTCGTTTACTATTGACACTATCGAAAGTTGGCCTCCACTCAGACCACCAATTCGATCTCGTCGACGGCGTCGAATAGGTGGTCGGCGAACTCCCGTTCAAACCGCGTGATGCTGTTCTGATACTTCGGCCCGCCGACACTCACTCCGCCAATGATCTCCCCGCCTTCGTCATGGACCGGTGCCCCGATCGCGACAAGTCCGGGAGCGAACTCCTCATCGACGACGGCGTAGCCCTGCGATTCGTACGTTTCGAGCACGTCGAACAGATGATCGCGGTCCGTAATCGTCTCCTGCGACTCCCGTGGGAGACCCCAGTGATCCAGTATAGATTCGACCTCGTCCCGATCGAGTTCGGCGAGGATAGCCTTCCCCGCTGCGGTATTGTGAAGGTGATACTCGGAACGGTAACGGGCACTTTTCTCACTCGCATTATCGTCGCCTGATGAACCGTAGCAGGTGAGCAGTCGTCCGTGTTCGAGGATGGTGAAGTTCGCCTCTTGCTCTGTCGCGCGCGCCAAGCGATCAATAGCCGTTTCGATACCCTCGCCCGTTGGATACCGGTGTCTCGCTCGTTCACCCAAGAGAGCCACTCGAAAGCTGACTTTGTAGATTCCATCTTCCTTGACGAGATAGCGGCTCTCCAAGAGGGTATTGAGGTGACTGCAGATCGAGCTCTTCGAACTGTCGACCATCTTGTCCAATTCACTGAGAGTGAGCCCATCGTGTTCGAGGATGAGCCGCAGTATTTCCAGTGAAGCCTCGGTCGTCTTGAGCCGTCGCCCAGTCACGTTACCGATCATATTCAGCTTATAATCATGATCAACAATAACTGTTGCCATAATGTAAATGAACGATCTCCACAGAGCTATTCTCTCGGCCGACCTCTCCCAATCAGATCGCTCTCGATCGCTTCACCCATCCGATCCGCGTAATCGCTTCCGCACCGAGCTCGCCGAGGAGGCTCGCCGCCTCGAGATCGTGTTCCTCGAAGGCGTTGACAACAACGTCACCGGCGCTGAGAACCCCGTGGCTCCCGATCGGGACGTACAGCCCTGAGCGCAGGGCTCCTCGGCTGTGGTCGTCGCCGGTGTGTTCGTGGTCCTTATCGATGACGGGTGTTCCGGTTCGGTAGGTCTCCGCCGCCGGCGTGTCCTCTGTGACTGCGTAGCTCGGACGGTCGCCCGCACGCTCTAAACACTCTTCAGTCGCTTCGACGACCCGCAGGGTGTTTCGGTTCGCATCGACCAACCGCACGGTCGTGTTCACGAGCCCGAGGACGTTTTTCGCGGCGTCGGCGAGCAGCTCCGCGACCTCGTCCTTCGAACTGGCGTTCCTGAGATCCTGACTCGTCCGCCGAAGTATCTCGATGCGCTGTTCTTGGCGTTTCAGATCAGTCACGTCGCGGACGACCCCTTGCAGCAGAACGGTTCGGCCGTCTTCGACGACGGGTGCACAGCGGAGCCGCACCGTGCGCTTCGTCGTCCGTTTGCTGGCGTGTTCGACGTCAACCGAAAATGATTCGCCGCGCTCGACCGCTTCAGAGAGATGTTCGAGTACCTTCTGCTGATCCGCATCTTCGTACTGTTCGATTAGGTCTGGGACCGTCGGTGCCGAGTCGATCCCGTGTATCTGCCTTGCTTCTTTGCTCCACCAGAGCTTCTCGTCATCGACGTTGTACGTCCAGACGCCGACCTCAGCGAGCTGTTGTAGTGTTGGGAGCCCCTCTGCCGCCTCTTTCTCGAACGCGGGCGGAACGGCGCTCGACACCTCGATTTGGTTCCAGTCCGGAGATTGAGCCATGGATAACGCTATGTAGCAAAGACACAATAATAAATCCTCAGGCAAGACCCACCGAGATAGGCGATCATTGCAACCCGAATGTTCATTATGGTCTACGGCGTCATTCGGCACGCCATGAGACAACAAAGCATGCATCGCGCGATGCCAGTGACACGGCCCAGTGCGGAATCGACGACCAGACATCAACACGACCGATCGACTTTCGGGGAGAGCCCCGCTCGACGCAGCCGGTCCACAGTGGGGCGACAATGAGCGTATACATTGTCGGCACTCTCGACACGAAAGGCGAAGAGATCGGATTCGCTCGTGACATTATCCAGGCGGAGGGCATCGATGTCACCCTCGTCGATGTCGGTGTGATGGGCGATCCCGAGATCGATCCGGACGTCGGCGCCGCCGAGGTGGCGGCAGCGGCCGATACGGATCTCGAGACCCTTCGCGAGGCTGGCGACCGTGGGAAGGCGGTCGAAGCTATGGGTGACGGTGCCGCCGCCATCGTAACGCGTGCTCACGAGGAAGGGCGTCTCGACGGCGTCCTCGGATTGGGAGGATCCGGAAACACGTCGATGGCAACCGCCGCAATGCGCGCACTTCCGGTCGGTGTGCCGAAGTTGATGGTCTCGACGGTGGCTTCGGGGGACACGGAGCCGTACGTCGGGTACGCCGACATCGCGATGATGTACTCCGTCGCCGACATTGAGGGTCTCAACCAGCTCTCGCGAACGGTCATCGCGAACGCGGCGCTCGCCATGGTCGGCATGGTCGATCGGGACCCCGACGTGGAGACGGCGGAGAAGCCGACCATCGGCCTCACGATGTTCGGCGTGACAACCCCATGTGTCCAGGCGGCCCGCGAATGGCTCGAAGATCAGGGGTACGAGACCATCGTGTTCCACGCGACCGGGACCGGTGGACGTGCGATGGAGGCGTTGATCGAGGAGGGCGTCATCGACGGTGTCCTTGATGTCACGACAACGGAATGGGCGGACGAGCTCGTAGGTGGGGTTCTCTCTGCCGGCCCCGAACGGCTCGACGCGGCTGGTGAGGCGGGCATCCCGCAGGTGGTATCGACAGGTGCACTCGACATGGTCAACTTCGGTCCGAAATCCTCCGTCCCTGATGAGTTCGGTGACCGACTGTTTCATGTTCACAATCCGCAGGTGACGCTGATGCGGACCACCCCGGAGGAGAACGCCGAACTCGGGCGGATCATCGCAGAGAAGCTTAACGCAGCGACCGGCCCTACTACGCTTGCGCTTCCGCTTGCGGGCGTCTCGATGCTAGATACCCCCGGAGAACCGTTCCACGATCCGGAGGCCGATGCGGCATTGTTTGACGCGCTCCGCGAGCACGTCAACGAGAACGTTGAGGTAATGGAGATTGACGTGGGCATCAACGACGACGAGTTCGCGATTGCACTCGCGAAACAGATGGACCGGTACATGGAGGAATCTACCGGGACGTGAGCGACACATTCGCTCTGGTACCACGGTGACGTGATATTCATTACTCTCATCGATCCACGGGCTGGTGTTTTCCGGAAGTTCGTGGTTCACACGGAGAATCGATTCGGTTGACGCCGTCCGTGACCGAAATTACCCAAAGATTTAATTATCTCTTCTTACCATGTCTCTACGACCGTTGCGAAAATCCATGACGAAAAAGCAAATGCAAACTGACAGCTCGAGGAGACAATATTTGAAAGCTATCGGCGCGACCGGCCTTGCAGCCGGTATCGCCGGTTGTTCAGGGGGCGGTGACGGTGGTGACGGTGGTGACGGTGGCGACGGCGGTGACGGTGGCGACGGCTACGAGGCAATCGGAAACTTCCCGCCCGAGGGAGACACCGTGGCGATCGGATTCAACGGGCCGACCTCCGGTGCGCTGGGTCCGGACGGGCAGGATCAGGAGCGAGGGTACGATCTCGCGATCGATCACCTCAACAACGGCGGTGGGCTCGTCGATTTCTGGGATCGCCTGAGCGGCGACGGCATCATGGGCCACCAGGTCGAGCCCACGAAGGCCGACACGGCCGGCAGCGCCGACACCGCACAGGACAACATCGAACGGATGATCCAGCAGGATAACATCCAGTTCTGGACGGGCGGCATGTCGAGTACGGTGACGATGGCCATGCAGAATGTCGCTCAACGCGAGAAGGTTCCGTTCATGGGTGGCAACTCGACGTCGGCCGGGATCTCCGGAGAGAACTGCTCCCGGTACTACTTCCACCCGACGTTCCACGCGGAGATCATCGGGATGGCGATGGGCGAGGCGGCACCCTCGGTGTTGGGTGAGGACCGATCGCTGTTCCACATCTTCATGGACTACTCATACGGGCAGTCGAACCGAGACGCCGCCCGAAAGTATCTCACCGAGCAGGGTCCGTGGGAGCACGCCGGCGAGGCCGCCATTGCGGAGGGGGAGTCCGACCACAGCTCGCAGATCCAAGCGCTCGAAGAGTCTGGCGCCGACACGCTGTACTTCTCCAGCTTCGGCAGCTTCGCCGCCAGCGGGCTCGCGCAGCTGCGCGACGCCGGTTTGACCGACGAGATCGACGTGATCATCCCGCACGTCAGCGCCTTCACTCTCGATCCGCTCGGGGCCGACGCGGAGGGCGTCCTCGGTATGGAGCCGTGGAATCCCGCCGCCGACAACGAGGCGAGCCAGGTGTTCGTCGAGGCGTACCAAGACGAGTACGGCGAGACGCCCAACCAAAGCTCGCTGCACACCTACGAATCGATGATGGTCTACGCCGCCGCCGTCGAGGAGGCGGGGACGTTCCACCCGCCGACGGTGGTCCGCACGCTCGAGGAGTTCGAATGGAGCCTCGCGTGGGGCGATTCGGTCTTCCGCGAGGCTGACCATCAGGTCGAACGGCCGTGGTACCTCGTGCAGGGGGTCGGCGATGACCGCGCCGAAGAGCTCGGTATCCGCACTGAGGTCGTCGAGACGACCGATCCGTTGATCTACGGAACGGACTCGTTCCCGGCGACTGAATGCGCGATGGACGAGAACGAATACGGTGACGAGTAACTGCCACCGCGACGATTTTTGACTGAACAGTCTCATCGCCTGTTCCGTCTTCCAATTTTCGGCGATCCGTCGCGTCGGCGACCCTGAGGACCCACGTCAGAGCGCCGCAGTATCACGTGAAAAGTCACCGGATCACAAGATTAACGTACCGCAGAAATGATTGCTAGTCGTGCAAACCATGAGACGACTAATTCCGTCTGGTCCGAGGTGGCTGGGATGACTCTCGACGCGGCCGTCGGGTTCGTATTCATCGCACTGAGCGTTGCATCGCTGTATCTGCTGGTCGCCATCGGCCTGTCAATCGTGTTCGGGTCGCTTAAATATGTGAACATGGCCCACGGTGTTCTCTATCTCGGCGGCGCATACATCGGTCTCCTCATCGCGTCCAACGAGCAGTTTGGGGGTCTCCTCTCGGATTTTGGGGCGATCGGTCTCGGGTGGGGATTCGTGCCGGCTTTGATTCTGACGCCGGCCGTCATCTTCGTCCTGGGCGTGGCCATGGAACGACTGCTCGCGAAGCCGTTCTACGATCGCGATCTGCTTGAACAGCTGTTGGTCACGTTCGGCGTCTTGATAGCCGCCCAAGAGATATTTGCCATCGTCTTCGGTCGGACCGGGACGATCTATCCCCGCCCCGAGTGGCTCATGGGCGCGATTTCCTTCCCGCTGATCGGAACGCCGCCGGGGATGAGCGCCGCGTCGACGATACGGGTGCTCGTCGTGACGCTCACGCTGGTGCTCATCGGAGTCATCTTCGCGTTCTTCAAGTACACCGACTACGGCCTCGCGGTACGGGCCGGGACCGAGGACTCGGAGATGGCCGAAATGCTCGGCATTCGCGTCGGTCGACCCTTCCTGCTGATCTTCGCGATCGGTGCCGCGTACGCGGGGCTCGCCGGCGTTCTCGGGGGGTCACTCTTCAACGTTACCTCCGGAATCGGGATGGAGATTCTCATCCCATCACTGGTAATCGTGATCATGGGCGGCGTCGGGAGCCTCCGTGGAACGGTCATCGGCTCTCTCCTCGCTGGTTTCGTGTTCGCGTTGGCAACAGTGGTGGCACCGAGCATGACCCAAGCCAGCATTTATTTATTGGCTATCGTCGTGTTGACGATCAGACCGAGCGGTATCTTCCCCTCTGCGAAGATAGGACAATGAGTACTGATAACTTACAAACCGACGTCGAGGACGAATCGTCTCTGATCAGCGTGGACGCCTGGGACCGGATCAAACACACCGAGCGGTTCATCTTCATGGTCTCGGTCGCGTTCGTCCTCACGTTCTCCTACCTGTTCAGTCGAGCACCCGTCGTTTCGGACGTGACACAGGGGTACCACGGGCTCACAATAACCATCCTCATCTGGTCCATCTTCGCGCTCGGATTCAACCTCCTGTTGGGACAGACCGGCCTCCTCTCGTTCGGACACGCGATGTTCTTCGGGACCGCGAGCTACGCGACCGCGCTGTTCTCGATTCACGTGTTCAACGAGCCGCTGCTGATCGTCGTCGTCGGAGTGCTGTCCGCGCTCGCCCTCGGAGTGGTCGCGGCGGTTATCCTGCTCCGTCTCCACACGGTGTACTTCGCCATCGTGGCGCTGGCGATCGGCCAGTTCCTGTACTTCCTCGCGAGCAATCCCCTCGAAGGAATCACACAGGGGATAAACGGACTGGAGGTTGAGAGGACGCCTCTCCTCGGGATGGTCGACCTCGAACACGAGTACGGCGGTATCCTCGGTGAACTCGTCGTGAACAACCTGTACCTCTTCGTCGGCGCCTTCTTCGTCGGCGCCGTCGTGTTCATCACCCGGGTTCGCAAATCGCCCTACGGACTGATCTTCAAGGCCATCCGCGAGAACGAGACCCGCGCGTCTTTCGTCGGCCTCGACGTCTGGCGCTACAAGTTCGCCGCGTTCCTCCTCTCGGCGGGGATCACCGGTCTCGCGGGCGCGCTGCTGGCTGTCAATACCCAGTTTGCGGGCGTCGAGCGGCTCTACTGGTCGATCAGTGGTGACGTGGTCGTGATGGCGGTCCTCGGCGGCCTCGGTACGCTGGCCGGACCGGTTATCGGCACGTTCGTGTGGTTCTACTTCAAGGGAATCGTCAACGGGTATCCCATGCTCGGGAACTACTGGCTGCTCATGTTGGCGGTCTCGTTCACCGCCGTCGTGTGGGTCTATCCCGACGGCATCTGGGGAATGATCACCGATTTCACCGCGGAGCTCCGCGAGCCAAGGAATCTGGCCGAGAAGGTGAAAGGCCGGCTGACTGGCGGCTCAGCCGCCGAAGGGTCCGACGGGGGTGAGCGGTAATGGCGCTCCTCGAAACGAACGACTTGACGAAAGAATTCGGTGGCCTCACGGCCCTCAACGGCGTCGAAATCGCCGTCCAAGAGGGCGAACTAGTGTCACTTATCGGCCCCAACGGCGCCGGGAAGTCGACACTCATCAACACGATCACGGGACGGCTCACGCCGACCCGGGGGACGGTGACGTACGCCGGAAATGACCTCGTCGGCATGGAGCCCTTCGAGATCGCCCAGCTCGGCGTGGGCCGGACGTTCCAGACGGCGTCGATCCTTCCTGAGCTCTCCGTCCGCGAGAACGTTCAGGTTGCGGCGTTCGCTGCCGAGCACGGCTCCTTCCGGATTAACTTCCTCAGCCGCCGAGACTCCTTCGACGAGGTCCAAGAGCTGACGGACGACATCCTCGCCACCATCGGACTCGGTGAGAAGGCAGGAATGGAGGCCGCGTCGCTCCCTTACGGCGACAAGCGACGACTGGAGGTCGCCATCGGGCTTGCGACCGACCCGGACCTGCTTTTCATGGACGAGCCGACGGCGGGAATGTCGCCGACGGAAACCGAGATGACCGTCGATCTCATCGAAAATCTCCTATCGGAGTGGGGAATGACGATCTTCCTCGTCGAACACGATATGGACATCGTCTTCGATATCTCCGACCGAATCTTCACGCTCCACCAAGGCGAGTTAATCGCGAAGGGGACTCCCGACGAGATCAGGGACCACCCGGCGGTTCGCGAGGCCTACCTCGGAGGTGAGGGAGAATGACGCTCCTCGAACTCGACGGCGTCCACGCCCACTACGGTCCGAGCCACATCCTCAGGGGGGTCTCGATGTCCATCGACGAGGGTGAGGTCGTAACCCTCCTCGGACGGAACGGTGCCGGAAAGACGACGACGGTCCGCAGCATCGCTGGCACAGAGCCGCCGGAGATCCGTTCGGGATCGGTCCGGTTCGACGGCTCCGACATCACCGATTGGCCGGCCGACGACATCGCGATGGGCGGTATCGGCGTCGTTCCCGAAGGCCGGCGGCTGTTCACCGAACTGACCGTCGAGGAGAACCTCGAACTGTCGACCATCACGCGGAGCTGGTGGAACACCGTCCGCCGACGCGGGCTCGGTGGCGGAGAAAGCACCATGGAGATCGGTGAACTCTACGACCTATTCCCCCGTCTTGAGGAGCGCAAGGCCCAGCAGGCCGGGACGCTCTCGGGCGGCGAACAGCAGATGCTATCGATCGCGCGTACCCTTCGGCTGCCGGATCTCGATCTCCTCCTGTTGGACGAGCCCACCGAGGGGCTGGCCCCCCAGATCGTCACCGCCGTCGGCGACTCCATCGAGGAGATCGCAGATCAGGGGCTGACAGTGCTGCTCATCGAACAGAACGTCCACGAAGCGCTTCGCATCGCGGACCGGGGATATGTTCTCGATCAGGGAGACATCGTGTACCAGGGAACCACCGAGGAGCTGGAGAACGAGGACCTCGACGAGTACCTCGTCGTCTGAGCCACGGTCCAGATCCCCCATTTCGTACTCGATCGATCGGACACGTTCGCTGGTCGGCCTCGTGCCGGTAGTATTATTCCGCCGAAGCCATTACCACGGTTAGATGACGTACCGAAATCGGCGACAGTTCCTCGCTGCGCTCTCAGCGTCTGCTGTCACCGCCACCGCGGGCTGTCAGCGATCGCTGGGTTCCGCCTCACAGAGTCACCCGGTCTCGGAACCGATTTCCTCGTGGCCGACCTTTCGGGGAGAACAGCACAACACCGGCTACACGGGGGCCAATTCGGGGCTCGGCACGGAACCGACGGTCGCGTGGACGTACGAGGCGGAGGGACCGTTTTGGGGGAGTCCAGCGGTCGCGGACGGCACAGTGTTCATCGGCAGCGCCGACAACGCGCTGTACGCTGTTGACGCCGGGTCGGGCGAGGCGGTGTGGACGTTCTCGTCCGACCACCGGATCGAGGCGACGCCCGCGTACGACGATGGGACGGTGTACGTCGGGTCGTACGACAAACACCTGTATGCCGTCGACGCCGAGACGGGTGAGGAGCGCTGGTCCCGCTCGTTCAACGGCCTGATCCGAGGGAGTCCGACGCCGTGGAACGGCTCGATCCTTGTCGGCATCGGCTGTCACAACCTCGCGTGTGCGTGGTACGCGAACGACGCGGACGTGCCGGAGAACGGGTGGGTCTACTCGCTCGACGCAGAGTCGGGAGAGACGGAGTGGCGGGTCGAGATCGGCACGGAGGTCGTGAGCACGCCGGCCCTCACCGACGAAACGATGTACGTCGGCGCCTCCGATGGCGTGATGTACGCGCTGGACCCGAACACGGGGGACGAGCGGTGGACCTACGAGACCCGAGACATGATCTGGTCGAGTCCGGCCGTCGCGTACGGAACGGTGTACTTCGCCGACTGGAACGGGAATGTCCACGCGGTCGACGCGGAGACGGGTGAAGAGATGTGGTTCGCCGACACGGCTGGCCGGTACATCTCCGGTTCCGTCGCCGTCAGCGAGGACGCCGTGTACGTCGGAAACACTCCGTACAACTCGCTCGATGACCCGACCACGAACTACGGGAAGGTATTCCGGTTCGACCGGCAGACCGGCGAAGAGGTGTGGGACTACGAGACCTCCTCGCTCGAGGTCGGGAGTAGTCCGGTCGTCACGTCGGATCGACTCTACGTCGGCAGCCACCGACAGACGGAGGGCGGCAGTAGCACCGCGGGGATGCACGCGTTCACGCTGGATGGCGATCAAGAGTGGTTCCTGGAGATCGGCGGCCGAGGCGTGGGATCCAGTCCGGCGCTCGTCGAAGGAACGCTCTACTTCGGGGGGACTGATTCAACGCTGTACGCCGTCGAGTGAAACTTTCGGCATGTTGGCGGTCACTTGCTCGAAATTTGTGGTCTGACGACCTCGCGACGGCTCGGACCGCCATAGCGGATCTTGACGGCATCGAGACGATCATCACTGATACCGAGAAGTCGGCGTACAACCTCGACCATCCGAACGCGGGGGGGTGGTTCTGGTCGCGCCTTCTAACATCTGGTTCCAGTATTACTGGTGGTGCGACAGGGACGACATCCCGTACTACGCGACGGATATGGACATCCATGCCAAACCGAGATATGACCCGTGCAAGCTGTTCTTCGGCGAAATAGGGCTGGCGTCGCTCAATCCGACGATGGTTGGCGGCTCGCACGTTGGGTGAATACCGGCGCATTCGGCTGCTACTGGCTTGGCTGGCCCGCCGGCCCCAGCCACGACTTGGAACAGGTGACTGTCGAAGCCCGAGATGTTGTCCCCACGATCGCCGATCTCCTCGGAATCACCGGCATCTCACTGCGCTTCGACGGCTCATCGCTGCCGTAACAGAGAGGAATAGTAGACCGAGGCCACCTCGTGTGGTTCGTCCGACAGCGGTTCAATCGACGCGGGAAGCAAGTCATCCCCTGCCGATCCTGGACCGTACGTCTGGCTCGCGCTCAGAAGTCGATCGACTTGAACTTGCGAGCCTGGTTCTCGATCGCGTCTTCGGTTGCGAGGCGTTCGATGCTCGACGCGCCGAAGAACCCGACGATCCCCTCGGTGTTATTCAGGACGTACTCTGCGTCATCAGGCCACGCGATGGGCCCGCCGTGACAGATGACGTGGACGTCGTCTCGGACGGATTTGGCGGCGTCGTGATGCGCCTGCACGCGCTTTGACGCCTCATCCAGATCGAGCGCCGTCTCCGCACCGATGTCGCCCGAGGTGGTCAGTCCCATATGCGAGACGATCACGTCGGCACCCGCTTCGGTCATCGCTTTCGCCTGCTCTTCCGTGAACACGTACGGACAGGTCAACATCTCCTGCTCGCTCGCCTCGCGGATCATTTCGACCTCCTTGTCGTACCCCATATTTGTCTCTTCAAGGTTCTGTCGGTACGTGCTGTCCTCGTCGATAAGGCCGACCGTGGGGAAGTTCTGTACTCCGGAGAAGCCTCGACGGCGGAGGTCCTCGATGAAGACGCTCATGTCCCGGAACGGGTCCGTCCCGTTGACGCCGGCAAGCACCGGTGTATCCTCTACAACCGGAATGACTTCGTGACCCATCTCGGTGACGATCTCGTTCGCGTCGCCGTACGGGAGGAGCCCCGCGAGGGACCCACGTCCGTTCATGCGGTATCGTCCCGAGTTGTAGATGATCAGGAGGTCGACACCCCCTCGCTCGGCAAACTTCGCTGAGATACCGGTTCCCGCACCGGCACCGATGATGGGCTCTCCTGCTTCGATAGTTGATTCTAGCCGGTTGAGTGATTCTGAGCGCGTGTACTTCATACAACTTGACGGGGCACCTCGCATCACTTTAATATTGTGGAAGAAACAAGAGAGTTAGCCTCACCTGAGAAGCGTTTACCCGTCTGAGAGAACGTCTCAGTCCCGTAAACGGCTGAAACAAGACTGCTCACGCTCACGGCCGCAGTACAACACAGTTCTCAGGGGTTCGTCACAACACAATTCCCCTGTCACGGGTGCGCGGTCAGGCGTCGGGGAACTCTCCTGGCGGGAAAACCGTCGCTTCCGCGAGCTCGCGGATCTCGTCCTCCGGACCGGGCGGACAGTACACTGCGAGGAACCTGAGCGGTTCCCACGAGGTGTTAATGGTACTGTGCTCGACCCCGCTCGGAATGTAGACCATCTCTCCCGTCGTGATCGTTCGCTCCTCGTCGGCGATGGTTTGCTTGCCTTCACCGCCGAGAATATACAGTATCTCTTCGCTGTCGGGATGAGTATGCCGCTCGTGTCCTTTGCCCGGTTCGAGCATCACAACACCCGCGCTGAATCCGGACGAACCGGTGACGTCCGGGGTGTTCATCCACTTGAGTGTTCCCCAGTCGAGTTTGATGGTCTCTACGTCTTCGGGACTGACGAATCGCTTTTCAGCTACCATAATACACGCTACCAATTAACGGACTCCAATAAATATCTTGGTGATTGTGAGTGGCGTACAGCCGCCGCTCGTGGAAATTTCGACGACACGGGCCGATTACCCGCTTTGCCCACGATAGGTCACATATTGTAAACGCTGATCGCGCGGCAGAGATGTCGTTATTCGATCAGATCACATTATCATGTTTTTATTCTATATTTCCTGTGAATCGTTATATGTTAACTACCATCACTCTAAGTGCGGGCATGATATCGCTGACATCACCCGAATCAAACCCTTTCCAGGGCGATCCCTCCAGTTCGTCACGGCCGTCATCCGGGGATAAAATCCAGCAGATTTGACAGAACAAGCTGGGGACTCGAATCGCACATCTCAGTGTCTTAGCCGTTTCACATATCGTGAACAAATCGATCTGCCGATCAGTTAGTAAGCCCCTCTGCTCGCCAGTGGACTCCCACAGCGAGAGACTATCTCATCGTGGCACGTGCGCTACTGGAACACATTACAATAGTACGTCTGTAATGCACACTTCAACTCACCTTCGCCAACCGAGACCAGTACACGTGCGAACGGATTGCGTCCAACTTTCGTAAACGCTCTGTGCGGAATAGTAGTATATTTACAATATGTTAATACTGATGTCGGTGTCGATGCGATCGAAGAGATACAGATCGTCAAAAGAATGTGGCGGCGCGAAGCGCTGCGACGAGCACCGCGAGTACACCGATACTCGCAACGGTAGTCGTAAAGATGGCCGTACTGAGGTATTCTGGCGCCGTGATCCCGTCGACAACCACGTCGTCAGTGTACTCGATCGTAAGCGCGAGCGGGATGACCGCTGCCGGGGTTGCACACTCTAATACAAAGACCTTCGCGACGGTGGGATTGTTAAATCCGAGCGCGAGCGCGAGCGAGAGTCCGACAACCGGCGCGACGACGAGTTTCAGTGTCGATGGAAGTATGGACCGAGATATCGCTGATACGTCCGTCTCAGCCATCTGGATCCCGAGGATCAGAAGCATCACTGGGACCGAAGCATCGCCGACGAGCCCAACCGTCTCCATCGCCGCCGACTCGGGCGGGGGGACGAGGTTGAGCATCCGCATCGCGACGGCGGCCACGATAGCGTATATCAGTGGAAGTCGAAACACCTCAAGCACCGCGTCGAGCGGCCGGCTATCGGACCCGCCGGACGCGATGTAGACACCGAGGGTGTACACCACAAGGTTCTGGATTGTGAGGTAGAGAACTGCAGTTGTTCGTCCGATCTCTCCGAAGGCAAATTCGGAGAGCGGAATTCCGACGAATCCCGAGTTCGGAAACGCCGCCGCCAGCATCAGCGCGCCGAGGAGGGGTCCGGACTCCCCGCTGAGGTACCCCACCCCCCACGCGATCGCAATCATGAGCAGAGCGTATCCAACGACGCCGACGCCGAGTTTCGCAACTTCTCCGCCGCCGAGGGTGGTCGTCGCGATACTGTGAAACGCGAGCGCGGGGATGAGAACGTACAGGCCAAGGGTGTTCACTGGATCAACATCGATCTCGGTTAACCGTGCCAACAGATATCCGACGACTGCCACTGAGAGGATCGGAAGAATTGCGTTCGTGAAGGCACCGGTCAGCGACATTCCCGTTCCCTCGCTGGTGGATTCTTCGATTTGGCGACCAGTTCCATCATGGTGGCCTGCCGTAGCTGTCGACTCACATTCGCCTCAAACACCCTCGGGTACAAATAGTGTCGGAGATTCCTCTGGTATATCACTCTCGACGCCCGGCACCGTGGTTAGAACATCCGTACTCGCGCAGTTTCCCGTGGGTGCAGGTGACGTGTACGTTGGTGTGTGAAGGCGTTTCGTCTCCACGGAGCCTCGCTCCACACTCCGCTCATCTCGTATTCTCCCGGTCTCGGTCCAGAGAAAATATCCCCGCGTGAGATAGTTTTATCATAACGGCTGAGGGAAATTGAGATGAATTATGTCAGATGTTACTCTTCGACGAACGCA
>NZ_NHOA01000154.1 GCF_002727125.1 Halorubrum persicum
GTCTCGTGGGCTCGGGGACCTCGATGTGGGTCTCCAACCGACCGGGGTGGGCGAGCGCGTCGTCTCGCAGCTGCTCACCGAGCTGGACCGCGCGAGCGACAACCCGAACCTCGTCGTCCTCGCGGCGACGAACCGACGGAACGCGCTCGACCCCGCGCTGCTCCGCCCCGGTCGGTTGGAGACCCACATCGAGGTCCCCGAGCCCGACCGCGACGCGCGCCGGAAGATCCTCGACGTGCACACTCGCACGAAGCCGCTCGCCGACGGGGTCGACCTCGACCACCTCGCCGACGAGACCGAGGGGTACTCCGGCGCGGAGATCGCGTCGCTGTGCCGGGAGGCCGCCCTGACCGCCATCGAACGCGTCGCCGACGAGCACGGCGAGGCGGCCAACGACCACGCCGACGAGATCGGTATCACCCCCGACGACTTCGCGGCGGCGCTCGAAAGCGTGCGCCCGGCGACGCCGTAGGCGGTGAGAATGGACCCAGACGGCGGCGACGCGTCCGCGTCGCCCACCCTTCGCGGGCTGATCGCGTCCGTGCTCACCGCCGTTCGCTCGCGGCCACCGGCGGAGCTGGCGCTCGTCGCGCTCCCGCTGCCGGCCCTGCTCGTCGGGGTCAGCCTGCTCCCCGGCGTCGACGCGTGGCGCTTCTCGCTGGCGACGGAGGGCGTGTTCGAGAACCGGTGGACGCTGTGGACCGCGTTCGCGTCGAGCTTCGTGCACGCGGACCATGCCCACCTCGCAGACAACGTGGTCAACTACTGGCTGCTCGTCGCGGTCGCGTATCCCCTCTCGGTCGTCGCCGGCTGGCGCCGGCGGCTTCTCGGGTCCGTCGCCGTCTACCTCGCGGTCGTCCCGCTCGTCTCGGCGTGGGCGACCGTCGTCGCGCTCGGCGGCGTGACCGACGCGCCGACCGCCGGCTTCTCGGACGTGAACAGCGCCCTCCTCGGCTACCTCGTCGCCGTCTGGTTCGCCGCGCTGGCGGCCGAGAGCGACCGGGTCCGCGGCGAGGCCCCCGCCGGCGTCGACCCGCGTTGGTCGCTCGTCGCCGTCTTCGCCTCGCTCGCGGTCGCGTACCTCGCGCCGAGCGGCGCCGGCTACTTCCCGCCGCTTCCGAGCGTGGGCTCGCTGTTCGCGATCGGAGCGGCCGCCGCCGCGGCCGCGCTGTACGGCGCGGTCGGCCGTCCGCGGATCGCGGGACTCGACCTGGCGCCGGAGCGGGAGCTGCTGTACGTCACCGGCGCGAGCGTCGCGGCCGCCGGCGTGATCGGCTCTCTGGTGCTCGTCCCCTTCGGCAGCAACGTGTTCGCGCACCTCGCCGGCTACGTCGTCGGGTTCGCGGTGCCGTTCGCCGGCGTGCTCGCGGACGGCGGCGACCGGTGAGACGGAACGGCGACCGCTTTGCTCAGTCGTCGTCGTGACCGTGCCCGCCGCTGTGGCCGTGTCCGTCGCCGTGTTCCCGGTCGTCCGCAGTCGTGAGACCGTCGGCGTCGAACTCGTCGACCGGCGTGACGCTGTAGTCGACCGTGAGGGTGTCCTTCGTCGCGCGAACCTTCCCGACGAACGCCGAGATGTCCTCCAAGCGCCCTTCGAGCACGAACAGCTCCATGCAGTACCGCGGGCCGACGTGACTGTGGAAGTTGGAGGCGACGAGCCCCTCGTGCTCGTGGCGGAGCCGCATCATCCGCTCCTCGACGGTCGTGGTCTCGTAGTCGAAGAGCACGGTCACGACCGCCATGAGGTCTCTCTCCTCCAGTTTCGCGTCCTCGAACTCGCCGAGGAGGTTTCGGGAGGCCTCGCGGACGACCTCGCTGCGCCCGGTGTAGCCGTGTTCGTCCGCGAATCCGTCGATCCGTTCCAACAGCTCCTCCGGCATCGAGACGCTGACGACAGTCATGTATTAACTGAACGCACCGATGTTGTTAATCTTTGAGGTTGGGGTCGCTCCCTTCGGGGGCGTCGCCGCTGCTGGCCTCGGCATCGACCGGCGGTTCGTCGGCCGGAGCGCCGTCGATCCGCGCCGAGAGCCACTCGTAGTGACCGAGGAGGGCGCGCTCGCCGGCGTCGGTGAGCGCGTACACGTCGGCGAGCCCCTCCGTCCGCCGGTCGAGGAACCCCGACTCCACGAGCGACCGCAGCGTGGCGTAGAACGATCGCGGATCGATCCGCTCGTCGTAGTGCGATTCGAGCCGGCTCTTCAGCGACTGCGCCCGCAGTTCGCCGGCGTCGTACAGCAGCGCACACAGGTCGCGGCGGCGGCCGCTGTGGAGCCACTTCGTCATACGCCCGGTTCCGCCCGGCGCCTCACGACCGTTTCGGTCGCGGGTGAGGGGGGCGGCCGCGGCTCGCGATCGCCGAATGCGAAAAAACACGATTAATGTAGTCTGTCGGTTTCTACTGGAAGGACGTTGACTAGAGAGACAGATTGTAATCGATTGAAGTGTATAATGTGTATAATTGTGTGGTCACAGAACATTCAATAGTGGAGGGTCACGAACGAGGGGATATGCGCGCGACGATCGAACGCCTGGTGTGCCGACACCGATACGAGCGCCGAGCGGTCGTGGTCAATCCCGACGAGGTCGTTGAGTGTTGCGCGAAGTGCGGTAAAGAGCGCATACGGGGCACGGCCGGATCGTAGCGGCCGTCTCAGGTCGGGCCGAGCAGTTCGTCGAGGCGGCTGACGCGCCGGTCCCCGAGCACGCACCGCCCGCGGTCCTCGTGGCCCACGCGTTCGACGTGGACCGCGTCGAGCCCCGCGTTCCACGCGGCGCCCACGTCGCTCTCGCCGTCGCCGACGTAGTAGCCGCGATCGGCTCGGGGGTCGACGCCGAGGTCCGCCATCGCCAGTTCGATCGGGTCCGGGTCGGGCTTCCAGCCCGTCTCGTCGGTACAACAGATCACCGCGTCGAAGCGGTCGCCGAGGTCGAGTCGGTCGAGCACGGGATCGGCGAGGAACTGCTGGCAGTGGGTGACGAGGCCGGCCGGTCCGCCGGCGTCGTCGACGCGGTCGAGCAGCCGAGCGGCGTCGTCGTGGAGGTACGTGGCCTCCGCGCGGGCGAGCGGGTCCTCCTCGGCGTGGAACGCCGGCCAGAACGCCTCGGGGTCGATCCCGAGATCGTGGAGCGTGTCCCCGCGGGCACCGCCGAGCCCGTGCCAGAGCACGTACGCCTCCCGGTCCGAAAAGGGGCGACCGAGGCGGTCGCCGACGCGGTCGAAGACGTCGCGGGTGTACGACCACTCCGCGTCGACGAGCGTCCCGTCGAGGTCGAACAGGTGAAAGTCGTAGTCGGCGACGACCATGGAGCGCTCCTAATCAGCCGGTCGATAAGTGCGTTGTGGGGCCGGGGGTGAGGACGGTAGCGCGACGCGGGAGCTAGCGCGACGCGGGAGCGTGAGCGCGGCGCGCGGCGCCGCGAACCGCGACGTCACTCCCGCACGTGGATCGACGATCCGAGGTATTTGTGACACACTTCGTCGGCCGACTCGGCGTTGAACCGGTCGAGGTCAGCCGCGATCTCCCGTGTGAGCGCGTCGAGGTACCCCTGATCCGTCCGGAGTTCGCGGAAGTCGGCGGCGACGACCTCGACGCCGAGGCGGTCGCTCGCGAGGCGCCGGAACGACGGCTCGTCACCGATCTCCCCGCGCCAGAGGCGGTCGCTCGCGAGGCGCCGGAACGACGGCTCGTCACCGATCTCCCCGCGCCAGAGGCGGTCGCGGAAGAACAGCCACCCGTCCGCTCCGGGCTCGCTCGCGGGGATCTCCAGCGTCGTCTCGAACCGGTCGGGATCGACCGTCGCCTCGTCCGGATCGAGCCGGAACGTGACGGCGAAGACGTAAGCGGCGTCCATCGGGCGCGATCTGCGGGCTCGGAGAGTAAAAGTACATATCCCTCGGCCGAGTCGATCCGCCCGTATGTTGGACCGCCTCCGCGACCTCACAGAGCGCGCGTACCGCCGGCACCTCCGCCGGGAGATCGAGGACGTGCCGGCGCACGTCGCGATCATCCAGGACGGGAATCGGCGGTACGCCCGCGAACGCGGCGACGACGCGCCGGACGGCCACCGCGCCGGCGCCGCCACCACCGAGCGCGTGCTCGACTGGTGCGCGGATCTGGGCGTCGCGGAGCTGACGCTGTACGCCTTCTCGACCGAGAACTTCGAGCGTCCGGACGACGAGCTGGCGCCGCTGTTCGACCTGTTAGAGTCCAAGCTCCGCGACTTCGCCGACGCCGACCGCGTCCACGAGCAGGGCGTCCGCGTCCGCGCGATCGGCGACGTCGACCGGCTCCCCGAACGCGTGCGCGAGGCGGTGGCCTACGCCGAGCGTCGCACCGCGGACAACGACCAGTTCACGCTGAACGTCGCGCTGGCGTACGGCGGCCGAACGGAACTGCTCGACGCGGCGCGGGCGATCGCCCGCGACGTCGAGGCCGGCGACCTCGCCCCCGACGATGTCGACGTTCAGACGGTCGAGGACCGCCTGTACGACCGTCCGGTCCGTGATGTCGATCTCATCGTGCGGACCGGCGGCGACGAGCGCACCTCGAACTTCCTGCCGTGGCACGCCAACGGCAACGAGGCGGCCGTCTACTTCTGTGCGCCGTACTGGCCCGAGTTCTCGGAGGTCGAGTTCCTCCGGGCCATCCGCACGTACCAGTCGCGAGAGGAGACGTGGCGCCGGGCCCGGACGGAGCGCGCGGTCGCGCTCGTCCGGGCGGTCGCCGAGGTCGAGATCGCCGAGGCGCACGCTGTCGCGGGCCGGCTCCGCGACCGGCTCTCGGTCGACGCCGACGCGTTCGCCGCCGCGATCCCGGGCGACTCCCGAGAGCGGATCGGGGCCGAGAACGGGGCCGTGCGAGACACTCCCGCAGATACCGACTACAAGGCCTCGCCGAACGAACGCGATTCAGAGATGGAGTCGGCCGGCTGAGGGCCGCCGGACAGCGACGAACCCGAGTGCTCCGTGCTACGCCGGGTTCTTCCGCGTCAGGTCGCTCCCGCAGATCGGACACCGCTCTTTGTTCTCGTCGAAGGTGCGGTTGCAGCCGACGCACTGGAAGCGCCACTCGCGCTCCTCGGAGATTCCGTCGCGCGCGATCGCTTCCACGTCGATGTCGAGGCGCTCCGCGACGTTCTGCATCGCGTAGTCGTCGGTGACGAGCGTGGCGCTCAGCTCCAACGCCGTCGCGATCAGGCGCGTGTCGGTGTCGGACAGCTCCTCGGCGTCGCCGGAGCCGCGCGCGGCGCGCCGCACGTTGTCGAGAACCTCCGGAGCCGGCACGTGGATCGTCATGCCGGAGCCCTCCATCGCGTCGAAGCGGAGGGCTCCCTCGCCGGTGAGCTCCTCGTGGACTTCGGGCACCGAGACGACGTCGTCGTCGGTGGTGTACTCGTGGATAAACGCCGATGTGTCGAGAACTTCCATCAGCGGGCGACGACGATGTAGTCTTTCACCGCCTGCACGTTTCCGACCGGCACCTTGAGTCGGCCCATCTCGTCGATGTCGAAGCCCGAGCGCTCCGGGCTGAGGTGTTCGTGGGGGCTCACGAGCAGGTCCGTCAGCTCGCCCGACTTGAGGTCCATCGTGATGTTGTACAGGTCCCCGAGCTCCGTTCCGTCCGCGCTCATCACCGCCTTCCCGGAGAGGTTCTCCGCGAGGATATCGACCATATCCCCATCGTCCGGGGCAACGGTCTTAAACTCCACGGGGGCGTCGGACGGGCGACGGACGCGACGGCCGCGAGACCGTCCTCACCGGCTCCCGCGGCCGCGGCTCCGGTCGCGCGTGTTTTGAAAGGCTTAACTGACGTCCGGGCAGAACACCAAGTAACCGACCTTTTCGGGGCGATCACTGATGACCGATCACACAACCACGGACACCCTTCGGACGCCGATCGTCGCCGTGCTGGGCCACGTCGATCACGGCAAGACCAGCCTGCTCGACAAGATCCGCGGCTCCGCCGTCAGCGAGGGCGAAGCCGGCGCGATCACCCAACACATCGGGGCGACCGACATCCCGCTCGACACCATCTCGGGGATGGCGGGCGAACTCATCGACCCGACCGACTTCGATCTGCCCGGCCTCCTCTTCATCGACACGCCGGGCCACCACTCCTTCTCGACGCTGCGCGCCCGCGGCGGCGCGCTCGCCGACATCGCGGTGCTCGTCGTCGACGTGAACGACGGCTTCCAGCCGCAGACGGAGGAGGCGATCGACATCCTCAGACGCACCGGCACCCCCTTCGTCGTGGCCGCCAACAAGGTGGACACGACGCCGGGGTGGAACTCGCAGGACGGCCAGCCGATCCAGCGGAGCCTGGAGGCGCAGTCGGAGCGCGCCGAGTCGCGGCTCAACGAGAACCTCTACGAGATCATCGGCCAGCTCTCCGACGCCGGCTTCTCCGCGGACCTCTACTGGCGCGTCCAGGACTTCCAGAAGAACATCGGCGTCGTCCCGCTCTCGGCGGTCACCGGTGAGGGGGTCCCCGACCTGCTCACGGTGCTGATGGGCCTCTCACAGCGGTTTATGAAAGAGGAGATGGCGATCGACGTCTTCGGGGCGGGCGAAGGGACGGTGTTGGAGGTGAAAGACGAGCGGGGGTTCGGTGCCACCATCGACACGGTCGTGTACGACGGCGTGGTGCACAACGGCGACCAGATCGTCGTCGGCGGGCAGGAGGAGCCGATCGTCACCGAGATCCGGGCGCTGCTCCAGCCGCGCCCCCTCGAAGAGATCCGCACCGAGAAGAAGTTCGAGAAGGTCGGCGAAGTCGGCGCCGCCGCCGGCGTGAAGATCGCCGCGCCAGACCTCGATCGGGCGATGGCGGGCGCGCCGGTGCGAGTCGTCCGGGATCGTCCGGTCGAGGACGTCATCGAGGAGGTGAAAGCCGAGCTCGCGGAGATCGAGGTGGACACCGCCGAGGACGGCGTCGTCGTCAAGGCGGACACGCTCGGCTCGTTGGAGGCGATGGCGAACGCGCTCCGGGAGGCCGAGGTCCCCATCCTGCGCGCGGAGGTCGGCGACATCGCGCCGCGCGACATCGCCGTGGCCGAGACCGCGAACCAGGACGAACATAAGGCCA
Organism: Halorubrum persicum; assembly: GCF_002727125.1. GTDB lineage: Archaea > Halobacteriota > Halobacteria > Halobacteriales > Haloferacaceae > Halorubrum > Halorubrum persicum. Next base: position 7,089 of record NZ_NHOA01000154.1, read on the forward strand.
TTCTCGGGTTCAACGTCGATCTGCTCGCGAACGCCGAGACGGAGCTCGAAAACGCGGACGTGAAGCTGTTCACCGACGAGGTGATCTACCAGCTGATCGAAGACTACGAGACGTACGTCGAGGAGAAACAGCGCGCCCAACAGGAGACGGTCCTCGACAAGGTCGTCCGGCCCGCCCGCTTCCGCATCCTCCCCGACCACACGTTCCGCCAGAACGACCCGGCGGTCGTCGGCGTCGAAGTCATCTCCGGGACGGTACAGAACAACCGCAACGTCGGGTACTTCGAGGGCAACGAGTTCGAGCGCGCCGGACAGCTCTCCGGGATCCAGAAGCAGGGCGACGACGTCGACGAGGCGCGCGCCGGCGAGCGCGTGAGCATCGCCATCGACGGGCCCACGGTGGGCCGGGACATCGAAGAGGGGGACACCCTCTGGACCGAGGTCCCCGAGAAGCACGCCAAGATCTTAGAACAGGAGCTGAAAGAGGAGATCACGGCCGACGAGCGCGAGGCGCTGTCGGCGTACTTGGAGACCAAGCGGAAGCGGGACCCCTTCTGGGGGAAGTGACGGCCGCGGCGTCTCGCTTACTCTGTCGTCGGCGACTCACGGATCGGATTCCGTCGCGTGCCCCACCACTCGCGTGGCGGTCGCCTTCCACCGGATCGCTACCTCGTCACCGATGCCCAGGTCCAACCGCTCGGCGCTCTCCGCCGTGATCAACACCCGAAACGGAACCCCGTCCACCGCGACCCGAACCGTCGACACCGTCTCGCCCGCGTCGACGCCGACGACCTCGCCGCGCAGCCGGTTTCGGGCGCTCGTCGCATCCGGATCGACCCGCTCGCCTCGCTCGTAAATCGTCACCGCGTCCGCGCCGATCCGCACCTGCACGGCGTCGCCGACGGCCGTCTCGCCGTTGAGCCCGCGAACCGTCCCGACCGCGGTGTCGATGACGGCCAGCTCGCCGTCGACTTCCTTGACCGTCCCGGCCAGCACTGTCTCGGGCACCCGCGCGGTCGCGGCCAGCACGGCCTGGAGGCGATCGTACCGGTCGAGGAGGGCGCGACCGTCGTCCGTCAGCCGACTGCCGCCGCCGCCCGAGCCGCCGCGCCGGCGGTCGACGAGGGTACCGAACGCCTCCTCCAGCGCCTCGATCCGCGAGAGGGCGCGGGCGCGGGAGCGCCCCAGCTCCGAGGCCGCGCCCGCGACCGACCCCGCCTCGTGCACCGCCCGGAGGAGGGTGGCGTCGCGGCCGTCGAACTCGACGCCGTCCTCGATGAGCACGGCCCGGCCGCGTCCCGCGGCACCGCCGCCGTCGGTCTCGTCCATGGGCGACCGGAGGACCCGGGACCTGTTGGTACTTTCGTCGGATTCGACGGCGAGAGGGGGCCGAACCACATGACAAAAGTTATATCCGAGTTCGGTCCGCGGTTGTATCTATGCCGATACAACGACGGCAGTTTGTGGCTGCGCTGGGCGCCGGAGCGATCGCGAGTACGGCTGGCTGTTCGTCGCTCGGCGGCGGGGAGAGCGAGGCGGCGGGCGTTTCGGGGGAAACGCTCACGCTCACGACTACGACGAGCACCTACGACACGGGGCTGCTCGACGCGATTCACACCGATTTCGAGGAGATGTACGGCGTGACCGTCGACGCGGTCGCACAGGGAACCGGCGCGGCCCTGGAGTCGGCCCGCAACGGCGACTCAGACGTGGTGATGGTTCACGCCCGCGGGCTCGAAGACGAGTTCATGCGCAACGGGTACGGGGTCAACCGTCGCGACCTGATGTTCAACGACTTCGTGATCATCGGGCCCGAGAGCGACCCGGCGGGGATTCAGGGGATGGGCTCCGCCACGGAGGCGCTCACCGCCATCGCCGACGCCGAGGCGCAGTTCGTCTCCCGCGGGGACAACTCCGGCACCCATACCAAGGAGCTGAACCTCTGGGAGGCGGCCGGCACCGACCCCGGCGGAGACTGGTACCAGGAGACCGGCTCCGGCATGGGTGAGGCGCTGAACATCGCGAACCAGCAGGGGGCGTACACGCTCTCCGACCGCGGGACGTTCATCTCGCAGCGCTCGGAGATCGACCTCACGATCCTCGTACAGGGTCCCATCGAGGGCGGCCCGGAGATCCTCGCGAACCCCTACGGGATCATGGCCGTCAACCCCGGCGTCCACGACAACGCCAACTACGACCTCGCGATGGCGTACATCGGGTGGATCACCAGCCCCGGTGTTCAAAGCTCCATCTCGGAGTACCAGGTGAACGGGGAGCAGCTGTTCTTCCCCGAGGCCGTCTCGGAGGACCCCGACTTCCAGCAGTACGTTCCGGAAGGCTGGAGTAGCGATTCGTCCGACGAGTAAGCGTGCCACTCGAACCAGTCGTACCGCTGCTCCCGGAGGTACTGGGCGGTCCGACCCACCACCACCTCCCGCTCCTCCTCGATCTCTCGTTCAGGGAGGGGTACGTCCGGAGCATCATCTACGTCTCGCTGTACGTGAGCCTCACCGCCGTGGCGCTGAGCACCCTGTTCAGCGTCCCCGTCGCCATCCTGGTCGGGTTCTCCGAGTTCCCGGGCAAGCAGTTCGTGAAGTCCGTCGTCAACACGGGGATGGGCTTTCCGAGCGTGGTCGTCGGCCTCCTGGTCCTCTTCGCGGTCTCAAACCAGGGGCCGCTCGGGTCGTTGGACCTCGTGTTCACCAGAGAGGCGATGATCATGTCACAGTTCGTGCTCGCGACCCCGCCGATCACGGCGATCACCCTCGCGGCCGTCTCCGGGGTCGACGACGGGGTCCGCGACGCCGCGCGGGCGCTCGGCGGAACCCGCCTCGACGTCGCCCTCGTCGTGTTGAAGGAGGCGCGATACGGTATCGCCACCGCGATCCTGGCCGGTTTCGGTCGCGCCGTCAGCGAGGTCGGCTCCGTGCTCATCGTCGGCGGAAACATCACGGGCGCGGACGGGATCTCGAAGACGCGGACGCTGACCACCGCGATCCAACTCGAGGCGCGGCAGGGCCAGTACGAGACGGCGATGGTGCTCGGAGCGGTCCTCGTCGCGCTCGTGTTAACCGTCAACGCCGTGGTCGTCCACTTCGGTGACGAGGGGGTGGCGGGGTGATGCTCCGCGCGACCGCCGTCTCGCAGTCGTTCGGCGGCGAGCGGGTGCTCGACGACCTGTCTATCGAGGTGGACGCCGGCGAGGTGCTCGGGGTCATCGGCCCCTCCGGCGTCGGCAAGACGACGCTGCTTCGGACGCTCGCGCTCTCGCTAGAGCCGGACGAGGGGAGCGTCACGCTCGAGGGGACCGACGTGTGGGCCGCCGGGGAGGCCGATCGGCTCGCCCTGCGCCGGCGGGTCGGGATGGTGTTCCAGGAGGCGAGCCTCTTCGACGGCTCCGTCGGCCACAACGTCGAATACGGGATTCGGGTTCGGAAGCCGTGGAGCGACCGGATCGCGGCGGCGGTGGGGCTCGCGGGCCCCCCCGACGCGGTTCACGAGTCGCTCGACGTCGTCGGGATGACCGACAAGGTGAACCAACACGCCGACTCGCTGTCCGGCGGGGAGGCACAGCGCGTGTCGTTCGCCCGCGCGCTGGCGTACGACCCGGACGTGCTGCTGCTCGACGAGCCGACCTCGGATCTCGACCCGCGAAACACCGCCGTCATCGAGGAGGCGATCGACGAGGCCCGGAACCGGGGTATCGGCGTCGTGGTGGCGACCCACGACATGCACCAGGCCGAGCGCGTCGCGGACCGCGTCGCGGTGCTTCTCGACGACGGCGTCACGGAGGTCGGCCCGACCGATGTCATCTTCGACGACCCGACCGACGAGCGCACCCGGAAGTTCATCTCGGGCGAGCTGGTGTACTGAGGGGGGCGCGCGGAGTCAGTCGTCGCCGTCGACCGCGACCCCGAACTCGATCTCGACCGCGTCGCCGGCGGCGGCGTCGCCCGCGTCGACCACGTCGTCGCCGGCGGCGAAGCCGGCGTGGAGGTGCTCGTAGGTGCGGTCGATCGCCTCCACGATCACCTTCGTGTCGCTCGTGACCGGCATGAAGTTCGTGTCGCCGTCCCACCGCGGGACGACGTGGGTGTGGAGGTGGTCGACCGAGCCGCCGGCGGCCGAGCCGCCGAGGTTCTGGCCGGCGTTGATCCCGTCGGGGTCCACGTCCCGGCGCAGCGCCGCGAGCGTCGCCGTCTTTAGCTTCGCGTGGTCCAGCAGCGTCGCGTCGTCGAGGTCCGTCGGGTCCTCGTGATGCTCGCGGGGGATCACCATGGCGTGGCCCGGGTTGTACGGCGCGTTGTTCAACAGGACGTAGTTGCGCTCGCTACGGGCGACGATCCGCGCGTCGCGGGCGTCCTCGCGGTCCGGCAGCACGCAGAACGGACAGCCGTCGATCGGGTCCGCGTCGCGCTCGACCCACTCGATCCGCCACGGCGCGTAGATCTGGTCCATCAGCCGTCGAAATCGTGGATGCCGGCGGTCGTCACCTCGACGCCGTCCTCGGTGATCAGGAGGGTGTGTTCCGCCTGACTCACGAGCGCGTCGTCGGCCTCCTTCAGGACCGGGTACCCCTTCACCGCGTTCGCCTGCTTCAGCCGGCGCAGGGCCATCCCCACGCGGTCGCCCTCCACCCACCGCGCCGCGAACGGGAGGTCGTCGAACGCCTCGATCTCCTCTAAGGCTTGGCGCGCGCGGCGGTCTCGGACGCTCGCGTCGCCCTCGCGCTCGAAGATCTCCTCGTCGGTCCCCTCGCCGACCTTCCCCCGGCCGTCGGTGGCGAACGGCTCGATCGCGACCGCCTGTCCGGGCTTCAGTTCGACCGAGCGGTCGACGCCCCGGTTCGGGACCGTCGGGCCCGTGTGGGCGTCGTAGCGCTCGACGCCGTGCCCGGAGAGGTTCAGCACGGGCGTGTAGCCGTACCCGCGGATCACGTCCTCGATCGCCTGTCCGACGACGCCGACCTCGACGCCCGGCCCGGCCTCGTCGACGGCGGCCTCGAGCGCCATCTCGGCGGCCTCGACCAGCTCGGGGGTCCCCGTGTGATCGACCGTGACCGCGGCGTCCGCGATGTAGCCGTCGACGTGAACCCCGACGTCGAGACACACCATCTCCTCGCCGAACTCGGTGTCGTCGTCGCGTCCCGGGGTGGCGTGGGAGGCCTCGGGGTCGACGCTGATGTTGACGGGGAAGGCGAGCCCCGCGTCCTGCTCCCGGATGAAGTCCTCCGTCCACTCGGCGACTTCGAGGTGGGTCCGCCCGGGCTCGACCATCTCGCGGGCCTCGTTCATCGCCTCGACCAACACCGCACCGGCCTCCCGGTAGCTCTCGACCGCGTCGTCGTCCAGGGGTCCGTGGATCATGTCTCCGGATTCGGCGACGGACCGCAAAGAGGTTGCGGAGGGAGTTCGCTGACCGGCGCGCGTCGCCGGCTCCCCGAAGGGCCCGAGCCGGTCGGCGGAGCGGCGTTAGTTGTCGGCTCGCGGGTGATGTCCGGGTTGCCGTTCGGTTCCGTCCGCGTATTCGTCGTCGGCCGCCGCCTCCGCTTCGGCGGCGGCGCCGTTGGGTGTCGGGAGCCACATCGTGATCAGCGTCCCCGTCGGCTCGCGCGTGTGGATCTCCAGCTCCCCGCCGGACTCGGTGACGATCCAGTGGACGAGCCAGAGACCGAGCCCGCTCGCGTGTTCGAGCGCCGTCTCGCGGGCCTCAGAGAACACGCTCCGCTCGACCGGCGGGATCCCGGGGCCGTTGTCCGCGACGGCGATCCGGTACCCGTCGTCGTCACGGTCGACCGACACCTCGACGATCGGCTGGTCTCCGTTGTTGTGGACGACCGCGTTCTCCAACACGTTCCGGATCGCGGACTCCAACAGCTCGTCCGCACACACGACTGCCGCGCCCGGCGTCGACACGGTCACCGTCGCCTCCGGGAACGACGACTCCAGCGACTCACAGAGCCGCGTCACAAGCACCGACAGGTCGATCTCCGCGCGCGCGCCGTCGCTGTGGAGCGCGACGTCGATCTCCCGGGCCTGGTTGCTGAGGTGGGTCAGCGTCTCGACTTTCCGGTCGATAACGTCGAGGTAGTTATGCCCCTCGTCGTCGTCGACGTGGTCGCGCAGCACGTCGGCGTACCCGCCGATGACGTTGGCGTCGTTCTTCAGGTCGTGTCGGAGGACGCGGTTGAGGACCTGGAGCCGCTGTTCGTACCGCCGGTTCTCGCTCACGTCAGTGGCGGTGATCACCACCTCTTCGGTGTCTTCGAACAGGCGCTCGATCACCGTCTCGAACTGGCGCCAGTTCCCGTCCGCGTGCGCGATTCGGTGGTCGAGCGACTGCTGTTCGTCGGTCTCGAAGGCCTGCTCGAACGCGCGCTGTGCCTCCCGCCGGTCGTCGGGGTGAACCAGATCGACGACCGGCCGCCCTTCGACCTCCGCGGGCGCATGGCCGAGCAGCCGCTCTATCGACGGGCTCACGTACCGGACGAGGCCGTCGGTTCCGCAGACGGCGATGACGTTGGGCGACTTCTCGATGAGCGCCCGGTAGCGGCGCTGGAGGGTCTCGCGCTCGGTGACGTCGCGAAACAGGAGGACCGTCCCGCCCGCCGTCCCACCGGTGCCACCCCGCCGCCCGGCGGCGATCGAATGGGCGGCGACGGTCAGGAAGCGGGGGTCCGAATCCCCGTCGAGGGTCACTCTGAGGTCGCTGTTCGGCTCTCCCGGGGCGTGGTCGAACCGACTCGCCCCGGCGGCGCCGGTCGACGACACGAGGTCGGCCACGCCGGGCGCGTCCTCGAACGCCTCCTCGACGCTGCAGCCAATCGCGGCGGACGGGAACAGCCGCCGGGCCGGCTGGTTCATGTCGACGACGCGGCCGTCGGCGTCGACGACCACGACGCCGTCGGAGATGTTCGAGAACACCGCGTCGCGGGCGACCGGCGAGAGGTCGAGGAGTCGGTAGCGGAACACGACCCAGCCGAGCAGGCCGGACGTAACCGCGAACGTGACCGGCGTGAGGTCGACGAACATGGGGCCGATCACCCCCATGACTCCGGCGGCGCCGACGGCCATCGGCGCCACGCCGGCGGCGAACAGCAGCGCGGCTTGGCGCCGGAACACGCCGTCGCGGACGAGCGCGGCGTAGCCGAGCACGCCGAAGGTGAACAGGTTCACGGCGTAGCTGTACGTGATAAAGCCGATGAGCGCCGGCGTCGGCAGGTACTCCAGGACGAGGAGCCCATTCGCGCCGTCCAGCGACGGCGACGTATACAACAGCGGGTCGGCGCCGACGGCGAGCACGCCGCCGACGACGGCCGCGGGAACGAGACAGAGGAGGGCGAAGCGACGCGGTCGGAGCCACGACGTCCAGCCGACGTACGCGAACACGAACGCCGGCCAGGCGACGGCGAGCATCGCGACCCCGACCCAGACGAAGCGGTTCCACAACAGAGCCGCCTCGAGAGACGCCGACGACAGCTGGGCGGCGTAGGCCAGCGACCAGACCCCGCTGGCGACCGTGACCGCGACGAAGCTCCGAACGAGCGACGTCTCTCCGCGTGACCGGTTCCAGAGGGCGTACGCGGCGAAGGAGAACGAGGCGAGCGCCGCCACGAGCAACGGTGCCGTGTACGGCGTCGGTTGCCACTCCATCGGTACCATCTCCATGGCAGTGCCAGATAAAAAGGAACCGGACCAAACGTCCTAATACCCGGGCCAAACCACGGGACGTATGCTCAACCCCGGCGATCCGGCACCCGACATCACGCTGTCCGACCACCACGGAGCCACAGTCACCGTCGACCCGTCCGCGGCGCGGTACACGGTCGTCTACTTCTACCCGCGGGCAGACACGCCGGGGTGTACCGCCGAGGCCTGTAGCTTCCGCGACGAGTGGGACGCCTTCGAGGGCGCCGACATCGCCGTCGTCGGGATCAGCGACGACCCCGTCGAGGACCTCGAACCGTTCGCCGAGGCGTACGACCTCCCGTTCACGCTGCTTTCGGACCCCGACGGCGAAGTCGCGACGGCGTACGACTCCTACGGCGAGAAGCAGATGTTCGGCAACACCTTCGACGGCGTGTTCCGGAACACGTACGTGCTCGGCTCGGACGGGACGATTGCGCTCGCATACGAGGGCGTCTCCCCCGAGGACCACGCGGTCGAGATTCTCGACGACATCGCCGCGCTGGACGACTGAACCGGCGTACGACGCACGCCCGTCCCGTTGAATCTCTCGCGGGGAGTCAACGATCTCCTGCGAGATGACGGGCACGTGGCCGGCACCGTCGATGGGGACCCGTCACCGCATAACACAAGCCCCGGTTTGAGTGTCAAGTACGTATAACACGACGGCGGGAGTCTACCCCTGCATGGACCGACGCGACCTCGCCGTTGGCCTGCTGATACTCGTCACCGTAGTCGTCGCTTCCTTCGCCGTCGTCACCGTGTGGTCTGGCCCGTCCGGGCCCCTCGCGGCCGATCAGACGTATCCGCCCGGAGCCGACGCGGATCACCTCAACTTCTCGGCTCTCGATGCCGGCGACGCCAACCTCACGCACACGCCGCGGAACCACTGGGACTCGTACGCGATTCGCTACACGGCACCCCCCGAGCGTCGACTCGTGGAAGGGGAGTACTACATCAACTCCACGACGGGAGAAATCGTCGCCGACCGCTGGCACGACGCCACGGTGTATCGCAACGGGACGGAGTACGCGTTCCGCCAGCCCGCGGAGAGCATTCCCGAGCACCAGCGCGAGCAGTTCGCTTCGGATCCCCAGTTCGTCCACGACGACGCGACCGACGCGTACTATCGGTACGACCCACGGTACGGACGGATCGCCCCCACGAACATCGGTCGGCATCCGACGCTCCTCGACGCGTACGCGTGGGAGGCGGTCGACACGACGACTCATCACGGCGTCCCGGTCATCACGTATCGAGCGACCGGGACACGTGCGGACTCCCAAGGGGCACCGGTGATCAACGGCACGCTCCGACTCGGCGTCGACGACGGCCTCATCTACGGGTACGACCTCACACAGGACGCGGAGGGGGGACCGTATCGCTACACGTACAGCGTGGAACCCGCTCCGTTCCCGGAGCACGAGTGGGTGGAGACGGCCCGAGACCTGGCGGCGAACGCCACGGAGCGGAGGTGATCGGACCTCCGACTTTGTCGAACTCCGCCGATTGATCGGAGTGGCTTGCCGAATACAGAGGATGTAGTCAGCAAGCTCCGTATTCATCTCGCTCTGAGCTCGGAGGTCCAGCAAGGGTTTAACAAGGGCTCATAGAAAGTTTGGGTATATGACGGAAACTGGAGAAGAGCCTGAACACTTCGTTCAGAAGGAGGTGAGCTTGAGCTATACAGCAGAACTGGTAGATGGCGATCTCGAATTGACATCCTCCCCGCGCTGAAGCGCGAGGATTCCCACAGCACCGTGCCGTTGGGTTGGGATATTGTGGTTTACGACGTGACTTGTTCTTGAGGTGCGAACGCACCAGTTTCCTTGTCAAACAAGAACGTCGATGGCTGTGCCAACCAGCCGTTACTCCTATCATCGCTATCCGTAGCGAGAGTCGGAGATACTTTCTGCCGAATGTTCTCAGCACCGTTCACGTCTGCGTTCGCCACTGTACCGCACTCATCGCAAACATACAGTCCCCGTTCAACACGGTTGGCTTTCTGTTTCCGGCCACAGCACGAACACGACTTCGATGTGTCCCGCTCAGACACGTCCTCAACCGTGATGCCTTCTATCTCAGCTTTGTATTCGAGGAGGTCTGTGAACCGGTCGAACGCCCACGAGTGCAAGTCAAGATTACCGTGCTTACCCCAGTCCTTTGACTCGCTGTTCTCCTCATTCTCCCGGATGCCGGAGAGATCACCCACCACGATAGTCCCAATTTCCTCGTCAACACACCGCTGGACGATATGCTTCGAGAGGGTGTGGAAGTAGTGGGTGCGGCGGGCCGACTTCTTCTGATTCAGCTGGGTGGCCTGATCGGAGTTCGAGTCGTCACACCGAGCGATTCGCTTGCTGAAGTAGTAGTCATCCTGTTTCAAGCAGTTCAGCGGGTACAACTCGCTGTGGCGGTCTTCATAGGCGAGTGCGGCGAAGTTGTTGATACCCAGATCAACACCCACCGTCTTCTCACCAGGGGCTTCATCCACGTCGATTTTGACCTTACAGACGAAGTGTAGCTCCCACTCGTCGCCCGCCCATACAATCTTGACTTGTTGGACGTTCTCCACGGTGGAGAGGTCAACGTCGGGGCGAGTTTGGAACTCACACAGTACAAAATCTGACCAATACTCTTTCAGGTTCGATCCTTTCGAGAGTCGGACTCGATCGTACTGTGTGTCGAGTTTGAAGCCTTTCTGCTTGAACGTGACCGTCGAACGCGGGTGTTCGGTGCCGTGTTTGCGGTAGCCAGGCGGGTTCGCTTTCGTGGCTCCGTTAGGTCGTTTGCCGTACCAGCCGTTGAACGCCTCAGCGAGTTCTTGAAGGACTCGCTGACTTGACTGCGAATGCAGATCACCATAGCGTTCGTGGCTCTTGAGGTACGCGGTGAGTTCGTTGTGATTCGGGATGTGGTCGATCGCTGACCACACTCGATCACAGACCCACCGTCCGACGTTCCAGAGTTTACTGGCGGCAAACCCGAGCGAATCAAGATCGTCAGACACCTGCGACTGATTCCGAATTACCCTATAGAATCTGTCTGCGAACGTATCTGCATGACTAGCTAAAGCGTCTGTTTGTTTCTGGACATCTCCTTTATACCACCCGTCCAAATCACATATATGAACAGGAGAACATATCTGTCTGCGGCGAGCGTGACCGTGGTGTCTGTCCTCGGAGGTTGTTCGGCAGTGATAGGAGAATCTGGTAATGTCCGTGTTGATGACACGACACAGCGAGAACAGACGTATGAATTAGACCTACAGAAGGGCGATACGGTGAGAATCATCGTTGGGATACGGAAAGGGTCTGGTGGAGAAGTTGCTCTATCTCATGACTCCCAAGAAGTTCTCTCAAAGGCGTTCGAAACGAAGCAGACGTTTGAGCGTACAATCACAGTTAACGGTGTTCACGAACTCTCAGTGAGGCCATCCGAATCTACGGTGATAAGTATAAAAGCTGTACTGAGCGATTCCTAATTCTGTCTCTCAGCGGACAGACCACTGACCCATTTGCGCGCCGTATTCAGCGCGGTCGCAACGACCGATCAGCTGCTGGGTGGCAACTGAGCCCAAACGGCTTAGAATAATCCCCCGACCCGAGCGAGGATCCGCGGCACTTCCGTGGCGATCGCGTGCCGCTTCAACAGCGCGAACCCCGTGACGATGACGGCGAAGCCGACGACCGTCAGCGGCGTCACGGGCTCCGCGAGCAGCACCGCGCCGGCGACGGTCGCGACCACCGGGACGACGTAGGAGACGAGGTTAGTGTCTGAATCAATGGTACAAGATTATTACCATGTAGCTAAAATAGTGAACCGTAGCCATGACCGAACGAAAGCAAATCAATGTGAAGATCAAAGCCGACAAAGCCGAACGGTGGAATAACGCTGTAGAAGATAATCCCGAGTATGCTAGCATGACCGATCTAATCCGTCAATCGGTCGAAAAGGAGTTAGCTGGAAGCGAAACCCCGACTCAATCCACCGGGAAGGGGGTTGTAGAAGTGAAAGATGAAATTGGTACTATCGGGAGTAAGGTGGATCGGCTTGAGAAAGCACTAGAGGGTATTCAGGATAGTATTGAAACTGAACCCTCCGATAAACACCTTAGAAGTGAGATATTCGCGTTACTCCCTGCCATGGATTCAATGAAAGGCCCAATGTCCCCCGAAGAAGTTTCCAGAGAATTGGGTCCGGTTGATACGTCCGTCGTTGCTGATACGCTAGAGAAAATGGCTCAAGAAATTGGTGTCGTGCAAGAAGTCTTTGAGAATAACGAGGTGCTTTACTACAAAGATGACAGTTAAAAATAATCTAGTGTGTATCTACACATACAAAGGCGATTCTGTTAATATCCCCAAATCAGTCGCTAGAGTGATTAACGACTTAGATTTGAAAGAATCTAGTTTCAAGAGCGCACGGGGGAATATCCTAGACTATGTGCGATATTGTAACGAGGAAAAAGGAGGATTTCCCACGGAAGGGGAACCACAAGCTCATGCTAGGCTGATTAACAGCTACATGACTAATCTCAAGAAAGAAGGATACGCCCGTAACACCATTTCCGGTCGATGGAATTGGGTTAGCACATTGTACAAACAGCTATCTATGCCTCTGCTAAACGACTATGCCTTTCTGGAAGAGAACCCGATCGAATTACTGGAAGATAGGACCGGCAAAACACGGACGGATTATCTCCCGCCGGAGAGTGAACAATCACAGAATAAACGAGCCTATTACGTCGATAAAGAGGATTTAGAATTACTCTGTGATAATCTCCCTTCGCCCGCTTTCCGAAACGAGGTAATGATACGGTTGACCTATACGACCGGTCTAAGATCCTCTGAACTAGCTAACCTCAAGCTAGAAAACGTGAACCTAGAAGAGAACTTGTTAGAAGACTTTTGGGTTCCGAAAACGGCGGAAAGCCGTAGCCTATGGATTCCAGATACTACAGTGTGGTACTTGGATCAATTCATCAATGGTGGATATAGAATGTCGTTCAGCATGGCAGAGGAAAGTGAATACCTATTCCCGAACAATCGACAAGAGAAAATACACTCTCAAAGACTTACGAAAGTCCTTAAGAAAGCCGCTAGTAACGCTGGCATACAGGAATCTCTTGGAGAGGATAAGTCCGGTAATACCCGTGCAAAGGTTACGGCTCATGCGCTCCGGCGGGGACATGGTATGCACCTATACAATCAGGGGAAATCGCTTCCAGAGATTCAATTCAGGTTAGGTCATTCGTCCCCCGATCAAACGAGCGAATATCTACCTATCACGGTTGAAGAGTCTAAACAGCAACTTACGGACGTTACTTTCTAGAGTATTCTTTTATTGTTCATTCATCCGCCTTGAGTAACTTCTAACGACGTTTCTAGCGATACAAGTAGTTCCCACTATCGACAGAGAAACGCTCTTAGAGCTAATGCTATGGCTCATTTGGATCGTTACCAAAAGGGTTTGATTCAAACGAACGGCGGAACCAGATGCACGTTCTGTATTCAATCACCCTTCTACAAACAGAAAAAGACGCCAAGGAAAGCGCCTAACATGGGCCTTGTATTGTCCCCCAAGGCCTAGGGTCGAACCTACCTAGTCTCACTAGAATCGGAAACTCCCTGAAGAGAAGGGAGAAGTTCTATCTTTATCGCCCGAGTGTTCGGACGAAAGGACATGAGTATGCCCATACGTATAAGAGTATCTGCTAACTTAAATATTTGTCCATTTATCTTTGATATTTTTGGTCAATTGTTTATTTCAGTTTTGTTATGTGTCTCAAAATTGGGATTTAATTAAAAACCCATATTAGACCCTAGGGGATATGGCCGATTTCCGTCGCTCCAGAGAATTTAACCCCCCTATGGTAGTGAAACCCTCGAAAACGTGGAGTATTGTGTTATCTATCCTTCTTTTTACAGATTATTACCTATTAATATAACCCAATAATAAAGATAACAGATGTTTAAATACCCCTATGCTGTCGATCTATATTCTAAACTAAGAATATTACGAATAGTAATTAAAATCCCAAAACACCATTAGAGAATCCGTATCCTTTGAATTCACCGATATAACACGTAACGAACCCCCATTGTGTTATCTGCCTCTCTTCATGCGATTTGAAGAGAACCATACTGTAGATCGTGAACTAACACCGAACTTTATTGTAAAGTAGTATAGAAGTTTAGACGGATATGGAAGTTAGACCATTCACGATAAAGTATCAGAAAGAACCGGGCGAAAATGGATATGAGGGAAAGTATATCAGTTTTATACCAGCCATGACGGAAGGTAACAATCCAAGTCACAAAACATTCGACAGGATAACAGAAAACATCCTTATTGATAAAGAGATTGTAGAAAAAGACTATTTTCAGGAAAGCTCTGAAATAGCGAATAATAATACCAAACAGCTATTCTTAGTTAGTCTTGATGAAGATAAAATTCTTGAGGTAATGGGTGCGATTGAATTTGTAGAATAACCCTATCAACGAGTCGTTGTCAGGGGGGTTTGGGCAACTTGCTCAGACCCCTTCAAGGGTGTCGCCAAAGTTTAGCGACCCTATCTTTATCCTATACTAATACACCATATAACAGACTCAATCCAATAGCCAAGAATCCAAATGAAAGGCCCATAGGGACGATCACATTACCAAACTCCCTATCTCCAAAGAATACCTGATAGCAGAGGATCGAACCGAAGAGTAACAGCGTTACTCCAAGGCCAAAGCCGATAGCAGATAATGCTGATACAATCATTCTAGGATAACCTGATTCTCTTCTTCAAGATACGATACAATCGCTTCTTTTGCTATTTCTCTCTCACTCATACCCGTTTTTCTCTGTATCTCTTCAATCGCTTCTACCAATACAGCATTTGAGAGAGTGAGTCTAAACTGTTTAAAAGTCGTTTCGTCGTTATTTGTGTTGTATTTCATTGTTTAAACACCGAAAACTAAAGCCGCTAATCCTAATCCCACTATCCCGCCAAAGCAAATCGATCCAAATGTTGCTATCATATTTCTAAAGTCCATGTTAGTCATTACCACGTGCGACATTTCTGCTAATAAACTATTAAGCCGATATGTCTCACGTGACATTAGTTACCATACCATTCATACTTGTCCGGTGAAAACGCGCCGGACGAACTGTATTTCTCAATCGATTCTAGTTGGTTCAGAACCCTGCCAACCTGTTTTTTACTGAAATCCGTACCTTCCGCTATTTCTTTTCGACTATGCTGGCTATCACTCTCTCGGAGGAAACGAATTACTGCTAGTTTGCTCTGTGAGTGAGTATCTAATTCCTCCCGAGTAACAGGCACCCATTCAGGCAAACCAGAGGTATTGACATACACCGTAGTTGGCTCTTCGGATCGTCCGAACCTGAATACATCCTGTAGGGTCAAATTCCTATACAGGGGGAAGATATTGAAACACTCATCACCGAATTGGTATTCAGTCTCTCCCTCCCGATCTACCCGAACCGTTTTGCCAAGATAAGAACCCCACTTATACACATACTCATCACCGTAGTTTCTCATACCTGTTACAAATCCAAGTTGCTTATTCTTGAACTTGTTAGACGACAATATCCGCGCAAAGTTCAGGGAGTTATCTGTATACTCTCCTATTTTCTCATCGTATTCCTGTATGGCTTTTTTCGACGTGATAACCCCCGGTTTCTCTCCCTCCTTTTGCTGAATAGAATACGCTAGGGAGGTATCTTGATTGACTGCTATGTTATTTGAGTTTTGATAATACCTCTTGTGATCCGTTACCTGAATAATCTCCAAGTTCAGGATGTCGGTGATATATCGCTCCTTTTGCTCTTCGGAAAGGACTTGGATATGCTCAAGGTCTAAGCCTGTAGCAGTATCCCACATTTCCGGTATGGGGGTTCCGTCTAAGCCGATAAATCCATCAGCTGATTCAAAGTCCGGCGGATTGAGTAAATACATACTCTCACGATCCTCATCAAAGACGACTTGAGCATTATCCCCGATATGGGTATCTACACCCACAAGATCGGCAAATTGAGTATCAGTCTTTTCCCACCCGTCGTTTACCTCATATCCTCTTAGCAGAGCATAGGCAAGCAAAGGAGCATGGACATGATACTCTTCGGGGTTCAGAGCCGTTTCGGTATCCCGATATACGTCGTATTGACGGAACCAATTAACAGCATTATCAGTCTCTTCTTGGGAAGCTTCCCTTATTTCAGTAAACGAATTGAATGGGAAAGAATCAACACTTTGTATAAACCTGTTTACTAATTCGCGCGGCTTGTGATATTCAATCTCATATTCGTTTTCGCTAAATTCGTCTTTTACTGCTATTCTATTTTTCAGATAATTGGGATTATATGCGTGTTTTGGATTACCGATCAATACATCAATATCGGATAAATCCTGATTAAGAGCCTGAATATAGGGACATGAGCCATTACAGGGAAGCTCAAGCCTATCATGTAACTCCTTTGCTGATATACCTCTTCGGTATAGTTCTCTCAATCCATGTTTGTCGTTCTGAAAGGAGGGACATTCATCATGCGGAACCGGGATTTTATGGTACGATAAGCCAAATTCATTACACTTCTTAATAGAATCCTCCTTGAGTCTATTCAAAGAAGTGAGATACAGGATTTGAGTATCAGTCTCACTAGCCTGTTTGAATGTCGAATAGCTCTTACCTGTAATTGGTAATGACTCAATCAAGACGTTATTTTTGTTCTTATACGATTCTGCTATTTGATTAGCTAATTTGCCTCTAATCGCCGTCAAATCAATACATTTATTATCTTTGGGATGTAAATTAACCATGTAGAAGAAAACACCATCTTCACTTCGGTTGTGTTGGTACCACAACCGGATTCTTACAAAACTTCGCTAGAAGCTTCGACCGAATTTCAACATTCGTTTAGAGCTTGTATACATTATTTTGTATCTTAAAGTTAATAAACCTTTTTAAATAGGTTAATACAATATTGGGCAGACATAATCTTTAATGAACAAATATGTACATTAGTGTTTGTCTTTATCCATCAGCAAATGACCAATTATTTTGAAGAAAAATCAAAAGTCTTAACTTATTTGGGATATAATTTTAAAGTGAACCGTCTCACGGACCAATACCAACTTGCCCGTGCGGTTCATTTTCATTCATCGTTTAGTGGTAATAGCGTAAGTCGGTATCTTCTTCAAAATCCGATAAGTCTACAATCACGGTAACGGTCCCTGATAACTCATCGTGAGAGTATCCAATTAACTCATTTGACTCTTTTAGATCCTCTTTAATCTCGTCTAGACGGCTATCATCCATCGTGGAAGTAAAGTAAGAGTCTGTGGTTACTATAGTCATGTTAGATATTCAGTAAATTCTCTTTCAAAGTCGTCATTGGGGCAACTTACAGATATTGTCATACAGAGCTTTGCGTCACCCAAAAATGAGAGATTTAGATCACTCTCTGATACTTCAATATCAGTCTGACATCGGGGACATGGCAGAGAGTCTATCATAGGGGACAATATCCGCATTGAGAACATTCTGACGCGAATTTATAGCCGATCTTAGAATCCCCGATTTCCTCTTCCTGATAGGATTCGTCCCCGCATTTGGGACAATTGGATTCACTCATATGATTCACCTTCGGGGACTTTGGCGGTGATAACCTCTCCCTCCTTATCTACGATTTCCGTATCCTTATCGCTTCTATGGTCCATTTCACCTAATTCGTCTTTGAGCTTATCGTATGAGGTTTCAATGTAGGTAGATCCATCGGAGAGAGTCGTTACCTCTGTATCAGGCACCTCACTAGATTTTTCTACGTCATCTGCTATGTCGGACCATGCGTCCGAACCTTCGTTTTCACTATACTCTCTGAAAGCGTCTAGACCTTCGGACAATTCGTCCGCTTCTACAGGATTAATTTCACTAGAATCCTCATCGAGCATAGGGGCATACTTATCCTCAATATGCTGGATGGCAGCCTCTAGCTCTTCGGACTTTGGTTCAGAGTTACCTTCTTCATTAGCCTCTGCTATGAGACTCTTAAACTCTTCACCAGAGAGATTAGAGACTTCACGATCGTATTTGGTGCCTTTCTTCAATTCCTCCTTTGCTCGTTCAATCTCCTTTTGCTTTCGACGTTTTGCCACCTCCTTATTGTGTTCCTTCACATCCTCCTTTATTCCGTCCCATACATCATCAATATCTTCGGGAGTATCCCCCTCTCCCTTTGCGATACGGTCCTTTTCCCGGAGAGAACTAAGCTCTTCTTCGGTGAAGAATTTTTCCAGCCTATCCGAACCTAATGTTTCGGCTTTTACCTTAATGACTCTCTCTCCCTCTTCACGTTCTCTAATCTTAGCGTTTCCACCTTCTAGCTCTTCAATTACTACGTCCCTATCAGGATCTAAGTCACGAGCCTGAATATCCTCGTGCGACGAAAGTTCAGCTACACCCGTAGATCCGCCTTGGTTACTCCCTTCCGCATAAATCTGGTTTCCGTGCCGTTCTCCTTTAACAAAACCCGCGCCAGCATTTGTCATAATTTAATCCTCGTGATTAATATCTAATTCGCTCTGCAAATAATCCTGAAAACTCATACCCCACGACATATCTTTCTCTAATTCCTTCTTAAAACCGCGAGAGAGGGAGATAGTCGTATATTCCGAACCGCTATTTTCTATATCCGTCATATCACGTATTATACTAATAGGTGTTGGTATAAAAGGCTTGCGAAATAAGTTGATGTATGTCCAAAAATAAGAGCAAAAAGAACACAGAGAACCACTTTCCCAATTTGAATTAGCACAATCAGTCAAAAAGCGATATGACGCTTTGGCAGAGGATTTAGTCGGGGGAGATGAAAGTGTAGATTGTCCTGAATGTGGGAAGGAATATAGTGGTGGTCAAGGTCTAAAAACCCATTTGAGAAAGACACATGAAAGGTCAGACGACTCGTCCAACCTTTTCCTTAGTGAAGGAGAGGTATTTGAAAAGATAGCAGAGGATAGTTCGTTTGATTACAAAACAGTCAAACGTCTAATCTCTGTAGCTGAAATCCCTGAACAATTCCACGCATTTGTTAAGATACCGGAGGAAAGGAGTAGCCAAGAAGAGGGGGAATATCGTTCAGAGATAATATTCTGTGAAATTTACCAGAGATTTTTGCCGGGTATTTCTTTGTCAGATTGAAGTGTATAGTTTTCGTCCCCCATTTTAGGCAAATATCTGCCGGATACTTTGCTCCTAAGTTGACATGAAATAAAGTCAGAATCAAAGATCAATCAACTAATTGAACAAACTTACAGAAACTTTGCCAAAACTTTGAGAAACTTAACTAAAAGACAATTATCTTGTTTGTTCTTTCAATTATATTCTTAGTCTTTTGCTATTCTT
>NZ_NHOA01000039.1 GCF_002727125.1 Halorubrum persicum
GAGGCGGGTCGGTCGAGACCGTCGCCGTTCGCCGCCGAACACGACGAGGTCGGCCGTGTCGCCGAGGGCCGCCCCCTCTGCGGGGACGCGTGTCAGCGCCGGGGCGTCCTCGACCGCCTCCGCGTAGGGCGAGTCGCGGTCGACCCCCACGCGGTACACGTCGCGGTCGACGTCGAGTCCGACGACGCCGGCCGCGAGCCCCCCGCCGAGAACGACGCCGGCGACGAGCAGGAGCGCGAGCGCCGCGAGCAGGGTTCGGCGGTCGACGCCGCCGCTCGCCCGCGCCGTCTCCCAGCGAGCGACCCGGAGGATCCGCCGAAGTCGGTCGATCACTCGGCGCCCTCCGGCGGCTCCGTCGGTCGCGCCCCGTCGCGCTCGCTCCCCGTCGGCGCGGTCTCATCACCCGCTTCGCCGTCCGAACTCCCGGCGGCCCCGCCGCCACCGGTGTACCGCCCCGGCATCGGCCGGCCGACGATATCGAGGAACACGTCCTCCAAACTCGGCTCTCGGGTGCGGATGTCGACGACCTCGCCGCCCGCGGCCGCCGCGGCCTCGCGGACCGCCTCGACGGCGTCCATCGTCGGCACGGTCGTGCGGAACCGGTCGCCGACCTCCTCGGTCGCGGCGTCGAGGTCGTCGCCGTCGCCGAAGACCCCGACCAGCGCGTCGGTCCGCGCGGGCGACACGTCGGTGAACACGCGGTACGTCGTCTCCCCGTGTCGCTCGCGGATCCCGCCGACGCTCCCGCGGGCGACGATCCGTCCCTCGTTCATCACCGCGACCCGATCGCAGACGGACTCGACGTGGTAGAGGTTGTGCGCCGAGAACACGACGGTCTTTCCGGTCTCGCGCAGCTCGCGGGTGAACTCCAGCACGGAGTTCGTCGTCACCGGGTCGAGCCCCGAGGCCGGCTCGTCGTACACGAGCACGTCGGGGTCGTTGACGAGCGACCGGGCGATGGCGACCTTGCGTTTCATCCCCTTCGACATGTCGCCGAGCCGGCGCTCGCGGTGGTCCAGTTCCAGCCGGTCGAGCGCGGCCTCGATCCGCTCGTTCGCGGCCTCGTGCGGCACGTCGTACAGGTCGGCGAAGAAGCGCAGGTACGACAGTGGCGTCATCTCCTCGTACAGCGGCGACTCCTCGGGGAGGAACCCCAACCGGCGGCGCATCTCCGGGTCGTCGGAGGCGAAGCCGGCGACCTCCACCTCGCCGTCGGTGGGGTCGACGAGCCCGGCGAGCACCTTTAGCGTCGTCGTCTTCCCGGCGCCGTTCGGGCCGACGATGCCGAACACCTCGCCCTCCGCCACGGAGAAGGTGCTGTCGACGACGGCGGCGAACTCCCCGTACGTCTTCCGCAACCCCTCCACTTCGATCATGCGCTCGTGTCCGCCGTCGGGCGGGTTAAACTCACGCCCGCGGCTATCACCCGCGAGAACGCGGCGGGCGGTGTCGACCTAGGGGAAGGGAGGAGGTGACCCGTCGGGCCGGTGGGTCAACGGCGGTCGCGGGACGGCTGATTCCCCCGCCGGTAGCCTTACAGCGTCGCTTCGACAACACGTCCCGTATGAGTGACCGACGGGGGGTCACGGATGGACGCGACGACGCGCCCGACGGGGCCGGCGGCGGCGCCGCGTCCGATCATCCGGGCGAGCGGGCCGAGGACGCGGCGTCCGGACGCCGGAACGGCGACGCCGCGATCGACCCCGCGGTCGCGGCGACGACCCGAGAGGAGCTGCGCACCACGTTCGACTATCAGGTCGAGCGGCTCCGCGAGATCGACAACAAAGCCATCGAGATCCTGAAGGCGAACCTCCTGCTCATCGGGATCGTCGTCACCGGCGGCTCGATCGTCGTCCAGACGACCGTGGACCTGGCCGTCTTCTTGAACCCCTTCACCGTGGTCGGGGGGCTCCTCCTCCTCGCGTCGACCGGGCTGGCCGCGGTCACCTACACCGCGTCGGACCTCCGCGGCGGGCTGGACCTCAAGGCCGTCGACGCGGTGATCACCGCCGAACGCGGGGAGGGAGAGGGGCCGCGGGACGCGGGCGACGGCGCTCCCGAGTTCGAGGAGCGACTCCTCCGGAGCTACGCCGAGTGGATCGACTACAACGCGCGCGTCACCGCAGTCAACGACCTGTTAGCGACGGTGACGGTGTTGCTGATATTCGTCGCCTTCGTCTACGTGATCGCCGGCGTCGTCGTGGGGGCGGCGGGCCTCCCAGCGGTCGGGTCGTGGGTCTCCTTCGTCGCTCTCACGGCCGTTTCGGCCGCCTTCACGTGGGTCGCCGCGCACATGGACCACCTCGGTCCCGAAACCACGCACCCGTCGGCGTCGTTCGCCGGGATCCCGATCTCGAAGGGCGGGGACAGGCGGCAGGCGTGGTCGTCGCTCCGGGCCATGCTCGGGCGGGCCCCCACGGAGGAAGAAGCGCCCGGAATCGCGACGATCGAGACGGAAGCCGAGGCGGAAGGGGGCAGCGACTCCGAGCCCCCGGAGACGGAGGGAGAGGGTCCATCCCGGTAAGACGGAGACGACGGCCTACCGGCGGCTCACGAGCGCGGTCGAGCCGACTCACCCGCGGATACGGCTCCCCGATCGGTATGTTGCGCAAAAGTCGCAAGAAAACAGCGGTCGGGCGAGCTACTCCTCTTCTTCCTCTTCCTCGACGGGGGCGCGTCCTCGTTCCCAGACGCCTTTCGCCGATGTGTCGTTCGGGGCCGTGTGCGAGACGTCTTTCATGGTGTCGCGATCGTTTGCCATCTTGGCATGGGGTAGCCAGGATCTCCGTATTAACCCTTCGTGGAAAGAGATAATGATACCTAGTACCATTTAAGGAATTAATATGTGTCGGTTTAAGCACGACGGGACCGTTGAACGGATCGTGAATTATCGGTCTCGTCTCGGCAGCGAATCGAACGGACGTTTCGATCTCCGGGAGTCCGACGAGGGGTCCGCGTCGACGGTGGTCCGGGAGGGAACGACACTCGCGGTGGGCCGCGACATCGCGGTCTCACCGGCGGTCGCCGCCGAGACCCTCCGCGACACGCGCCGGTGGCCTGACTGGGGACCGGCGATCGACGCCGTGGAGAGCGACGACCGGTACGTGACTCGCGGGACGACCGGACGCGTTCGCGTCGGGGGCGCGTGGCTCCCGTTCCGGGTGACCGCGTGCAACGGCCGACGCTGGGACTGGCGCGTCGCCGGGATCCCGGCGACCGGGCATCGCGTCGACAGCTACGCCGGTGACGCGGACCGCAGCCGCGTCGTCGTCGAGGTGCCGGCGGTCGCGGCCTGGTACGTCCCCGTCTGCCGGCGCGCGCTCGACCGGTTCGCGGCGCTGGTCGAGTCGTGACCGGGACCGCTCAGCTCTCGTACCCCTCCTCGAACGGGTCGATCACGCTGCTGCCGGGCTCCGCCTCGTCGCGGGTGAACCCCGGCCCCGCCGTCGCCAGTTCGAAGACGAGCCCGTCGGGGTCGCTGAAGTAGATGCTCTTGAAGTAGGTCCGGTCTTTCACCTCGGAGACGCGCACGTCCTGCTCGCGGAGGTGCGCCTGCCACTCGCGGAGCGTCTCCTCGTCCTCGACGCCGAACGCGAAGTGGTGGCTCGCTCCCGGACCGGGCGCCCCCTGCGAGTTCGGATACTCGAAGTAGGTGACGTTCGTCCCCGGCTCGCCCTTCGGCGTCGGCGAGAAGTAGTAGTGGGGAGTCCCCGGATCGTCGTAGTTCTGCGTCCGCTTGACCGTGTGCCAGCCGAGCGCGTCCTCGTAGAACGCGACGGTCTCGTCCATGTCGGTGCAGATGTTCGTCACGTGGTGCAGTCCGGTCGTCGGCGGAGCGTCGGTCATGTCCGTGTGATCGGTTCTCGTGAAGAAAGTTAGTGGTACGGGTGACCGAGAGCGAGTCGGACTCCGTCAGCGCCGCCGGATCAGAACAGCCCGAGGCCCACCGCGTACGGCCACGCGCTGCCGCCGACCGCCAGCAGCGCGAGCGCCGCGCCCGCGCCGTAGACGTTCTTGAGGAACCCCGTCATCTCGCTCTGCTTCTCCTCCGGGTCGTCGATCGACCAGAAGTCGTGCATCGTCACGGCGGAGACCAGCAGGAACGCCGCGAGCGCGCCGGCCGCGAGGACGGGGAACGCGCCCGCCGCGACCGCGGCCCCGCCGAGCACCAAGACGACCCCGGAGGCGACCACCGAGAAGCGCGGCGCCGGGAGCCCCTTGAACTCGGCGTAGCCGGCCATGGTGTCGACGTCCATGAAGTGGTTCAACCCCATGAACGCGAGCGTGGCGCCGAACAGGATCCGACCGAGCAGGAACAGTTCACCCGCGAGCGGGGCGTCGAACTGGAGCGGTATCGTCGTGAATGCAGCTAACATCGTGTAACTACGTATACGGACGTAACCTATTTATCGCTTCCCGGACAAGAGTGTAAGCAGGTAACCTCGATGTCATCGCAGGAACTCGCCGGCTCCGAACCGGCGGAGACGACCGACGCAGAGCCCGACACGGACGCGTCTTCCGCCCCGGACACGCCGTGTCCCGTCATCGACTCGCTCGAACAGATCGGCTCGCGCTGGCGGCTCGTCGTGCTCCACGAGCTGTTGAACGGCGAGTTGCGGTTCAACGAGCTCAAGCGCGAGACCGACGCCAACGCCCGGACGCTCTCGCGCGTGCTCGACGACCTCCAGGAGACCGGCTTCGTCGACCGCCGGTTGGAGGAGGATTCGCCGGTGGCGACGTACTACAGCCTCACGCCGAAGGGCGAGTCGCTGGCGCCGGTGTTCGAGGAGATCGACGAGTGGGCCCACGAGTGGCTCGCCGAGTGCAGCGGGTGACGCGCTCCCCGGCGAAACGTACTCCCCCCTCCGACCCGTACAGACCGGCGTGTACGCCGGACTGAAGAACACCCCGTGTTGCCTGTGCGGCCGCGACGACACCCACACCCGGATCGCGGTGCCGCCCCGGGCGATCCGGCTGCTGAAGAACGGCGGGCCGATCTCGTGGCGGGACGTTGTGGGGACGGTGACGCTCCGCTTCTGCGCCGACGACTGGGACCTCGTGAGCGACCTGGCGATCGAGATGGACACCCACCCGCTTTCGCGGTGCAACGCGGCGCACGTCTCGCTCGACCTCCGCGAGGACCACGAGGCGCTGCTGTCGGCGACGAAGGAGGAGACGGACCAGACCGAACTGGAGGCGCGGCTCGAACGCGAGGCGGAGTCGACGCTCGACGCCGTCGACGACCCCTACACGGAGGCGCGCGACGTGGTCGAGGCGATCGTGGTGCTGCGCGCGCTGGAGGAGCTCGACGTGCGAGACCCGCCGGGCGACCCGGTCGCGCCCTGACTCCCCCCGCCCTACCACCGGACCTCGAACCCGTCGAGCCCCTCCGGCGCCTCGTACTCGGCGTCGACCGCGTCGACGTCGGCGGCCTTGCTCCCCGTCTCGCACCACGCCACCATCTCGTCGACGGCCGCCGCTGGTCCCTCGAAGACGGCCTCGACGCGCCCGTCGTCGAGGTTGCGCACCCACCCGTCGACCCCCTTCTCGTGGGCGGTGTCGCGCGTCGTCGCGCGGTAGTAGACCCCCTGTACGCGCCCCGAGACGTACACGTGTGCTCGCGTTCGGTCGGTCATCGGTGATGGCTGCGTCCGCCGTCCTGTTAAGCGTCGCGGGGACGGGGACCCCGTCTCGTCCGGCGGCTGGAACCTGGCGACTCGCAACCGACGACTTCTAACGGAACGCGGTCGACACCACGGGTATGGACCTGTTCGGAACCGCGGGGATCCGCGGCAGCGCCGAGACCCGAGTGACGCCCGAGCTCGCGCTGGCCGTCGGTCGCGCGGTCGCGGCGGAAGTACGGGCGGCCGCTGACGGAGACGCACCCTCCGAAGTCGTGCTCGCCCGCGACGGGCGCGTGACCGGGCCGGCGATCGCGGCCGCGATGGAGTCGGGGCTCGCGTCGGGAGGCGTCCGGGTGCTCCGAGCCGGCCGGCTGCCGACGCCGGCGCTCGCGCACGCCTCGCGGGGGCGGTACGGCGTGATGCTCACGGCGTCGCACAACCCGCCGACCGACAACGGGATCAAACTGTTCCGGGACGGCAGCGAGTTCGACCGGGACGCCGAGCGCGCCGTCGAGGACCGCGTCGCGGGCGAGGGCTCCCCGGCGCCGTGGGACGAGTGGACCGAGGCGGAGCGCGTCGACACCCTCGGCGGCTACCTCGACGCGGTCCGCGCGTACGCGGAGCGCTTCGGCGACGACCTCGACGGACTCCGGATCGCGGTCGACTGCGGGAACGGGATGTCCGCGCCCGCGACGCCGACCGTGCTGCGAGAGCTTGGCGCCGAAGTCGTCACGCTCAACGGGAACGTCGACGGCTACTTCCCCGGTCGCGGGAGCAAGCCGACGCCCGAGACCCTCCGCGACCTCCGGGCGTTCATCGCCGACGCCAACGAGGGCGTGGCCGCTCCCGGTCGCCCGACCGCGGACGGCGAGCGCGCCGGCGACGCCGAGGGGTTCGCCTTCGGGATCGGCCACGACGGCGACTCCGACCGCATCGTGATCGTCGACGCCGACGGCGACGTGGTCCACGAGGACACCGTTCTCGCGCTGCTCGCGGAGCGGTACACTCGGGAGAGCGACGCCGCCGACCCGGTGGTCGTGACGACGCCGAACGCCTCGGGTCGGATCGACGAGCGCGTCCGCGAGGCCGGCGGTCGAGTCGACCGCGTTCGCCTCGGCGCGCTCCACGAGGGGATCGCGGCGGTGCGGGCGGACGCCGCCGAGACCGGCGGCGACACGCGCGTCGTCTTCGCCGCCGAGCCGTGGAAACACATCCACGTCGGCTTCGGCGGGTGGATCGACGGCGTCGCCTCGGCGGCCGTGATCGCCCGGCTCGTGGCCGAATCGGGGCTCGACGCGCTCCGCGAGCCGATCGCGGAGCGCCCGTACCGCAAGGTCAGCGTCGACTGCCCGGACGAGGCCAAGCCCGGCGTGATGGAGCGACTGGCGACGGCCCTCCCCGACGCCTTCCCGGACGCGACGGTCGACACCGACCACGGCGTCCGCCTCGAGTTCCCGGACGCCTCGTGGACGCTGGTGCGCCCCTCCGGGACGGAGCCGTACGTGCGTGTGTACGCCGAGAGCGACGAGGTCGACGCGCTGATCGCGGACGCCGAGGCGGTCGTCGAGGACGCGGTGGCCGCTGTCGGCGGCGACGAGTAGTCCCCCCCGCGGGCCGGCGGCGCTCGCGTCCCCCGGAAATGTCTCCCGATCGTTCTTGACACACCACGAATATGGAACGATCCCCGATCGATCGGGGCGTATCGGCGAGGATGTTTCCGCCGGATCGCGCGAACGTGCAACGCAGGGGCGGCGAGAGCGACGAATTTATGCCGTGTACCGACCCCGTTGTAGGTGACATGGCATCCGACTTCGAACGGCGGCGGTTCCTCAAGGCGGCGAGCGCGGCGGGCCTCGTGGGCCTCGCCGGCTGTAGCGGCGGACCGGGGAGCGACGGCTCCGACGGGTCTGACGGCTCCGACGGCTCGACGAACATCGGGATGGTCTACGCGACCGGCGGCCTCGGTGACGGGTCGTTCAACGATCAGGCCCAAGAAGGCGCGATCCAGGCGGAAGAGGACCTCGGCATCGCGTACCGCGAGTCTCAGCCCGACGAGGTGTCGCAGTTCAGCACGTTCCAGCAGCAGTTCGCGGAGTCGACCGACCCGAACTACGACCTGGTGTGCTGTGTCGGCTTCCTCCAGGCGGACTCGCTCTCGGAGACCGCCGAGTCGTACCCCGACCAGGACTTCATGATCGTCGACTCGGTCGTCGAGGGAGACAACGTCGCGAGCTACACGTTCCGCGAGCACGAGGGGTCGTACCTCGCGGGCCTGATGGCGAGCCTGCTCACCACCCGCGACTTCACCGCGGGCGGGGGTTCGACCGCGGGCGACTCCACGAACGTCGGCTTCGTCGGCGGCGTCGAGTCCGACCTGATCCAGAAGTTCCAGGCCGGCTTCGAGGCTGGCGTCTCCGCCGGCAGCGACAACGTCGACGTCAGCGTCAACTACACCGGTAGCTTCAACGACCCCGCCGCGGGCCGCGAGGCGGCGACCGCGATGTACAACAGCGGCGCCGACATCGTCTACCACGCCGCGGGGAACAGCGGCACCGGCGTCTTCCAGGCCGCACAGGAGCAGGACGGGTTCGCGATCGGCGTCGACCGCGACCAGTCGATCACGCGCCCCGACTACGCCGATGTCATCCTCGGGAGCATGGTCAAGCGGGTCGACACCGCCGTCTACAACGCGATCGAAGCGACGGTCGACGGCGAGTTCCCCGGCGGCTCGAACGTCGCGCTCGGCCTCGGCAACGAGGGCGTCGCGCTCGTCTACGGCGACCAGCTCGGCTCCGAGATCCCCGACGACGTCGCCGACGAGGTCGCGGCCGCACGCGAGAGCATCATCGCCGGCGATGTCTCCGTCCCCTCCGAAGTCTAGCGGAGCGCTCGCACGCTCCGGTCGAATTGTCGCCTGTTTGACCGTCTGATCGGGCCGAAACATATCCAAACATATTCAGCCGCCCTGAAACCAGGGAGTAGTAGACCAATGGCCTCAGCCGTCCATCTCGACGGGATCACGAAGCGGTTTCCGGGGGTCGTGGCGAACGATAACGTCGATCTCGAAGTCGAACCCGGCACCGTTCACGCCCTCTTAGGCGAGAACGGGGCCGGCAAAACGACGTTGATGAACGTTCTCTACGGCCTCTACGAACCGACGTCGGGGACGGTTCGGCTAGACGGGGAGCCGCAGACGTTCCGCTCGCCGCGAGACGCTATCGACGCCGGGGTCGGGATGATCCACCAGCACTTCATGCTCGTGGACCCGATGACCGTCACCGAGAACATCACGCTGGGCAACGAGCCGCGGAAGTGGGGCGGACTCGCGGTCGACCGATCGGCGGCGCGCGAGGCCATCGTCGACCTCGCCGACCGATACGGCTTCGACGTCGATCCGGACGCGCGGGTCGAAGACATCTCCGTCGGCGAGCAACAGCGCGTCGAGATCCTCAAGGCGCTGTACCGCGGCGCCGACACGCTGATCCTCGACGAGCCGACGGCCGTGTTGACGCCCCAAGAGGTCGACGAGCTGTTCGACGTGCTCGAGGAGCTGACCGCCCAGGGAAAGACGATCATCTTCATCACCCACAAGCTCGGCGAGGCGATGCGCGCGGCCGACGAGATCTCGGTCCTCCGAGACGGGCGGAAGGTCGGGAGCGTCGACGCGGACGGCACCACCCAAGAGGAGCTCGCGGAGCTGATGGTCGGCCGCGAGGTCCTCTTGGATGTCGACCACGGGACCGCGGAAACGGGCGACGTCGTCGCGTCGGTCTCGGACATCGTCGTCGAGGACGACCGGGGAGTCCCGGCTGTCAACGGCGTCTCCTTCGAGATTCGGGGCGGTGAGGTGTTCGGGATCGCCGGCGTGGACGGCAACGGCCAGTCCGAACTCGTCGAGGCGGTGACCGGCCTCCGGACCCCCGACACCGGCGAGATCCGGTTCCGCGGTGAGGACGTCACGTCCGCCTCGCGGCGGGACCGGATCGACGCCGGGATGGCGTACGTTCCCGAGGACCGCCAGGAGCGCGGGTTGGTGATGGAGTTCGACCTCGTCGAGAACGGGCTGTTGGGGAGCCAACACGACCCGGAGCTCGCCGCAAACGGGCGGATCGACTGGTCGAAGACCCGCGGGCACGCGGACGCCATCATCGACGAGTACGACGTGCGCCCGCCGGACGCCGACGCCGAGGCGCACTCCCTGTCCGGCGGCAACCAGCAGAAGTTCATCGTGGGCCGGGAGTTCGAGCGCGACCCCGAGCTGGTCGTCGCCTCCCATCCGACGCGGGGCGTCGACGTCGGCTCGATCGAGTTCATCCACGAGCGGCTGTTGGAGCTCCGCCAGCAGGGCGTGGCGATCCTCCTCGTCTCCTCGAAGTTAGAGGAGGTACAGGGGCTCTCGGACCGGTTGGCCGTCGTCTACGAGGGCGAGTTCATCGACGTGGTCGACCCGGACGAGACGACGGAGGAAGAGCTCGGTCTGCTGATGGCCGGCGAGCGCCCGGGAGACGGGGGCAGACCGGAGGCGACCGAAAGCGAGGCGACGGAGCGAGACGAGCCGGCGGACCTCACGGACTCCGCGGACGGTGAGCGAGCGTGAGCGCGGCCGACCGCGCGCGGAAGGCGCTCTCTCGGCTCGTCGACGCGTCCGCGACCGAGCGGATCCTGATCAGCACGGCGGCGCTCGTCCTCTCCGTCCTCATCGGGGCGGTGCTGGTGCTGGTGGCCGGACGCATGACGACGTGTACCGCCGGCGAGGCGGTGTACTACTTCGGCACCGGGTTCTGTTACGACCCCGTCGTCGTCTTCGACCGGCTGTTCCTCGGGGCGCTCGGCGACCCGCTCAGCGGGAGCTGGTCGCCCAACGGCCAGTTCGCGGTCACGCTCCGAGAGACGACGCTGCTGATCTTCACCGGCCTCTCGGTCGCGCTGGCGTTCCGCACCGGGATCTTCAACATCGGGACGCAGGGGCAGATGGTCGTCGGGGCGTTGGCGACCGCGCTCGGCGTCCTCTGGGCGTCGTCGCTGGTGTCGGGCGTCGTCGGCACCGTCGTGCTGATCCCGTTCGGGCTCCTCGTCGGCGGGGTGTTCGGCGGCCTCTACGGCGCGGTGCCGGGGCTGTTGAAGGCGTACGCCGACGCCAACGAGGTGATCACGACGATCATGCTCAACTTCATCGCCACCGGCGTCGCGCTGTACCTGGTCAGCGGCGTGTTCAAGGACCCCGAGAGCGCCGCGAACCAGACCGTTCCGCTCCCCGAGTTCGCGCAGTTCCCGGCCCTGCTGTTCGGCGGCCGGCAGGACTTCTCCCTCGTCGCGCTCGCCTTCGGACTCCTCGCCATCGGCGGGCTGTACTACGTCCTCGAGCACACGGCGTTCGGGTACGACATCCGCACGAGCGGCGTCCAGCCCGAGGCGGCCGAGTACGGCGGCGTCGACGCCAAGCGCACCGTCGTCGCGAGCCTGACGCTCTCGGGTGCGCTTGGCGGCATCGCCGGCGCGATGTACGTGATGATGGTGCTCGGGACGTTCCAGACGGGGATCCCCTCCTACGGCTTCGACGGGATCACCGTCTCGATCCTCGCCGGCAACAACCCGCTCGGCGTCGGCGTCGCCGCGCTGCTGTTCGGCGTGCTCAAGAGCGGGACGACGGTGGTCCAGTTCGCGACCGACGTGCCGCCCCAGCTCGTCGGCGTCCTCCGCGGGCTCATCATCCTGTTCGTGGCGATGCCGGAGTTCTTCCGGCTGCTGGGCCGCGGGCTGCCGGGCGCGGGATCGAAGCCGGAGGCGGTCGCGACCGACGGCGGGACCGTGACGGAGAGCGGGGGTGAGACCGATGAGTGACGCCGACCGAAGCGAGGGCGAGAGCCTCTTAAAGCGATATTCGACCCGCGCGCTGGTCGCTGGCGTGACGATCGCCTCGGTCGTCGCGCTGCTGCTGGCGGGTCTGCTGTTCCCCGACTCGCTCGCCGGGACGCTCTCGGACGCGCTCACCAGCCGGAACACGCTCGCGTCGGCGCTGCGGCTCTCCGTGCCGATCGCCTTCGCCGCCCTCGGCGGGATCTTCGCGGAGAAGTCGGGCGTGATCAACATCGGACTGGAGGGACTCCTGATCATCTCGGCGTTCAGCGCCATCTACGTCGCCGACATCACCGGCGGCGTCTGGATCGGCTTCGCCGGCGGCGTGGTCGCGAGCACGCTGCTCGCGGCGCTGTTCGCCGTCGTCACGATCGGGTTCCGCGCCGACCAGATCATCGCCGGGCTCGCGGTCTGGCTCATCGCGCTCGGGCTCGCGCCGTTCGCCTCGCAGGTGATCTACTCCAGCCCGAACACCCCGACCGTCGCGACGACGGGGTCGATCACGGTGCCGGTGCTCGCCGACCTCCCGTTCTTCGGCGCGCTCTTCTCGGCGTCGCCGTCGGTGTACATGCTGTTCGCCGCGGTGTTCGGCTCGTGGTACGTCTTCGAGCGGACGGCGTTCGGCCGGTGGATCCGCGCCAGCGGCGAGAACCCGAAGGCGCTCGACACCGCCGGCGTGAGCGTCACGCACGTCCGGTACGCGGCGGTGCTGATCTCGGGCGTGCTCGCCGGGATGGGCGGGGCGGCGCTGTCGCTCGACCTCGGCCAGTTCACCGGGAACGGCCCGACGATGGTCAACGGGAAGGGGTTCATCGCCATCGTGGCGTACCTGTTCGGGAACTACAACCCGGTCGGGGCGTTCCTCT
This sequence comes from Halorubrum persicum, assembly GCF_002727125.1. Classification (GTDB taxonomy): domain Archaea; phylum Halobacteriota; class Halobacteria; order Halobacteriales; family Haloferacaceae; genus Halorubrum; species Halorubrum persicum. Next base: position 12,347 of record NZ_NHOA01000039.1, read on the forward strand.
CGACGATGCTGTTCGCTGGGCTGGACGCGCTGCAGACGGTGCTCCAGCTCCAGGGGATCGGGATCCCGCGTCAGCTCATCCGGATCACCCCGTTCGTGGTCGTGATCCTCGTGCTCGCGCTGGTCGGCCGGACGCGGCTCCCGGAGGCGGCCGGGGAGCACTACGACACCGAGGAGTGACGGCTCCGGCGGCTCGACCGCTCAGGTAGTCGGGTCGCTCTGACGACTCGGTCGCGCGGTCGGACGGCGCGTCCGACCTGACGCGCTTCGTTTCCCAGATCGCTTCCCTGTCGTCCCCGAGGCGACCGAATCGGGAACAAAGAGTTTTGCCACAGGGGCGACCACGCACGAGGTATGAGCATCGACGAGTACGACGTCGTCGTGGCGGGCGCCGGGACCGCCGGCTGTTACGCGGCCGCGACGATCGCGAACGAGGGGCTCGACGTCGTCATCGTCGAGCGGAAGGACGCGGAGGAGGCCGGCCACATCGCCTGCGGCGACGCGCTGAAGGGCGCCGACGCCTTCCCGGAAGCGATCCCGAAAGACCGGCTGGAGCCGGCGTTCACGAACACCGGCGTCGACCACGGCCGCTTCGAGATCCCGCAGGAGGACACCGTCCTCGAGATACCCGTCCCCGGCGAACTCGCAGTCATCGACCGCTGGGAGTACGGCCGACGGATCATCGACGCCGCCGCGGACGCCGGGGTCGAGTTCCACTACGACACCGTGATCAACGACGTGATCCAGACCGACGGCGGTCGGGTCACGGGGCTGCGGGCCAAGCGCAACGGCGACGCGGTCACCTACGAGGCGGACCTCGTCATCGACGGTGCCGGGTCGCTGTCGCTGCTGCAGGACAAGGCGGACTTCGAGGAGACGACGTTCGACACCAACGTCCGGTACTCGCAGTTCTGCTCGGCGTACCGCGAAATCGTCGAGGTCCCGGAGCCGGTCGAGTGGGACGACGCCCTCGTGTTCAAGGCGACCGACCGCGCCGCGGGCTACCTCTGGTACTTCCCGCGGACGAGCACCGAGATCAACGCCGGGCTCGGCTTCCAGATGAACGAGGAGCCGATGCAGCTCGTCGAGGCGCTGAAACGCGACCTCCGCAACCGCCCCGAGTTCGAGGGGGCCGAGGTCACGGACAAGCTCGGCGCCGCGCTCCCGACCCGTCGCCCCTACGACTCGGCGGTCGCACCGGGGTACATGGCGGTCGGCGACGCCGCGGGCCACGTCAACCCGACCACCGGCGGCGGCATCGCCGGGGCGGCGTACGCGGGCAAGTACGCCGGCGAGCAGGCGGTGAAGGCGGTCTCCGACGGCGACGTGAGCGAGGAGAACCTCTGGCGGTACAACACCCGCGTGATGGACCACTTCGGCGGCCGGTACGCCGGCCTCGACGTGTACAACGTGCTCTCGACCGCGGTCGACGTGGACGACCTGATGGGGCTGCTGGCGGCGCTCCCGGGCGAGAAGCTCGCCGAGGCGCTGTACGAGGGGTCGACCTCGATGTCCTTCGGCCTGAAGCTGAAGGCGGCGGTCAAGAGCTTCGGCTACTGGGGGACGATCCGGAACTTCTACCAGACGAAGACGCTCGCGGACGAGCTGCTCGACCACTACGGCTCGTACCCCACCAGCCCCGCCGCGATGGCGAACTGGACCCGCGAGCGCGACGCGATCATGGACCGGATCTACGAGACGACCGGCGCGGACGCGAAGTACTGAGCCGGGCGTTCCTCGCCGCCGCTTCGTTGCCAACGACGCACTGTTCGCCGAGCTTTTGCCGAGCGGTTCGCCTTCCCCTCCCCGCTCAGGGACGCGTCTCCGCGACTCGCCGAATCGCCCCGGAAAGCACGTCGATCCCGACCGCGATGTCGGATTCCACCACGTCGAACGCGCTCGTGTGGTGGCCGCCGGGGTGGTCGGTGCCGACGCCGACGTAACAGGCGAGCCCGCCGCGCTGCTGGACCGACTGCATCAGGTAGGTCGCGTCCTCGGAGCCGCCCAGGTCGTCGCGATCGACGATCCGCGTGACCCCGTCGACGCCGCCGGCGACCTCGCCGACGATCCCGGCGAGCGCGTCGTCGCTCGTCGCGCTCGGGGCCTCCCCCTTCGTCGCGACCTCGACCTCGCAGTCGTGCATCCCCGCCGCCGACTCCAGGACCCGGTCGGCGTGCTCGGACATGTAGTCGGCCAGCTCCGTCGTCGCGCCGCGGAGCTCGCCCTCGATGTACGACTCCTCCGGGATGACGTTCGTCGCCGTGCCCCCGCCGACCAGCCCCGCGTTCACCCGGGTCGGCCCGTCGGCGTGGCGGGGGATCGCGTAGAGGTTCTGGACCGCCGCCGCCATCGCCTGCACCGCGTTCCGCCCCTGTTCGGGGCGCGCGCCAGCGTGCGACGGCTCGCCGGTGAACTCCGCGAGGAAGTGCCTGACCGCGAGGAACCCGTCGACGCCGCAGACGACCTCGCCAGAGGGGTGATCGAGGCCGACGTGGACCGCGTAGAGGTAGTCCACGTCGTCGAGGTGGCCCGACTCCGCCATCGGCTTGGCGCCCGCGACCTGCTCTTCGCCCGGCTGGAAGAACACCTTGAGGGTGCCAGAGAAGTCCGAGTCGAGCACCGCGTCGAGGGTTCCGAGCCCCATCGTCGCGTGCGCGTCGTGACCACACGCGTGCATGTACCCCTCCCGCTCCGAGCGGAACCCCTCGGCGGCGGGGACGTGGTCGTCGTCCGCGGACTCGCGAACGGGGAGTGCGTCGATGTCGACGCGGAGCCCGACCACGGGACCCGGACCCCGCTCGGCGACCGCGACGCAGCCGGTGTAGCCGCCAGAGAGCCGGTCGACGATCTCCGGATCCGCGCCCGCGTCGCGGGCCCGCCGTTCCCACTCCGCGAGCTCCTCGTCGTCGGGGACGTTCATGCGGTCCTCGGTCGCCAGCGCGTCCGGGCCGACGTACAGCTCCGTGAGGTCGCGCTCGCGGAGCTCCTCGGCGATCCGGGCGGTGGTGTAGAACTCGCGCCACGCGGGCTCGGGGTGGCGGTGCAGGTCGCGGCGGAACGCGCGGTACGCGTCGTCGTCGAGAGCGCTCATATCGGCGGGAGGCCGCGGCCGGGCTTAAACGATCGCGTGGCGGTGGTGTTCGCGGCGAAGGTGATCCAGCCGGAGATCGCGGCGCGTGCGACCGGCGACGACGACTGAGCCGCGCCTCGCCTCGCGGTCGCTTACAAAATCAGTCCCGCCGGTGACCGAGCGGCTTCTTCTGGTCGACCTCGACCTCGACGTGGATCGAGTCGGGGAAGTCGCGGGCGACGACCTCGCGGGCGATGTCGTCGGAGCCGTGGATCTCCATCGAGCGCTTGTACACGTCGTAGCTCCACGGCGGGAACTCGTCGCCGGCGCGGAGCTGCTTATACAGCGGCACGCGCACGGTCTCGGCGGGCGTGGCGTGCGGGCCCTTACACTCGGCGCCCTTGCGTTCGAGCGTCGACTTGAGGTCCTGGACGGTTTCGGCGAGCACGTCGTGGTCGCCGGAGGTGAAGGAGAGTTTCGTGACGAAGGTCATGGCTGGGGGTCGTCCGGGTATGGTCGCCCGAGGAGTAAAAACGCATCTACCGCGAACGGAGCGCTCCATCCGCCGCCGACACCGACGTAAAAAACCGCGGTGAAGGGCAACCAACACCGGACAAATCGGCCGAAGAAGGCCGCAGCAGCCGATGCGTTCACGACTCCGACACCCTCTTTAGGGGTGATTGCTTACCTGACGATAATGACGGTCGAAGCGACCAGTGCTGGAGCCATCCTCTTCCGCGACACCCGCGGCGAACGGGAGTACTTACTCCTGAAGAGCCGTCCGGGGGACTGGGAGTTCCCCAAGGGCGGGGTCGAGGGGGACGAGGAGCTCCAGCAGACGGCGATACGGGAAGTCGGCGAGGAGGCCGGGATCGAGGATTTCCGGCTGATCGACGGCTTCCGCAAGGAGTACGACTACGTGTTCGAGGCGAACGGCGACACCATCCACAAGACGGTTCACCTGTTCATCGCGCGCTCGTTCGAGGCGAGCGCCGAGATCTCGAACGAACACCGCGACCTGCAGTGGCGCGACTACGATCAGGCGCTCAACACGATCACCCAGACCGGGCCCCGAGAGATCCTCGAAGACGCCCACGACTACCTCGACGAGCGGAAAGACGAGGAGACGGGCGAGTACGTCTAACCGTCGGGGTTCCCGTGGCGCTTCGTTTTTCAATCCGGCGTCGACTCCCGCGACCGTGACTCCGGACGCCGAGTTCGGCTACGAGCTCCTGGTCTGTCGGTACGCCGAGCTGGCGTGGCACCCGAACGAGGGCCCCCGCCCCGCGATCGTTTCCCGCCAACTCGGCACCGCGGAGCGCCGCTGGGACACGGTCGTGATCGAGGTCGACCCGGCGGCGTTCGCGGCGCGGCGCGCCTTCGGCGAGCGCACGATCGACTCCGACCTCCTCCACGTCGTGCGCAACGCCCCCGCCGAGTGGGCGTGGTACCGCGACGCCCTCCCGCACCCGGGCTACCCGTGGCGCTACGTCCGACAGGCGGTCCACCGGGCCGCGGGGCGGGACCTGATCGAGAAGCGCCGCCGGAACAACCGGATCCAGCTTCGCCGAAAGCGACCGTACCCGGAGTGGGTCCAGCGAATCGTCGCGATCGAGAACAAGCCGGACCTGGATCGCTCCGCGGCCGACCGCCTCGCCGACCAGCTCGTCCACGACGTGGAGACCGGCCTCGCCGACGAGGCGTGGCTCGCCACCGAGACGACCGGCGACCGCGTCGAGCCGGCGCTGCTCCGCGAGATGCCGGTCGAGGCCGGCATCCTCGCGACCGACTTCGCCGACGGCGTCGACGCCGACGCGGCCGAGGTGGCGTGGCACCCGAGCGATCTGGCGCCCGCGGAACACGAACGCCGCGCCTCCGACACCGAGACCCTCCGGCTGGAGATCGCCGAGCGAGCCTACGGGAAGGGGTGGCGCTCGTTCCACGACACGATGCGACCGGACTGCCGCCACTTCGAGCTCCGCGGCGAGGGGCGAGCGCTCGTGCCGCACTGCGCGGCGAAGGCGAAGTCACCGACGGCGCGCGAGTGTTCGGGCTCCTGCCCGGAGTTCTCGCCCGAGCCGCCCCAGTGGCGGACGAAGGGGTGGCCGATCGAGGGCGGTCCGGGGAAGGGGCTCGAACTGGTCCTCGACCGGCGTCGGGATCGAGCGCGCGATCGGATCGCCGACGACGAGAGCGAGTGAGTCGGCGACCCCGTCCGGATCGCCCCTCCCCTACGCCAGCGCGCCCGCCAGCTTTTCGACCGGGTGCGGCGGCTCCGGCGCGTCGCCGTCGCGCTCCTTCAGTTGGCTCCGGCAGGAGGCGCCCGGCGCGACCACCTCGTCGCCGTCACTCTCGTCGACCTGATCGAAGAGGATGCGCCCGATGGACTTGCTCATCGAGTAGTGCTCGGCCTCGTAGCCGAACGAGCCCGCCATCCCGCAACACGAGGAGTCGAGGGGATCGACGCCGTAGCCGGCGCGCCGGAGCACCCCCACCGCGTGGTGGTCCTTCTTCGTCGCCTTCTGGTGGCAGTGGCCGTGGTAGGTGAGCGACTCGGTCGGCGCGTCGAGGTCGATCCCCTCGTCGAGCCGGTGGGCGTCGACGTACTCCATGATCCCGTACGTGTTCCCGGAGACGGCCGCCACGTCGTCGTCGGGCACGTCGCTGGCGTCGCCGTCGAGCAGGTCGTGGTAGTCGCTCTGGAGCATCACGGCGTCAGTCGGCTCCACGACGACGATCTCCCACCCGTCACGTACGTCGGGCGCGAGCGCCTCCACGGCGTCTTCCGCCGCCGCCCGCGACTTGTCGAGCATCCCCTTCGAGTGCGGCGGCCGCCCGCTGCCGTCGACGTCGGGTATCCGGACGTGGCAGTTCGCGGCCTCCAACACGCGCACCGCGGCCTTCCCCGCGCCGGGGTTCGTGTAGGTGGTGTACACGTCGGGGAACAACAGCACGTCGCGGTCGGCCTCGGCGCGGGGGACGCCGGCGCCGCCGCGGGCCTCGAACCAGTCGGTCAGGCTCTCCGAGCGGAACGTGGGGAGGTCCCGCTCCTTCGCGATACCGAGGACCTTCTCCATGACGAGGCCGCCGCCGGGGAGCTTTCCGGGGAGGTTCGAGAGGGGCGCGAGCTTCGAGCCGAGCGGCGCCAGCTTCTCGAAGTTCCCGAGCAGTCGCGTCCGCAGGTCGATCCCGTGTTCCTCGTGGTGGGCGTGTTCGACCTCGGCTTTGAGCTTCGCCATGTCGACGCCGCTGGGGCAGTCCTTCGTACAGCCCTTACAGCCGACACAGAGGTCCATCACCTCGGTGACGAACTCGTCGTCGGTCGGGTCGTCGGGGAGCTCGCCGTTCATGGCGCCACGGAGCATGTTCGCCCGGCCGCGCGTCGCCTGGATCTCCTCCTCGGAGGCGCGGTAGGTCGGACACATCACGCCGCCCGTCGTCTCTTGCGGGCCGCGACAGCCGCCGCAGCCGTGGCAGAGCTCGACCATCCCCTGCATTCCGTTGTCGATCGCCCACTCCATCGCGGGGTCGAAGCCGGCGTCGTGCTCGTACTCCGCGTCGAACCGGAGGTTCTCGCGCATGTCGAACTCGCCGCAGACGTTGCCCGGATTGAGCAGCCAGTCGGGGTCGAACGCGGTCTTCAGCTCGCGGAACGCATCCCACAGGTCGTCGCCGTACAGCTTCCGGTTCCACTGGGTCCGAGCGCGGCCGTCGCCGTGCTCGCCCGACACCGACCCGCCGAGCCGGACCACGGCGTCGGTGACGCGGTCGGCGATGTCGACCATCGCGTCCACGTCGTCGACGTCCTTCGTGTTGATCAGCGGTCGGATGTGGAGGACGCCCGGTCCCGCGTGGGCGTAGAAGGTCGCGAACGTGTCGTTGTCGTCGAGGATCTCCTGAAACTCCCGGGTGTACTCGGGGAGGTGCTCCGGCGGGATCGCGCAGTCCTCGATGAACGAGATGTGTTTCTCGTCCGTGGTCCGCGACAGGAGGATCGGGAGCCCGGACTTGCGCATCTTCCAGAACCGGTCGCGTTGCTCGGGGTCGTGCGCCTCCATCGCGTCGACCGCGCGGCGCGGCTGGCTCGTTATCTCGGCGGCGCCCTCCCCCGGATCGACCTCGGTCTCGGGGACGATCGCGTCGGCCGCGCCGTCGTCGCCCACCCGGTCCGCGATCAGGTCAGCGACCTTCTGTTTCCCCTCGGCGTCGCTCTCGGCGTAGAACTCGACGAGGAGGACGGACTCGGTCCCCTCGGGCAACATCCCCACGACCTCCTCGAACTCCGGCGTGTCGGCGGCGAGGCCCAACAGCACGTCGTCCATCACCTCGACGGCGGCGGGGTCGTGGTCGAGGATCGGCGACACGTCCTCCATCGCGTCGAGGAGGTCGTCGTAGGTGAGCAGCGCCACCGCCTTCGTCTCCGGAATCTCGACGAGCGAGACGGTCGCCTCCGTCACCGTCGCGAGGGTCCCCTCGCTGCCGGCCATGAGCCGCCCGAGGTTGACGACGCCCGCCTCGCCGTACTCGCCGCGGTACTCGGCGAGCAGGCGGTCGAGGTTGTAGCCGGAGACGTTCCGCTTCATCTCGGGGAAGCGCTCGTCGATCGCGGCCTCCTCCTCGTCGAGTATCCGGACGACCTCGGCGTGGATTCGCGGCAGGAGCGCGTCGGCGTCGGCGTCCGCCGACTCGCGCAGCTCCTCGACGGCGACGTCACCGAACGTCGTCACCGTCCCGTCCGCGAGCACGACCTCGACCTCCTCGACGTAGTGGTCGGTCTTCCCGTACTTCAGCGAGTGCGACCCGGTGGAGTTGTTGCCGATCGCCCCGCCGATCGCGGACTTGTCGCGCCACGCCGGGTCGGGCGCGAACTTCAGCCCGTGCGGCTCGACCGCGGCGTTGAGGTCGCCGACGTACGCCCCCGCCTGCGCCCGGGCGGTCCCCGCTTCCGCGTCGGTCGACAACACCTCGTCCATCGAGTCGGTGAGGTCGAGGACCACCGCCTCGTTGACGGTCTGTCCGGCGAGCGACGTGCCGCCGCCGCGGGGTAACACGGGAATCCCCTCTCGGTAGCAGTACTCCTGGACCGCCGCCACGTCCGCCGTCGACTCCGGCATCACGACCCCGATCGGCGTGACCTCGTACGCCGAGGCGTCGGTCGCGTACAGCCGCTTCGAGTAGTCGTCGAACCGCACGTCGCCGTCGACGCGGTCGTCCAGCGCCTCGACGAGGTCCGGGCGCTCTACCGCCCCTCCCGTGTAGTCGAAGTCTCCCCCGTCCCGCGGATCCGGGCCCGGCGTGTTGGTCGCCATGAGGAACCCTCACGGTCGAACCGTGAAAAAGCTCCCCCAGTCGGCGAATCCTGAGCGCTCCTGCGAGCCGGTGAAACCGACACAAAACCCAAATACTCGCCGCCTGACCACCCCGTATGTCACTCGCCGACCGATCGGCGTTCAAGCGCCGGCTCGACGCCCTCGGTGTGACGGTCACCGAAGGCCCCGAGAGCGCGTGCTCGGAACTGGTAGACGAGGCCGCCGGAGAGCCGGCCGTCGGCGTCGCGCTCAGCGACGCCCCGTCAGCGGGCGCCGCGCTCCCCGACCGGATCGAGACCGAACCGACGACCGCCGACCTCCGTGCGGCTCACACCGGGGTCACCGCGGCGGAACTCGGCGTCGCCGCCTACGGCAGCGTCGCGATCGAGGCCGACCGGGACGGCACCGAGCCGGTGAGCCTCTTCGTCGACCGCCACGTCGTGGTCCTCCGTGAGGCCGACCTCGTCCCCGACATGGCCGACGCGTTCGAGTGGCTCGGCCCCCGAGCGCGCGACGAGTCGGTCGACGTGGTGTTCGCCACCGGCCCCAGCGCCACCGCCGACATGGGCGGGCTGGTCCACGGGGCGCACGGGCCGAAAGCGGTGCACGTGGTGTTGCTTCGGGCGGACGACGAGGATGCCGCCGAATCGGAGGTGACCGCCGATGAGTAGCGACGCCGCGAAGGCCGACCGCATCCGCGAGCTGATGGCGACCGAGGGCGACGCGGTCGCCGCGAACACTCGGGGGTTCAACGAGGGGCGCTACGAGTCGACGGGGCGGCTGGACGACTACGACGAGCTGAAAGACGAGGCCCGGGCGATCAAGGAAGACGCGATCGGTCGGCTGCCGGAGCTCGTCGACGAGGTGCGCGAGTCGGTGGAGGCCAACGGTGGGACCGTCTACGTCGCCGACGACGCCGCCGACGCGAACCGATACATCACGGAGCTGACCGCCGAGGAGCGCGACGCCGACCGCCTCGTCAAGTCCAAGTCGATGACCTCGGAGGAGATCGAGGTGAACGAGGCGCTCGCGGACGCGGGCGTCGACGTGCTGGAGACCGACCTCGGCGAGTGGGTGCTCCAGCTGGCCGACGAGGCGCCCTCGCACATCGTCGCGCCGGCGATCCACAAATCCCGCGAGGGCATCTCGGAGCTGTTCGCGGAGCAATTCGACCTCGACGAGCCGCCGGAGACCGCCGAGGAGCTCACGATGTTCGCCCGCGAGCGCCTCGGCGAGCTGATCGAGGACGCCGACGTGGGGATGACCGGCGCGAACTTCATCGCGGCCGACTCCGGCACGATGCTCCTCGTCACCAGCGAGGGGAACGCCCGGAAGACGGTGACGGCGACCGACACGCACGTCGCGGTGGCCGGCGTCGAGAAGCTCGTCCCGACCGTCGAGGAGTTCTCCCCGTTCGTCGAGCTGATCGGGCGCTCCGGCACGGGACAGGACGTGACCTCCTACATCTCGACGCTCACCCCGCCCGTGGACTCGCCGGTGCCCGACTTCGAGGCGGACGAGACCCCGCTGGCGGACGACTCGGGCGCCGACCGCGACTTCCACCTCGTGCTCATCGACAACGGTCGCATGGCGATGCGCGACGACAAGGAGCTGCGAGAGACGCTGTACTGCATCCGGTGCTCCGCCTGCTCGAACGCCTGCGGTAACTTCCAGAGCGTCGGCGGCCACGCCTTCGGCGGCGAGACGTACTCCGGCGGGATCGCCACCGGCTGGGAGGCGGGCATCGAGGGGCTCGACGTCGCCGCCGAGTTCAACGACCTCTGTACCGGCTGTTCGCGCTGCGTTCCGGCGTGTCCGGTCGGGATCGACATCCCGTGGATCAACACGGTGGTCCGCGACCGGATCAACCGCGGCGAGGTCGACTCCCGCCAGACCGACTGGCTGTTCGAGGAGCTGGTCCCCGACGAGGAGCCCGCCGGCCTCGATCTCGGAACCCGGATCGTCGGCAACTACGAAACGGTCGCGAAGCTCGGGAGCCTCACCGCGCCGGTCGCGAACCGGCTGGCCGACGCCGGACCGCTGCGCGCGCTCGCCGAGCGCGTGACCGGCATCGATCGCCGACGCGACCTCCCCGAGTTCGCGAGCGAGTCGCTCGTCGACTGGTTCGAGCGCCGGGGCGGCGCCGCGGTCCCGAGCGGCGAGGCGGCGCGAACCGTCGTGCTCTACCCCGACACCGCGACCAACTACGTCGACGTCGAGCGCGGGAAGGCGGCGGTGCGCGCGCTCGAGGCGCTCGACGTTCACGTTCGCGTTCCGGACCTTCCGGGGAGCGGTCGCCCGCCGCTCTCGCAGGGGATGATCTCGACCGCGGCGGCGGCGGCCGAGGACGCGTACGCCGGGCTCGTCACCCACGTCGACGCCGGTCGCGACGTGGTCGTGATCGAGCCGAGCGACCTCGCGATGTTCCGGAGCGAGTACGAGAAGCTCCTCCCGGAGCGCTCGTTCGAGCGCCTCGCCGACGCCAGCTACGATATCATGGAGTACCTCTTCGGCCTGCTGGAGAACGGCGGGGACCCGGGGGCGCTCCGGGCGCCGGCGGCGGGGACCGGGCCGGTGGCCTCGGGGAACCGGATCGCCTACCACCCGCACTGTCAGGCGCGGACGATCGGCGTCGGCGAGCACGCGACCGCCGTGATGGAGCGGCTCGGCTACGACGTGCGCGTCTCCGAGACGGAGTGTTGCGGGATGGCCGGGTCGTTCGGCTACAAGGAGGACTACTACGAGCTGAGCATGGACGTGGGCGAACCCCTCCGCGAGCAGTTCGGCGACACCGACCGGACCGTCGTCGCCGCCGGCACCTCCTGTGGCGAACAGCTCGACGCGCTGTTGGGATCGTCGCCGATGCATCCCGTGGAGCTGGTCGCACCGCGCGAGTGATCCCGGCCACGAGCAACCCCGGCCACGAGCGACCCGGCGCTCGCCGCGTCTGACGGGCGTCGTTCGACAACGAACGCTTAATAGGCGCGCTCGCGACCGTATCGCATATGAACGCTGCTCCGGAGGAGATCACGTCTCTCGTCGGTCGCGAGGTGTACTCGAACAACGGCGTCTTCGTCGGTGAGATCGAGGACGTGCGCCTCGATCTGGACGCGCAGGCGGTGACCGGGCTCGCGCTCGCGGAGCTCAACCACGAGCTGTTCGCCGGTCGCGTCGGCGGAAACACGGGCGTCATCGTTCCGTACCGCTGGGTCAGAGCCGTCGGCGACGTGGTGTTGATCAACGATATCATCGAGCGTCTCGACACCGGGAGCGACGAGCCCGAGGCGGAAGCCGAAGTGGAAGTGTAGGCGCCCCGGACGGCGGCTCGCCGACGCCCCGCAGTTCAGAAGGGGAGTGCGTCTCGCAGGCTCGTCAGGAATCCGCCGCCCTCTCGTCGCTTTCGGTCGAACACCGGGTACAGCGCGTCGAGGAGTTCCGTCTCGTTTTCGAACCGCTCCTGCGGCACCTGATCGAGCGCCTCGTCGAGCGCGATCGTCCGCCCCTTGGCGTCGTAGGGGACCTCGCGGTCGTCGAGCGCGTCGCGTACCTCTCGGGCCGTCGCCGGGAACGACACGTCCGCCTCCTCGATCCGCTCGCCGAGCACGGCGATGCCGAACTCGATCGCGTCCGGCTCCGAGGACCCGCCGCCGCCGGGTGGGCGTGCTGCCATTGCGGCGTGATACTCGCTCGGGGCTTTTTAACCCAATGCTCGGAGCGGGCGGTCTGCGCTCGTCGTCCGCCTGCCGAGGCCCGTTACTCCGGGAGCGACTCCTCCGGCGGCGCGGCGTCGAGAACCGCGAGTTCGATCCCGTCGCCGGCGCGGTCGAACGCGGCGACCCCGTCGTCGTCGTAGGGCGGAATGGCCACGAGCACCACCGCCGCGAGGTCGTCCGTCTTCGACACGCCGAGGAACCCGTCCGGGTGCGAGACGAACCGCGCCCCGCCCCGACCCGCGGGCGTTCCGATGTCGACGCCGAACACCGCGTTCACCGATCCGCCGACGCCCGCCGGCGTGAAGTGGGTCAACACCGGCGTCTCCGGGTCCAGTCCCGTCTCCTCGTCGAACTCGCCGGCGCGGGTGGCCGAGAGCCGCAGGCTCGTCGCCTCGGGGTCGCTCTCGGCGGCGTGCTCGAGCAGCACCGTCAGCAGGTCGCGCGTGACGTGGATCACGAGCAGACAGAGACCGACACGGTCAGATCCCGAGCGCCGAGCGCAGGGTCTTCGCGTACAGCCCGGGCGCCTTGCGGCGCGATCCGGAGAGCGCGTCCTCGACGGCGAGCGCGCCCCGCTCCTCCACGCCGACGCCGTGACCCACGCGCACCCGCTCCGGGTTCAGCCCGGAGAGCGCCTCGGTCGGGGGGGTCAGTCGCAACATCGGGTGGACGCCGAGCCGCTCGCGGTCGCCCCGGAAGTACGAGGCGGAACCGAGCGACTCGGGGACGATCAGCGTCTCGCCGTCGAAGAACCCGACCTCCTGCCACGGCGGGACCGTCGAATCGCGGATCCGGAACGCCTCGAACCCCGACTCCGCCACCTCCGAGTCGAACCGCTCGACCGGCGCGTCGAGTTCGTCCGCGACGCCGGTCATCCACTCGGCGACGTAGACGGGCGCGTCGTGACGGGTCGCGATCGCGGCGCTGTCGCGCTTGTGGCGGTCGAGGCCGATCACGACGCCCGCGACCGTGCCGAGCTCCGCCAACAGCTCGTCGAGGCCGGGCGCGTCGACCGGATCGAACACCCACACGTCGTCCGTCTCGTCCCCCTCGTTCGGGACCGCTATCGCGTGGCTCGCCCGCTCCATCTCCTCGCCCGGGTACGCGATCCAGCCGACGCCGCGGCCGAAGCGATCGATCTCGTGGAGCTCCGCCTCGCCGTCACCTTTCATTCCCATACCGCGCATTCGGTCCGGACCCTTTTCAACCCGTCTCCGCCGGAACCGGCGTCGCGACCGGCCGGCGGCGGTCGGGTCGACGCTGCCGACGCCCGATCGCTATCCCGAAAGCTCGGACTCGCTCACCCGCACGATCACCGTCTCGTCGACGTCGCGGAGGTCGTACTCGGGCGTCTCCCCCTGCGTCCGGCGGACGTAGAGGGGTTCGACCGGTCGGCCGTCGACGAGACCGAACACCTTCAGGCGCTGGTCCGTCTCCTCCGGGGGGACCGCGCCGTCGCGCACCTCGCGGGCGAGGTCGCGAGAGAGCCACTCGTCGGGGGAGACGGAGGGTTCACGCACCAGCGCCTCGTCGACGAAGCGCACGAGGTACCAGTTGAGATCGTTCAACAGCGCGACTGCGGCGCCGAGGCTCACCGTGTCGACGGCGACGCTGTTCTCGAAGGGCTCCTCGATCTCGTAGGTCGCGAGCGCGTCCCGGGCGGTCTCGCGAGACAGCAGCTCGTAGGTGAGGTTCACGTCGGAGTCGCCGAGGAGACACACCCGCGTCACACGCTATCGGAGTCAGTCGCTCCACAAATCGGTTGCGGTCGGCGTCCCGCGCCCCTCGCCCGCCGGATCAGAACGTCGACACGTCGCCGTCGATGACGCTCCGCGTCACGTCCGTGACGTTCGCCAGCTCCTCGTCGACGATCGCGACGACCTCGTCTTCGATGTCGGCGATGTCGAGCCCCTCCTCGGTGACGAGCTGCGCGTCGGCGACGTGGGGCTCGTCGATCGGGCGTCCGATCTGCGACAGCAGGCGGACCTGTAGGTCGCGGATCCCGTCGACCTCGTCGGTGACGGACTCCGCGATCCGCGTCGACAGGAGGTTGTAGATCTTCCCGATGTGGTTGACGGGGTTCTTGCCGGAGGTCGCCTCCATCGACATGGGGCGGTTCGGGGTGATGAGCCCGTTCGCGCGGTTGCCGCGCCCCACGGAGCCGTCGTCGCCCTGCTCGGCGGAGGTGCCGGTGACGGTGAGGTAGACGGAGCCCTCGTCGTAGTCGTCGGCGGTGTTGACGTCGACGTGGACCTCACGGTCGGTGCGCGCCTCGGCCAGTTCGGTGACGAACTCGCGCACGTCGGCGACGGCGTCGTCGTAGTCGTCGAGGTCGTCGACGTACCGGTCGACCATCGCGGCCGCGACGGTGATGTCGATGCGGTCGCCCTCGCGCTTGCCCATGATCTTCACGTCCGGCCCGAGCTCGGGGTGGTCGGAGTGGTAGGTCGTGTTGAGCTCGTGCTCGGCCTCGTGGACGATCGCCTCCGTCTCGGTCAGCGGGGCGTGTCCGACGCCGAAGGAGGTGTCGTTGGCCATCGGTACCTGCTGGGTGTCCTCGCCGAACACGTCCTGCAGGTCGCCCGACCCCTCGCCGAGCTTCACGTCGACGATCACGTCGGTGCCGTACTCGAGCTCCGGGATCGCCTCGGAGAGGTAGTCGCGGGCGGCGGCGAGCGCGGTCGAGTCGACCGGGAGCTGCTCGCCCTCGTACTCCTTCGTCGCGCGCCCGACGATGAGCACGTAGAGCGGCTCGACGACCTCGCCGCCGCCGTAGGCGGGCGCGGCGCGACCGGCGACCAGCTGCGTCTCGTCGGTGTTGTAGTGGAGTACCTTCCCGACGCGGTCCAAGTAGAGCTGCGAGAGCGCGCGCGACACCGACTCCGCGATACCGTCGCAGATCGAGTCCGGGTGTCCGATACCCTTCCGCTCGACGATCTCGACCTCCTGGTCCTCGACCGCTCGGCGGTCGAGACGGCTGACCTGTATGTTCCGGTCCATTATGCGTCGGTACTTCGCCGGCGGCAGTATAACTTGCGGAAACCTCCCGACGCCGGCTAATGCTCTCGGGTTATCGTTCGGCAAAAGTGGCCGTTATCTTGCGCCTACTTCGCCGCCTCGTAGGCGTCCGCCATCACGTCGAGGGCGTCGTGGAGCTCGCTCTCGTCGGTCGCGTACGAGATCCGAGCGTGGCCGCGCCCGCCCTCGCCGAACGCCTCGCCGGGGACCACCACGACCCCGCGGTCGAGGCACTCGTCGACGAACCCCTCCGGAACCCGCGGCATCGCGTAGAACGCGCCCTGGGGCGTCGGGCAGTCGATCCCGATCTCGTCGAAGCCGTCGAGGAGGAGGTCGCGGCGGCGCTCGAAGGAGGCGGTCATCTCGTCGACGACCCCGCGGTCGCCCCGCAGGGCGGCCTCGGCCGCGTACTGCGCGGGCGCCGACGCGCAGGCCTGCGCGTACTGGTGGACCCGCAGCATGCGGTCGACGCGCTCCGCGGAGCCGTACACCCACCCGAGCCGCCACCCCGTCATCGAGAACAGCTTCGAGGCGGAGTTGACCACGACGACGCTGTCGGTCTCGGCGAACTCCATCGGCGAGCGGTGTGTCCCGTCGAAGACGGTGTACTCGTACACCTCGTCGGAGATGCAGAGCACGTCGTGCTCGTCGGCGATCCGCGCGAACTCGCGCACGTCGTCCGCCGAGGAGACCGCGCCGGTGGGGTTGCCCGGCGAGTTCACCACGAACGCCGCGGTGTCGTCGGTGATCGCCGCCTCGATCGCGGCGGGGTCGATGGTGAGGTCGTCGCGCAGCGGGACCGGCACCGGCTCCGCGCCCGTCAGCTTCGTCAGCGCGTCGTAGGAGACGAACCCCGGGTCCGGGATCAACACCTCGTCGCCGGCGTCGACGTGCGCCTCCAGGGCGACGTGGAGCGCCTCGCTGCCGCCAGCGGTGGCGATGACGTTGCCCGGATCGAGGTCGACCCCCTGATCCGCCCGGTGTTTCTCGGCGATCGCCTCGCGGAGCGGCCGGGTGCCCTTGTTCTCGGTGTAGGCGTCGGCCTTCCCGCTCTCGATGGCGTCGACAGCCGCCCGTCGCGCGTGGTCCGGCGTCGGGAAGTCGGGCTGGCCGAGCCCGAGGTTGATCGCGTCGTCGCCGGCCGCCTCGAACACCTCGCGGATCCCGCTGATGGAGATCCGCTCGACCCTGTCGGAGAAGTTCGGCATACCCGTTCGGGGGCGCCGCCGGGAGTTAGTTCTTGTCACGTCGCGGCCGGTCCCACACCGGCCGCCGCTCGTCGCCTCCGGGTAGGTCGCGGACCCGGCCGTCCTCGTCGACCGGGAGCGCGAACCGCCCCCGGAGCACGCTGAGCACCTCCTCGGGCGTCGCGCGGAGCAGCGCGTCGTCGATCGCCCGGAGCCGGAGCCGCGGTCGCCCGGCCCCCGCGGGCACCTTGATCGCCTCGATCAGGCCGCGCTGCACGAGGACCCGCCGGTCTCCGGTGAGGTCCTGTCCCGCGGCGATCCCGACGCCCTCGCCCTCGCCGCTTCCGTCGTCCGGCTCCGTCCCGGTACCGATCCACCGCCGCAGATCCCACAGCAGGTGGTCGTGGCGCGCCGCCAGCGCCGTGAGGAGCGTCCGGTCGGTGAGCTCGCCGGTTCGACCGACCGCGCCGTACGGCAGCGCGCCGAGCACCGCCGCCACGTCGTCCGCGAACCGGTCGTCGAGCGTCTCTCGGGCGCCCGCGAGCAGGCGGCTCCGGCCGGGCATCTCGACGCTCGCCGGCGCCGCGGCCGCGAACCGTTCGCGCATCGATCGGGCGGCCGGAGCGACCCGCGCCGGCGCCGCCTCGGTCACGAGCGTCCGATCCCCCTCCGGCCCCGCGACCGCGTCGACGCGCTCAGCCGACGCGAACAGGATCCGTCCGGCGTCGCTCTCGGCCGCTCTCGCCCGCGGTTCGGCCTCCGTCCGCAGTTCGATAGCCCCCCCATCGATCGCTTCGGCGACCGCGGTGCCGAGGACGAGCGCCCGACCGAGCGCGTCGGCGACGCCGGGTCGGCAGGCGACCCGCCACGGCGCGTCGGCCTCGGTCCGTTCCCTCGCGTCGAGTATCGGCGGGAGCAACGCCAGCGGAACGCCGACGGCGACGAGGTCGGACCGCCCGGCGAGCGCCGATTCGATCGCCTCGGCGAGCCCGTCGTCGGCCTCGTTGAGCGCGACGGCGACCTCGGAGGGGGTGTCGCTGTCGAGAGACGACGCGCCGTCGTCGCCCGTCGATCGAGCCATACGCTCCGTGGCGTCGGAATCGGAAAGAACGTTGCGCCGGTCCGCTACGGCGCCCGGCCGAACACCAGGTAGCCGGTGTGGCCGACGCCCGCGGTGGAGGGGCGGGAGCCGCGGTCGGAGAAGTCCATCTCGCGCTGGATCGTTTCGAGGGTCTCGATGCCCTCGAATCCGGCCTCACGGGCGGCGAGCGCGGCCTCGCGGGTCCCCTCGACGAACGGTGAGTAGACGGCGAGATACCCGCCGGAGACCAGCAGGTCGTCAGCGCGCTCGACGATCGCCGGGGCGTCGCCCGTGTCGAGCGTCAACACGTCGAAGGGCTCCTCGTCGGCCAGCGCGTCGAGCTCCTCGGTGAGATCGCCGGTACGGACCTCCACGCGGTCGGCCACGCCGGCGGTCGCCATGTTCCCGCGGGCGACCTCGGCGAAGTCGGCGTCGATCTCGTAGGTGGTCACGTCGGCGCCGGCGCGACCGAGGTAGGCGGCGAGGATCCCCGACCCCGTGCCGGCGTCGAGCACGCGGTCGCCGCCCGAGGCGCCGGTGTGGCCCATCACGAGCCCCACGTCGCGGGGCATCATCGGCGCGCCGGTGCGTTCGAGGTGGTTGAACAGGTCCGGGCCGCGGAGCTCCCGGACCTCGAAGGCGGTGCCGAGATGGGTCTCGACGGTGTCGCCGCCCTCGACGTCTTCGGGGACCTCGAGCACGCCGAGGTCGGTGCCGAACTCCTCGCCCGGCTCCAGCAGGTACTCCCGGTCGTCGTGAACCAGCAGGTACGCGGCGTCCGTCACGCCGGATCAGTCACTCCAGCTCCGCGATCGCGGCCGCGAGGTCGCCGTCGGCGTCCTCGAGGGCCTCGCGGGCCGTCGACTGCGGGACGCCCGCGCGCTCGGCGACGAGCGCCACGTCCTCGTCGGGGATACCGGCGTCGTCGCTGTCGCCGTCCTCGATCGCCGCCGCGCCCGACTCGCCCTCGACCGCCGAGGCGCTTCCGCCGGCGTCGGCGACCGCGTCGGGCGAGCCGACGATCTGGTACGTCTCCTGCCCTTGGGCGTCCATCTTGGTCACCTGGGCGCCGTCGAAGACGAGATCGTCGCCGTCGGCCGTCTCGATGACGACCCGCTCGGCGTCGAGCTCCTCGACGTCGATCCCCATCTGTTTCATCATCTGTTTCATCTTCCGCGGGTTCATACCGCCGCCTCCAAACATACGCCGGATTTCGGTGGGAGGACACAAAAAGGGTGGCGACACGGGCCGACGGCCTCGTTCGGGTCGTTCGGCGTCGCTCTCACCGGGGTTCGAGGCTGCCGCTCCCGGCGAACGCGACCGCGAGAGCGGGGTTCATACGTCCCCGAGCCCGAGATCAAGTATGTATCTCGCCGACCACACGTGGCCGGAGCTCAGCGAGGCGTTGTCGGACGGGTCGGTCGCGCTCGTCCCGCTCGGCTCCACCGAACAGCACGGTCCGCACCTGCCGCTGGCGACCGACCACCTGATCGCCGAGGCGCTCGCGACCGCGGCCGCAGAGGAGACGGACGCCGTCCGCACTCCCACGATCACGGTCGGGGTCAGCCCGCACCACCGGCAGTTCCCGGGGACGATGTGGGTCGATCCGCCGGAGTTCCGCGACTACGTCGAGTCGTTCACCCGGAACCTCGCGTACCACGGGATCGACCGCGTCGTGTTCGTGAACGCCCACGGCGGCAACGTCCAGCACCTCCGAGAGGTCGGCCGCCGACTCCACGAGGACGAGGCGGCATACGCGATCGAGTGGATGTGGGACGAGTCGATCCCGGAGCTCGTCGACGACCTGTTCGAGCACAACGGGCCGCACGCGGGCCCGAAGGAGACCGCGATGATCACGCACATCGCCCCGGAGCTCGTCGACACGGACCGGCTGGCGGACGCCCGCGACGACGGGCTCGTCCACCTCAGCGAGTCGGACGCGATGGTCCACGGCGCCCGGACGTTCTACGACGCGATCGAGAACTCCGCGAACGGGGCGTTCGGCGACCCGACCGACGTGACCCCGGAGAAGGCCGAGCGGCTGTTCGAGGCCGCGAGCGACCAGCTCGTTCAGCTGGTCGAGTGGCTCGACGCCCGCGACCGATCCGAGCTACTGCCGGCAGATCGCGTGGCATAGCTCCTTCTGAGGCCGTTTCACCCCCCGTCGCGTCCACGAAGGATCGGCTCGAGCGCCTCGTCGAGCCCCCCGCGGCGCCCGTCGAGGATCCCGAACCGTTCGTCGCGGCGGCGTTCCAACCACCGCAGCAGCCGCGCCGCCCAGTCGAGCTTCCGCGCCTTCATCGGGCCCACGTCCGGGTCGTCGAACTTCCACCCCGGGAAGACGAGCCGCCCGGCGCCGACGTGGTCCGCGAGGAAGGCGGCGCGGTCGCCGTCCGTGAACCCGCCGAGGTTTCGGACCGGACCGACGGGGACCGCCTGCGTCGTCGCCAGCGTCGCCGCGTCCGCGAATCGGGGGAGCCACTCGCGGACCGCGGGGATGTTGTCGCCGTGGGCGTGGGCCGCGACCGGGACTCCCTCTCGGGTCAGCTCCGCCGCGGTGTCGGGGTTCTTGTCGAGGTCGGTCACCATGCAGTCGACGGCGACGCCGCGCTCACGGAGCACGTCGACCGCGGTGGAGGCGGCGACGACCACGTCGGCCTCGCGGGCGATCCCGACCTCGTCCGCCAGAGTCGGAGCGGCGCCCGCGATCGCCACGGTGTCGCCCCGCCAGTCGCCGAGTCGGTCGAGCGGGAACGGCGTCGCGATCTCGGCCGCGGCGTCGCGGGCGCGCTCGTCGGCCGCCCGATCGAAGCCGAAGTCCGCGAGGATCGCCTCGTACACCGGCTCGAAGGTCTCGAAGTTCATCGGTTCTCGCTCACCCCCAGCACGCCGACGCCGCGCCTCGGCCGCGGCGCCGGACGGCGCCGTCGCTGGCGGAGTCGAATATGGTATGGGCCGGAGTGGCACAGAGTACCCCTACCCGCGTGCCCCTCCGGCGTCCACTGAACGGGTTGTCTACACGACGGCATAAACTTTCTCTTACTTCGAGGTGTCGTCGATCGATTCGAGCGCGGCGTCGAGCGCCGACGAGACGCCCGAAACGGCCGATCGGACCGCTGACACACCGGTCGGCGTCCCGACGAGGAGCCCGGCGCCGCCCTCGGCGCCGATGCGGTCGGGCGACCCACCGTCCGTGGCGGAAGACGGCGTCGCGGCCTCGTGGGGGGCTGAGCCGGCGATAGCGAACGCCGCACCGGTGTCGGAGTCGGCGGTCGCCGCCCGGAGCGCGCCGACGGCCTCGTCGGTGAGCCCGCGGAGCTCGTAGGTACGGACGACGGCGTCGCCGGCGACGCCGCGGTCGGCGCCGAGCCGGTCGAGGTGGCGCTCGGCCTCTCGGACCGTCGTCACGTCGAGCTCCTCGAGGGTGACGGCGCCGGAGTCGGCGGTCGGGCGGACCCGGTCGCGGGCGAACTCCGCCCCGACCAGCGCCGCGTCGCGCGTCTCGGCCACGTCGTGGGTGCGGATCACGTGGGCGCCCCGCTCGACCGCCATCGAGGTGGCCGCCAGCGACACCGGCAGCGCCTCCTCGGTGCTCCGGCCCGCGATCGTCTTGAGGAAGCTCTTGCGGTTGATCGAGACGAGCAGCGGGCGACCGTACCCGCGGAACTCGCGTAGCCGGTGGAACGTCTCGCGGTCGTCGGCGTGGGTCTTCTCGACGGACCAGCCGCCGAACGCGGGGTCGAGGATCGTCTTGTCGGTGAACCCGTTCATCGACAGCGCCTCGTAGATGTCGTCCGCGTAGCTCCAGCTACGCTCTGGACTGGCGGCGCTTCGCGCCGCCCAGTCGACGTCCTCGATGGCCCCCGGCCGCTCCAGATCCGGCGGCGAGGCCATCTTCGAGACCGCCGCGTCGTGCTCGCGGCAGACGCGGGGCATCTCGGGGTCCGCGAAGCCGCAGATGTCGTTGACCATGTCGAACCCCCGCGCGAGCGCCTCGTCGGCGACCTCGTGGTAGCGGGTCTCGATCGACCAGACGGCGTCGCCCGAGGTCGACGCCAGCGTCTCGACCGCGGTGTCGAGCCGATCGAGCTCCTGCTCGGCGGAGAGCACGTCGAGGTCCTTGTTGGCCGACTCGAGTCCCACGTCGACGATGTCGGCGCCCTCGCCGATCAGCTCCTCGTCGACGTACTCCGCGGCCTCGCCGGGGTCGTCGTACACGCTCGGGTCGTACGGCGACTCCGAAGAGACGTTGAGTACGCCCATGATCCGGGGCGGGTGATCGTCGCCGATCCCGAGGCCCGCGGCGTCCACGTTTCGCATACGATCACCACGGGCGCGAGCGATATAAACGGGGCGAGTACCCGACGCGCTCGCCGGGGGTTCGGACCGGCGTCCCGACCGGGTCCGCCGGGGCTCACGGCGTGAACGCCAGTGAGTCCCCCACGTCGACGCCGCGCCGGTCGGTCCACTCGTAGGGGACTTCGAGCACGTACTGCCCCGAGCCGGAGTATCTCTGCTCGTTCCCGTCCTCGTTCGGTCCCGGCTCCGGCGCGTTGTGGATCTCGACGATCTCTCTGTCGCCGGCGACGTACACGATGTCAATCCCGAAGTCCATCTCGCGCATCACGTACGTCAGGGAGTCTCGAGGCGTGTCGTAGACGAACAGCATCCCGGCGTTTTCCGGGAGCGACGCCGCGTCGCTCAGTCCGAGATACCGCTTCTCGCCGGTGTCCGCGATCGCGGCGCGGACCGCTCCCAGCTCGTCGCCCTCGGCGGTCCAGGCGGTGACTGTGGTCACGTCGTAGTCGGCGTACGTCCCGGACGGCCAGTCGGTGGGGAGGGTGTCGGACTCGTCTCCGGCTCCTCCACTTCCGTCACCGTCGTCGCCCCCGCCGCCCGCCGTGGGGGCGCTTCCGACACAGCCCGCGAGCCCGCCGATCGACGCGGCACCCATCGCCGAGAGAACTCCCCGTCGTCGCATTGTCCGCGATACGCGCCGCGTCGGTATATGCCTCGCGAACGGGGCGTTCGTCCCCGGAAGGACGCGTTTTTATCTGCGCCTCGCGTACCCCCGCCCATGGCGAAAGTGAGCGTCGGCCTCCGCGGGTGGCGGTTCGACGAGGAGGAGATATTCACCGACGACGAGGAGCTGAAGCCCCTCGACGAGATCCCCGAAGAGCCCCGAGAGCGTCTCGTCCGGCTCGTCAGCCTCGTCGAGGAGCCCTGCGACGTCTGTTACCTCGAACACGGCGAGGACGAGGTCCACCGCTGTAATCAGGCCGAGATCGTCTACGGCGAGCCGAAGGGGGAGGTGCTGCTCTGCCCCGAACACGAGCCGGAGCTGATCTACTGGTTCCGCGAGGAGGGCGGCAGCGAGCACGCCGGCTCGCGCGAGTTCGGCGACCGGTTCCACGAGTGGGTCGCCGCGGGCAACGGCGCCCCCGAGGGGTACGGCTCGGTCGAGCACGTCGACGAGGACCCGGACGGGCTTCCGGACCTGCCGGACCAGCAGGACATCCAGGAGCGCGTCGAACAGGACTTCGACGGCGACCGGATCGACATTCTCGAACTCGCCGGCAAGGACGGCGACGAGGAGGAGAAGCTGAGCGAGGACGACTTCGAGGACGTCGACCTCTCGACCGACTACCCGTCGAACCGATGAGCGGCGCAGACGAGACCGACGCCGAGCGAGACGAGACCGACGCTGCCGCCGGTTCTGACGCTGATCCACAGGCCGACCGATCACCCCGCCGCAAGCCGGTCGTGGTCGTGGTCGAGCCCGAGACGCCGGGCAACGTCGGCACCATCGCCAGAGCGATGAAGAACTTCGGCCTCACCGACCTCAAGCTGGTCGACCCGCCGGAGCTGGCGGAGGACGGCGAGGCGTACGGCTTCGCCGGCCACGCCCGCGAGGACGTGCTCCCGAACGCCGACGAGGTGACCTTCGACGAGGTCGTCGCGAACTACCACACGGTCGGCACCACCGCGATCACCGGCGAGGACGACCGGAGCCACGAGCGGTATCCCTTCAAGACGCCGGCCGAACTCCGGGCGTCGCTGAAGACGGTCGACGCGCCGACCGCCATCGTCTTCGGGCGAGAGGGACGCGGCCTCAACAACGACGAGCTCTCGCGGCTCGACGAGGTGTGTTCCATCCCGGCCGACGACGACTACCCCGTGTTGAACCTCGGGCAGGCGGCCACGGTCCTCCTGTACGAGCTCCGCGAGCTCACCGTCGACGAGACGCAGCTGCCCGACACCGAGGTCACCCGCGCCCCGGAGAGCGACGTGGAGCGCTTCCACGGGTTCTTCGACGAGTTCCTCGACGCGACCGGCCAGCGCGAGCACGTGCGAGAGAAGAACGCGCTGCTGATGCGCCGGCTGCTCGGCCGCGCCCACCCGACCGAGCGCGAGGTCCACTCCCTGCTCGGCACGTTCCGCAAGGCCAACGCGAAGCTGGAGCACGCCGACCACCTCGCGGCGAAGTACGACGAACCGGTTTACCCCAAAGAGTGACCGTGGACGGGGACCTCCTCGACGCCGACCTCCGGGCCGGCGTCCGTGACGTGTCGCCGCTGCTGCTCGGGATCGCTCCCTTCGCGCTCGTCGCCGGCATCGCCGCCGTCGACGCCGGGCTCGGGCTCGCCGAGGCGGTCGGGATGTCGGTGATCGTGTTCGCGGGCGCCTCGCAGCTCGCCGCGCTCGACCTGCTCGGGTCCGGCGCCCCGCTCGCGGTCGTGGTCGGCACCGCGGTCGTGATCAACGTCCGGATGGTGATGTACTCGGCGTCCATCGCGCCGCACTTCGCGGACTACGGTCGCCGGCTCCGCGCGGGGCTCGCCTACGTGCTCACCGACCAGGCGTACGCGCTCTCGCTCGCGGAGTTCGAGTCGAACCCGGAGCGTAGCCGCTGGCGCTACTACCTCGGGGCGGCCGCCTCCCTGTGGGTGGTCTGGCAGATCGGGACGGTCGCCGGCGTCGTCGTCGGCGCCAGCGTCCCCGACGCCTGGGGGTTGACCTTCGCGGTTCCGCTCGTGTTCCTCGCGCTCCTCGTCCCGGCGATGAAGGACCGACCGACCACCGCCGCTGGCGTCGCCGGCGGCGCCATCGCGGTCGTCGCCGCCGGGCTCCCGATGAACCTCGGGCTGCTCGCGGGCGCCGTCTCCGGAATCGCCGTCGGGCTGGCGACGGAGGTGTTCGTCGAGTGACGGACGCCCCCGTTCTCGGCGGCTCGCTCGGGGTCTGGCTCGCCATCGTGCTCATCGGACTCGCGACCTACGGGTTCCGCCTCTCGTTCATCCACCTGTTCGGCCGGATCGACGAGGTCCCCCCGCGCATCAAGCGCCCGCTCCGATACGTTCCGCCCGCGGTGCTCGCGGCGCTCGTGCTCCCCAAATTGCTGACGATCCGCCCCTCGGTCGTCGCGACGGTCGCCGACGAGCGGCTGATCGCTGGCGCCGTCGCCGGCGTGATCGCGTGGCGCACGGAGAACGTGATGGCGACCATCGCCGGCGGGATGGTCACGCTGTGGCTGTTCCGGGTCGTGGTGTTCGCCTGACGGCGTCGATAGGTTCGCGTTCTCCCGACATTTCCCGCCGATTCTTCGCTGCGACTCTCCCAACCGACTCACCTACCGACACCGCCCCCCGACTCACGCGATCCGAGTCGCGTACCGACGAGCGAGCAGGAACGCGGCGATCGCACACACCGCGGCGAACGGGACCGCGGTCTCGACGCTGACGAAGCGACGAGCCGGCGGCACCGAGTACGAGACCGCGGCGACGGCGAGGAGGGCGTAGCCGAACGCGGCGGTCCCGAGCAGATGCGGGCGGGCCCGCGAGACGCCCCAGAGGCGGGTCCACGTCGCGATCCCCGACGCGGCGCCAGCGACGAGTCCGACGGGGAGACCGACGATCGCCGAAAACGCGATCCGCGCCGCGAGGAGGTCGGTGAGAAGCGCCGTAACGACGAGAAACGTCGTGAGCGCGACGCCCAGCGCCGCGACGGGACGGGCGTTCATGAGCGTACCGTCGTCAGGTCGCTATATAAAACCGCAGCCGGCCTCTCAGGCGACGAACTTCAGCAGGTCGTCGCGGTTGTGCTCGTGGAAGCGCGTTCGAAGGCACTCCTCCAGCGCCTCGATGTCGCCCCGCTTCGCGCAGATCGGAGCGATCCGATCGGACCACTGCTGCCACGGCGGGTAGAGGCCGAGGCGGTCGCAGATCTCGTCGAGCCGCTCGTCGAGGTCGTCGATCTTGTCGGTCTTGTTGACGGCGACGATGGGCTCGACGCCCACGTCCTCGAGGAAGCCGAACATCTCCACGTCGTGCGGGATGTTCCCGCGCTCGGCGTGGCGGTCGATGATGTCGACGGCGGCCTTCCCGTCCATCACGACGACGCCCGCCAGGATCGAGTCGGCGTTCTCCTCCAGGTAGCGGACGATGTTCGTCTTGATCGCCTCGCGGTGCTCCTCCTCGACGCCGGACATGAACCCGAAGCCGGGCAGGTCGGTGAACATGAAGCTCTCGCTGGCCCAGTCGAAGTGGTTCGGCTGGCGGGTGACCCCCGGCTTGCCGCCGGTCGAGAAGTCGTGACCCGTCAGCTGGCGCATCAGCGTGGACTTGCCGACGTTCGATCGCCCCACGAGGACGACCTCGGCGTCGCGGTCCGGCCGGTCTTCGAACATACTCCTACGTGGGTGGTTGAGCGGTTTAAAAGGCGCGTCGCGAGACGGGGTAACGGTCGGTCGGCCGTCGTATCCGATCTCAGTCGGGTACGCGAAACCGTCCCGCCGCCGGTTCAGTACGCGAGGTCGTCGCCGCCGACCGCGCCGCCGACCGACCCCGTCTCGATCCGGTCGTTCACGGTCGCAAACGCGGCGCCGAACATCCGGAACACCGCGACCTGGCCGTAGAACTGGACGAACGGGACGAGCAGGAGGCCGACGACGGTGACGGCCAGCACCGCGGTGGCGATCCACGAGACCACCGCGACGACGATCGGCATGAGCACTGCGACGAGGTACTCGGTGCTGAACACCGCCGGCTTCAGCAGGTCGGGGTCGAACGCGGCGCTCATCTCGCCGCGGGCCGCGTACGCCGACAGCGCGGCGGGAACCGCGTAGTAAATGAGGAACAGCACGGGGATGAACGCCAGCGCGAGCAGCACGCCGACAACGCCGATGAGCGCGCCCGCGTCGCCGCCGATCGCGCCGCTCGTTCCCCCCACGACCGCGACGACGACGCCGTACACGACCACCGGGATGACCGTGTACGCGATCGTGATGATCGTCCCGATCACGCCCTTCATCAGCAGGTCGCCCCAGTCGGTGAACTCCGGCGGCACGTCCTCGCCGCCGATCGTCTCTTCGAGCACCCGGACGAGATAGCCGACGATGATGAACGCCGGGAGGAGCAGCACCGAGAACAGCCCCAGTATCCCTCCGATAGCGATTCGGCCGATCCAATCGCCGCGAACCGGATACGAGAGCCCGTCTTCAAGCATGAGAAAAATCACACACATCTGATATATAAACCCCGGCACTCCGCCGATCGCGAGACGGACGCACGACGAACGCGCGACGAGCGAACGATGAACACGCGACGGAAGCGCGACGAGAGCGCGACGGAGCCGGTGAGCGAGAGATACTTGTCGCCGCGCTTTTAACGCCGATCATGGACAAACAGGCCGTTCGCGAGGCCGTCTGGGACGCCTTCGAGGACCGCGGCGAAGCCCGGTTCCCGTTCCCGCCCCACGACCGCATCCCGAACTTCGCGGGCGCCGCCGCCGCATGCGATCGGCTGACCGACACCGACGCGTGGGCCGCGGCGTCGACGCTGAAGTGCAACCCCGACGCGCCGCAGCTCCCCGTGCGCCGCGCCGCGCTCCGGGCCGGGAAGACCGTCTACGTCGCCCAACCGCGGCTCCGCGACGCCGACCCGTTCCTTCGGCTCGATCCCGAGTCGCTCGTCGACGCCGAGAGCGACGGCGACGCACCGTCCGACGCCCCGACCGTCGACGACGCCACGACCGTCTCCGGCATCTCCACCCACGGGACGCCGGTCCCGCCGGAGGAGGTCCCGCACGTCGACCTCGTGGTCGCCGGTTCGGTGGGCGTCACGACCGACGGCGCCCGGATCGGGAAAGGCGAAGGGTACAGCGACCTCGAGTGGGGCGTGCTCAGCGAGCTGGGCGCCGTCGACAGCGAGGCCCCCCGCGCCTCTGGCGGCGAGGGGCAGAGTCCCCCTGGCAACCGAACTTCGCCCGGTGACAGTCGGTCGGAGCCCGACGACGACGCGACCGTCGTGGCGACCACGGTCCACGAGCTATCGGTCCTCGACGGCCCCGAATCGCCGGTCGCCGACGCCGCGGAGCTTCCCGCGCCCGACGCTCACGACGTACCGCTCGACCTGGTGGTCACTCCCGAGCGGACGGTCCGTACCGACACGCCGCACACGCGTCCGACGGGAATCGACTGGGACGCGCTCGACGACGACAAACTGGACGCGATCCCGGTGTTGGCCGAACGAGCCCCGGAAAGGGAGTGAGGCGCGGCGAAGGCGGACGCTGCGGGAAGGGCCGGAGGCGAGACGGGGGGACAGGAGGGTAGGAAAGCGAGAGCCGCGAAACCGACCGGCCGATCGGACCGCCCGTTCAGTCGGCCCTTGGCGCCGGGGCTGACCGCTCCGTCCGGTGGTCGGCGACGTGACCGCACTCCGGACAAACGATCGTGCGCTCGTCGCCGTCGCTGACGACGAGCCACCCCTCCGAAACGGGGTTTTCGAAGCTGCACTCCGCACAGAACAGGACCGACTTGCCGCGAACCGACCGGGGACCGTTGGCGTCTGCGTTCATGGATTACCTCAGTATCCGGAGGTATAAGGGTCTTTTTCGACCTGATCGTTCGGTATGGTCCGTATTGTCACGGACACATTGTGCACAAAATCGCCTGAAACGGATCGAACGTTTCGGAATGCCGGAGAATGGTGATCGCTGCGCTGCGCAGGACCTCTCGTTCCGGACGTATCTACCGCGCGAGCGGCATGTTGTAGCTCGTCTCCTCCTCCATGACGAGATCCCATGTCGCCTCACACTCGCAGGACACCTGCTCGAAGACGCTCGGGTCCTGCCGCTTATCGAAGTCCTTGATCGCGGTCTGGACGCGGTCGTCGCACTCGCCGCAGTTGTGCGCGCCCCGGTCGGAGCCGTGACCGACCGGATCCGAGACGACGATGGCGTCGACGTCGGCGGTCGCTTCGAGGACGTGCGCGACCGACCAGAGCCACGGCGGACGGTACCCCCCCTCGAAGAACAGCTCGTCGACCATCGTGTACCGCTGGACGTTCGTCGGGTTCATCGAGACGGTGTGGCACCCCTCGACCGCGGCACAGCGCCGGATCGAGTCGATCATGTCGGCGGCGGCCTCCGGCTCCGCGAGGAAGGGCGGCTTCATCAGGAGGTACGCCTTGATCCCCACGTCGGCGTCGACTGTCTCGTCGGCCGCGGCCGCCTCGGCACAGGCGTCCTCGAAGTCGGCGAAGTCGAAGTACTTGTTCACGCAGTCGTGGCGGACGCGGTCGGTCGCGGTCTCCAGCCCGACCGCCACGTCGGTCGCGATGCCGCGGTCAGCGAAGTCGCGGACCTTCTCCCGACTCACGAAGTCCGGCAGCGACTCGACGACGATCCGGTCCCGGTCCGCGAACGTCTCGGCGATGGCCCGTCGGGTCTCCGCGGGGACCTCGCGCTCGTCGAGGAACGAGCCGGAGGTGTAGATCTTGATCAGCTCGGCGGGCGCGTCCGCCTCCTCGCGCTCGTGGTCGAGACACACCTCGATCTGGTTCATCAGGGCCTCGTGGCTCACGCTGCCGCCCTCGACCGACTCCGCGACGTAGCCGCACATGGTACAGCCGCCGGCGCGGGCCCACCGACAGCCGCCCGTGTTGAGGATGATGGTCAGGGAGTTCACCACGCCGTCCGGCGTGTTGTCCTCGTCGATCCACACGCGGGTGGGCTGGGTC
>NZ_NHOA01000149.1 GCF_002727125.1 Halorubrum persicum
TGTTTTTAACTACTCCCTCGGCGAACGGGGTGGTATGTTCGACACGATCGTGGTCGCGACCGACGGTTCCGACAGCGTCCGCCGGGCCGTCGATGTCGCGGTCGATGTCGCTGTGCGGTTCGACGCAGAGGTCCACGCCCTCTACGTCGTCGACAGCGGCGAGGTCGAGTCCACGCCGGACGAGGTCCGCGACGACCTCCGCGACGCGCTCGACGACCACGGAGAAGACGCGCTCGAGCAGGTGACCGACGCCGCGATCGCGCGCGACGCCGACCTCGACATCACGTCCGAGGTGCGAGAGGGCCGCCCCGCTCCCGAGATCGCCGGGTACGCGCGGGAGGTCGACGCGGGCGTCGTCGCGATGGGAACCCGCGGTCGGCACGGGGAGAACCGGTTCCTCATCGGCTCGGTCGCCGAGCGGGTCGTCCGGACGTGCCCCATCCCCGTGCTCACCGTCCGGCAGCTCACCGACGAGGACCCCCGCCGGACGACGATCTGAGGGCCGAACCCCGCGGTTCGCGTCCGAGCGGTCGGCTCCCGACCGTGCGAGAACGGCGGAGTTTTCCCGCTCCCGCCCGGCGCGACGGTATGGACGACGAACTCATCGACGAGGGGGACATCCCCCGATCGCGGTACACGCGGCTGCCGGGCAAGGGATTCTTCTATCCGGACTCGCTGGACGAGGAGCGCGCCGAGCGGCGCGCGCGGGAGGCGATCGAGGGGAGCGAGGCGGTCGTGATCGCCGACGCCGACGCCGACGGGCTCGCCTGCGCGGCGATGATCCGGGAGGCGTACGACGCCGCGCTCGACGCCGCGGCGTTCGAGGCGGCCATCGCGGCGCGGCTCGACGACGAGGGGGGTAACGACGAGGCGGACGAGGACGACGAGCGCGGAGCGTCCGACTCCGAGGCCGACCCCACCGAGGACGCCCACGCTCAGTCGCCGGTCGGGCTGGTCGCCGCCGGGCCGTACTCTATCGACACGTCGCTCGAGCGCGTGCTCGCGTACGCCGACGACGACGTGGACCTGTTCGTCTGCGATCTGTGCCCCGACGACTACGAGTGGATCGCCGAGCCGCTGGAGGCGCTCGCGGAGTCGACCGCCTCGATCCGGTGGTTCGACCACCACCAGTGGGACGAGTCGACCGCCGCGGCCGTCCGCGACCTCGGCGTCGACCTCGTGGTCGGCGAGTCCGACGAGGAGTGCACCGCCGACGTGGCGCTCCGCTCGCTCGACCACGACTTCGACGAGCGGTGGAGCGAGCTGGCGACCGTGGCCCGCGACCACGACCTCTGGATCAAGGAGGACCCCCGATCCGACGATCTGGCCGACTACTCCTACTGGGCCGGCAGCGAGGAGTACGCGGCGATCGTCGGCGCGTACGGCGCCGACCTCCCCGAGACAGTCCGGGAGTTCGTCGCCGATCGGCGCGTCGAGAAGGAGGCCCGGATCGGCGCCGCCGTCGACCGCGCGGTCACCCACGAGATCGGCGACTGGACCGTCGCGGTGACGTACGGGCGGTGTTCGCAGAACGAGGTCGCGGAGACGCTCCGGGAACAGGGGGCCGACGCCGCGGTGATCGTCAAGCCCGCCGGTTCCGCCTCGATCCGCGGCTCCGAGGAGTTCCAGCACGCCCACGAGGTCGCCGGGAAGGTGAACGGGGGCGGCCACCCGCAGGCGGCCGGCTGCAAGCCCGACATCTACGACGACATGCTCGACTACGCGCACCACTGGACGACCGAGGGGCAGGCGTGCAAGCGGGTCATCCTCACCGCGTTCGAGACGGTCGCGGCGGAGGTCGCGGCTGATGAGGGCGACGAGGCGAGCGACGCCGACGAGTAGCGAACCGCGAACTTTCATACCGGTCGGCGCCCCTCGGTTCACGCATGACAGACATTCTCGTGGCGGGCGAGACGCTCGTCGACCTGCTCCCCGGGGCGGGCGAGACGCTGCGCGACGTGGACGGCTTCACGCACCGACCGGGCGGCGCCCCGGCCAACGTCGCGGTCGGGCTCTCCCGGCTCGGCGAGCGCCCGGCGTTCTGGACCCGGCTCGGCGACGACCCCTTCGGCGACTTCCTGCGGGAGACGCTCGACGGGGAGGGCGTCTCGGACGCGCTCTCCCGGCGCGTCGGCGGCAACACCACCCTCGCGGTGGTCTCTCCAGCGAGCGCCGACGGCCGCCGCTTCCGCTTCTACGGCTCGCGGGACGTGACGTTCGGGTTCGAGCCCGAGGGACTCCCGACCGACGCGCTGACCGCCGTCTCGTGGGTCCACCTCGGCGGCGTCGCCCTGACGCATCCGGCGGGGCGGACGGCGATGCGCCGGCTGGCGGCGGCGGCCGACGAGCGCGGCTGCACCGTCTCGTTCGACGTGAACTACCGCCCGGATCTGGTTCCGGAAGGAGACCGGGACGCGGTGGTCGAAGCGATCCGCGACATCCTCGGGGACACCGACGTGGCGTTCGCCAGCGACGAAGACGTGGCGGCGACCGGCATCTCCTCGCACGAGGGCGAGGAGTTGGCCGGCGACCTGCTGGGGCACGGACCGCACACGGCGGCCGTCACGCTCGGCTCCGACGGCGCGGTCGCGGCGAGTTCGACCGCGGCGCCGTGGGGCGAGACGACCGCGCGTCACGGGGGGTTCTCCGTCGAGGCGGTCGACGCCACCGGCGCCGGCGACGCGTTCACCTCCGGGCTGATAAGCCGGTTCGCCGCGCTGACGGACGGCACGACCGCCTCGACGGCGGCCGAGGCCGACCTCGCCGACGCGCTCGCGTTCGCCAACGCGACGGCCGCGCTCTCGGTGCGGGACCACGGGGGGATGGCGGCGCTCCCCGACCGCGAGGCCGCCGACGCCTTCCTCGCCGAGCGGGAGTAACCGCGTGAGCCGTCGTCGCGGCATGGCCGCGACGGCCGGGGAGAGCCGCGCGCTTTATTTCCGGCCCGGCGCACGCGTCGGTATGGATCGCTCCGACTACGTGCGGCGGCTCGACGACCGGCTGGAGACGGCGGCGTACGCCGACGTCGACGCCAGCGCGAACGGATTGCAGGTTGGATCGGACGAGGGATCGGTCGAGCGCGTCGCCTTCGCGGTCGACGCCGCGGACGCGACGATCGAGGCCGCGGCCGACGCGGGCGCCGACGTGCTCGTCGTCCACCACGGCATCTCGTGGGGCGGGATCGACCGCGTCACGGACCGAACGTACGACCGGGTCGCGGCGCTCGCGGAACACGACATCGCCCTGTACGTCTCGCACCTCCCGCTCGACGGGCACCCGGAGCTCGGCAACGCCGCCGGCGTCGCGGCGGCGGTCGGCCTCGCCGACCGGGAGCCGTTCGGCGAGATCGGACCGGTCACGATCGGGACGATCGGCGAGACGGACTCGCCGCGGTCGGCGGCGGCGATCCGCGAGACGCTGGACGGGTTCGAGGGACAGCCGGACGGCGAGGAATCGCCGACGCGGGCCATCGAGTTCGGCCCCGACGAGATCGAGCGCGTCGCGGTCGTCACCGGCTCCGGGACCGACTGGCTCGACGAGGCGGTCGAGGCGGGCGCCGACGCGCTGATCACGGGCGAGGGGAAAGGGCAGGTCTACCACGACGCCCGCGAGGCCGGCCTCACCGTCTTCCTCGCCGGCCACTACGCGACCGAGACGTTCGGCGTCCGGTCGCTGCAGGCGCTGACCGAGGAGTGGGGCGTGGAGACGACGTACGTGAGCCACCCGACGGGGCTCTGAGCCGGGCGACGACGGCGCGCCTCGCCGCCGAGAGCGCGGCGGTCGTCGCCGGCTCGTCGCCCCCGAACGCAACCCTTACCGCCCGCGTCCCCGCACTCCGGGTATGCGCGATCACTTCGAGATCCGGGACCACGACGCCGCCGGGCGGATCGGGCGGCTGGAGGTCCCCCGTGCCGGGGTGACCGTCGAGACGCCGGCGCTCCTGCCCGTCGTCAACCCCAACGTCCTCACGATCGAGCCGCGGCGGCTCGCCGAGGAGTTCGGCGCGGAGATGCTGATCACCAACTCCTACATCATCCGGAGCACCGACCGGATCCGCGGCCGCGTCCTCGATCAGGGGCTCCACGAGTTCCTCGGGTTCGACGGCGCGATCATGACGGACTCCGGCTCCTTCCAGCTCGCCGAGTACGGCGACATCGACGTGACCACCGAGGAGATAATCGAGTTCCAACGGCAGATCGGGAGCGACGTGGCCACCCCGGTCGACGTGCCCACGCCGCCGGACGTCGACCGCGACCGCGCCGAGCGCGAGCTCGAGACCACCAGGACGGCCCTCGCAGACGCGGAGGCGGCCGACACCGGTGACATGCTCCTCAACGCCCCCGTCCAGGGGTCGACGTTCCCGGACCTCCGCGAGGAGGCGGGGCGCCACGCGAGCGCGACCGATCTGGACGTGTTCCCCGTCGGCGCGATGGTCCCCCTCCTGAACTCCTACCGCTACGCCGAGGTCGTCGAGGCGGTGCGCGCCGCGAAGCGGGGCCTCGACCCGGACGCGCCGGTCCACCTCTTCGGCGCCGGCCACCCGATGATGCTCGCGCTGGCGGTCGCCGCGGGCTGCGACCTGTTCGACTCGGCGGCCTACGCGCTGATGGCGCGCGACGGGCGCTACCTCACGGTCTCGGGGACCGAACACCTCGAGGAGATGGAGTACTTCCCCTGCTCGTGTCCCGTCTGCGCCGAGCACACGCCGGCGGAGCTCCGGCAGATGGACGGCGGCGGAACCGCCGACCGGTCCGCGGAGGAGCTCCTCGCCGAGCACAACCTCCACGTCACCTTCGAGGAGCTGCGGCGCGTGAAGGCCGCGATCCGCTCGGGCGACCTGCTCCAGCTCGTCGACCGCCGCGCCCGCGGCCACCCCGCGATGCTCGACGGGCTCCGGACCCTCCTCGACCACGCCGACGAGATCGAACGGACCGACCCGGTGTCGAAGGACGCGTTCTTCTACACCTCCCACGAGTCGGCTCGCCGCCCCGAGGTCCGGCGACACCACGACCGGCTCTCGCGGCTCGCGGTCCCCGACCGGCTCCTCCTCACCGAGTCCGACGCGCCCTCCGACCACGAGTACGACGCGGTGTGGCGCGTGAAACCGCCGTTCGGTCCCTTCCCGCGGGCGCTCTCGGAGACGTACCCGCTCACCGCGGAGGTCCCCGAGCGGCTCGACGGGGCGGCGCAGGTCGCCGCCGCCGAGGGCGTCGCGAGCCTCGCCGACGCCAACCCCGACAGCGACCTCACGCTCGGGCACGACGACTGGGCGGCGCGCGCGCTCGACGCGGTTCCCGACCGCGTCGAGACGGAGAACCTCCGGCATCTCGGCCGCTGAGAACGCGGGCGCGGCGCTCGGCGGCCGCTCACCCCATCCGCTTCGAGTAGTCCCACGAGTGGAGCCGTTTCGGCTCGATCCGGACCCGGACCTCCTCGCGCTCGGGCCGGAGGAGTCGGTCGCCGGTCGGGTTGTCGACGCCGCCGAGGTAGCGCTCCAACAGCGCGCGGAGCAGTTCCTTGTCCCCGTCCGGGCTCACCGTCGCGCGCCCCCGCCCCCTGACGCCCTTGTACGGCGGATCGTTCGTCGACACCTCGAACGAGACGCGGTCGTCGTGCGCGAGGAAGTCGGTGAGATCGGCGCTCGCGCTCGTCGCGCAGTTGACGGCGCCGTCCCACGAGAACCACAGCGAGACGATCCACGGGGCGTCGTTCGGGGTGCGGCAGCCGATGCGGACCGGAATCCGCGCGCCGTCGAGAAACTCGTCGACGCGCTTCCGGTCCCACGGCCCGGTGATCTCCATACGCGCCGTAGGGAGGCTGGGGACCTAACGGTTCGGCCGGGGGGATAGCGGTTCGCTCGGACATCCAGCGATTCACTCGGAGGCGCCGACGGCTACCGGCTTCGAACCCCTCGCCCTCCCTACGCCGCCGGAATCCCCATCGTCACCGTCGTGCCGGTGTCGTCGTCGCTCGCGCTGTCGTCGGCCGCCCGCGTCGTCTCGATCGACAGCCACCCGTCGAACGCGTCGGCGGTCGCCCGGACGATCCAGAGCCCGAGCCCGCTGGCGTGCTCCAACTGCGTCTCCGGCTCCCGGCCGGTGATCACGCGGCTCTCGGCCTCGTGGATTCCGGGGCCGTCGTCGGCGACGGCGATCGCCACGTCGCCGTCGACTTCGCGTGCCGACAGTTCCACCGTGTCGGCGCCGTGTTCGGGCGCGTTCGTCGCGAGCTCCTCGACCGCGGTCGCGAGTCGGTCGTCGGCCAGCGCGGCGCAGGACTCGACGTCGACCGCGACGGTCTCGGCGCCGGCCTCGCGGGCGGCCTCGGCGGCGTCCTCCAGCAGCGGTTCGACCGGCACCGACTCGCGCTCGCTGGGGCGGCGCTCGAAGGCCGCCTGCAGGCGCTTCGCGTCCTCCGCGAGCCCGCCGATCACCGCGGCGCTCTTCGCCACCGCCTCGGCCGAGTCGCGG
The DNA here is from genome assembly GCF_002727125.1 of Halorubrum persicum. Lineage (GTDB taxonomy): Archaea > Halobacteriota > Halobacteria > Halobacteriales > Haloferacaceae > Halorubrum > Halorubrum persicum. The sequence continues at coordinate 6,471 of NZ_NHOA01000149.1, forward strand.
AGCTCCGGGTCGTCGACGCCCTCGGCGATGAGCGACGCGTGGCCGCCGAGCACCGTCGTCTCGTTGCGGAGGTTGTGTCGGATGATCCGGTTCAGCACGGAGACCCGGCGCTGTTCCTTGGCGAGCTGCTGGGCGCGGACCCGTCGGGCGTCGTAGACGCCGATGATCACGTGCGCGACCGCGCCGATCGCGAGCACCTTCGCGACGGTGAAGGTCGGTGCGACCATCGGCGTCCCGAGCTGCGACTGGTACCGGATGACCCCGAGCATGATCGCTCCGAGCACGATGATCCCGAAGAGGCTCCAGACGGCGATTCGGACCGCGTTGCGCGTCGTGAACGTGCTCCGGTACAGGAGCCCGCCGACGACCACCAGCGCCACCGAGAGCACGGTCCCGAGCACCGACAGCACGACGCCGATCGGTGGTTCGGCGCCCGAGACCAGCGGGGTCACGTTCGGTATCAGCAGGGCGAACCCGGAAAGCGAGACGAACAGCGCGGCGGCGGCACGGGCGACGCCCCCCTCCGGCTCCTCGGAGACGTGGTCCGGATCGACCACTCCGAGCGTCACCAGCAGTTCCTGCAGCCGTCCCTCCCCCGCGTCTCGCGTGTCATATCGTCCTGCCATTCCCTCTGCGGACGTCGCTCCAAAATAAAACGCTTCGCACGCGAGTATCAGCCGGTGGAACTCGGAACGCGGGCCGGAGACCCCGCTGTCCGCCCCGCGGTCGCGGAACACAAGAGAATTGACCGTCCCCCCGCGAGGGGGAGTATGACCGAGTACTTCGAGGTCCACGAGCGCGACGGCGCCGCCCGGCTCGGCGAGCTCCGACTCGCAGAGCCGGTGGCGACGCCGGCGCTCGCGGATCCGTTCCTCAGGGACGCGGGCAGCCTCTGGGCCGAGAGCCGCGAGGTCCCCGACGGCGACGAGTCGTCGCTCACCGTCCTGCCGCACCGCGCGTTCCCCGCGGGCACCCGCGAGGAGGTCCGCGAGTCGTTCGCGGTCGATCACCCGGACGTCGACTACCCCTCGGCCGCGGTCGTCGACAGCGAGAGCGCCCGCGAGGTGGGCGCCGACGCGTACGTCCTCGCCGACGCCGCCGGCTTCGTCGGCCACGGCGAGGCGTTCCGCGACGCGCTCGTCGCGGCGAAGGAGTCCCTGCCGGCCGACACCGCGCTCACGCTTTCGGGCGTCGCCACGCCGCGGAACGTCGCGCTCCTGGCGTACGCCGGCGTCGACCTCGTCGACGCGGCGTTGGCGCGGACGAAGGGGACGCAGGGGATGTACTGCACCGCCGACGCGGAGCATTTCCTCGAGGACCTCGACGAGCTGCCGTGCGCCTGTCCGGCCTGCGCGCAACCCCGCGCGGAGTTCACGCGCGCGGACTGCGCCGAGCACAACGTCAACGCGCTCCGCGCCGAGCTGCGGCGCGTGCGCGAGCGCATCCGGGCCGGCCGCCTCCGCGACTACATCGAGGGCCAGACCCGCCACGAACAGTGGCTCACGGCCGCGTTCCGCGAGTTCGACGACCAGTGGGGGTACCTCGAAGAGCGGACCCCGCTCATGCGCGACGCCGAGGTGACGGCGGCGACCGCGGAGACGCTCGACCGCGTCGAGATCCGGCGGTTCGCCGACCGCGTGACGAGCCGGTACCGGAACCGCTTCGCCGACCAGCCGCTCGTGTTGGTCCCCTGCTCGGCCACCAAGCCGTACAGCGACTCCCAGAGCCACCGGCAGTTCCACGACGCGATCCAGTGGCGCGGCCACACCGTCTCGATGACCTCGCCGATCGGCGTGGTGCCCCAGGAGCTGGAGACGACCTACCCGGCCCAGCACTACGACGCGGTCGTCACCGGCGACTGGAGCGAAGACGAGATCGAGTTCGTCGCCGAGGTGCTCCGGCGGTACCTGCGGCGCAACGACTACTCGCGGGTGATCGCGCACGTCCCCGACCACGGCTACCGCGAGATCTGCGAGCGCGTCGAGCGGGACCCCGACGTCGACGCGCCCTTCGAGTACACCTGCGTCGGCCACCCGACGAGCGACGAGTCGCTCGGCGAGCTGAACGCGGCCCTGCAGGGCGAGCCCGCCTACAGCAAGCGCGAGCGCGAGCACAACACGGTCCGGGCGCTCGCGGACTACCTGCTCGGCGACGGCGCCGGCGACGACCTGTTCGGCGGGCGCGGCGCGAGCGGCGCGAGCGGCGCGAGCGCCGAGGGCGATCGATACGGCGGCGAGGCCGACATCCGGACCACCGGTCGCTACCCCAAGCTCCAGGTGTGGGGCGACGACCCCGACGCCGGTCGGGAGGGCGAGCCGGGCGAACAGCTCGCGACGATGGTGCCGCAGTACGGCACGCTCTCCTTCACCCTCGCCGGCGCGCGTCGGTGGGTCGAGAGCGACGCCCCCACCAAGCGGGTCGAGATCGACCCGTTCGTCCCGCACGGCTCCGTCTTGGCCCCCGGCGTCGTCGACGCGGACGACGACATCCGCGTCGGCGACGAGGTCGTTATCGAGGGACCGAACGCGTTCGCGGTGGGCCGCGCGGAGATGTCCGGCCCGGAGATGGTCGAGTCGACGCGCGGCGTCGCCAGCGAGGTCCGGCACGTCGACGAGACGCAGTAACGCCGACGCGGCGCGACGGCCGGCGGTCGATTACCGGTCGACCGCAGACCGGCCCGGACTCGCGGAAGGCGACGAGATGGAGGCGGTCGGCAAGGCCGGCGAAGCGATGATCGAAAGGCCTGATCACCCTCTGCCGGCCGTCGAATCAGTACCTTCAAAACCGCGCCGGACGGATGCGGGCGTATGGCGCTCGAAAAGGACGTGGACTGTCCCTCGTGCGGAGAGACCCAGTCGTTCTACCGGACCGCGGCGATGACGATCCACCTCGGCGAGAAGACGAAGTGGCGCTGTCCCGAGTGCGGGTACGGCTACATCGAGGTCGACGGGATCGACACGCTGCCGGCCTGAATCGCCGTCGACCGCTTCGTAGAGCCTTTTCGACGTTCTTGCACACGCATCCGTCGCCTCCCCGAGAGCCGAGGCCCCGTCGCGCCTGCGACCCGGTCGGCGCCCCGGCTGGTCTGCGAAGCGGTCGACGCCTCGGGTGGTGCGGCTCGCGGGCGCCCGCGCTCTGCCGGGAGGCTCATAACCCGTCCGCTCGAGTCGGAGGCATGGACGCGATAGGAGGGCCCGACGCGGGATCGGCCCGCCGGCCCGACGCGGGAGCGCACCGACGAGCGACCACTGGACCGACTCGACGAGCGACCGCCGCGCCGACCTGTGGGGGTCCGACGGGGGTGATGCCGCGTGGTCGGTGAGGCGCGCGACCCCGACGGCGACACGGGACCGCTCGACGGGGTCACGGTGCTCGACGCCTCGCGGGTGTTGGTGGGGCCGTTCTGTACGATGCAGCTCGGCGACCTCGGCGCCGACGTGATCAAGATCGAGCGACCGGGCGAGGGCGACCAGACGCGGACGTGGCGCCCGCCGGCCTTCGGCGAGGGCGACGACGCCCAGAGCGCCTACTACGCCAGCGTCAACCGCAACAGACGCTCCGTCGAGCTGAACCTCGCGAACGAGACCGGGCGGGAGGTGTTCCGGGACCTCGCCCGCGAGGCCGACGTGGTCGTCGAGAACTTCCGGGTCGGGAAGATGGCCGAGTGGGGGCTCGACTACCCCGACCTCGCCGAGGAGAACCCCGAGCTGGTCTACTGCGGGCTCTCCGGATACGGCGAGTGGGGACCGGACCGCGACGAGCCCGCGTACGACCTCGTGATGCAGGCCCGTGGGGGGTTCATGTCGATCACGGGCGTCGAGGGCGGCGCGCCGGTCAGGATCGGGGTCGCGCTCGCCGACATCGGCGCCGGGATGTACGCGACGCAGGCGATCCTCGCGGCCCTGTTGGAGCGCGAGCTCGGCGACGGAACGGGACAGAAGATCGACGTGAGCTTACTCGACGGGCAGGCCGCGTGGACCAGCTATATGGCGGCGAACTACTTCGCGAGCGGCGAGCCGCCGGGGCGGATGGGGAGCAAACACCCGAACATCGCCCCCTACCAGGCGTTCGAGACCCGCGACGGCTACGTCGTCGTCGCCTGCGCGTCCGACGCGTTCTGGCCGCGGCTCTGCGAGGCGCTCGACCGCCCCGACCTGCTGGCGGACGAGCGGTTCGAGACCAACGAGAAGCGCGTCCGCAACCGGGACGCGCTGGACCCCGCGCTCGAGGAGTCGTTCGCGGAGCTCACGACCCAGGAGGCCCTCGACCGGCTCGGCGAGCACGGCGTCCCCGCGAGCCCCGTCCGCGACATGGCCGACGTCTTCGACGACCCCCAGCTGGCCGCGCGGGACATGGTCGCCGAGTTCGACCACCCGACCGCCGGGCCGATGCAGGTGCCGGGCTCGCCGATGCACTTCTCGCGGACGCCGACGACGGTCCGCCAACACCCGCCCTCGCTCGGCGAGCACACGGAGACGGTGCTCCGGGAGCACGGATACGGCGACGGCGACATCGCGGAGCTGAAAAAACAGGAGGCGATTCCGGACCGGTGACGCGACCGGCGGCGCGCGCTCGGTCGATCGTCGGCCGGCGCGGTCAGTCGTCGTCGGTGCTCTCGGCCGTGATCGGGTCGTTCTCGTCTTCGGTGAAGCCGGCGGACTCTTCCTGTCGCTCGCGCGCCTCGGGATCGAACTCGGCCTCGATGTCCTGGTAGCGCGGGACGAAGGAGAGCTCGTGGTGGCTCTCGGTCTCGTGGCCGATGTAGCGCTCCTCGAGGTCGAACTGCGCCTCCTCGTCGTTCTGCGCGATGTTCTCGAAGTCCTCGTAGGCCGCGTGGGCGCCCGAGTGGAGCCCGTACAGCGTGATGAAGATGTACTGGTAGCCCAGGTCGCCGAGCTCCTGGAAGGTGAGCGGGTCCTCCTCCGCGCCCCACTCGAACGAGGAGGAGTAGTTGAAGGCGAGATCCAGATCGGGATGGGTCTCGTGGATCGTCTCGGCGTACTCGATCGCGTCCTCGCGCGACGGGTCGGGCATCTCGGGCCAGACGAGGTCGACGCCGGCGTCGGCGTAGATCCGGCCGCGTTCGAGGTGCTCCTCCCAGTCGCCGTTCGCGGAGCCGTACGCGTCGGTGCGGGCGATGATGACGGTGTCCTCGCTCTGCTTGGCGTCGACCGCGGCCTCGAACCGGGAGCGCGCCTGTTCGCGGGAGACGATCTGCTTGCCCGCGATGTGGCCGCAGCGCTTCGGGGAGGTCTGGTCCTCGATGTGGATCGCCGCGACGCCGGCCTTCTCGTACTCGCGGACCGCGCGCCGGACGTTGTGGACGCCGCCGTAGCCGGTGTCGCAGTCGGCGATGACGGGGAGGTTCGTCGCCTCGACCATGCGCTTGGCGTTCTCGACCATCTCGCTCATCGTGACCATCTCCAGGTCGGGGAAGCCGAACTGGCCGAGGACGGTCGAGTACCCGCTCATGTAGGCGGCGTCGAGCCCGGCCATCTCGGCGAGTCGGGCGTCGAGCGCGTGGTAAATCCCGGGCGCGAACGTGTAGTCCTGCTCCTCGAACAGCTCGCGGAGCTGGCGGCCGGCCGGGTTGTCGATATCTCTGGTGAAGACGTCGTCGTCGAGTTCGTTGGGATGCATTGATGTCACTCCGTCGTCGCGTCGTCGGTGTACTGGGTGGTCGTCTCGTCGAACGTGGTGGCCGCGCGCCGCGTGAACGTGGTCGGGTCCGGTCGCGGTCCGCGCCCGGTCCCGGCCATGGGGACGGCGCTCATCGCGACCCCCCGTCGGTTCGCGTGCGGCGAGCCGGTCGCAGGTCGGGGACCAGCGGGGCGTCCCGCTCGCCCTCTGTCGGCGGGGGGCTCGGGCGTCGAGCGGTGTCGGTCGCAGTCGGCCCCCCGGTCGACGGGCGTGTCGTCGGGACGATGGGGGCACCCGCCTCCTCGGTGGTCGGCGTGCGCCCGGGGATCGTCCGGGGAGAAGTGTCGGCGTTCGTCGGATCGGTCGTCGTCCGATCCGGTGTCGATCGGTCGGTCGACGTTCGGTCGGTCGATCGGGTCGTCTGACTCGTCGGTTCGTCGGTGGGCGTGGTGTCGTTAGGTGTCGTCATCGGGTCGTGTGGGCGGTTGCGGCGGTCGTCTGGTGATCGTGCTGTCGGCGGGTCGGGGTGCTGCGTGTCCGCGTACGGATACTGTCATTGCACTCGGTAGGAGAGGGAGGTTGGTAATAAACATAATGATTGATAATGATAATATACGTTAATGTGTATTATCCGTTTAAATGTTTCTTGGTAACGGGCAACAAGATCGGCGCCGATCGGGGGCGCGGATCGCTTCCTCCGGACCGATCCCTTCTAATCCGTTCCCCCACGATCCAACGGTATCGTGAACGAGCGAGACGCGCTCCGGGCGCTCGCGGCCGACCTCCCGCACGCGGGCGACGACGCCGCGGTCGTGGACGACACCGTGATCACGACCGACATGCTCCACGAGCGGACGGACTTCCCGCCCGGAACGACGCGGTACACCGCCGGCTGGCGCGCCGTCGGCGCGTCCCTCTCGGACGTGGCGGCGATGGGGGCGACGGCGACCGCCGCGGTCGCGGTGTACGCCGACGCCGCCTTCGACGACGATCGACTCGACCGCTTCATCGCGGGCGCGGTCGACGTCTGCGAGGCGGTCGACGCCGAGTACGTCGGGGGCGACCTCGACACCCACGACGAGTTCACCGCGGCCTCGACCGCGGTCGGCGACGCCACCGACGCGGGCGTCGTCACGCGGTCGGGCGCGCGCCCCGGCGACGCGCTCTGTGTCACCGGCGAGTGGGGGCGGTCCGCGGCGGCGCTCCGGTTATTTCACAGCGACAGCGACGAGGCGGTCGAGCGCGCCAACGACCTGTTCCGGTTCACGCCCCGGGTCGCCGACGGAGTGGCGCTCGCGGGCAGCGCGACCGCGATGATGGACTCCTCCGACGGGCTCGCGCGCTCGCTCCACCAGCTCGCGGAGGCGAGCGAGGTCGGGTTCGAGCTCGACCGCGATCGGGTCCCGGTTCACCCCGCCGTCGACGAGGTCGCCGAGGCCGACGAGCGCTTCGAGCTGGCCGCACACTTCGGCGAGGACTTCGAGCTCGTCTGCGCCGTCCCCGAGGCGGCGGTCGAGCGCGCCCGCGAGGCGTGTCCGGGCGGGCTGACCCGCGTGGGGCGCGTCGTCGACGGCGGCGTGACCGCCGACGGCGACCCGCTCCCCGACCGCGGGTACACGCACGGGTAGTCGCGCGACCGACCCGCCGGGGCGGGGTCGGCCCTCAGTAGTGCCACGGGTAGTCGCGGAATCCCGGCTCCCGCTTCTCCAAGAACGCGTCGCGCCCCTCCTGCGCCTCCTCGGTCATGTACGCCAGGCGGGTCGCCTCGCCCGCGAACACCTGCTGGCCGACCATGCCGTCGTCGGTCATGTTGAACGCGTACTTCAGCATCCGCATCGCCGTCGGCGACTTCTTCGTCATCTCGTCGGCCCACTCGATCGCCACCGCCTCCAGCTCCTCGTGGGGGATCGCCTCGTTCACCATCCCCATCTCTTCGGCCTCCTCGGCGGAGTAGGTCTTCCCGCGGAAGAACACCTCGCGGGCCTTCTTCTGGCCGATCTGCTTCGCGAGGTACGCCGATCCGAACCCGCCGTCGAAGGAGCCCACGTCGGGGTCGGTCTGGAGGAACTTCCCGTGCTCCTCGCTGGCGAGCGTGAGGTCGCAGACCACGTGCAGCGAGTGGCCGCCGCCGACCGCCCACCCCGGCACGACCGCCACGACGGGTTTGGGCATGAACCGGATCAGCCGCTGGACCTCGAGGATGTGGAGCCGACCGGCGCGCGCCTCCTTCACGAGCGGGTCGTCCTCGTCGCCCGCCTCGTCGTCGTCGCGGTACTCGTAGCCGGAGCCGCCGCGCACCGACTGGTCACCGCCCGAGCAGAACGCCCAGCCGCCGTCTTTTTCCGAGGGGCCGTTGCCCGTGAGGAGCACGCAGCCCACGTCCGCCTGCTTGCGCGCGTGGTCGAGCGCGGCGTACAGCTCGTCGACGGTTCCGGGGCGGAACGCGTTTCGGACCGCCGGGCGGTCGAACGCGATCCGGACGACCGGCACGTCGACGCCGCGGTGATAGGTGATGTCGTCGAACTCGTCGGTGACCGGCTCCCACGCGTCGGGGTCGAATAGCTCCGAGACCATACGCGCGTGTTGGTGTGCGCACTCATAAACGACGGCGGGTCGGCGGTGGGCGGCGACCGCTCTGCAAGTATTGCGTTAATCGCTGACGTTTGGTTTGAACGATACCGGCGTATCAGCGATTGAAAAGCGGAAAAAGACGGCTTTAGAGGGATATCGGCCGTCACTGGTATCCGCCCCGGTTGCTGGTGGCGCGGAGGTATTCCACGCGTGGCCACTGTAGTGGGTATGTACGAGCGAAACGCGGGAGCCTCGCGGCGGTCGTTCCTCGCGGCCGCGGGCGGCGCGGCCACGGTCGGCCTCGCCGGCTGCCTCGGCGGCGACGACGGCGGCCTCGACGAACTGACGGTCGCGCATATGCCGATCTATCCCGACCTGCAGTGGTACGTGATGGAGGGCGAGGGGTATTTCTCCGAGATCGACGCCGAAATCGACGGTCGGGAGTTCACCGACGGCCCGGCGATCGTGCAGGCGTTCAGCGGCGGCGACATCGACATCGCCATGTTCGGGATCGTGCCGGCGATGATCGTCATCGACAACGACATCCCCGCACAGGTGACCGCGGCGAACATCCGCGAGCCGATGGGGGTCATGGCCGACTCCTCGTTCCACGACACCTTCGAGGAGCACGGCGCGGACGCGTTCGGGGTCTGGGAGGAGGAGCAGGGGCGCCCCTTCCGGTTCGGGACGTTCCCGCAGGGGAGCGTCCCCGACGTGCTGCTCCGCTACTGGCTCCGCGAGACCGGCGTCGACCCCGAGGCGAACGACAGCATCGAGATCCGCGAGATAAACGGCGCCAACGCGGTGTGGCAGGCGATCAACGGCGGCGACATCGACGGGACCTCGATCATGGAGCCGGTGCCGACGATCGCTCGAGAGGAGGGCTCGTCGGTCACGATGCTCCGGACGGCCGCCGAGATTCTGCCGGGACAGCCGGCCGCGGTCACGCTGATGAGCGACGCGGTCCGCGACTCCCCGCTCGCGGGGCAGTTCCTCGAACAGCACGCCCGGGCCACCGAGTTCATCGGCGAGGGCCCTGACGCGACGGCACAACACGTCGAGTCGGGGATCGGGATGCCGGCGGACCGCGCGCGGACGGCCCTCGACTCGCCGCTGTCGAACTTCGTCACCGACCCCGCCTCCATCAGCGAGGCGACGCCGGTGTTCTCGGAGTTCGCGGCGAGCAACGGCCAGATCGACGAACAGCTCAGCAACGACCAGATTTTCGACTTCGAGGTTTACGACTCACTCTGATGGCCACCGACACCGGAGGGGAGTTCGACGGGAGCGGGTTGCGGGCCGATGTCGGCATCGGCGATCCGCAGCGGCTGCTCCGCGGCATCGCGGGGTTGGCCGGCTTCGTCGCGCTCTGGCACCTCGTCTCGCTCGCGCAGCCGGCGATCGTGTTGCCGTCGCCGGTCGCGGTCGCGGCCGAGTTCCGCGGGCAGTTCGCCTCGGGGACGATGCCCGCGGCGCTGGCGTCGAGCGTCCGCCACTGGGTCCCCGGCACGATCGCCGGTACGGGGCTCGGCGTGGCCGCCGGCGTCGCCTTCGCGTGGAGCGGCCTGCTCGACGACGTGACGGCCCCGCTGATTCGGCTGCTCCGACCCGTGCCGCCGCTGGCGCTGATCGGGTTCGCGATCGCGTGGTTCGGGCTCAACCACGCCGGGGCGGCGTTCATCATCGCCGTCGGCGGGTTCTGGATCAACTTCTACGCGAGCTACGGCGCGGTCGAGGAGGTCTCCGACGACCTGATCGACGTGGGGCGGACGCTGGGCGTGCGCGGCGATCTCGACATGGTCCGGTCCGTCGTCCTCCCGGCGTCGCTGCCGGGGATCATGACCGGGATCCGCACCGGGCTCGGTCGGTGCTGGATGCTCGTCATCGCCGCCGAGATCTTCTCCGTGCCGGGGGTCGGCCGCGAGATCCTGCGCGCGAGCAACAACCTCCGCGTCGACCGGGCGATCGCGTACATCTTCGTGTTGAGCCTGATGTACCTCCTCGTCGACGTGGCGTTTCGCGCGGTCCAACGACGGGTGTTAGCATGGCAGGCGTGAACCGAGGCCCCGGGCCGGAGACGGGGGCGGACGGGTCCGGAGCGGCGGCGGATGCCAGCGTCGCCGTCGACGGGGTCGGCAAGACGTACGACGACGGCGGGAGTCCGGTTCGGGCGCTCGACGACGCGTCGTTCGCGGTCGACGAGGGGGAGTTCGTCTGTCTCGTCGGCCCGTCCGGCTGCGGGAAGACGACGCTGTTCCGGATCATCGCCGGGCTCACGGAGGCCACGGACGGAGCGGTCCGGGTCGCCGGCACGCCCGTCACCGGGCCGACGACGGACATGGGGGTCGTGTTCCAGGAGTACCACCTGTTCCCGTGGCTCACCGTCGAGGAGAACGTCGGGTTCGGCCTGGAGCGGACCGACCGGAGCGAGGCGGAACGGGAGCGGCGGATCGACGAGATGCTGGACCTCGTCGGCCTCACCGAGTTCCGCGACTCGTACCCGAAGTCGCTCTCTGGCGGCATGAAACAGCGCGTCGCCATCGCGCGGTCGCTCGCGGTCGACCCGGAGCTGCTCCTGATGGACGAGCCGTTCGGCGCGGTCGACGCGCAGACCCGAGAGATGTTACAGCGCGAGCTGCTCGACGTGTGGGGGTCGACCGGCAAGACCGTCCTGTTCGTCACCCACGACGTGACAGAGGCGGTGACGCTGGCCGATCGGATCGTGGTGATGGCGGCCGAGCCGGGACGGGTCGACGAGATCGTCGACGTCGACGTCTCGCGGCCCCGCGAGCGCGGCGACCCCGCCTTCGGCGAGCACGTCGCTCGCGTACGGGAGCTGATCGGCGCGGGACCCTAAGCGGGCGCCGCTCCGCACACGGCTACCCCTCCTCCTCGACCGCGGCCGCCAGCTCATCGATGTGTGTCCGGAGCACCGAGATCGTCGCGTCGGCGTCCGCGTACCCCTGATCGTAGCTGTCCAGCGTGGACTCGGTCTCGTCGAGGAACCGGTCGACCGCGGCCTCGATCGCCTCGTCGCTCATGGCCGCCGGTTCGATCGCCGCCCGGTTATACCCCTCGGCGACTGTTCGGGCGCTCTGGTAGCGGGGACCATACAATTGTGTCATTTACACACAAGTCTTTTGACGGAACGTATCGTACGTAGAGACAACATCATGCCGGATTCTCTGTCAGAACAGCTCCAGAGCGACATGGAGTGTGAGGGACTACTCGAGTGTTTTCACGGGCTCAAGCCGCTCGATCGCGAGTGCTTCAGCGTGCTCGTCGAGAGCGAGGAGGCCATGACCATCGACGCGATCGCCGATGCGGTCGACCGCGAGCGCTCGACGGCCTACCGGGCGGTCCAGCGGCTGCTCCAGACCGGGTTCATCACCAAAGAGCAGATCAACTACGATCAGGGCGGCTACTACCACGTCTACTCGCCGACCGATCCCGAGAAGATCACCGACGAGATGCAGCGCATGCTCAACGACTGGTACGCGAAGATGGGCCAGCTGATTCAGGAGTTCGAAGAGAAGTACGAGCGATCGGAGAGCGGCTCGGCGACCGCGTCGAGCTGATCGGGTTCTGCCGTGGACGTTTCTGCCGTGCTTCGGGTGTCAGTCGCGTTCGCTCAGCGGCGGCGCAGCGCGTACGCCGCGTAGCCGACGGCGGCGAGCAGGCCGGCGGACAGCAGGCTTCCGAACACCGCCGGTGAGGTCGTAACGAGCTCGCCGAACGGGTCGGTCAACGCGAGCACGCCGACGATGAGAACGAGGGCGATGAGGATGCCTACCGCGCCGAACGCCTTGAACGCCGCGTCCAGGTCTATGCCGTGCGATTCGGGTTCGACCGAGTGGCTCATACGTCACAGTAGGCGCTCAGAGTATAAATTGGTACAACGGCGTTCTCACGTCGAGGGAACGCACGCGGCTCCGGCGACCTCGCCGTCGGCGGCGACGAGCGGGCGCCGTCGTCCGACGACCTACTCCGCGCTCTCTGGGTGGCCGTCGACGATGGCGACGCCGGAGGACGCGCCGATCCGCACCGCGCCGGCCTCGAGCATGGCGGTCGCCTCGTCGTAGGAGCCGACGCCGCCGGAGGCCTTCACGGGCAGGTACTCGCTCATCAGTTCCACGTCGGAGACGGTGGCGCCGCCGTCGGCGAATCCCGTGGAGGTCTTCACCATGTCGGCGTCGGCGTCGACGGCGGCCTCGCAGGCGCGGCGTTTCTCTTCGTCGGTCAGGAGCGCGGTCTCGATGATCACCTTCACCGGGACCGGCACCGCGGCGACCACGTCCGATATCTCGGCGGCGACGGCGTCGTCCTCGCCCGCCTTGAGCCGCCCGACGTTGATCACGAGGTCGATCTCGTCGGCGCAGGCGTCCCACGCGGCGACCGCCTCGTCGCGCTTCGTCCCGGGTGCGTGCTGACCGTGCGGGAAGCCGACGACGGTCGCGATCGTCTCCGGTGCGTTCCCGTACTCGGCGGTCTCGGGGAGATAACAGGGGGGGATACAGGCGTTCATCCCGTGATCGGCGGCCTCGTCGAGCACGGTCTCGACGTCGCCCCACGTCGTCTCCGGGCCGAGCACGGTGTGGTCGATGCTGGCGGCGAACTCGTCGCGGTCCATGCGCTCACGGTCGGTGGCGCGAGTAAAAAGACGTACTGGGTCGGTCCGGCGGACCGGCCGGTCGCGACGGGCGCCGACGTTCGGCCGACCGATCAGCTCTCGATCTCGATTTCGGTGCCGGTCACCGCGGCGTCGACGACGACGGGCAGGCGGACGGTGAGGATGCCGTTCTCGTAGGTCGCCTCGATGGCGTCCTCGTCGACGTCTTCGGGAAGCGGACCGACGGTGGTAGGTCCGGCGCACGTCACGGTTCGGGCCCTCGCGTTCGCCGGCGATGTTGAGCACGCCGTTGTCCCACGAGGCCGTGATCTCCTCGGGATCGAACCCGGGGATCTCCACCGTGAGCACGAACTCGTCGTCCTGTTCGTACAGTTCGTAGTCGTTACCACTGGTCTCGAACAGTCTGCTCGGGAAGTCGAGTCCCTCTGTCCACGAACTCGCTGGTCGTGGGAGCGCCATTGTTGACCACCTCGAATGCAGCCGGCAGTATGGTTGCGCTTCGAAATAAAACTTATTATTTTTGTCATTTGTTAGCAAACCTATCAACGACGCCGACACGGGACGGCTCCGCCGCCGAACGGTTGGATTCAAGTCCGCCGGAGGGGAATCCGGTGGTATGCAACCGGGAGATCGCGTCCGCGTCGACCGCGGGGACGTCACGAACGAGGGGGTACTGCTCCCCTCGACGACTCGCGACCACCTCGTCGTCAAGCTCGACGGGGGGTACAACGTCGGTATCGACCGCGACGAGGCGGACGTGGAGGTGCTCGAATCCGGCGCCCGCGACGTCGACGAGGGCGCCGACGCGGGCGGCGGCGAGGCCTCCGAGATCACCTTCGAGGGGGACCTCCCGACGGTGTCGCTCATCTCGACCGGCGGGACGATCGCCTCCACCGTCGACTACCGGACCGGCGCGGTCACCGCCCAGTTCGACGCCGAGGACGTGCTCCGGGCGGTCCCCGACCTGGCGGGCCGAGCCAACTACCGCGGGCGCGTCGTCGCCAACATCCTCTCCGAGAACATGGAGCCGCCGATCTGGCGGGAGCTCGCCGAGGCCGTCCGCGAGGAGGTCGAGGCGGGCGCCGACGGCGTCGTCGTGATGCACGGCACCGACACGATGCAGTACTCCGCGTCCGCGCTCTCCTTCATGCTCGACTCGCCGGTGCCGATCGTGTTCACCGGGAGCCAGCGCTCGGCGGACCGACCCTCCTCCGACAACGTGATGAACGCGGTGTGCGCGGTCGAGGCCGCGAAGGCCGACCACGCCGAGACGCTCGTCTGCATGCACGCGAGCCCCTCCGACGACGCCTGCGCGCTCCACCGCGGGACCCGCGTCCGCAAGAACCACACCTCCCGCCGGGACGCCTTCGAGACGGTCGGCGCCGAGCCCCTCGGCCGCNNGCGGCCGAGGCGGGCGCCGACGGCGACGCCGCGGACGGCGCCATCGCGTGGAACCGCGAGCCGCTCCCGCGGGGGGACGCGGACGACGGCGGCGCCGCCGTCGCCCTCGACCCGGCCCTCAGCGGCGACGTGGAACTGATGAAGTTCACGCCGGGCATGGACCCGGCCGCGTGGGACTACCTCGACGACAAGGACGGCGTCGTTATCGAGGGTACCGGGCTCGGCCACGTCCACACCGATCTCATCCCGCGGATCGAGGAGCTGGTCGAGAGCGGCACCGTCGTCGCGATGACGAGCCAGTGTCTCGCCGGACGCGTCTGCGACCGGGTGTACGACACCGGCCGCGACCTGCTCGACGCCGGCGTCGTCGAGGCGGGCGACACGCTCCCCGGCACCGCGAAGGTGAAGCTGATGTGGGCGCTCGCGAACCTGTCCGACCCCGCCGAGGCGATGGGCCGCGACATCGCCGGCGAGCTCACCGAGGAGTCGCAGCCCTGGCGATGAGCGATCGGGAGTCCAGCGGCGCCGATCCGGCCCCCGTCATCCGCGAGGCCCGCCCCGCCGACGCCGACGCGGTGACCGCGTTCGCGCGGGACACGTGGGGCGAGCGCCACGAGGACTACATCCCGCGCGTCTTCCCGGAGTGGGCCGCGGCCGACGATCCCGAGGCCGGCACCTTCGTCGCGACGCTGCCGCCGGACGCGGTCGCCGAGAGCGACGCGATCGGCACCACCGACGGACGCGAGCCGGGCGACACCCTCGTCGAGGGCGACGGGACGGGCGCGGCCGCGGCGGGCGAGCCGGAGGCGGTCGTCGGCTGCATCCAGGGCGTCCTGCTCTCGGAGTGGGAGGCGTGGGGACAGGGGATCCGCGTCGACCCCGCGGCCCGCGGGTTCGGCGTCGGGACCGCGCTCTCGGAGGCCGCGCTCGACTGGGCCCGCGACCGCGGCGCGCGGGTGTGCCGCAACATGGTGTTCTCGTGGAACATCATGGGGCTCGGGCAGTCGCGGGCGGTCGGCTTCGACCCCGCGACGGAGTTCCGGTTCGCCGAGCCGGAGCCGGACGCGGACGCGGTCGACCCCTCCCTCGACGACCCCGACCCGAACGCCGCGTGGGCGTTCTGGCACGACAGCGACGCCCGCGACCACCTGCGCGGGCTCGCGTTCGATCCCGACGAGTCGTGGGCGTGCTCGGCGCTCACCCGCGAGCGCCTCCAGACCGCGGCCGACGAGGACCGGCTCCTCGCGGTCGCCGGTGCGGACGCGGTCGCCGGGTTCGCGGTCCGAACGCGCGTGACGGAGCGCGAGGTTGACGGCGAGACGACCCGAACCGCGACGTACGGCGTCGCCGCGTGGCGCGACGTCGACGCGGCCGGAGCGCTGTACGACGCGATCGCGGCCGACGCCGCCGCGGTCGACGCCGACGCCGTTCGGGTGCTGATCCCCGAGACGGTCGAACACGTGAGCGACACGGGCGCGAACCGTGTCCCGGTGGCGGCCGAACCGGACTTCGTGATGAGCGCGGACCTCACCGGTGAGCCGTGAGCCTCTTCGGCGTCGCCCTTCCCTGGTCGCTCCCCCTCACCCTCGTGATCTACGGCGTCGTCGTCGCCGCCGCGGCGTGGATCTACCGCGACGCGAGGACTCGCGGGAGCCGTTACGCGCTCGTCTGGGCGCTCGCGACGCTCGTGTTCACGATCGTCCCGGTGCTCGCGTACCTCTACCTCCACCGCGACGCGGGGCCGGCGCAGTGACTCGCACCGACCGCTTATCCCCTCGGGACTGAATCGCTCGAACGGATGCCCTCCACCGACCACGCACCGCGCCCGGAAGCCCGCGCTGAGGACCGTCGCCCGCGGGCGGTCGGATTCGTCCTCTCCAACGCCCTCCCGCTCGTCGGCGTCGTCGCGCTCGGCTGGAACGCGGCGGCGCTGATGGCGCTCTACTGGTTCGAGCTCGGGATCGCCTCCCTCTGGGCCGTCGTCCGCGCGCTGTTCGCCGGGCGCCCCTCCGAGATCGAGCGCGACGCGCTGCTCGTCGGGCCGCTCGCGCAGCGACGCGTCTCGCTTTCGATCCCTCGAACCGGCCTCGAGATCCGGCTCTCCTCGCTGCTCGTGCTCCCCGTCATCGTCCCGGTCCTCGCCGTCGTCTGGCTGTTCGTCGGCGCGCTCACGGTCGGCGTCGTCGCCGACGGCGGGCTGGCGCCGGGCGCGCTCGACACCGTGGCGCTCGCGATTGTCGCCGTCTTCGTCGGCGAGGGGACGACGACGCTCGTCGACTACTTCGGGCGCGGCGAGTACCGGGACCACAGCGCCCAGACGGCGATACGGGGCGTGTTCGCCCACGGTGCAGCGGTCTTCCTCGGCGCGCTGTTCACCGTTACGATCGTGGGCGCGGCGACGCTGGAGGGCGACACGCCGATCGCCGCGCTCGACCCGGACGCGGTCGGGCTCCCGCTCCTGCTCGGGGTCGTCGCGGTGAAGGCCGCGTTCGACCTCGCGGGGCTGTACAGCGACCGACTGGCCGCGTTCGACGACGCCTCGGCGCTCGATCTGGGGTTCTCGTCCGACCCGCCATCGCCGGAGCCGGTCGACGGCTCGCTCGCGGAGCCGGTCCGTACGGTCCGTCAGTCCGGGCGCGCTCGCCTCGCCGGGGCGCTGACGACGCCCCTCGCTCACCCGGGGCTGTGGTACGTCGCCGGGGCGTTCGCGCTCGTCGGCCTCCTGTTCGCGATCGGGGGAAACTGGGCGACCGTCGGCACCCTCGCCGCGGCCGCCGTCGGGCTCCCGCTGGGGGTCGCGACGCTCGACCACGAACTCCGGTACGGGCTCGTCTCGTACCGCGCCGGGGCGGACGCGCTCGTCGCTCACGACCGCCTCTTCGGCGCGACGCTGTGGCGCGTCGAGCCGTGGGACGAGACCGCCCTCCGGGTGACGCGGGGGCGACTCGACCGGCGGCTCGGAACCGAGACCGTCGTTATCGAACTCCGAGACGACGAGTACCGGATCCCCGGATTGGCGGACCCCGAACCGGTTCTGTCGGTGTTCGACAGGCGTGCGGAGCGACCCGCGGACTGAACGGGAGACCGATCGACCGGTCGGCGACCGCGCGGCGGTCACCGATTTTCCGCCCGGTAGAGCGGGTGTGCCTCGCCCGCGACCCGCCTGAACACCGCGATGACGCCGGCGTGAACGCTCACGAGGACGGTCACGCTCGCGACGATGGTCGCAACCTCGATCGGGGCCGGGAGCAGCCCGAGCGACACGATGAGCGTCGTCGCGCAGGCTGGCGCGTGGACCGCGTCGGTGGCGATCATCGCCCAGCTCGTGGCCACGAGCGAGACGGTCGCGCTCGCCGCGAGCCGGAACCCCCCCGGGGAGAACGCCGGTGGGGTCGCGGTGAGGCTGGCGCCCGACGCGATCAGCCACCACGCCGCGAACCCGGCCACGCCGCCGATGAGGTGGCTCCCGACGATCCGGGCGGCCCGATCGCGCTCGCTCCGCCTGTCGAAGGCGATCAGGAACGCCGACGGCCCGAGGCTCGGGAAGACGAACGGCTGGCCGGTCCCCCACGCGATCGCGCCGAGGACGGTGAAGAGGAGCCCGGCGTACAGACTGGTTCCGACGCGGCGTCGCATCGCCCGCCGGTCGGAGACGACCCCACAAAGCGCCGGCGGTTCGGCTCGCGCTATCGATCGCGAGATACGAACCCGAACGCCTAATTGTGGCCGCGCCGCCGGTGATGACATGTTCGCGACGCTGCCGGACGCGCTCCGCCTGTTCGTCGTCCCCGTCTTCGCGTGGGCGGCCCTGCGGGACGTTCGGACCAGACGGCTTCCGAACCGGCTGTGGCCGCCGCTGTACGCGTTCGGGGCGCTCCTGTTGGTCTGGGAGGCCGCCCGGCTGTGGCCCTTCGCGGGGCTCGACGGGCGGCTGTTCCTCGTTCAGGCCGCGATCAGCCTGCTGTTCGTCGCCCCGCTGGGCTACGCGTTCTGGTACCTCGGCGCGTTCGGCGGCGCCGACGCGAAGGCGCTGATCGCGATCGCGGTGCTGTTCCCGACGTTCCCGGAGTACGTCGTCGCCGGGGCGAAGCTCCCGCTCGTCGACACCCAGATCGGCGTGTTCTCGCTGACGGTGCTCACGAACACGGTCCTGCTCGCGCTCGCGTACCCGATCGGGCTCGCCGCGGTTAACCTCGTCCGCGGGGAGCGCTCGGCGACGATGTTCCTCGCGCGACCGGTGGCGACCGACTCGCTGCCGGACCGCCACGGGCGCCTGTTCGAGAGCGACGCGGGAACGACCCGGAACGGCCTCGATCTGGACGCACTTCGGATGTACCTCCGCTGGCGGGGGGTGACGCTCGCGGAGTTGCGCGAGGACGCGGCCCGCCTCCGCGACCCCGACAGCGTCGCCGAGACGCGCGACCCGACCGACGGCGGGACGCACGTCGGCCCGCGGACGGACGGGGGGACGGCGACCGGTGCCGACGGTGAGAGCGGCGCCGACCGCTCCGCGGACCGGTCCGACGACCCGTGGGCCGCCGAGCGCTTCCTCGACGAGATCGACCACGGCGCGTACGGCACCGACGCCGAGACGCTCCGCGGCGGGCTGGCGGTCGTCGCCCGGAAGGACCGCGTGCTCGTGTCGCCGGGAATGCCGTTCGTCGTTCCGATGGCGATCGGGCTGCTCGTCTCGCTGACGTACGGCGACGCGCTGTTCGCGGTGCTGGGCGCCGTCGGGTTGGTCTGAGGCGGCCGGCGACCGCGGTCCGAGCGCCCCCGCGTCCCCGTCAGCTCCCGGCGCGCAGGTCGCCGACCGTGAGCACTCGCGTCCCCACGGGTCGCTTCACGAACTCCCCGACCTCGCGGCCGAGCAGCTGGCTGACTCCGCGCTGGGCGGCGACGTCGAGCAGCCGCTGGTCGATCGGGCCGTCGACGACGACCGTGTGCGGGGCCGTCTCGGCGCTCTCCACCGCGTCGAAGGCGTCGGCCGCCTGGACCTCGGTGAGGACCCCGCGGTCGTCGCCGAGCAGCCGGGCGCGGTCGCTGCCGGCGTCGACGATCTCCTGTACGTGTTCCTCGATCGAGCGCGGCTCGTCGTCGATCGGGGTGTCGTCCGCCGGTCCGCGTTCCTCGCCGCTCGACCCGCCGGTATCGGCGCTCGCCTCGTCGTCGGACGGCGTATCCGTTTCGTCCGCGTCGTCCGTGTCCTCTGTGTCGCCCGCGTCATCCGGGGCGGCGCCGTCTGCTGTATCGCCGCCGCGCTCGCCGTCGTCGAGCGCGTCGTCGCTGTCGGCCCCGTCTTCCTCTTCGGCTTTCTCGGCGTCGATCGCCGCGGGCCCCGGCGCGTCCTCGACCGCCTCCACGAGTCCGCCCGCGTTCGCACCGCGGGCCCCGTCGGCGACGGCGCCGGAGTCGCTGCCGCCGTTCGCCTGGTCGGCTCCGGCCGCGGTTTCCGCGTCGCTCTCGGTCGTTCGATCCGCTCCGTCGGCGGGACCCGACGCCCTGTCGGTGAGATCGGTCTCTCCGTCTTCGGGAGGGCGGTCTCCCTCGGGGGACGCCTCCCCCGGCTCGTCCGCGGCCGCCTCGCGGAGGTTCGGCTCGTCCGCGAGGCTGCTGTACGGCACCTTCCCGCGGAGCGCCTCGAAGACCGCGTTGCGGTCGAGGTCCTCGACCGACTCGCCCGGCGGCGCGAACGCGACGTAGTCCACGTCGCCCACCTGCGCGAGCTCGCGGAGGATCAGCTCGCCGCCGCGGTCGCCGTCGAGGAACGCCGTGACGGTGCGGTCGGCGGTGAGCTCCGCGACCGCGTCGGGAACGTTCGTCCCCTCGACGGCGACCGCGTTCTTAATCCCGCACTCCAGCAGCGTGAGCACGTCAGCGCGCCCCTCGACGACGATGACGGCGTCGGAGTCGCCGACGCGGGGGCCGGCGGGGAGTCCCTCGTAGTCGACGATCCCCTCGACGCGGGCGGCCTCGCGGACCTCCTCTAGGATGTCGTCGCTCCTGAGGCTCGTCTCCTCGAAGCCGCCGGCGACGAGCTCCTTGGCGCGCTCGACGACCTCGCGGCGCTTCGCCGCCCGCACGTCCTCGATGCTCGTCACCTCCACCGAGGCGTGACAGGGGCCGATGCGGTCGATCGTCTCTAGCGCGGCGGCGAGGATCGCGGTCTCGACCTTGTCGAGGCTCGACGCGACCGTGACCTCGCCGAACGACTGGCCGTTCTCGGACTCGACGGCGACGTCGATCCGACCGACCCGCGAGGACTCCTGGAGGTCCCGCAGGTCCAACTCGTCGCCGAGGAGGCCCTCGGTCTGGCCGAACACCGCGCCGACGACGTCGCTCCGCTCGACGACGCCGTCGGCCGCGATGGTGGCGTGAATGAGGTATTTTTCGGTGTCTTTCATGATGGGTGAATGGTGATGATCGGGCGGAGCCGGCCGCCCGTGCGTCGTTGTGTCCGTCGGCGAAAATAGTTATCGCACGCGCCTGCGTCGGCAGCGTTCGAAGAAAATTTCTCTTCGATAGTCAATACCGAACGATACCAACACTATTTAGTCACAAAGTTCTAACATTGCTCCACATGAGCCGATCACGGAGAGATATCGCGTGGATACCGACGTTCGCGGTCCTCGTCGCCTTCGCGGTGCCGTGGCCGCTGTGGGGAGTCGACCTAACCGTCGCCGGGCTGCCGGTGTGGATCTGGTGGCACGTCGCGTGGCTCGGGCTGTGTACCGTCCTGTTCTCGCTGTTCGTTCGGAGCGGCGCGTGGGAACGCGGGATGGGCCGTCGCCCGGAGTCGGGCGCCGGTTCGGCGCTCGGGGGTGATCGGCGATGACGCTCGGCCTGTCGCTCGGTATCGTCGTCGGGTACCTCCTGTTCGCGCTCGCGGTCGGCCTCGTCGCGTACCGCGTCTCCGAGACCACCGCCGAGGACTACTACCTCGCGAGCCGTTCGATCGGGACGGTCGTACTGCTGTTCACCACGTTCGCCACCTTGCTCTCGGCGTTCACCTTCTTCGGCGGCCCGAACCTCGCGTTCGCCGCCGGCCCGGAGTGGCTGATCGTCATGGGGACGCTCGACGGCGTGCTGTTCGCGGTGTTGTGGTACGTTATCGGCTACAAGCAGTGGCTGATCGGCGACCGGAACGGGTACGTCACGCTCGGGGAGATGCTGGGTGACCGGTTCGGCTCCGTGGGCCTGCGCGCGCTCGTCGCCGGGGTGAGCCTCCTCTGGCTGTTCCCGTACGTCATGCTCCAGCAGATGGGCGCGGGCGAGGCGCTGGTGGGGCTCACCGACGGCGTCGTCCCCTACTGGGGCGGCGCGGCGCTGGTCACCGCCTTCATGATCCTCTACGTCGTCCTCGCCGGGATGCGCGGGGTCGCGTGGACCGACACGGTACAGGGACTGTTCATGCTCTCAGTGGTCTGGATCGCCGCCGTGTGGGTGGTCTCGGCGGTCGGCGGCGCCGGCGCCGCCACCGGCGCCATGCTCGACGCCCGGCCCGACTTCGGGAGCTTCGGCGGCGGGATCTACACGCCCGGCTTCATCATCTCCACCGCGATCACCATCGCGTTCGGCGTGACGATGTTCCCGCAGATCAACCAGCGCTTCTTCGTCGCGAACTCCGGCGAGACGCTGAAGCGCTCGTTCGTGCTGTGGCCGGTGCTCGTCCTCCTCCTCTTCCTCCCCGCGTTCATGCTCGGCGCGTGGGCGGTCGGGATGCCGGTCGACGTGCCCGAGGGCGCCAACGTGCTCCCCGTGGTGTTGAACGAGTACACGCCGGCGTGGTTCGCGGCGCTCGTGGTCGCGGGCGCGATGGCTGCGATGATGTCCTCCTCGGACTCGATGCTGCTCTCGGGGTCGTCGTACTTCACCCGCGACGTGTACCGCCCCGTGATCAACGCCGACGCCTCCGAGCGCCGTGAGGCGTGGGTCGCTCGAATCGGCGTCGCCGTCTTCGCCCTGCTCGCGTTCGTCGCGAGCCTCTTCCGCCCCGGGACGCTGATCGAGGTCGGCGACACCGCGTTCTCCGGGTTCGCGCTGCTCGCGCTCCCCGTGCTCTGCGCGCTCTACTGGGACCGGACGACGCGGACCGGGATGATCGCCGGCGTGCTCGTGCCGCAGATCGCGTACCTCGCGGTCGTGCTGTCCGCGGTCGTCGGCGACGTGCCGACGCTGCCCCGCACCGTCGCCGGCGGCTGGGACGTGGCGCTCGGGCTGATGGTGCTGTCGGCGCTCCTCACGGTCAGCGTCTCGCTCGTCACCGCGCGGACCGCCGACAGCGACGCCTCGCGGTTCGCGGTCACCGGCGACTGAGCCGACCGTCGCCGGTCAGTACTGGTAAAAATCGGGCCGTAAGGCGGATCAGTCGTCGAGCTCCTCGGTGACGGAGTCGGGCGCGGACTCCATGTCGCCGGGCGCCGCGTCGTGTCCGGACTCGCTCCCGCCCGGCCCCTCCGGCAGCGCGTCGAACTCGGGGTCGAACAGCTGGAGCGCGGTCCGGATCGTCTCCCAGTCGTCCTCGCCGGCCGCGTCGCGCAGCGACCGGGTCGGGGCGGCGAGCAGCTGGCCGACCAACGCATCCGCGAGGTCCGCGACGGTCTCGCGCTGCTCGTCGGTCAGGTCGCCCTGCGCTTCGAGCTTCGAGACGGCGCGGTCGACCTCTCTTGCCTTCACGCGGTCGGCGCTGGCGTACATCGCCGAGATGGCGTCGTCGGCGCGCTTGCGCTTGTACGCCTCCAGGATGCGGTCGAGCTCCTCGTCGATGATCGCCTCGACCTCCCGGGCCTCCTCCTCGCGGCTCTCGCGGGTCTTGCGCGTCACGTCTTCCAACGCGTCGATGTCGTACAGCGTCACTCCCTCGCGGTCGGCGAGCGACGGGTCCACGTCCCGCGGCTGCGCGATGTCGATGCAGACGAGCCGGTCCGCGCCCGCCACGTGTTGCGACCGGATCACCGGGTCCGGGCTGCCGGTCGCCGCGATCACGATATCGGCGTCCGGGACCACGGCCGGGAGGTCGGCGAGCGGCACGGCCTCCGCGGGAGTGTCGACCTCCTCGGCGACGAACGCGGCGTTCGGCACCGTCCGGTTGGCCACGACGATCTCCGAGACCGGGGTGTCGTCGAGGGTCCGGGCCGCGAGCGTTCCCATCTCGCCGGCGCCGACCACGACCGCGGAGCCGTCGGTGAGGTCGATCTCGTCGGCGGCCAGCCGCACCGCGGCCGAGCCGAGCGAGACGACGCCCTCGTTGATCGACGTCTCGTTGCGCGCGCGCTCGCCGACGTGGAGCGCCTTCGTCACGCCGTCTTTCAGCACGGGGCCGATGCCGCCGGCGGACTTCGACTCCTCGTACGCCTCGCGGAGCTGTCCGATGATCTGGTCCTCGCCGAGCACCAACGATTCGAGCCCGGAGGCGACCCGCATCAGATGCTCCAAGCTCTCCTCGTGATCGAGCCGGCGGACCGCGCCGCCGCGGACCTCGGGCGCGAACGACTCCAGCGCGACCGAGCCGTCGACGGTCCGATCGGTGACGACGTACGCCTCCGAGCGATTGCACGTCTGGAGCGCGAACGCTTCTTCGACGCCGTCGCGCGCGAGCAGGTCCGAGACGGTGGCGCGGACGCCGTCGCCGCCCGCGGCCTCGATCTCGTCGACCGTCGCGCGGGAGTGGGCGACACTCACGCCGGTGATAGCGCCCGTCTCCTTCATCTGGTGAGTACCTCCTCGATCACGGAATACGCCTCTTCCTGACCGTAGGAATCCCCCTTTTGTAAACCCTTCCAAACCCCCTCGGATCGCACGACGCGGCGGATCGCTTCCCGGCGTTTCGCGGGGTCGACATCCCGGTCTTTGAGCTCCGCTCGGAGCGTTCCCGACAGCTCCGCCATCGCGCCGGCGCCGTCGATCTCCGCCTCGATCCGCTCGCGGAGCGCCTTCGCGAGCGCGGGGCTCGCTCCCCCGGTCGAGAGCGCCACCCTGACCGGGTCGTCCTCGACCGTCGCCGGGACGACGACGCTTCGCGCTCCCCGCCCGCCCGAGCGGTCCGCGGCCGACACGTCGGTTCGGTTGACGAGCGCGCCCGCCTCGAGCGCCGCCGCCTCGGCCGCCGCGTTGACGGCGGCGTCGTCCGTGGCGGCGACGACGAGCGCCGGTCCGACGCGGTCGACCCAGCCGCGGACGGCGTCGGCGGTCGGCGCCGCGCGGACGAGCTCCACCGACTCCGCGTCCGCCTCGGCGAGTTCGACCAGCCGACCGTCGAACGCGGGGCTCACGACGACGACCCGCGCCTCGTCGGCGAAGCGAGACGCCTTCCGCGAGCCGACGGCGCCGCCGCCGAACACCAGCACCGTCTCGTCGGCGAAGTCGTGATACAGCGGGATCACGCGGTGTTGCTGTCGGCGCGGTCGGCGATGCGGATCCCCGTCTTCTTCAGAATCCGGGTCGAGAACAGCGTGTCCCAGTCGCTCTCGTCGACCTCCCAGTACTCGTCCATCAGCTCTTTCACCTCCGCGATCCGGCGCTCGCTCTCGGCCTCCGTCCGCCCGTGGGTCATCGCGAAGAAGTTGTACTCCCAGACGCCCTCGTGGCGGGGGCGCTGGTAGCAGTGGGTGACGAAGTCGAGCCCGGCGACCGCCGGCCCGACCTCGTCGAGCGCGTCCTCGGGCACGTCCCAGACGGTCATCCCGTTCTCCGTGTATCCGAGCGCGTAGTGGTTCGGGATGACGCCGACGCGGCGCACCTTCCCCTCCGCGTTGAACCGTTTGATCGTCTCGATCACCCAGTCGGTGTCGGCGCCGATCGCGGCCGCCACGTCGGCGTACGGCGTCTCCGTGATCGGGAGCCCGCCCTGTATCTCGACGACGAGGTCTCGCTCGTCGGGCGTGAGCGTCGACCGGTCGCTCGGCGAGACGGCGGGCCCGAGATCGGAGCGATCAACCTCGCCCTCGGGGACCGGCCCGTCGACGAGGAACTTCGCGCCGACGTGGAACTCGCGGACCTTCGGGAGGTTGTACGTCTCTTGGCCGGTCGCGACCTCGATCTCCGAGAGCACCTCGTCGACCCGGTCGGCGCCGTCCTTGTCGGGGTCCGGGTGGTCGGCGACGCTCACCACGAACCACATGTTGAGGTGCGGGTGCTCGCGCTCGTAGTTGTGCGCCACCGCGGAGAACCCGTTGACCGTCTCCGCGATCTCGTCGTACCGGTCCTCGGGCGCGTGCATCGCCACGAGCGACGCCGCCCCGCCGATCTCCTCGGCGTTGACGAGCGCCCCGAACCGGGAGAGGATCCCCTCCTCGTCGAGTTCGCGCACGCGCTCGCACAGCTCCGGGCCAGTCACGTCGACCCCGTGCTCGCGGAGCGCGGCCGCGGCCGGTTCGAAGGGGCGCTCGATCACCGGGAACCCGCCCTGGAAGGCGTTGATGATCCCGCGGTCGAGCGCCGTCAGATCCGCGTCGACCTCTTGCATACTCCGACATCGGGTCCGCGCGAGAATAAGCGATTCGACCGCCGCGTCGCCGCTGACGCCGACCGGTCGAACCGACGGCCGACACTCAGCCGTCGAGGTTGCGAGCGATGTCGGACAGCGACGAGCGAGGACCGCGCGTCGCCTCGTACACCGTCCGCTCGCCCGGAATCCGGAGCCCGTACTGCTCGCCGGCAACGACGACGTCGAAGACGATCACGTCGCCCGGATCGCGGTCGTTGTCGTCGAGCCACTCGGCGAGGCGGTTCGCCCCCTCGCCGGGCTCGCGCGCGAGCCGTCGGTTGTCGAACGCGCCCCGGAGGAGCCGCCCCTCGCCGTCGCTTCGGACGGGCGCGTAGTACTCCTCGCGATCGATGGCGACGCGAACGATGTCGCCCGCGGAGAGCGCCAGCGACTCGCAGTCGCCGGACTCGACGCGCCCGTCGAGCTCGTCGTCGTTCGGGAGCCGGACGCAGGGTCGGCGAGTGCCGCCGCTCCGGGCGAGCGAGACGCGGATCGAGGCGACGCCCTCGTCGTCGGAGGGGACGCGGGGCATCGAAAAGGGGGTTACTCCTCGTCGGCGTCCGCGTCGCCCTCGCCGAGCGCGGCGGCGACATCGTCGCCGTCGACGACCGAGACGTTGATCTGCGCCACGTCGTCGTCGACCTCGCGGCCGCGGACGGTGACGCGCTTGCGCTCGCCCTCGCGGGACGGCTCGAATCCCACGCCACCCTCGAGGAGCAGTTCCTTCAGGCGGGTGCCGGAGACGTCCTCGCGCATCGGGCGACCGGTCTCGTCGGAGCCGCCGGTGATCTCGATCGTGTGCTCGGAGAGCCCGACGGCGTCACCGCCGATCTCGTCGCCGATCTCGCGACCGAGGAACCGGTTGGCGTCCTGTCCGTCGACCTCTCGCTGGAACGTCTCGCCGGTGTCGGGGTCGGCGATGACGACTTTGAATTCGGCCATGGGCGAACCGAGACCCCCGCGAATAAAAAGCACGTCGAAACCGCGATCCGGCAGCGTCCGTCTCCGATCCCCTTCGATCCGCCGGAAACCGCCCCGCGAACCGCGTCGCGACCGCCGATCGCCGGTCAGTCGTCGCCGGCGATCCACCGGATCGCCGGGTCGCCGTCGCCCCACGCTCCGTCGACGAACGCGCCTTCCAACGCTCTGGCGACGGCCTTCGGACGCTCCGGACCGCCCGCCGCCGCGACGCTTCCGACCGTGTCGGGATCGAACGGAACACCGAGCGCGTCGTACACCGGCGCCGTGGTGTCGGCGATACGGTCGGCGTCGCCTCTCGTGACGACCAGACAGCCGGCCACGAGCGCCGCGTCGCCGCGGACTCGCTGGGCGATCCCCGCGATCTTCCCGCCGCCTGCGGCGCGAACCGAGTGGTCGCCCGGACAGAACGATTCCGGCGGCTCACCTCGCGACACGTCCGCACCGAGGCCCCGTAACGCTTCGAGGACCGTCTCGGTCGCGCGCTCGTACCGGGCCGGAATCGACCCGAGAGTTCGGTCGTCCCCGCGACCGTCACCGAGCGGGAACGCGTGCGCGAACGCGAGCGTGTCGCCCGGATACACGACGGCGCGTCCCCCCACGTCGCGCTCGATCGGCGCGAACCCCCGCTCGGCGGCGAGCCGCTCCGCCCGGTCGAACCCCGACTCTCTGGCGTCGCGGCGGCCGAACGCGACCTGTCTGGGGGGCGTCCACACCCGGAGTCCGGGAGTCCCGTCCCCCGCGCGCGCAAGCAGCGTCGCGGTGTGCTCTCGGTCCGCACTGGGGCGTGGGTCGCGACCTCTGAGCACGCGCATGGGGATAGTGAAGGGGCGACCGAACAAGCCGGTTACGACGCGCGACAGACGCGCGTCGTCCGCGAACGGGAGCGGCTGCGAGCCCGTGACACAAATGTTTTGCCGGCTCTCTGACTGTATCTGGTAACGATGAGCGATCTCGGCGCGCTGCCGGTGCAGGCGTATCTCGCAGCCTGCCTGCTCGCCGGGATCATCGGGCTGGGACTCGGGTACGTCGCGTGGACCGACCGCGAGGAGCCCGGCGGCACCGAAGTCGCGCTCTACCTGCTCTGTGGCGGCGGAATATCGCTGCTGTACGCCGTCAGAGTCGCCGCCGCGAGCGAACTGGCCATGATCGTGGCGCTCAACCTGTCGACGCCGCTCGTCGCTGCGGTCCCCGGCGTCTGGATGGCGTTCGTGCTGGCGTTCACGGGCCACGACCGGTGGCGCACGGAGAACCGGACGGTCGCGCTCGCGGCGCCGGCGTTCGTCTGGGTGTTGACCGCCTGGTCGAGCGGGACGCACGGCCTCTCGCGCCGCTCGCTGACTGCCGTCGCCGACGGCCCGTTCACGCTGCTCTCCTTCGAACTTGGGATCGCGGACGCGGCGTTCCTGCTGTACGCCTACGGGCTGTGTCTCGCCGGCACGTTCGTCGTCGTCGATCTGTACCGGCGGACGGGGAACCGCTACCGGCTTCAGACGTTCGTGATCCTGCTCGGAACGCTGTTCCCGTTCCTTGGCGGGATCGTCACGGTCGTCGACCTGGGGAGCTACGCCAACCTCGCGTGGTTCCCGGCGGGGCTCGTGGTCCACGGCGTGTTCCTGTACGGGACCGTCTTCTGGCTCGGGACGCTCGACGCCGCCGTCGTCGCCCGCGACACCGCCGTGGAGGTGATGCAAGACCCCGTGATCGTCGCCGGCTCCGACGGCCGGATCCGGGACCTCAACCCGGCGGCGGAGGAGCTCCTGCCGCCGGACGCGGTCGGATCGTCGCTGTCGGACGTGTTCCCGCGCCTCGAGGTCGGCGTGGAACACCCGATATCGATCGGCGAGCGCCAGTTCGACATCCAAGAGGACCCGATCACGGACCCCCGCGGCACCGACCGCGGACACGTGTTCCTCCTCCGCGACGTGACCGAGCGGGAGCGCCGCCAGACCGAACTGGAGCGCCGTGAGTCCGAGTTAGAGCGGCAGAACGAACGGCTGGAAGATTTCGCGGGCGTCGTCTCCCACGACCTCCGGAACCCGCTCGCCGCGGCGACTGCGGCGGTGGAGCTCGCCCGCAGCGACACCGGGAGCAACGCGGACGCGCTCGACCGCGCCGCGAACGCCCACGAGCGGATGGACGACCTGATCGAGGGGCTGCTGTCGCTGGCGACCGCCGGGAAGTCGGTCGACGCCGTCGATCGCGTCTCGATCGACGGGACCGCCAGACGGGTCTGGTCCCGGCTCGAAACCGCGGCGGCGACGCTGTCGGTTAACGGGACGGACGTGCCCGTACTCGCCGACGGCGACCGGCTCGAACAGCTCCTCTCGAACCTGTTCCGCAACGCGATCGAACACGCCGGCGACGACGTGGCGGTGCGGGTCGATATCGAGCAGCGGGAGGACGGCGTCGCGCTCGCGGTCGCCGACGACGGTCCCGGCGTGCCGCCGGACCAGCGCTCGACGGTGACCGAACGCGGCGTCTCTCTCGCCGGCGGCACCGGGCTCGGGCTCGCCATCGTCGGCGACATCGCCGACGCGCACGGCTGGGAGCTCTCCGTCGAGGAATCGGCGTCGGGCGGCGCCCGTTTCGTGATCTCGGGGATCGAGCCCGCGAACGACTGATTCGGCGTGCGGACGGTCGTCTCGGAGATCGGTCGCGACGGGCGGCTCCGACGCCCACTTGCCCGTCGAGCCCGTCGATCCGATCCGATGGTCGTCACGCTCCCGCCGTCGGTGCTCGACCGCTACCGGCGGTTCTCGCGGTTCAACTCCCCGTATCCCGCACACGACGACGGCTGTGCGATCGACCTCTATCCGGACGGCGAAGCGGGGATCTCGCCGGTCGCCGGCGTCGTCCGCGAGACGCGGACCGTCGGCTGTCCGGACCGATCGTACGCAGCCGACGAGGACCACCTGATCGTCGTCGAACTCGACGACGACTGGTGCCGACGGGCGGGCGCGGCGCCCGGAACCCTCGCGCGGATCCTCCACGTGGTCCCGGCGGTGTCGCCCGGCGACCGCATCGCCGTCGGCGACGCGCTCGGTCCGCTGACGCGCTCCGGCTTCTTCGGGCGGTGGGTCGACGATCACGTCCACCTCGGGTTCAGACCGCCAGGGGCGAACGCGCTCCGAGCGAGCGGGTCGCTCCCGGTCGACGTCGACGTGCCGGTCGAGGGGGTCCGATGGGACGGAACCGGCACGGTCGTCGAACGGGGACCGACGCACGTCGTCCTCGACGCGCCGGTCCATCCGGCTCCCGACCGGCGGTTCGCGGCGCTCGCGAGCGACCGCGGGGTCCCCGTCGATGGCGGGTTGGCGCACTACGCGGGTGGCGGCGCGTTCGACGCGCTCGCGGACGGGACGGCGGTGTCGCTGTGGGGGACCCGCGTCGGCGTCGCGAGCGGACGCGGCCTCTCGTGGGACCCCGTCGACCTGCTCGCGAACGGCGACCGCGTGGTCGGGTTGTCGCTGTTCGCGGCCAGGGGCGACGGGCTCGGTGCGAAGGTCGTCTGCCCGGACAGCCAGTTCGAACTCGGGGAAGCCGTCTCGCTCGCGCTCTCTCCGAGCGACGATCCGATCCGGCTCGGCGTCGGGTGAGCTCGGCGGAACCGGCGGCTGCCGAGGCGTGTGGCGAACAGCCGGTGCGAACGCTCCGCCGCGGCGGTGTGCCGGGCTCCCGCCTCGGCCGCCGCGGGGCGACGGGTCAGGTCACGGGGCGGATGGCGCGGGATCGCCGATAAGGCGTCGGTGTTGGGGTCCTGCCGCGGTCCGTCCGTTCCCAACCTCCCAGCCGTTGTTGCGAGTTCCGGGGGCTACAAGCGGGGCGACGCCGACGGTGGGGTATGGACCGGAGCGAGGTCGAAGCGATGGAGCCGCTGCCGACGGAGGCGGTCGAACTCATCAAGCGGCGGATCGAGGAGGAGCACGGCTATCTCTCGTGGCTGAACACGTCTATCGACGTCGTCGAGCGCGGGCGGGTCGTCCTCTCGATCCCGTTCGACGACAAGTTGACGAACAGCGACGGCGGCACCATCCACGGCGGGGTGGCCGCCACGCTCGCCGACACTGCGGGTGGCATCGTCCAGCGTACCGCCTTCGAGGACCCGTTTTCCGGCGGCGTCTCGACGGTGAACCTCAACGCGAACTACCTCCGGCCGGCGACCGGCGACCTCCGCGCAGAGGCGACGGTCGTCAGGTCGGGCGGCTCGATCGGCGTCAGCGACATGACGGTCACCAGCGCGACGAACGGCAACACCGCCGAGGTCGTCGTCGGTCAGGGGTCGTTCCGGCTGTTCCGCGAGTAGCCCGGGAGGTCGGCGAGGATCCCGTCGCCCTCGCCGAGGCCGCTTCCGGCGTCACCGAGGTCCTCCAGCGCAGCCGCGAGCTCCTCGACCGCGGCGCGGTCGGCGCGGTCGGACGCGGCGCGGACGACGACCGGCTGTTCGCCGAGCGAGACGAACCCGCAGCCGAGCCGCTCCGCGGTCTCGCGGAGTCCGAGCCCGGCGCCGGCATCGCCGGCGAGAACCGTCCTCGCCGGGCTCTCGAACGCGCGGACCGTCAGATCGTAGCCGTCGATCCGGTCGGTGAGGTCGCGGCGCGACTCGTCGCGGTCGGCCGCGAGGTCGGCGAGCGCGTCGTCGAGGCTGCGGCGGAGCCCCGAGTCGGTCGACCGGTTCACGAAGCGGATGTCGCCGTCGACGAGGTCCGCGAGGTCCGTCACGCCGTCGGGGTTGCCTTCGGGGACGACCACCCCCCACTCGCGGCTCCATCCGCCGAGGTCGACGGCCTCGACGTCCCTGTCAGTCGGGCCGGCGACGACCGCCACGTCGGGCACGCCGTCGCGGAGTCGGCGGTGGCCCTCCCGAGAACCGACCGGGAGGTATCGGGGACGCTCGAGCCGGTCGAGCAGGCGATTGAGCGCCGGGTCGTCCTCGCCGACTCCGAGCAGCGTCGGCGGGCGAACGTCGGGCGAGAACAGCTGCACCGAGACGCGCTCGTCCCGGTCGAGGTACTCGGTGTCCGGGTCGACCGCGACGACGCCGTCGGCCTCGACGAGGCTCGTCGTCGCGCCCGACCCCTTATCGACCGGATACACGAGGGGGAGACCGCCGTCGTCCGGGTCGAGCAGTCCGACCGGCATCAGTCGCATGCGGCCCTCGCCGTAGCGCTCGGCGACGGCCATCTCCCCGTCCACGGCCGCCGTCGCGGGCTCCGGCCGACCGGCCGCCTCGCGGATCGCCGGCGCGACGAACGTCCGGAAGATCGTGAGCGCGGAGACGGGGTAGCCGGGGAGGCCGACGTACGCCGAGGATCCGGGCGCGTCCACGTCGTCGCGCCGGTCGAGCCGCCCGATCAGCATCGGTTTCCCGGGCTTGACCGCGACGCCGTGGAGCAGGAGGTCGCCGCGCTCCTCGATCACCCGGTAGATCACGTCGACCGCGCTCGCCGAGGTCGACCCGGACGAGAGCACGAGGTCGCACTCGTCGGCCGCGCGCCGGAGCAGCCGCTCCATCTCGTCGTAGTCGTCGCCGGCGTGCGGGTAGAGGACGGGCTCACCGCCCGCCTCCTCGACGCCGGCCGCGATCGTCGTCGAGTTCACGTCGTAGATCTCGCCGCGCGAGGGGTCGAGCGCCTCCCCGGGGCGAACCAACTCGTCGCCGGTCGACACGATCCCGACCCGCGGCGTCCCGACGACCGGCACCTCGTCGACGCCGAGCGCCGAGAGCAGGCCGATCTCGCGGGGCGTCAGGCGCGTCCCGGGGCCGAGCGCGCGCGCGCCGGCGGCGATGTCGGCGCCGGCGCTCATCACGTGGTCGCCCGGGGCGACGGCGGTCCGAACCGCGATTCGGTCGGTGTCGCCTCCCGCGCCGACTTCGTCCGTGCGCTCGACCATCACCACGGCGTCGGCGCCGTCGGGCATCACGGCCCCGGTGGATATCTCGGCGCAGGTCCCGGCGTCGACGGTCACGTCCGGCGCCGCGCCCGCGTGAACCGCCCCGACGAGGTCGAGTTCGGCCGGATCGGCCTCGTCGGCGCCGAAGGTGTCGCGGGCCCGGACCGCGTACCCGTCCATCGAGGCGCGGTCGAACCCCGGCACGTCGATGGCGGCGTCGATCCGCTCGGCGAGGACCCGGCCGCGCGCGTCCTCGAGCGGGACCGCCTCCGGCTCCGGCGAGAGGTCGAGCGAGTCGATCGCCTCGCGGGCGGCCGCCGGCGTCGCGAGGTCGCGGAACTCCTTGCGGTCGCTCATGGGCTCGCCTCCCACAGCTCCACGTCGACGACTTCGCCGGCGTCGATCCCCTCTCGCGGCTCGGGGACGACGACCCACCCGTCCGCGAGCGCGACGCTCGAGAGGATCCCCGAGCCGCTGGCGCGGGTCGGCGTGGCGGTGGGATGCTCCGCCGTTCCGTCGCCGTCCGGCTCGTCGGCGTCCGCCGAGAGCGACACCCGGGCGAACGTCCGGGTCCCCGGATCGCTCGGGATCTTCCGGGCGAGCCTCGCGCGCCGGGTCGGGAACGGCGCGGCGGTCGTCCCGCCGACGTGCTTCTGCAGCGGTCGGAGGAACTGCGCGGCGTTGACGATGCAGGCGACCGGGTACCCCGGGAGGGAGACGACCGGCGTGTCGTCGGCGACGCCGAGACACACCGGGTGCCCCGGCTTCAGGGCGACACCGTGGACGAGCACCTCGCCGACGGCGTCGACGACCTCCGGGAGCAGGTCGCGTTCGCCCACCGAGGACCCGCCGGTGGTGACGACCACGTCGGCGTCGAGGTCGTCCTCGATCGCGGCCGCGAGCGCGTCCTCGTCGTCGGTGACCACGTCGCGATACCGGGCCGTTCCGCCCCACCGCTCGACCAGCCGGGAGACCGTGAGCCCGTTCGTCTCGATCACCTCGCCGGGACCGGGGTCGGACTGGACCAGCTCCTCGCCGGTCGGGATCACGGCGACGGTCGGGCGCTCGTAGACGGGGACCGCGTCGAGCCCGACTGACTGCAGGAGCCCGAGATCGGAGGGGCGGAGGGGATGCCCGGCCTCGAAGAGCCGCTGGCCGTCCGCCACGTCCTCGCCCGCCTCGCCGACGTTCTCGCCCTCGGCGACCGCGTCGAACGTCTCGACCTCGTCGCCGACCGCCTCCACCTCCTCGATCATCACGACCGCGTCGGCGCCCTCGGGGACCGCGCTGCCGGTGTGTACCCGCGCGGCCTCGCCCGGCGCGATCGAATCGGCTTCGGTGCCGACCGCGCGCAGGACTGCCGGCGACCGACCCGATGCCCCGAACGTGTCCTCGGCGCGGACCGCGTACCCGTCCATCGCCGCGCGGTCGTAGTTCGGGACCGGCCTCGGCGCGTCGATCCGCTCGGCGACGACCCGCCCGTCCGCGTCGGCGAGCGGCGCCGACTCGGTCCGGCCGTGGGGCTCTGCGGCGTCGAGCAGCGTCGCCAGCGCGTCCGCGACGCGGGTCCGCCGTTTGAAGCCGGCCTCGCGTCTGTCGTGGCTCATGGCCGGTCGTTTCGCGCGCGCAGGCAAAAACCCGTCTCCGGCGGGACCGTCAGGTCACCCACGAGAGGACGCGCGCGGCCCGGTGGGTGCCCTGCGAGACGGCGACCCGGGCGGTCGAGACGGCCTCGGCGACGCCGCGGCGCGCGGCGGTCGCGCTCCGGATCGCTCCGGTCCGCGCGTAGTACCCCGACTTGCGGCCGGCCGCGCCGACGTAGTGTTTCGCCGCCATCCGGATCGGCGCGCGGCGACCGTCCACCCGCGTGGTCCCGTTCCGGATCGCGTCGAGCACGTCGTCCGCCGTGACGGCGTCGACCGACTCGCGCCCCTTGACCTCGACGTCGGTGAACGCGCGCCCGACGTACTCTAAGTGGTGCGCGTCGCTCGCGGCGACCCCCGGATAGCCGTACTTGGCGGCGAACCGCCGCGCGCGGCGGTTGCGATAGCCGGTGAACAGCCACGCGTTG
Source organism: Halorubrum persicum (assembly GCF_002727125.1). Lineage (GTDB taxonomy): Archaea > Halobacteriota > Halobacteria > Halobacteriales > Haloferacaceae > Halorubrum > Halorubrum persicum. The sequence continues at coordinate 41,142 of NZ_NHOA01000149.1, forward strand.
AACACCTCGATCGCGTCGACCTCGGGGATCGGCGGGGCCACCGGCGATCCCCCGTCCCCGGCGGCGTCGACGCTCGCGCCGTTCGCCCCCGCCTCCCCGTCTTCCGCGCCCGGTACGGGGATGTTCCGCTCGCGGACGCCGTGCCGCGACCGCTGGAAGGGGTGCGGAACGATCGCGACGCCGCCGTGGTCGTGGATCCACGCGACCGTCTCGTCGTAGGGGCGCCGGCGCGGCGGCATGCGCTCGACGCCGATCGCGAGCAGGTGGCCGTGCGCGGTCGACACCTCCACGCCCGGGATACCGATCAGCCCGAACTCGTCGGCGATCTCGGCCGCGCGCTTCGACTCGCCGATCACGTCGTGGTCGGTGATGACCACCGCGTCGAGCCCGATCTCCGCGGCGTGTTCCAAGATGAGCTCCACCGGTTCGTGGCCGTCGTAGCTGTCGTCCGAGTGGACGTGGGGGTCGATGCTGACGGTGACGCGGGACACGGCTGGGGTAACGCCGGGAGACATATAAACGCGACCGCCGCGTCAGACGACCCGCCGCCGGCGCGTCAGACAAGGGTTAGGTACCCGTGGATGAACACGGACGTATGAGCGACCCGGAAGACGACGCGACGGGCGAGGCCGCGCCGGACGACGCCGACCAGGACGCCGACGTCGACGCGACCGACCGCGAGTACGTCGATCGCGCGATCGAGCTCGCCGAGGAGGCCGTCGAGATGGGGAACACCCCGTTCGGCGCGCTGCTCGTCCTCGACGGTGAGATCGTCGGCGAGGGTCACAACGAGACGCTGACCGAGGACGATCTGGCGGCCCACCCGGAGCTGACGCTCGCGCGGTGGGCCGGCCGCGAGCTCGACGCCGACGAGCGCGCACGCTGCACGATGTACGCCAGCACCGAGCCGTGCCCGATGTGCGCGGCCGGGATCCACTACGCCGGGATCGGCCGGGTCGTCTTCGGCGTCGCCGGCGAGACCCTCGACGAGCTCACCGGCGACGTGGTGTCGATCCCCTGCGCGGAGGTGATCCGGCGGGCCGACGGCGAGACGGACGTCGACGGACCGATCGCCGAGTCGGCCGCGATGGAGCTCCACGAGTCGGTGTACGGTGACGCGTAGCTCGGCCCAGCGAAGGGGGGCGCGGCACCGATGACCGGACCGCCGCCGGTTCTCGCGGTCGGCGCCGCGGCGATCGACGAGTGGTACGCCGTCAGCAACCTCCCCGAGCCCGACGGCGGCGCGTTCGCGAGGGAGGTGACGACCGCGTTCGGCGGCGTCGGCGCCAACGTCTGCGTCGCGCTCGACCGGCTCGGGCGCGAGGTCGGGCTCGTGAGCCGCGTCGGCGACGACGAGTACGGCCGGCGGGCCCGCGAGTACCTCGCCGACACCGGCGTCGACGCCTCTCGCGTCTCGGTCGGAGAGGACCCCTCGACGCGGTCGGTGATACTCAGCGATCCCGCGGGCGAGCGCGCCATCGTCACGGCGGGTGAGAGCTTCCGGCGCCTCCGGCTGGACGCGGCGGACCGCGAGGCGCTCGCCGCGACCGAGGCCGTCTTTCTCACCGGGTACACGCCCGACTCGGTCTCGCGGGCGGTGCTCGATGCGGTCGAGTCGGCCGCCGACCCGCCCGCGCTCGCCTTCGACCTCTCGGGTCCGGTCGAGGAGCTCGTCGGCCGCGGGACCGAGCCGGAGACGATCTACCGGCTCCTCCGCGCCGCCAACCTGTTCGTCGCCGGCGACGTGGCGGCCGCGGCCTACTTCGGCGGGCCGGACGCCGCGGTGGATCGCATCGCGGCCGCACAGCGCGCGCGCGGTGACCCCGATCGGTCATCGCTCGGCGGCGACGGCTGGCCCCGTGCGGTCCTCACCCACGGCGCCGACGGCATGACCGTCGTCGCCGACGGGAACGTCAGTGAGTACGACGCGTTCCACGTCGACCGGGTCGACGCGACCGGCGCCGGCGACGCGTTCGTCGCGGGGCTGATCGATCGGTGGTTCGCCGACGGCGGGCGTGTCGGCGTCGCCGACGGGGTCCGGTTCGCGGCCGCGGTCGCCGCGATCAACTGCACGTCCCGCTTCGCCCAGCGCGGACTCCCGACCCGAGACGAAGTGGAAGCGTTCCTCGCTGAGCGGGGACGCTGAGCGGAGCCCGGCGGCCGACGCACTGACGGGAGACCGGCTCGCCGCCGCTGACCCGGCTCACCGCACCTCGTCCGCCCGTGCGACGACCTCCGCCACCCGCTCGGCGTCGACCGGGGCGGTCGTCTCGCCGCCCTCCTTGAGCGCGGTGCCGACGATCGCGCCGTCGGCGACCGAGAGCACGTCGCCGATCGTGTCGGCGCGGACGCCGCTGCCGACGAGGACCGGCGTGTCGAGCCCGTGCGCGTCGCGGTCGTCGACGACGGCCTCGAGCGCCTCGGGGTCCATCGCCTCGCCGGTCCCGCGCCCCGAGGCGATCACGGCGTCGGCGAGCCCCCGCTCGGCGGTGTCGGCGAACGACTCCGCGGAGAACCCCTCGGCCGAGAGCGGCGCGGAGTGTTTCACGTCGGTGTCGGCGAACACGCCCACGCCGACGCCGAGCCGGTCGCGGAGCCGGATCGTCTCGTGGGCCTTCCCCTCGACGACGCCCTGGTCCGTGACCCGAGCGCCGGTGTGCACGTTCACCCGGACGTAGTCGGCGCCGACCGCGGCGGCGACCGACAGGGCCGCGTCCGCGTCGTTGCGGAGGACGTTGATCCCGAGCGGGAGGTCGGTCTCGGCCGCGATCGCCGTCGCGGCCCGCGTGACGCCCGCGACGACGTGTTTCGGCGCGTCGTCCGGATAGAACGGGGCATCCCCGAAGTTCTCGACCATGATCCCGTCGACGCCGCCCCGGTCGAGCGCGCGGGCGTCGGCGGCGGCGCGGTCGAGCGCGTCCCGCATCGCGGTCGCACCGTCGTCCGGCGCCTTCGGCGCTCCCGGGAGGGGCGGGAGGTGTACCATGCCGATCACGGGCGCGCGGGTTCCGAAGGTGGCCTCGAACTCCATGATGTCGACCGAAGACCCCCGCGGCGCATAAGTCTCACCACACGGGGGTCGTCCGCGCCGCGCTCCGCCCCCACCGTTTAGCCGCTCGGGCACGAACGGGCCTCCGAACGATGGGGATCGATGTCGACGATCCGGACCCGGTCGACCGCACCGGCGAGGTGACGCTCGTCCTCTCGCTGGGCGCCGCACGGCGGCTCGCGGAGCCGGAGGCGACGCTCGCTGACGCGCGCGAGTGGAGCCGCCACGTCGGGATCGTCGCCAACGACGCGGACGCGGTCGAGCGCTTCGTCCGCGAGACGGGAGTCGAGAACGACTACGCGCTCCGCAACTGGGACAAGTGGGGGACGCTCGAAGACGTCTACGAGGAGACCGACGCTCCGCGGGCGGTGTTCGTCGGCGCGTCCGACGCGAACCGGCGCGTCGCCACCCACGTCGGCTTCGAATACCTCTCGATCGACGAGGCGGCGGAGAAGGCGGATTGGGCGCTGTCGGAGCCCGAGCGGTCGAGCCAGTCGGGGATCGTCGGTCGCCTGTGGCGGGCGGTAGAGAAGCGGTTGGACTGAGCGCCTCCGGCGAGAACGCGCGGTTCGCGTCGCGTCGCTACCGCTCCAGTTCGACGGTCAGATCGGTCGCGATCCACGCGTCCGTGTTCCCCTCCTCCGTGAACACGGTGCGTTCCGGCGAGCAGCGACTCGCCTCGACCCGCGGCCGTGCGTCCGACGACTCCTCGACCTCGTGTTCGATCCGGTCCCCAGCGGTCATTACCGTTGGGTCAGGGGAGCGGGGGGTTATAGGTTTCGGTCGACCTAAACCTCGAAAACCGACGGGGGCAGTTCGGCGGCGATCCGGGTGGGGGACCGGAGCCCATTACCCCGTGGCCACCGTCGGCCGATATCATGCCCGACTCGCTTTTCACCCCGTTCACGCTGCGCGACACCGAGTTCCGGAATCGCGTGATGCTGTCGCCGATGTGCCAGTACTCCGCGGACGACGGGCTCGCGAACGACTGGCACCGGGTCCACCTCGGTTCCCGGGCCGCCGGCGGGGCGGGAGTCGTGATGACCGAGGCGACCGCCGTCGAGTCCCGCGGCCGCATCACCCCGGCCTGTCTGGGAATCTGGTCCGACGAGCACGCCGAGGCGATCGAGCCGATCGTGGAGTTCGTCAAATCGCAGGGCGCGACCCCCGGGATCCAGCTCGCTCACGCCGGCCGGAAGGCCTCGCACCGGCCACCGGCCGAGGGCGGTGCCCCCATCCCCGCCGACGCCGAGCAGGGGTGGGAGACGGTCTCCGCGACCGACGCGCCGTACCCGGACCCGGACGCCGACGAGGACGAGCTGGCGGCGACCCGCCGGCTGGACGACGCGGGCATCGCCGGGGTGACCGACGCGTTCGCCGCCGCCGCGGAGCGCTCGCGGGACGCCGGCTTCGAGATCGCCGAGGTCCACGCGGCCCACGGCTACCTGCTCCACCAGTTCCTCTCGCCGGTCACCAACGACCGCGACGACGCGTATGGCGGGAGCTTCGAGAATCGCACCCGGCTCCTCCGCGAAATCGTCGAGGCCGTCCGCGACGTCTGGCCCGACGGGAAACCCATCTTCGTCCGCATCTCCGCGACCGACTGGCTCCCCGACCGCGACTCGTGGGACGCCGACGACTCGGTGCGGCTGGCACCCCTGCTCGCCGAGGCCGGCGCCGACCTGATCGACGTCTCCGGCGGCGGGATCCACCCGGACCAGCAGCTCCCCGGAACGGGGCCGGGGTATCAGGTGCCGTACGCCGAGGCGATCCGAGAGGCGACCGACGTGCCGGTCGCCGCCGTCGGCGGGATCACGGAGCCGACCCACGCCGACGCCCTCGTCCAAAACGGGCGGGCGGACCTCGTCGCGCTCGGCCGGGAGCTGCTCCGTCACCCCTACTGGCCGCTGGAGGCCGCCCACGAGCTCGGCGCGGACGTTGAGTGGCCGGTGCAGTACCGGCGCGGGCAGTTCGACTGAGGGGGACGCGCGGGACTCCCTCGCACGGGCCGGGAAGACTTATTCCGCTCCCGCGAGCCGACCGGACATGGAGTACCGAGAGTTCCCCGACGAGCGCGCCGACGAGTTCGACGCGTTCATGCGGTACGCGTTCTCTCCGGCGGAGGGGCCGTACGACCCCGAAGAGGCAGACGACCACGACACCATCGCGGAGACTCGTGGGCTGTTCGCCGACGGCGACCCGGTCGCGGTCTGTGCGCACCACTACTTCTCGCTGCGGCTTCGAGGGGCGGACCGCGAGGTCGCGGGGCTCTCCGCCGTGGCGTCTCCCCCGGAGCACCGCCGGCAGGGAAACGTCGGTCGCATGCTCCGCGAGTCGCTGGCCGAGTACCGCGACCGCGGTGTCGACGTCTCGACGCTGTGGCCCTTCGAGTACCCCTTCTACGCCGGCTACGGGTGGGCGACCGCCTCCCGCTATCGCCTCCTCACCGCGCCGCCGGACCAACTCGGGTTCGTCGACGACCTGATCGCGACCGACGGCGAGGGGGCGGGTGCGTTCCGCCGGCTCGACGGGGACGACTACGCGGCCGTGAAACCGGTGATCGCGGCGGCGGCCGACCGCTACGACCTGACGATGGACTGGACCGAGGAGTGGTGGCGCGAGCGCGCCCTTCAGGGGTGGAACACCGACCCGTTCGTCTACGGGTGGGAGCGCGACGGGGAGCTCCGAGCGATCTGCCGGTACTCCTTCGACGACGACGCGGACGACGCGGACGACACCGTGATGCGCGTCTCCGACGTCGTCGCCGCGGACGACGAGGCGTGGTTCCAGCTCCTCCGGCTCTTCCGCAACCACGACTCGCAGGTCGCCGAGGTCCGGATCCGCGCCCCGCCGGACGCGCCCGCCCTCGACCTCGTCGAGGACCCCCGCGCCATCGACTGCAAGCTCCGGGCCGGACCGATGGTCCGCCTCGTCGACGTCGCCGCCGCCCTCGAGGCGCTGGACCCCGACCCGGCGATCGAGACCGCCTTCTCGCTGTCGGTCGCCGATCCCCTCGTCGACTGGAACGACGACACCTTCCGGGTAGGCGTCGCTGCCGGGGCGGTGACGGTCGAGTCGGCGGCCGGCGGAGCAGACGGAGCCGACGCCGCGGTCGACATCGGGAGCCTCTCGCAGCTGTACGTCGGGTACGCGTCGGTCGACGAGGCGGTCCGGAGCGGCGGACTCGCGGTCGATTCCGGGGTCGCCGCCGACCTACGCGCGCTGTTCCCGCCGCGGACGACGCACCTGCGCGAGGGGTTCTGAGGCGGTCGGTGCGGGCGCCCGTCTTCCCCGTCTCGTCTCCCCCGGGCGGGCTTTTTACCCGCGGACCGCCTACGACGCGACATGAGTTCCCGCGACGACCGACGCGACGACGAGCTCGAGGAGCGGCTCGACGAGCTCGAGGGCGTGTTGAGCGACCTTCGCCGCGACCTCCGCGAGACCGAGCGGGACCGCCGCGGCCCCCCTCGACCGCCCCGGCTCTCCGAGCTCGTTCGGTTCACCGAGCGGTACACCATCCCCACGGTGATCGCGCTCCTCGAGACGACGATCAAGTCGCTCGAACTGGTACAGGGGACGCTCCGGCTCGCCGACCCCGGTCGGAGCCTCGACGAGGCGGGGTCGGCGACCGACCGCCTCGGAGGGGTCCGGGACGGCGCGAGCGCCGGGCTGTCGCGGTCGCTCTCGGAGCTCCGCACGGCGCTCTCCGAGGCCGACCTTCCGGAGGAGGCCGCCTCCCGCTCGATCATCGAAGACGCGCGCGACCTCACGGCGGAGATCGAGGCCCGGATCGACGACGGCCGCCGCGAGGCCGACGCGGCGCGCGCCCGTCGACCCGACGCCGATCGAGGGGGCCTGCGGGACCGAGACGAGGAGCGCGACCGAACTGCGCCCGACGAGTCGCCCGACCGCGGGTCGGGGGCGGCGACCGACGACGGCGCCGTCCGGATCGACGTGACGGACCCGGACACCAAGGACCGGTCCGATCACGAGGCGCGCGATGACGGATCCCGCGGCGACGCCGCAGAGTCGCCCGAGGTCGACGTCGAGTCCGAGCTGGAATCGATAAAGCGAGACGTCGACGGCGCCGAAGAGGAGCACGACGAGAGCGCCGAAAGCGGTGACGACACGGACGACTCCGGAAAACCCGATCGAGAGTAACGGACAGGTCGGCGATCGACCGACTAGAACTCGCCGTTGACGATGTCGGCGACGCGCTCGCGGTCGAACAGCTCCTCGTCGACGCCGTACACCTGCTCGGCCGCCCGCTCTGTGAGCACGAGGTTCGTGATCGGTCCCTGATACAGCGGCCCGCCGCGGTAGACGTCGCCGTTCTCGACGGCCGACAGCCTGCTGGCGACGGAGTGGTCCTCCATGAACGCGACGACGGTGTCGCGGAACTCTTCGGCCGTCTTCGCCTCGTTTCCGCGGAGCAACAGCACGTCCGGGTCGATGTCGAGCAGCAGCTCGTAATCCACCTGGCCGCGGTCCGCGTGGAAGTCCTTGACATCGGTCGTCGCGAACGCGTCCTTGACCCCGAGGTCGCGCCACTGCTTGAAGCTCGTCCCCTCGTCGATGAGGTACGGGGAGAACGCCTCCGGCTGATCGATCGGCTGGGGCCACATGATCGCCACCGACGGGCGCTCCGATTCGGGGGGAACGATCTCGTCGACCCCCGCCTGGAACTCCTGGTGGAGCGCCTCGAAGGCCTGGTAGCGCTCCTCCTCTTGGAAGACCTCCGCGAGCTTCTCGAAGGCCTCGTACAGCGTGAGGTAGTCGTAGTCGTGCCACTCGTAGCCGCGGGAGAAGATGCTGTTGGCGAAGAACGGTGCGCCGGCAGACTCGATCTGATCGATGTCGTCCGCCTCCCAGTTGCTCGTCCGCCCGAGCAGGAAGTTCGGGTCCATCGCGAAGAAGTCGACCGTCTCGGAGAGCGCGAGGAACTCCTCCACGTCGAGCTCGCTCTCCCACAGCGATGTCATTCCCGCTTTGTCGACGCTCACGCCCGGAATGTCGTCGTAGAGCTGCGTGTGGTACCGCGAAGCGAGGTAGACGGCCTCCGGCGGCTGCTGGCCGAGCGCGATCCCCATATCCGCCCAGCTGCCGTTGTTGGCGGCCCAGCTCTCGGGGACGGCGTCGAAGGTGACCTCGCCGACCGACGCCATCGAGACGGTGTACGATTCGTCGGCGGGGGCGTCGTCCGACTGCTCCTCGTCCGCCGCCGACTCTCCGTCGGACGAGCCGCCGTCGGACCCGTCGGCGGGGGCGTCCCCGCCGTCGCCGGCTCCGGCGTCGCCACCGACACAGCCCGCGAGCAGGCCGGCCGCGACCGCGCCGCCGGTCGCGAGATAGTTCCGCCGCGTCGACTTCGCTTCGGATGCCTGGTCAGTTCCCATACGATTTAGGCTGCCCTAAATGTTTTTACCGCTTTCGATCCTTTGGCCGACCTAAAACAGAGGCGGGTTCAGAAGGACGCTCCCAGCCGCTCCGCGACCCGCTCGGCGGAGTCGAGGAGGAGGGTCGGGTCGTCGGTGAACACTTCGAGGGCGACCGTGCCGTCGAAGTCGCCGAGCTCCGACTCCACGAGGTCGTAGTCGACCTCGCCGGCCCCCACGGGGAGGTGGGTGTCGCCGCGGCGGCGCACGTCGTGGCAGTGGAGGTGCGAGATGCGGTCGCCGTGGCTCCGGAGGAACCGCTTTATCGCCTTGTTGTCGCCCTCCATGTACGCGTGCCCCACGTCGAAGCAGATCGGGGTGTCCGTCTCCCGAGCGAGGTCGCCGAGGACGGACAGCTGGAGCCCCGCGTGCTGGTGGCCGACGTTCTCGACGACGACCTCGACGCCGGCGTCGCGGCCGGCGTCGGCGACGCGCCGGAGCTGATCGGCGGCGACTTCGCGGAAGTCGACGTCGTCGCGGTCGGCGGAGGTCGCGTGGAGGACGGCCTTCTCCGCGCCCAGCTCGCCGGCGGCCTCCAGCAGCCGACGCTGGTAGTCGACGATGGCGTCGTTGACTTCGGGGACGTAGGTGGCCAGCCGCTGGCTGTACGGGAGGTGGACGAGCAGGTCCCGACCGGCGAGCGCGTCCGTCAGGCGTCCGCGGTCGATCTCGCCCGGAACGAGCGTCGGCTCGCCGACCCCGAGTTCGCAGAAGTCGAACCGCGTCGGTGACGCCGCGAGCCGATCGAGGTCGTCGCCGACGGTGAGGCCGATGTCCATGTCGACGGTGGGGTCGGCGGGTTTGTATAAATGATGCTGTCGACTCGGCGATGTTGTTGCGGTGTCGGCGACGCGCTGTGTCTCCGACCCACGCCCGCCGTTCGTCGCCCTTTGAACGGATGCCGGAACCGGATCCGGGACGCCGACCGGGACCGAAGCCGAGGTCTGCTCGGGACCGAACTCGGAGTCCGCTCGCGACCGGACCGGATGTGCGGTACCGTGTCGACCGCTCCTCCACGGAGTACGCGATAGATATACTGCTGCTGATATTACAAATATATTTATATACTAATCGATCGTTATAGTATTATGAATGCGAACAACGCGGCCGAAACCACGATCTCGCGGCGGACCGTCCTCGTACGGGGAGCCGTTCTCTCGGCGTGTCTCGGGGCGGGCTTGGCGACGTCGACCGGCGGGGTAGCGGCGATGAACAAAGCGGAACTGATCGAGGCGATGGCGAGCGAAGCCGGCGTATCCGGGGCCGACGCCAAGGCGGCTCTCGACGGTATCGTCCGCGCCGCGACGACGGCACTGACGAACGGTGACAGCGTCGCCGTGGCCGGCTTCGGCGCCTTCAGCGTCCCGAAGCGCGTCGGTAAGCGGGCGGGTGCCGGACGCGCCGGTGAGTCGTCGAACGGCTTCGACGGGAAGGGGAACGACGTCGTCGAGCGGTCGCCGGTCGACTTCGACGCCTGCCCGGAGTTCGCCGCGGCGCTCGACCTCACCCCCGGCAACGGTGACGGGCGCCGCGCCGAGGCGGGCTCCCGGTGCCGCAAGGCGGACGTCCTGATCGACGCGGAGCGGATCGCCCGCGAAACGCGAATGGGACGACACGCCGGACTGTCGAAGGCCGACGCGAAGAAGGCGCTCGACGGGTTCACCAGCGCGGCGACGAAGGCGCTGAAGAAGGGCGATCGCCTCTCGATCGCCGACTTCGGCTCGTTCAGCGTCTCGAGCGTCTCGAGTATCTCGAAGCGCTCCGCGCGGACGGGGCGCAACCCGCAGACCGGGAAGGAGATCCAGATCGCCGCCAAGCGCGTCGTGAAGTTCAAGGCGGGGGCCGAGCTGTCCAAGGCGGTCAACTAACTGCGCTCGGTCGGGCTTGTTCGGGCTTGTTCGGGCTCGTTCGAGGACGACGAGCGCGGACCGACCGGCGGGCCGGCGTTTCGACGGCCCGGACTCAGTCGTCCGCGAGCGGATTGTCGACGTCGATCTCGCCGGCGTCGATCTCGGCCTCGACCTCGCGGGCCGCGGTGACCATGTTCTCCATCTTCCCGTACGCGATGTCGCGGGGCAGCAGCTTCAGCCCGCAGTCGGGCGAGATCGTGAGCTTCTCCGGCGGGACGACGCGGAGCCCCTGCCGGATGTTCTCTTTGATCTCCGCGACCGGCTCGACCTCGGCGGTGTGGGCGTCGACGACGCCGAGCGCGAGGTCGGGCTCGAACTCGGGGTCGGTGAACGTCGGGATCTGCTCGAAGTCCCCGTTACACAGCTCCACGTCGAACTCGTCGATCGGGTAGTCGTTGATCTCGGGGTAGATCCGCGAGTAGTCGCCGTAGCAGACGTGGAGGCCGATCCGGACCTCCTCGTCGATGCCCGAGACGATGCGCTCGAGGGCCTCGCCGACGATGGCGTGGTCCTCCGGCGTCGTCGCCAGCGCGGGCTCGTCGATCTGGATGTAGCGCGCGCCGGCCTCGACGAGCTTCTCGACCTCCTCGTTGACCAGGTCCGCGAGGTCGTAGACGAGCTCCTCGGTGGAGGGGTACGCCTCGTTGAACGCCCAGAACCCGAGCGTGTACGGCCCCGTGATCGGGACCTTGACGGGACGCTCGGACACGTCGGACGTGAACGCGAACTCGTCGACGAGCCACGGCTCGTCGTACTCGACCTCCTCGACGACGGAGGGTTTGTCGAAGTAGTTGTGCCCCCACACCTTCACGGGGCCGTTGAACTCGTAGCCGTCGATGCGGTCGGCGAAGAACTCCACCATCTCGTTGCGGCGCATCTCGCCGTCGACGACGGTGTCGAGCCCGGCGCGCTCGTGCTCGTGCGTGATCAGCCGACAGGCGTCGTCGTGGGCCTCCTCGAGGTCCGATGCGTCGAACTTCGAGTCGGGGTCGTCGACGAGCTCGTCGGCCCGGTTGAGCCACTTCGGCTTCGGGTACGACCCGACGACGGTCGTCAGCAGGAACGCGTCGTTCGCGTGGTCGTGCGGGCGGAACTGTTCGCGGTTGGCTTCTGGGGTTCGGACCATTAGTCGAGCACCTCCGCGGCGGCGGCGAGCGTGTTCAGCTTCGCGCGGTACTTGTTGGTCGGCAGGTAGAACAGCTCGGTGTTCGGCGTCAGGTAGGTCCGGTCGAACCCTTCGGCGGGGATCTGCGACTCGAACCACTCGACGCGCTCTGCGACCGTCTCCGGCTCCTCGACGAGCGTGTTCTGCCCGTCGACGAGCCCGAGCGCGAGCGAGTCGGTGGCGCCGAACTCCTGGACGTTGTAGACGGTGTCGTCGCGGTCGCCGGCGACCAGGTCGAGCCCGAGCGCGTCCGCGCCCGCCTCGTCGACGAGGTGGGCGTACAGCTTCTCGCCGAGCGCGCCGTACGAGGTCTGGACGACCACGTCGGCGTCGGTCGCGGCGGCGACCGTCGCGATCGCGTCGGTCGCGGCGGACTCCTCACCCTCCGCGGGCGGGTTCGTGACGAGCGACGGTTCGAGCAGGAACAGGGTCTCGTGGGCGGGGAACGCGTCGACCTCGCCCGCGAGGAACTCGGCGATCGCCGCCTGGAACTCGGCCTCGTCGCGGTAGTGCTCGTCGGTCGCGAGCTCCGCGAGCGAGTACGGGCCGGGGAGCGTCGCGGCGAGGGGGGCCTCGCCGTCGATCAGGTCGGTCGCCCGCTCCAGTTCGCGCGCCACGTCGCCGGAGAAGTCGAGGTCGTCGACGACCCGCGGGTCGCGGTAGAAGTTGTTGTTGTCGTAGTACCGCACGATCCCGCCGGTCTCGACGCTGTCGTGGACCGTGAGGGGGTGTGCGATCATGTCGTCCCAGCGCCCCTGTCCCTCGACGACGCGGTCGAGGCCGGCGTCGAGCTGGTCGTCGACGTACTCGGCGCGCACGTCAGCGTACTCCTCGACGATCGCCTCGCTCTCGTCGCCGCTCAGGAGGTCACCCTTCTGGTGCCCCTTGAGGTCGGAGAGCGTCTCCTTCGCCCAGTCCGGGAGCGGATACAACCCCGGCGTCGCCGCGACTCGTTCAGTCATCACCGTTGGTTCGGTATGCCGTCGTATAATATTTGCTAATACATTTTATGTCCTACAGTAATTGGATCGGCCGGAACTGCCGGGGGACGGGGCCCGTCCTACTCCCGCCGCAGCGCCAACACGGTGAGCGTCTCGAACGGGAACGACTCTTCGACGGCCGGCTCGGCCGCGAAGCCGGCGTCCGCCACCAGCTCGAGCACCTCGTCGTACCCCGTCAGCGACGAGACTAACAGCAACACCACGCCGTCGGGCGCGAGCACGCGCCCCACGTCGTCGAGGAACGGTTCGATGAGCTCGCGGCCCGACTCGCCCCCGGAGAGCGCGTGCTCCATCCAGTCGTCCCACTCGTTGTCCGGGTCGGTGGGGAGGTACGGCGGGTTGAAACACACCGTGTCGAACGCGTTCGCCCGGAACGGCGAGAGGAGGTTGGCGACGACCCCCTCGACGCCGCGCTCGCTGGCCTGCCGCGCCGCGTGGGGGTTGAGGTCGCTGCCGACCACGTCGAGTCCGCGCTCGTCGGCGATCTGCTGGGCGACCCACCCCGACCCCGTGCCGACCTCTAACACCCGCCCGTGCGCCCGGTCGATCGCCGCCTCCGCGAGCAGTCCGGAGTCCTCGGCCGGCTGGTAGACGACGGCGTCGTCGACCCCGCGCCGCTCCGCGAGGCCGGAGTCGCGGTCGTCTCCGGTCATCGGTCCGTCGCCCCCGTTTCCCCGCTCCCGCTGCCATCGTCGCCGTCACCGTCGCTTCCGTCGGCCTCCGACGCTCCGTCGCCTTCGGCGTCCGCTCCCCCGCTCTCGCCGCCCGAGCGCGACCCGCCCCGCGTCGCCGCGCGCCCCTCGACCGAGGCGTCCAACTGCGGGCCGGAGGCCCCCTCGGCCCGCGCCGAGAGCGTCTGCTGCGGGAAGGGGATCACGATCCCCTCGTCCTCGAGCGTCGCCTTGATCGCGTTCATCGCGGCCGTCTGGGTGCGCCAGCGCTTGCGCATGCTCGGGTTGCGGATCCAGTAGCGGAGCCCGAGCACGACCGCCGAGTCGGCGAACCGCTTCGTCACGGCGTTCGGCTCGGGCATCTCGGCCACGCCCTCGACCCCGGTGACGGTCTCCTCGATCACCGCCGCCGCGCGCTCGATGTCGGTGTCGTAGTCGACGCCGACCTCGACCTCGATCCGCAGGCGGTTCCGTCGCGACCGGTCGATTATCGAGCCCGACCGAACCGTGTCGTTCGGGAGCGTGACCACTTCGCCGTCGAACGACCGGAGGCGGGTGCTCATGATCGATATCTCCGTGACGGTCCCCTCGTGATCGCCGACTTCCACCCAGTCGCCGACCTCGAACGGCCGCGAGAACATCAGCACGAAGCCGGCGAGGATGGCTCCGAGCGTCTGGCGGGCCGCCATCCCGACCACGATCCCGAGGAACCCGGCCCCGACGAGGAGGCCACCGACGTTGTCGGTGAACAGCCCCACCACGACCAGCAGCGCGAAGGTGTACACCGAGAGCTGCGTGAGCCGCCGGATCACCTCCTCTTGGTGGTCGGACAGCGCCGTACTCTCGGCGGAGATCTCGCGGATGACGCCCCCGAGGAAGTCGGTGACCGCGTAGGCGCTCGCCAAGAGCACCACCGCGAGCACGACGTTCGACAGCTGGTCCGCGATCGCCGCCGATTCGTACGCGTTGAGGAGCGCGCCGCTCCGGTCCCACACCGCGAGCAGCGAGAGCGCCCCGACCGCGGTGGCCCCGGCGACCGCGACCGACAGCAGGAGCCGGCGCTTCGAGGAGAGCTCCCCGTTCCGCCGTTTCAGCCACCCGGTGAGCAGCCGGACGCCGACCACGGCGGCGACGATCAGCGCGGAGACCACGGCGCGTTGGACGTTCCCCGTCAGGACGCCGTAGAAGTCGCTGAGGGGGCCGGGAAGGGCGGTCGCGTTCTGCGCGAGGAGAGCGGCGATCACGGCTCCCCTCCGTCTGCGACCGAGCTGCGATCAGCCGCCTCCCCGCCGCTCGCCGCCTCCCTGTCGCCCCCCAACTCCCCGTTGCCCGGTGACACCGCGGTACCCGGTCGGGTCGACAGTTCGCGCTGCGGGAAGGGGATCCGGATCGCCTCGCGCTCGAACGCCGCCTTGACGGCCTCGATCACGGCGTTTTGCGCGTTCCACTTGCGCTGGATCGTCGGCGGCTGGATCCAGTAGCGGAGCCGGAGCACGACCGCCGAGTCGGCGAACCCGCTCCGGATCACGTCCGGAGCGGGGGTGTCGTTCACCGCGTCGCACTCCTCCATGGCCTCGGTCGCGACGCGGGCGGCGGTCGCGACGTCGGCGTCGTAGTCGATCCCCACGTCGGTCGTCAGCCGGAGCGAGTCCGTTCGCGTGAAATTGACCACCTCGCTGCCGGTCACCTCGTCGTTGGGTATCAGGACGTGCTCCTCGTTGAAGGTCCGGATCTGGGTGTTGTAGAGGGTGACCTCGGTGACGATCCCCTCCCGGTCCGCGACGGCGATCCAGTCGCCGACCTCGAACGGGCGCGCGAACAGGATGACGAACCCCGAGAGCGCCCCGGAGAGCGTCTTCCGTGCGGCGAACCCGATGACCACGCCGAGCGCCCCCGCGCCGAGGAACAGGCTCTGGACGGGGATCCCCCACAGCGTGACGACGAAGGCGATCGCGGGGACGAACAGGACCAGTTGGACGACGTGGTGGGCGATCTCCTGTTGGTGTTTCGAGACGACTTCGTGGGCGGTTCCGTACGCGATCGCCCGCCTCGTCAGCAGCGTGGCGGTGTACGCGCCGGCGAAGACGATCACCGTCACCAACACGCGGATCAGGTCGGCGGGGCCGATGGCGATGAACTCGAAGGCGGCCTGGACCTCGGCGGTCAGCTCCCAGACCCCGATGAGGAAGCCGGTGAACGCGAACGTCGCGGCGGTGACGATAGCCCACTGGGCGGTCCGAACCACGTCGCCGGTGACCCGCTCTTTCGCCCAGCGCCCGCCGACGACCAGCGCGGCGGAGAGGAGCAGCAGCGCAGCGATCGCGGCGATCGTCGCCACGTACTGCTCGGTCGTACTCCGGAACCGCTGTTGGATCCGGAGCGCCCACCGCCAGTACCACGGGATCTGGACGGCGAGCGGCCCCATCGACCAGCTCATCGACTCAGACCTCCGTCGGGGAGCCGTGATCGCGGGCCAACTCGGCCAGCGCCGCGAACGCCGACGGGTCGAGGTCGCCGGGCCGCTGTCGGAGCAGGTCCTCGTCCGCGGCGTCGACGACCGCCTCCGGATCGTCCAACCCGGAGATGTGGCCGGTGTTTCGGATCGCGTTTCGGACCGTCTTGCGCCGCTGCGTGAACAGCGCCTTCACGAACCGGAGGAAGAAGGCTTCGTCGCCCACCTCGTAGTCGGGGTCACGGGGCGTACACCGGACCACCGCGCTCTCGACGGCGGGCTGGGGGGCGAACGCCTCCTTCGGGACGCGCTCGACGATCTCGACGGCGGCGTAGTGTTGGGCGGACACCGAGAGCCGACCGTACTCGGCGTCGCCGGCCGACGCCACCATTCGCTCGGCGAACTCGGCCTGGAACATCAACACGAGCGGCTTCCCCTCGGGGAGCAGCCGGAAGGCGATCTCCGAGGAGACGCCGTACGGGAGATTCGCGACGCAGGCGGTGAACGGCGGCAGATCCACGTCGAGCGCGTCGCCCTCGATCACGTCGAGGAGGCCGTCGTCGATCGCCGTCGCGAACTCCTCGCGGAGGAAGCCGGCGAAGACGCCGTCGCGTTCGATCACGGAGAGCCGGCGCTGGGCGTCGGTGTCGGCGGAACCGTCGTCGGCCGCCACCGCCAGCAGCCGGTCGGTGAGCGCTCCCGCGCCCCCACCGATCTCCAAGAGGTGGCTCGCGTCGACGTCGTCTGGGAGGTACGCGGGGATCCGATCGAGCACGCGGTCGTCGACGAGGAAGTGTTGGTCGCGGTCGGGGTTCGCGCGCTCCCCCGCCCGCCGGGCGAGCGCGTCGGGGTCGCGGTCCCCGTACGCCGCGCCAGCGCCCGTCGATGAGTCGGTCATGGCCGCGTTACTCCGCCGTTCGGGGTAAAAGTCCCGTTTCGGGGCGTCCGAGGGGGCCCGCGCCCGACTCGTCCCCCGTCCCGCCTCACTCCTCGTAGCCGACGAACCGCCGGTATTTGAGGTCCTCCTCGCGGATCTCCTCGACGATCCGTTCGACGAGCACCTCCTTCGGGCGGTGGAGCCCGCCGACGCGCTCCGAGACCTCCGCGAAGCTCTCGAAGGGGCCGCGCTTCCGCTCGTCGAGCACCTTGTTCCGGAGCTGCTTGCCGATCCCCGGCAGGAGGTTGAGCTGGTGGAGTCTCAGGGTGATCGGGCCGGCCTCGTTGTAGAAGTCGACGAACCGCTCCTCGTCGGCGTCGACGATGTCCTCGACCGCGTACTCAATCTCCGCCGCCGCGTTCCGGGTGAGGTCGTCGAACGACACCTCGCGGTACCGGCCCACCACGGCGCCGTCGAGCGCGATCCGGTCGCTCACGGAGACGTCCGTCGCCTCGTCGAGCGCGAGCTCGTACAGCCCGAACGTGTCCGTCCCGAGCCCGTACGCGACCGGCGACTTTCGGTACTGCGGGCGGTCGTCGTCCGGCCGCCCGTTGGGCATCACGTCCAACAGGACGACCGCGGGACCGTCGGCCGCGTCGGAGGCGTCGGAATCGGGATCGCTCATACTCGTTTTAGGAGTCCGCGCGGTGAAAAAACCGCTGCCGCGCGGGGCCGACAGCGATCGCGCTCGGAGCGACGGCGGATCGGTTCGCGACCGATGGCGCCCCGTCGTCCGCGAGCCGCGGCGTTCCCGGTCGCGGCGTTCCCGGTCGCGGCGTTCCCGGTCGCCGGTGACCGCCGAAAGCCAAAAGCCGATCTACCCCCCACGATCGGTATGAACGAGCCCGGTACCGAGGGCGTGCTGTTAGACCAGGAGACGCTCCACGATCGGCTCGACGACGCACCCGGCTGGCTGCGGGACCACTACCGCACCTTCCGCGAGTCGATGCTCGGCGAGCGCGACGGCTCCCCGTTCCCCTGTTACTTCGGTATCGAGGTCGAGCGCGAGGGCGACCTGCTGTACGCCGCCTGCGAGTCGCCCACCGACCCCGCGGCCCTGCTCCGGCTGCGCGACGTGATCCTGGAGTACCTCGACACCTACGAGGATCACGCCGACCGCGCGCCGCTCGCGGTGTTCTTCAAACCGCCCGCCGGCGACCGCGGCGAGGCGCACTACCACGAGCGGCTCTGGCACGTCCTGGAGTTCCTCCACGTCCACGACCCGGAGCCGTGGCCGGACGAGATCCCGACCGACCCCGACACCCCCCGGTGGGAGTTCTGCTTCGGCGGCGAGCCGTTGTTCCCGACCTCCCGCGCGCCGTTCTACGAGGAGCGCAAGAGCCGGTACTCGCCGATCGGCCTCGAGATCACCGTCCAGCCCCGCGCCGTCTTCGAGGGGATCACCGCCGACACCGAGGCGGGCGAGCGGGCCCGCGAGACCATCCGCGACCGCATGGGCGACTACGACGGGGTCTGCCCCCACGCCGACCTCGGCGACTGGGGCGTCGAGGGCGACCGCGAGTGGACCCAGTACCTGTTCCGCGAGGACGACGACGCGAGCCCGGACGCCTGCCCCCTGCGTCCGACCCGCGACCACCCGAAGGCGCCGGAGGCGCTGCTGGAGCCGGGGGCGTGGCGCCGGCTCGCCGACCCCTCCGCGCCCGGCGACGACGCGACCCTGACCACGGGGTTGGGCGATGACTGACTCGTCGGAGGCGGTGACGGGCTCCGACGCGGGTTCCGCGCTCCCCTCGGACGCCGTCCTCCTGCTGATCGACTTCCAGACCGGCTTCGACGAGCCGGGGTGGGGGGAGCGCAACAACCCCGACGCGGAGGCGGTCGCGGCCGCGCTGCTGGCGCGGTGGCGCGAGGCCGACCGCCCGGTCGCGCACGTGCGACACGCCTCGACCGAGCCCGGCTCCCCGCTGCGCCCGGACGCCCCCGGGTTCGCGTGGAAGCCCGAGACCGCGCCCGCCGAGGACGAGCCCGCGTTCGAGAAGTCGGTCAACGGCGCGCTCCTCGACTCCGGCCTCGACGAGTGGCTCAGCGAGCGGGGCCACGACACCCTCGTCGTCTGCGGGCTCACCACCGACCACTGCGTCTCGACGACGGCCCGGATGGCCGAGAACCGCGGCTACGGGGTGTTCGTCGTCGCCGACGGCACCGCGACCCACGCCAGGACGACCCACGACGGCGAGCGGATCGACCCGGAGACCTCTCACCGCGTCGCGCTCGCCCACCTCGACGGCGAGTTCGCGACCGTGGTCGAGAGCGGCGACATCGCGTGAACCGGCCGGGGATCGCGTACGGTCTGACGGACCCGAAGCCGCCTCAGTCGCCGGCCGGCTCCGTGTTCCCGTCGTCGCTCGCGCGGTCGGCGGCGTTCCCGAACAGTCCCCGTCGGGTCGTGTACCGGAAGTACGCGCCGAGCCCGCAGAAGCCGACGACGTTCGAGACGGCGACCGCCCAGAAGACGGCCTCGACCCCCCATCCGAGTCCGGGCGCGACGGCGACGCCGAACGCGCCGAACGTCGCCGTCGCGGGCACCGAGCCCACCGCGATGGGGAACCGGACCCCCCAGTACTTGACCAGGTCCGCGACGAGGGAGGTGCGGGTGCGGGAGGCCCCGTTGAAGCCCGCCAACAGCGTGTACGTCCCTCCGAGCGCCCAGTAGGAGGCCGCGAGAATCCGGAGGTACGACGCGGACAGCGACCGACCGGCCGCCGTGAGGTCGGGTGCCAGAAAGTCGGTGATCGCGCCGGCGAACAGGAACTGGACGGCGCCGAGCGCGAGGAACGCCGCGACGACCATCCCGGTCCCCACGACCGTCGTCCGCCGGGCGCGTTCGGGGGCGTCCGCGCCGAGGTTCTGGCCGATCATCGACTGGGCCGCCTGCTGCATCCCGAGCGCGGGAACGACGGCGAGCGTGGCGACGCGCGCGCCGACCGTGTACGCCGCGACGCCGGCCGCGCCGCCGGCGACCGCGACCAGCCCCACGACGAGCACGCGCACCAGCTCGCTCGCCCCGCGCTGGCCGCCGAGCGGGAGCCCGACCCGGAGGATCTCCCGTGCGGTCGAGCGATCGGCGGCGACCGCCTCGCGAGTGAGCCGGAACGTGTCACGCCCGATCCCCGCCGCGTACGCGAGGACGTGCCCGAGCCCGACGACGGCGGAGATCGCGGTGGCGAGCGCCGCGCCCGCGACCCCGAGCGCCGGGACCGGCCCCGCGCCGAAGATGAGCACGGGTGCCGCGACGAGGTTGACGAGGACGCTGGCGACGCTCACGTGCAGGACGGCTCGCGTGTCGCCGTAGGCGGTGAAGCAGTTCTCCACCGTGTCACCGACCGCGCCGAGCGGGAGGACCGCGACGATGATCGCGAGGTACGTCGCCGTCGTGCCGGCCAGGACGGGGTCCGCGCCGAGGAGCCGCACCAGCTCTTCGGAGTACGCGACGACTGGAACCGCGATCGCGCCCGTGACCGCGAGCGCGACGGCCGCGCCGGTGACCGCGACGCGGCGCGCCCCCGCTGCGTCCCCGTCGCCGGCGCGCTGCGCGACGAGGATCTGGGTCCCGAGGGCCGCGACGACCACCGCCGCGCCCAGAAGCGACTGGATGGGGAGGCTGAGCCCGACCGCGGCGACGGCGTCCTCGCTCACCCGACCGAGCCAGAACGTGTCGACGAGGGCGTTCGCGACGTACACGAGGTTCTGTGCGACGAGCGGGGCCGCGAGCAGCAGGAGGACCCTCCCTACCGGCCCGCCGGTGATCGCCTCGCGGTCGACGTCGAACATCGAATAGTTCCGAATCGGTTGGGGATAATAAAACGCTACTGATGTTAGATAGCATACGTCTTCTCGCGCCGGCGGTCGGTCGGACCCGCACGTTTTTGCGCCCGGCCGCCGTGGTTCGGGTATGCAACGCGGCCGTCGGAAGCCGGACTGGCTGAAGTCGCGTCCCCCGTCCGGCTCTCGGTTCACGGAGATCAAAGAGCGCCTCCGCGAGCGTGACCTCCACACCGTCTGCGAGGAGGCCAACTGTCCCAACATGGGCGAGTGTTGGTCCGGGGGCGCGAACGCGCCCCCGAACGGCGAGGCGGCGGACGCCGCCGAGGCCGGCCCCGGCACGGCGACGTTCATGCTCATGGGCGACCGCTGCTCGCGCGGGTGTAACTTCTGCGACGTGGAGACGGGAGGGATGGAGCCGCTCGACCCGGACGAGCCGGCGAACGTCGCGGACGCGGTCGACGAGATCGGGCTCGACTACGTCGTGCTCACGTCGGTCGACAGAGACGACCTCGCGGACGGCGGCTCCGCGCACTTCGCCGAGACGATCCGCGAGATCAAACGACGCGACCCGGAGATTCTCGTCGAGACGCTGATCCCCGACTTCCAGGGCGACCCCGAGGCGATCGACCGGATCATCGACGCGGGGCCGGACGTGATCGCCCACAACGTCGAGACGGTCGAGCGGCTCCAGTGGCCGGTCAGAGACCGACGGGCCGATTACGAGCAGTCGCTCGCGGTGCTCGATCGGGTCGACCGCCAGTCGGACATCCACACCAAGACGAGCCTCATGCTGGGCGTCGGCGAGTACGACCACGAGGTGTACCGGACGCTGGGCGACCTCCGCGAAGTCGGCGTCGACGTGGTCACCTTCGGCCAGTACCTCCAACCCTCGCGCTCGCACCTCGACGTGTTCGAGTACGTCCACCCCGACGTGTTCGAGACGTGGCGCGCGGTCGCCGAGGCGGAGTTCGACTTCCTCTACTGCGCCTCGGGACCGATGGTCCGCTCGTCGTACAAGGCCGGCGAGCTGTTCGTCGAGGCGCTGCTCCGGGAGGGACGCGCCCCGGAAGACGCCCGGCGACACGCGCGGGCCGCGGGCGGAGACTGAAGCCGCCGGAAGCGACCGGCACCCGCGGGAGCCGCGACCGAGGTGTCGTCTCGGGCTCTCGACGCGCTCTCGACGCTCCGTCTCCCCCGGAACGAGCGGCCGCTGTGTGAGTCGCCCCATCCCGACCCGGAGCCGACGCAACCACTCACGCTTTTGAAACGCTGCGCGGCGAAAAAACACCCGTCGACCCGGAACGTAATACACCTTATATGGATGTTATTGACACTACCTGTGCGGATGTTGACAGGGATATACTTATGAAAGTGGGCTCTATATGAGTGGTTATGTCATACCACAAAAGACGGCGTGACGTGTTGAAGACTGTCGGTGTCGCCGGGGCGGTCGGACTCGCAGGCTGTGCGGGCGGCGACGGTGGCGACGGTGGCGACGGCGGTGACGGCAGCGACGGGAGCGACAGTGGCGACGGCGGCGACGGCGACGACGGAATGGACGGCGGCGACGGCGGCGACGGCGGCTCGGGCGGCGGCGGTCCGGACCTGATCACCGTCATCGGCTACCCCGAGAGCGGGATCCAGCTGTTCCGCGACTACTACGCCGCGTCCGACGGGGCCGAGGACATCCTCATCCCCGACGGGCTACAGGACCCCTCGCTCCCCGGACAGGTCGGCAACGAGATGGCCAACGTCACCGGGACGGCGCCGGCGGCGGGCGGTCCGAACCAGGCGGCGTTCGAGAGCCTGTATCAGGACGAGTACGACGAGACGCCGGGCGTGTTCACGTCGCAGTCGTACGACTCCGCGGCGGCGCTGATCCTGGCGAACGTCGCGGCGGGCGAGAACAGCGGCACCGCGATCCGCGACCAGCTCCGTCGCATCGCGAACCCGGGAGGCACCTCGTACGGACCGGGCGAGTTCCTGGACGCCGTCGAGGCGGCGGCGAACGGCGAGGACATCAACTACCAGGGCGCGTCGAGCGCCGTCAACTTCGACCAGAACGGCGATCCGGCGTCGGCGGCCTACTCCATCTGGGAGTTCGCCGGGCTGGACGCGGACTCCGTCAGCGTCCAGGAGACCCAGAGCTTCGAGGGCGAGAACCCCGACGGAGCCGGTCCCACTGCTGACTCCTCGCCGGGCGGCTTCGGCCGCGAGGTGAGCGTCGGAATCCTGCTTCCCGAGACCGGGGACCTCGCGTCGACGGGTCAGCCGATGATCCGTGCGGCCGAGATCCCGGCCCAGCAGATCAACGAGTCCGACCTCGACCTGACGGTGAACGCCCAGTTCGAGGACACGAACACCTCCCCGGACCAGGGGGTCAGCGGCGCCGAGTCCCTCGTCAGCGCGGGGGTCCCGGCGATTTGCGGGACCGCCTCCTCGGGCGTGAACGTCCCCGTCTGTCAGGAGACGCTCATCCCGAACGAGGTCGTCGGCTGCTCGCCGTCCAGCACCGCGCTGTCGGTGACGAACCTCGAAGACGACGACTACATCTTCCGGACCGCCCCGAGCGACCAGCTTCAGGGCCGGGTCATGGCACAGGTCGCGTCCGAGCGCCTCGGTGCGTCGACCGCCGCGACGCTGTACGTCAACAACGACTACGGCCAGCAGCTCTCGGAGCGGTTCAGCAGCGTGTTCGAGGACACGTTCGGCGGCACGGTGTACGACCAGATCAGCTTCAACATCGGCGAGTCGTCGTACTCCAACGTCGTCGAGCAGGCGCTCTCCGGCGGGAACTGAGGCGCCCGGCGCGCTCCGGCGGAGCCCCGTTATTTTTCGCGCGAACCGACCACGTAGCGGCGAGCACGGCCGTGGACACTCGGCTGATCTCGCGTCGATCCGGAAAAGAGCCGCGCGGTACTGCAGTCTGCGATCGCCGACGGCTATCCGCCGAGGAACTCCCGGCGGACCTCCTCGTCGTTCAGCAGCGCGGTCCCCTCGTCCTCGAACCGGTTCTGGCCGTTCGCGAGCACGTAGCCGCGGTCGCAGCGCCGGAGCGCCTCCTTGGCGTTCTGCTCGACCATCAGGACCGCCGTCCCCGTCTCGTTGATCTCGTCGATCTTGTCGAACATCTCGTCGACGAGGTCCGGCGCGAGGCCGGCGCTGGGCTCGTCGAGCAGGAGCAGCTCCGGATCGAGCATCAGCGCTCGGCCCATGGCGAGCATCTGCCGCTGGCCGCCGCTCAGCGTGCCGGCCTGCTGGTGTTTCCGCTCTTCGAGGATCGGGAACCGGTCGTACACCGTCCGGAGCGCGTCCTGCGGGACCTCGTCGAGGATATACGCCCCCATCTCCAGGTTCTCCTCGATGTCGAGCTCCGCGAAGACGTTCTCGCTCTGCGGGACGTACCCCAACCCCTTGTGGATCACGTCCTCGGGCTTCGTCCCGCTGATGTCCTCGCCGGCGAACGTCACCGTCCCGCCCATATGCGTCGTTAGCCCGAACACCGACTTCATGACGGTTGACTTGCCGGCGCCGTTCGGGCCGACGATGGTGACGTACTCCTCGTCGTCGACGTCGAGGTCGACGTCGGTGAGTATCTGGAGGTCGCCGTAGCCGGCGTCCAGGTTGCGCACTTCGAGCAGGCTCACACTTCACCCCCGAGGTAGGCCTCGATGACCTCCTCGCTCTCTTTGATCTCCGTGGGGGTTCCGTCCTTGAGGATCCGGCCTTGATGCATGACGATGACGCGCTCGCAGTTGTTCATGATGAGGTCCATATCGTGTTCCACGATGAGGAACGTGTACCCCCGCTCGCGGAGCTCGTGGATGTGCTCGAGGAGCCGCTTTTCGAGCGTCGGGTTGACGCCCGCGAACGGCTCGTCGAGGAGCAGCACGTCTGGATCGGTCAGCAGCGCCCGAGCCATCTCCAGCAGCTTCCGCTGCCCGCCGGAGAGGTTCCCCGCGTACTCCTGGGCGAGGTGGTCGATCTCGAAGAAGTCGAGCACCTCCCAGACCCGCTCGAGCTGCTCCGTCTCCTGCTCGCGGACCGACCCGCGGGTCATCGGCATGATCGATCGCCACAGCGACTCGCCGACCTGTCCCTTCGGTGCGAGCATCATGTTCTCGAGGACCGTCATCTCCTCGAGTTCGCGGGCGATCTGGAACGTCCGCGCGAGCCCCCTGTTCGCGATCTCGTGGGGCTGGAGCCCGGTGATGTCTTCGCCGTTGAACCGGACCGTCCCCGCGGTGGGGTCGAGCATCCCGGTGATGAGGTTGAACGTCGTCGACTTCCCGGCGCCGTTCGGACCGATGAGGCCGGTGAGCGTCCCCTCCTCGACGTCGAAGCTGACGCCGTCGACGGCGGTGATACCGCCGAACTCCTTCCGGAGCCCCTCGACTTCGAGGGGGGCGTACCGGGCCCCGTCGTCCGCGCTCGGAACGTCGGCCTCGGTGCCCATCACTCCGGAGAGGTCGGCCCCGGACGCGGCGTCGTCGGCGTCGCTGCCCGCTTCGGGGTCCGACGGCTTCGACTCGGTGGGGGACTCGTCCGTCTCGCTCATTGGTTCTCACCCCCGTCCGCGGCCGCCGGGTTCCCGGTCGGGCCGTCGCTTCCCGGTCGAGCGAGGTCGACGCTCGACGCCGTCTCCTTGCGGTGGCCGAGCAGCCCCTCGGGGCGGTTGTGCATCAGCCAGATCAGCACCACGCCCATGATCACCAGCCGCAGCTGGCTGACGCTGTCGAGCGTGTACAGGATAAACGGCATCGGGTCGAGCGACGCGAACCCGGCCATCGCCTCGCCGAAGTTCCGCGGCGCGTCGCCCAGATCGAAGGCCGCCTGAACGAGGTTCTTGAAGTACCGCGGCCCTTCGTACAACACTCCGGCGAAGATCGCGCCGCCGAGGAAGCTCCCCGTGTTCGACCCCGAACCGCCGATGATCAGCGCGATCCAGATGAAGAAGGTGATGTTCGGCCGGAACGACGGCGGCGTGATGCTCCCGCGGCTCGAGTACCACAGGATGCCGCCGAGCCCCATCAGCGCGGCGCCGAGCACGAACGCCGTGAGCTTGAACCGGTCGGTGTCCTTCCCGAGGGCGTTCGCGACGTCCTCGTCCTCGCGGATCGCCTTCAGGACGCGCCCGAACGGCGACTTTCCGGTCCGCGAGAGGAGGAGATAGAACAGCCCGACGCCGATGAGCAGGAGGACCCCGTACGCCAGTCCGTCGATCACCGGCTTGGGGTTGTTCGGGATGAGGGTCCGCTCGACCACCGCGACGAACCCGAGGTACGGCTCCCAGAGGAACAGCGTTCGCAACAGCGCTTCGAGCGGGTCGGTGTAGTTCAGGATGAGCCCGCCTCCGCCGCCGAGCCCGACCGTGTCGGCCGTCGGGTCGATCGTGAACAGCCAGAGGTCGATCGTGTCCGGCACCGTGAACGTCTGGAACGTCCGGGACATCATCGTGAACCGGACGATCTCAGAGAACGCCACCGTGACGATCGCGAGGTAGTCCGCCCGGAGCCGGAGCGCCGGCAGCGCGACGAGGAGACCGAAGAGGCCGGCCGCGACCACGCCGGCGACCACCCCGACGACCAGCGGGAGGCCGAAGCCGCCGACCTGCGCGGCGCCCCCCTCCGCGACCGGCGGCTTCGAGACCAGCGCCGTCACGTAGATGCCGATTCCCATGAAGCCGACGATGCCGATGTTGAACAGCCCGGTGTATCCCCAGTGGAGGTTCAACGCCAGCGCGAGCATGCCGAACACGCCGATGTAGAAGGTGAGGTTGGCGATCGAGTTCAGCTGTCCGCGGAGCCCGTAGCCGAACACCACTCCGGCGAGGATGTACGCCACGTAGAGCGCGCCGAGGACGGCGAGGACGAGCGTCACGTCCCGCTCGAAGAGCCCCCTGAAGCGCGCGCGAACGTCACTCGCGCTCATGCTGTGGTCCTCCCGGCGAAGATGCCTTCAGGCTTGAACAGCAGTATCACGATCATCACGAGGAAGGCGGCCGCGCGACCAAACTCCGAGGGGATCCAGACCACGGAGACGGAGGCCGTCAACCCGATGATGATCCCCCCGCCGATCGCGCCGTAGATCGACCCGATACCGCCGAGGATGACCGCGGCGAACACGAGCAACAGGAGCAGCCAGCCGTCGTTGAATCCGAGCGTCCCCTTCCAGAGGACGAACATGTACCCCGCGACGCCGGTGAGCCCGGCGCCGACGATCCACGTCGTGCGGATGACCCGCTCCGTCGGGATCCCGGTGATCCGCGCGAGGTCCTCGTTGTCGGACATCGCGCGCATCGCCTTCCCGAGCTTCGTCCGCTGGAGCAGGAGATGGACGCCGAGCATGAGGCCGGCCGCGACGACCACGAGACTGATGTCGTGCGCCGTCACCCGGAACGTCCCGTCGATCGCGGGCACGTTGACGCGTGGAACCGACCCCGCGGCGGTCGTCCCGCGCACGCCCGCTCCGAAGACGAACTGGAGCAGGTATCGGAGCGCGAACGCGACGCCGATACTGGTTATCAGCAGCGCGATACCGCTCTCGCCGCGGATCGGCCGGTAGACGAACCGGTCGATCACCAGCGCCAGCGCGATGGTGGCGATCCCCGCGAGCAGGGCCCCGAGCACGACGGCGAGCGGCGCGGTCGTGACCCCGATACCCAGCGCCCCGCCGAACACCGAACCGCCCGCACCGACGAGCAGGAGCGCGCCGACGCTGTTTTCGCCGATCCCGGCGACGAGATAGCTCGTCGCCATCCCGGCGAACGCCCCCGTGGTGAGGTAGTCGCCGTGCGCGAAGTTCGCGAAGTTGAGAATACTGTACGTCATCGAGAGTCCGATACCTGCCAGACCGATTATCAGCCCCCTGAGTAACCCGTCCCAGATGAGGGACGCGAGGCTGCTAACCTGAATTCCCCCACTCAGAAGCCCGGAGGCGAGCGACCACGCCATCCAGAGGGCCACGAGCAGGACCCCGATGGCGAGCGGTTCCTCGCTGAGGGTTTGGCGGTAACGGACGTACGTTTCAGAGACACTCACGTGATAACACTCCTCACCATAGCGTATGAACCAACGTATAAGACGTTTTCTACCCTAAATCACCCGACGTATGCCTCATTTGGCCATGTAAGTACAATCTCAAGTGTATATATGATATTGACTACCAATGGGGGCGACTGCGACGGTGCCGGCGCGCTCCGACGCGTCCGCCGGTCCGGCCACTGATCGGGTTCCGAACGACGCAACGGCGCAAGGACGGCGACGGCGCGGACGGTCCGCGTGACGAGCCGCGAGGGGGTTTCTCAGCCGGGGACCGTTTCGGTCAGTACCCCTGCGCGTTCCCGTCTTTCCGGGGCTCGGTCGCCGCCGAGAGGACGCCCTCCCGGGATCGCGCGATCTGCGCGCCGCCGAACGCGGTCGGCGGGAGCGTTCGGACGTCGTGGCCCTTCCGGGACAGCTTCGCGGCGACCGCCCCGTCGACGCGCGGTTCGAGCGCCAACTCGCCGCTCTCGCGGTACCGCCACCGCGGCTCGTCGAGCGCGCGCTGGAGCGGCAGTCCGTAGTCGACGAGGTTCGAGACCACCTGCACGTGCCCCTGCGGCTGCATGTAGCCGCCCATCACGCCGAAGGCGGCCCAGTCGTCCTCGTCGAATCGGATCAGCCCGGGCATGAGGGTGTGGAACGGTCGCTTGCCGGGTTCGAGCCGGTTCGGGTGGTCCGGATCGAGCGAGAACGACGAGCCGCGGTTCTGTAAGGCGATCCCGGTTTCGCCGGCGACCAGCCCGGACCCGAACCCGGCGAACCGCGAGTTGATGTACGAGACGACGTTGCCCGCCTCGTCGGCGACCGTCAACAGGACGGTGTCGGCGTCCTCGGCGTTGGCGTCGGGGACGCCGAAGCTCGCGTCGCGGTTGGCCGTCTCGCCGACCTCGGCCGCCCGTCGCTCCGCCCACGCCGCGGACGCGAGCGGTGGGACCTCCTCGTAGGCCGGGTCGGTGATGTAGCGGTGGCCGTCGTGGAAGGCCATCTTCAGCGCCTCCGCGAAGTAGTGGACGCGCTCGGGAGCGTCGTAGTCGTGCTCGCCGGCGCCCACCTCGGCCGCGACGTTGAGCGCCTCCAGCGCGATGAGCCCCTGGTTGTTCGGCGGGAGCTCGTACACCTCCGCCCCGTTGTACGTCGTCGACACCGGCTCCGGCCACTCCACCTCGAAGTCCGCGAGGTCCTCGACGGTCATGAAGCCGCCCGCCGCCTGCACCTCCGCGGCGATGGCCTCGCCGATCTCGCCCTCGTAGACGGCGTCGGCGCCCGCCTCGGCGATCAGCTCCATCGACTCGCCGAGCCGGGGGAGCGTCACCCGCTGTCCGACCGAGGGCGACTCGCCGTCGAAGAGGTACGCCTCGCGGGCGTGGTCGCTCTCGAACAGGTCCTCGCCCTGCGTCCACTGGTCCGCGATCACCTCGCTGACCGGGTACCCCTCCGTCGCGTAGCGGATCGCCGGCTGCAGGAGCCGATCGAGGCCGAACTCGCCGAACCGCTCGGCGGTCGCCTCCCACCCCCGCGCGGTCCCCGGGACCGTCACCGTCTGTGCCCCGGTCGTCGGCATCTCGACCCCGCTCGGGTCGCCCTCGTCGATGTCGTCGTCGGCCGCGAGCGACTCCCGGACCTTCTCGACCGTCGCGCCCGCTGGCGCGCCGCCGCAGGCGCGCATGGCGCCGACCTCGCCGTCGGCGGTGCGGTACAGCGCGAACACGTCGCCGCCCAACCCCGTCGACGTGGGCTCGACGACGTTGAGGGCGGCCGCGGTCGCCACCGCGGCGTCGAACGCGTTCCCCCCGTCGCGGAGCACCTCGATCCCCGCCTCGCTCGCGAGGGGCTGGCTCGCCGCGACCACGCCGCGCTGTCCGTACACCGTCGACCGCCGGGAGCCGAACCGGTCCACGTCTGGATCCATGGCCACACGTTCGCCGGCGGGATGTTAAACGTCTCCCCGGACGGTTCCGGCGTTTCGAAACCATCGTTTATTGGTAACGTTTAACGCACTCCGGGCCCTCATCTCACGGAATCAGATGACCGGCCGAGACGACGCGGACGGGACGGAAACCTCGGAGCCGAGCGCCGAGCCCGCGCCGAGCGGCGGGGCTCCCGCGGATCGCCGGCGACGCCGCGTGCTCGGGTACGCTGGAGTCGCCGCGCTCGCGGCGGGCGGCGCCGCCGGCGCGTGGTACGTCTCGCGGCCGGACTCCGCCGACGGAGGCGCGACTGACGAGGGGGCCGACGAGCCCGACGAGCCCGACGACACCGACGGGGCGGAAGAGCCACCCGCGGACGCTCTCGAGGAGATCCCGGCGGTGGTCGGCCGATACGCGCCGGACCTGTACTTCGGCGCGTTAGAGCGGTGGTACCCCACCGACCCGCGTCCGTACGTCGTCGAGACCGACGACGGCGCCGTCGTCGACGGGTTCACGGCGCTCGACGACTACTCGGCGGCGTTCCGCGAGACCGGGTCGCCGCCCGCGCCCACCGTGTTCTACAACGTCGTCGAGGCGGCGCCGGGCGTCGACGCGGTGCAGTACTGGCTCTACTCGGCGTTCGACCAGTTCACGGTCAACTTCCACTGGCACGACTGGGAGCTGTTGCAGGTGTTCGTGGACCGCGAGAGCGGCGACCCGCTGCTGCTCTCCGCCAGCGCGCACTCCCGCGCCAGCCCGAACAACGAGTTCCTCGGCCCGGAGATCCCCGAGGGGTCGCGTCCCGGGATCCTCTCCGAGGTGGGGTCACACTCCAGCGCCAGCGAGGTCAACGGGCTCGTCCCCAGCTTCGAGCGGCTCCCGACCGGGGATCTGGTCTCCGACGTGACCAACGACGCGATTGACGTCTCGGCGACGCTCCGCGCCCCATTCGCCTACGGCCTCCCCCGGGACGAGGGGGCGCGGCTCCCGTTCGTCCTCCCGGAGCTCGACGGCGCCCCCCTCCACGAACACCCGTCGCTGTCGATCGAGCGGACGGACCTGATCGACGAGCGGGTGACGGTCGGCGCGTGGCGCGGGCTCCCGACCCCGCCCGCGGACCTCCCCCTGCGCGACCCCGGACTCGTGATCGCTCACCCGGACAGCGCCGTCGACGCCGACGCGACCTACGCGCTCGAACCCCTCCCGCCGCTCCGCGAGGCGATCGACGACTTCGTCGGGCCGCAGCTGAGCTTCGAGTTCGCGATCCCCGGCTTCGCCGAGGACGCGCTCGCGAGCCACATCACGTCGGTCGGCATCCCCTGGGAGCAGGAGCGGTTCACGGACCCGCTCTCGGACGTCACCGACCCCGCACACCGCCGGCGGATCGACGGCGCGGAGCCGGCGGGGCTCGCGAACCGCGTCGTCGGTCGGGTCCGGCGGCTCCGGGCCGGCGCGGCGGGCGCGCTCGACGGGGTCGCGGACGGGGCCGCCGACGCGGTCGCGGACGTCGCCGGGGTGTCGCTGTTCCCGCTCTCGACGGAGGTGGCCGTCCGGCTCGCGAGCGAGGCCCCGACCGCGACGGTCACCCGCGGCGGGGTCTTCGAGTACCTCCGCGTCGAGCCCGGCCCGCATCTCCTCGTCGCCAACGGTCCGGGTCTCGCCCCGGTCGCGTCCCGGTTCGTCCACGAGGGCGGGCTCGCTCGGGTCGGCGGCGACGGGGAGCTCACGGTCGTCGCCCGCGAGGACGCCGGCTGGATCCGGGGCGACGCGAGGGAGGCGAACGGGGTCGACCGCGTGCGCGTCGTCGAGGACTACGCCGGCGTCGTCTACGAGGGCGAGCCGGTCGAGACCGACCGATTCGCGGTCGCGGTCCACCGCGCGGGCCGGTACACGGTCGAGGTGGTCGACCGCGACGGGACCCGCGGGGCGTACCGCGTGACGCCGGACTCCTTCGACGACGACGGCAACGCGGTTCGCCGGGAGGTCCGGACCGGGAAGCTCGCGCTCGCGCGGACGCTCCGCGGCGAGCTCGACGAGCTGTCCGCGCTCGCGGCGTCGCTCAGTCCCGACGGGGACGACGGTGAAGACACAACCGCCGAGAACGAGACGGACGGGGACCGGCAGCGCGACCGAACCGCGTCCGACCCGGTGCGCGACGGTATCTCGCGTGCGAGGGAGTCGGCGGCCGGGGCGGTCGACGCCGCGGCGAACGGCGAGGAGCGGGCGGCCGACGACCGGCTTTCGGCGTCGGCCTCGTCGCTGCGGGAGGTCCGGGACGCGTTCGCGACCGACGACCAAGCCGGCTACGACGACGCCGCGGTCGAGGCGATCGATCCGAAGGCGCTCGCCGGGATCGGGCGCGCGAACGACGCCATCGACGCCCCGCTCTGAACGGCGGACGCAGGCGACCGCCGGCTCCCCCGAGCGACGGAAGCCGGCGGAACCCACTCTTCGAGGGCGTCGATCGGGTCGTCCGACCGCCCCGTTTCGCGGCGATAAATCGATAACCGCGATATCAAGTACAGGTCCGGCGTCTATCCAGCTGTCTGCGATCGTCGATCTCGAACGCGTGTCCACCGCGGTGACGAGGTGCAGTCTCTCGTTGATGCTGGCGGACATCTCACGGCTGCGCTCGCACGCCCCTCGATCCGATCGCCGCCACTCGGCATGGAAGTCGGAATGCCAGCAACCGCGGCTGTAGAAACGTACAACGAAGCTCCTCGTCCGGTTCGACTACATCCGGCAACGCAGCGCCGACGACCGCAGGACCAGGGCCACGAGTCTTCGCCGTCTGCCGGAACAGATAGTCAAAGTGACGCGTTTTGGGTGATGGCGTCGATGAGATTTTCACGCGCCGGCCAATGTTTGCGTCCGGTGTCCGAAACCGCTGCGAACGTCACGCGTTCAGGCCCCAGTCCACATCCTCCTCGACGCCCTCACGCTCTCGATCCGCTCGCTCGACTCTCGTCCGACCGACGCGCTCGACGGCTTCCGCGCGGTCGAGTTCGCCGTCGAGGACCCGGTCGGAAATTTCGGCGGCCATGTGGTACAGCTGCTCAGCAACGTTGTCAAATCCGTGTCTGCCTGATCGGACGGGACTGACTGGGGCCTCTGTCCACCACAGTGGTCCCAACAAGATCGTCTCAGACGCTCCTTCTACCGTCAAAAATAGCGGCCTCGGCACTCATAGGGCTCGTCATCGCTGGTGCCGAGGCAGCTCGGAGCGGTGCATCGTCATCGGCCGGTGGCTCGTAGTCGGCTCGTCGCCTAAAAGGGCCGGGTCGCTCCCGGAGCGCCGTTCGCCGATCGAAAAATCGGGCCGAGGTCGGTCACTCGTCGCCGTGACACGACCCCGCGTACGCGTTCCACCGGCCGGTTCCGTTCGGGATCCGCTCCGTGTCCGTCGGGTCGAACGTCGCCGCGGAGCGGGCGACCGCCTCGGCCGCGGTCGGGAGGTCGTCGCCCGCCTCGCGGCAGGCCGCGTCTCCGTCGGTCGACGCCGCTGTCTCCGTCTCGATACTCGTCTCGCACGTGCTCGGACCCTCGGGACCGACCGCCGCCTCCGATTCCGAGCCTGGATCAGCCGTGTACTACGGGTGGCACATCCCCACGGATGAGCGCATCCTTAATAATTGTTCATGTTTGTTCTCGCGTCGCGGGGTGGCCGGTCCGGCCCCCTACTCGAACGACTCGGGCTCGATGCCGGAGAGCCGCATCGCGTTGCCGGTGACGCCGAGGCTCATCCCCATGTCGCCGACGACGACCGCGACGGCGACGCTCACCAGCCCCAGCGGCACGCCGAGCGCCAGCAGGAACTTCACGCCGAGGCTCGCCCAGATGTTCTGGCGGATGACGCCGTTGGCGGTGTGCGAGAGCGCGTAGAGGTACGGGAGCTTCGCCACGTCGTCGCCCATCAGCGCGATGTCGGCGGTCTCCAGGGCGGTGTCCGTCCCCGCGGCGCCCATCGCGATGCCGACCTCGGCGGTCGCCAGCGCGGGCGCGTCGTTGATCCCGTCGCCGACCATCGCGACCTCGCCGTACTCGGCCTGCAGCGACTCGACGGCGGCCACCTTCTCCTCCGGCAGGAGGTCCGCCCGGTACTCGTCGACGCCGACCTGCTCGGCGATCGCTCGCGCGGTCCCCTCGTTGTCGCCGGTCAGCATGACGACGCGCTCCACGCCGAGCGCTTGGAGGCGCTCGACCGCGCGCGCCGAGTCGCGACGGACCTCGTCGGCGACCGCGACGGCGCCCGTCAGCTCCGTCGCCGTCCCGACGAGCACCACCGTCTTCCCCTCGCGTTCCAGCGCGGCGAGGGCGCCCTCGCCGAACGCACCGGGGGAACCGTCCCCCTCGGCCGCGGCTCCGACTTCGTCGTCTCCGGTCACGACCCCGCCGTCGGTCTCGGCCCGCGCCCGCGACAGGTCGAACCCGAGCTCCTCGAACAGCGCGGGCTTCCCGGCGTAGTACGTCTCGCCGTCGATCTCGGCCCGGATCCCCTTCCCCGTGAGGCTCTCGAACCCGGTCGCCTCGGGGAGGTCATTCGTCCCGGCCCGCTCGGCGCGGTCGAGGATCGCGGTCGCGATCGGGTGTTCGCTCCGGCGCTCCAGCGCCGCCGCCCGGCGCAGCAGGGCCGTCTCGTCGGCGTCGCCCAGCGGGAGCAGGTCGGTGACCGTCAGCCGCCCCTCGGTGAGCGTCCCGGTCTTGTCGAGCGCGACCGCGTCCACGTCACCCATCGCTTCGAGGTGGTTCCCCCCCTTGACCAGGACGCCGTTCCGCGCCGCGCTCGTGACCCCGGAGACGACCGAGACGGGCGTCGAGATGACGAACGCGCAGGGACACGCGATCACGAGCAGCGTGAGTCCGCGGACGAACCACGTCCCCCAGTCCGCGGCGAACGTGACCCCGTAGCCGGCGATCTCGACCGCGATCGGGTCCGCGATGACCAGCGGCGGGACCGCGGCAGTCAGGATCGCCAGCACCACCACGACCGGCGTGTAGTACCCCGCGAAGCGGTCGACGAACCGCTCCGTCTCGGTCTTCTCGGCCTGCGCGCCCTGCACCAGTTCGATGATCCGCGCGAGCGTGGAGTCGCCGGCGGTCGAGGTGACCTCGATCTCGAGGTACCCCTCCTCGTTGATCGCGCCCGCGAACGCCTCGTCGCCGGGGGCCTTGTCGACGGGGACGCTCTCGCCGGTGATCGGCGACTCGTCGACCGCGCTCTCCCCCTCGACGACGGTCCCGTCGAGCGGGATCTTCTCGCCCGGGCGGACGACCACGACCTCGCCGACCGCCACGTCGTCGGCGGGGACGGTCGCCTCGTCGCCGTCGCGCTTAACGGTCGCCTCGTCCGGCGACAGCTCCATCAGCTCGCGCAGGGAGTCGCGCGCGCGGTCCATCGCGTAGTCCTCCAACAGCTCGGCGATGCTGAACAGGACGGCGAGCGTGGCGGCTTCGACGAAGTAGCCGATCCCGGTCGCCGCGATGATCGCCGTCCCCATCAGGAGGTCGATGTCGAGGCTCCGGTTGCGCGCCGAGTAGAACCCCCCGCGGATGACGGGAACCCCGCTCGCGGCGACCGCGCCGATGAACAGGGCGTCGGCGAGCGTGAGCGGGGCGCCGAGCACGCTCGCCACCGCGGTGTTCCGCCCCGTCAAGACGAACTCGAACAGGAGCCCGAGCGTCACGAGCCCGGCGCCCACCCACGTCTTCTTGGCGCGCGCGCTCGTCCAGACCTCGGCGGGGGGCGCGACGGCGACCCCGCCGGCGCCCGCGCCGTCGCCACCGGCCTCGGTGCCGTCGGCGTCCTCGGAGCCGCCCGTCCGCCCCTCGGTGACCTCGTACCCGGCGCCTTCGATCGCCGCGATCACGGCCGCCTCGTCGGCGACCTCCGGGTCGTACGTCACCCTCGCCGTCCCGGCGGTCGGGTTGAGCGCCGCGTCAGTCACGCCGTCGAGGCGTCCGAGCGCGTTGTCGACCTTCCCGGCGCAGGAGGGGCAGTCCATCTCGGGGACCGCGAGGCTGGCGGTCAGCTCTCGGCGGCGTCCCGCTTCGCCGGCCCCGTCGCCGTCGTCCGAACCGTCTGTCATTACGTGGAGAGACGGGCCGTATCTCGATAAGCCTTGGTTGGAACATTCCAACTGGCCGGCTCCGATCGGACCCGACGCTCCCGCAGGCGGCCGATCTCACCGCGAGGCCGGCCCGGCGTCGACGACCCGGCCCTCGGCGACGTGCGCCTTCGCGAGCCGCTCCTCGGCCCGACGGAGCCGGTAGGTGAGCGTCGACCGCGGCACGTCGAGGTGGTCGGCGAGCCCGCCGACGTCGACCTCGCGGGGGGACTCGTAGTAGCCGTGTTCGACGGCGGCCCTGAGCGCGGCCTCCTGCTCGGGACTGAGGCCGATATCGCTCTCGCTGGCTCCCGATCCGCCGGTCGCGCCCGACACGCTCGCCGTCTTGAGCAGTTCGGTCCGGGCGGCGTCGCCCACGGCTTCCCGGAGCGCGTCGAAGAAGTCGCCCACGTCGCCCTCGCCGGAGTGGATGAGTCGCCAGGTGTAGTGGCGCCCCTCGTGGCGCGTCTCGAACAGCACGCTCTCCCCGAGATGGTCGCGCGCGATGTGCGGGACGGACGCGCAGACCGGCGTGGGCTCCCAGTCGGTGTACAACACCAGCGTGTCGTCCGTGTGGTCGAGGACGCGAGTGGTCTGGGCCGCGCCGCAGTGCTCCGACGCGAGGCAGTCGGCGTAGTAGTCGCCGTCGAGGAAGGCGGCCTCGACGTCGTCGAGCGCGGCCGGGGTGCCGGTCGCGTGGTCGACGCGCCAGAGGTGGTCGTCGGTGGCGTGCACCGACAGCGACCGGACCCGAGCCCCCGAGTGGTCGGCCAGCGCGTCGGCCACCCTGTTGCGCCCTGGCTCGTACTCCAGGGCGAAGACGAGTTCGCGCATGGCCCCCGATACGCGCCCGGCGGTAATAACGCGTGTCCCGAGCCGCCGCCGCGGCAACACGCGCCCCGCGACCGAATCTGTGTGCGCCCTCCGGCGTGAACTCCCCGTGAATGACGATTCGATATACCGAAGAACGGTTTATGAGTCCCGGATCCGAACGTGTTCGGGCGCGTTTCGCGGCCGTGGGAACCCTCGAAAGCGGGTTCGGTGAGTCGTGCGTACTCCGGGTATGGTCGAGAAGACGGACCGAACCGGCGGATCGGACGGGGCGCGCTCCGCGGACGGCCGGCGCTTCGAAGTGTTCGTCCGCGAGGAGGAGGCGGACCCGCTCCGTCACGTCGGCACCGTCGCGGCGCCGACGCCCGACGCCGCCCACGAGGAGGCGAGCAAGCTCTTCGCGTGGTACGCCCGCGACGTGTGGGTGTGTCCCGCCGACGAAACGCACCGGTACTCCGCCGAATCGCTCGCGGACGAGGAGTCGGCGGCCGAGGCGGGCGGCGACGGGGAATCCGGCGACCCCGACGCGGCGGGACGCGATCCCGACGAACCGCGCGTCTACGAGGAGACCGAGGGAGCCCCGACGGTCTCGTGCGGCGGGGCGCCTGTCGACGACACGGAGGGGTCCCGATGATCTCCGTCAGCAAACTCCTCTGCGACCTCGACGCCGAGAGCGACGGGCTCCGGTACGACGCCGCCGACGGATCGAAGAAACCCCAGATCACCGACGACAAACAGCAGCGCCCGGTGGTCGTGTGGAACACCACGAAGCGGTGTAACCTCTACTGCGAGCACTGCTACGCGGCGGCCGACCAAGCGGGCGCGCCGAACGAGCTCTCCACCGCGGAGGGGAAGGCGCTCATCGACGACCTCGCCGACTTCGGGGTGCCGGTGCTCCTGTTCTCCGGCGGCGAACCCCTCGTCCGCGAGGACCTTCCGGAGCTGGTCGCACACGCCGCCGACAGCGGCGTTCGTCCCGTCCTCTCGACGAACGGCACCCTCCTCACTCGCGAGAACGCCCGCGAGCTGAAGGAGGCGGGACTCAAGTACGCGGGCGTCTCGGTCGACGGGCTCCCCGAGCGCAACGACCGCATCCGGGGCGAGGAGGGCGCGTTCGACGCCGCCGTTCGGGGGATCGAGGCGTGTCTCGACGTGGGGCTCAAAACGGGGCTTCGGTACACGATCACCGAGCACAACGTCGACGACCTCGCCGGCGTCGTCGATCTCCTCGTCGACGTTGGCGTCGACCGGTTCTGCTTCTACCACCTCGACTACGGCGGTCGCGGCGCCGACATCGCCGACGTGGACCTGAGCCCCGAGGCGACGCGGAAGGCGGTCACCGACCTGTGTGACCTCACCCGCGAGTACCACGACTCCGGCGAGGAGATCGAGACGCTGCTCGTCGGCAACTACGCCGACGCGGGCCACCTCGTCGAGTACGCCGACCGCGAGATGGGGACCGACCGGGCGCGGCTCATCCACCGGTACCTCCAACGCAACGGCGGCGATCCGACCGGCGAGCGCGTCGCCGACGTGGACCCGGTCGGCAACGTCCACCTCACCCAGTTCTGGCAGGGGTACTCGCCCGGAAACGTCCGGGACCGGTCGTTCGGCGCGATCTGGTCGGACGAGTCGAACCCGCTGCTCGCGGGGCTCCGCGAGCGCGAGGACCACCTCTCCGGGAAGTGCGCGGAGTGCGCCTATCGGGAGATCTGCCGCGGCGGCTCGCGGCTCCGCGCGCTGGCGGCCCACGGCGACCCCTTCGCGCCCGACCCGAAGTGTTACCTCACCGAGGCCGAGCGCGACGGGAACGCGGCGATGAGCCGGATCGAGGGCGGCTCCGCGGCCGACGCGGACTGAGGCCCCGGTCGGTCGCCGTCGGGAGTGGTCGACGCCCGACCGCGCCTCTCCGGAGGCTCCTCGGCGGTGCCGCACGTCTGAGAGCAGCGCCCGTCGGACCGACGAGCGCCGCGCGCCTCATCGCTCGATCCCGTCGAACACGTCGGTGACGAGCTTCGCCTGCGCGGTCCGCAGGCGCTGTGAGAGCGCGGACTTGCTGATGTCGAGCTCGGCGGCCAGGTCCCCGAGCGCCACGTCGCCGTCGTCGTCGAAGTAGCCGCGGACGACGGCGAGTTCGAGCCCCTCCCGCTGTTTCGGCGTGAGTTCGGAGAGGTCGAACGTCGCCTGCTCGGTCGCCTCGGGCCCCTCGACGACCGCGAGTCGGACCAGCCGAACGTAGTCGAGCGTCTCCCTGAGCGCGCCGACCACGTCGCGAACCGTGTCCCGGTCGTCGACGTAGGTGGTCACGAGCATCGTCCCGCCTTCGACCCGCTGGACCTGCGGCACGCAGCCGAACCGCTGGAAGGTCCGGCAGAGGCAGTCGTCGGAGACCTCGCCGCGGGCGCGCACCGGCCCGTCGCCGTCGACCGGCTGCACGTCGGCGGTGCACTCGTGGCCCACCGCGTTGACGGCCACGTCGCTGGCGTCGGGGGTCTCGGAGACGATCGGGCAGTCCCAGTCGTCGCTCGGATCGATGTCGAGGTCGACGCGGAGTCGACGCTCGTCCCCTGCGACTTCGGCCATGGAGTTACTTGACCGCCCGGCGGCTTAGCGGCTCGGCGGATCCCCAGTGTCCGAGAACGCGTGCGACGGGCGTCGGCCCGCGCGTGGCCGGTCCGAGCGCGTGGTAGTCGAACGCGGCTGACGGGAGTCCGGCCCCGCTCCTGCCCCCGTCAGATCCCGCGCCGTTTATGTGCCGCGCCGCGGTGAACGGAGATGACGTGCGCGAGACAGCACGCGGAGCCCTCGAACTGGCACGCCTCGGCAACTGCGTCGCCGCCGCGGTCCTCACCGCGACCGGGGCGTTCGTCGCCGGCGCCGGCGACGCGCTCGCCCCCGCGGCGATCGCCGCGGTCACCACCGCGTTCGCGGTCGCCGCCGGCAACGCGATCAACGACTACTTCGACCGCGAGATCGACGTGATCAACCAGCCCGACCGTCCGATTCCGCGCGGTGCGGTGTCGCCGCGGGGCGCGCTCGGGATCTCCGCCGTCTGGTTCGCGGCCGCCGTCGTCCTCGCGCTGGCGCTCCCGCGGCTGGCGCTCGCCATCGCCGCCGTCAACCTCGTCGCCCTCGTCACCTACACGACGGTGTTCAAGGGGACGCCGGGGCTCGGCAACGCCCTCGTCTCGTATCTCGTGGGGTCGACCTTCCTGTTCGGCGGCGCCGCCGTCGGCCGCCCCGGGGCGGTCGTCGTCCTCGCGCTGCTCGCGGCGCTCTCGACGTTCGCCCGCGAGGTGATCAAAGACGTCGAAGACGTGGTCGGCGACCGCGAGGAGGGGCTCCGGACGCTCCCCGTCGCGATCGGCGAGCGCCGGTCGCTGTGGATCGCGGCGGGGTCGCTCTCCGTCGCCGTCGCCGCCAGCCCGCTCCCGTACCTCACCGAGACGTTCGGCGGCGCCTACCTCGTCCTCGTCGGGGTCGCCGACGCGGTCATGCTGTACGCCTGCTACGAGGCGTTCGCCGACCCGACGGCGGCCCAGCAGCGATTCAAGTACGGGACGTTCCTCGCGGCGGTCGCGTTCGTCGTCGGCCGGGCCGCGTTGTTGGTTTGAAACGGAGACGGAAACGAGCGTGCGCGTTGGCCGACAACGTGCGGTCGCCGACGCCGTCGTGCGATCGCCGACGATTCCGTGCGATCGCTATCGCTGTCGCTCTTCCAACGAGATCGGCAAAAATCAGCGATACGTCGCTCGCTCGACGGCGGACGGTCAGGTGACGGTCACGCGACGTTGAAGCCCTTGTCGCGGAGGAAGTCCTCCACGCGACCCGAGTGGTTCCCCTGCAGCTCGATGGCCCCGTCCTCGACGGTGCCGCCGCAGGCGAACTTGGACTTGAGGTCCGACGAGAGGGAGCTCATGTCCACGTCCTTCGGGTCGAATCCTTCGATGACCGTTACCTCCTTACCGTACCTGCGCTCGTCGATGCGGATGCTGATCTGCTGGGACTCCTTCGCGACGTCCTCGCAGACGCAGAGTTCCTGGGGCAGTCCGCACGTCGAGCAGACTTCCGACATTACGGCTGAATCTACATGGTGCCCGTATTAAATAGTGTCGGGAGTGCGGCCGTCGCACACGCCGAGGGCGGCGACCGCTCACCCGCGCCGCGGTCACTCCCGGGCGAACAGCCGGCCGATCACGGGCGTCCGCTCCAGCGCGAGCCGGCGGACCGTTCGCCGCGCCTCGTCCGCCTCCGCGCGCGTCACCGCTCCGGCGTACGTTGCCCGCTCGTAGGTCTCGCGGACCGCTCGCGCGCGTTCGTCGACGGAGCCGTCGCGGAGCGGGAGGTCGTCGAGGTACGCTCGCGGCGTCTCCCCGGGTCGCCGCTCCCGGTAGCGCCGGGCCAGCAGGTGTTCCAAATCGGCGAACGCCCGCTTCGCGTCCTCGGTCGGCTCCCCGCGCCCCCAAGGCGTCCGGATCCGGACGGCGCGGCGCGCGCGCCCACCGAGGCCGAGCCGCCGCGCGCCGGCGACGCCGATCGTCACGACGAACAGCCAGTACGCGACCGCCTCCCGCGACGGGACCGGCAGCCCGCCCTCGTCGCCCTCGCCAGCGCCCGGGCCGCCGACGCCGGCGGGCGTTCCCTCTTGGATGAGCCGCTCCTGTGGGAACCCCCCCTCGGCGAGCGAGGCGCCGGTCCCGTTGGCGTCGCCCGCCTCGTCGCCGCCGGCCCCGTTGCTCCCGTTCGCCTCCCGGGACGGCTCGCCTTCCGCGCCGGCGGGCGCGTCGTCCCCCGGGTCCGGCGTCGGGCCGCCGCTCGGCTCCGACGCCGCGGTGTCGACCCCCGCTTCGTCGCTCTGGCGGGCCTCGGCGAGCCGTTCGCTCCGGGCCTCGGCGCGCTCGCTCGGCGGGGTCGGGTCGAACGCGACCCAGCCGTGGTCCGGGAAGTACACCTGCACCCACGCGTGGGCGTCCTGCCCGCGGACGACGTACCGGTCGTCGCCGACCCGATCGCCCTCGGAGTAGCCGGTCGCGAACTGCGCCGGGATCCCCTGCGAGCGCAGCATCGCGACCATCGTCGTCGCGAAGTACGTGCAGTAGCCGGCGTCCATCTCGAAGAGGAACGCGTCGGCCACGTCGCCCTCGGGTTTCTCGACGGCGAGCGAGTAGTCGTACTCCTCGATCAGGTACCGCTCGATCGCGGCCGCCCGATCGTAGGGGTTCTCCGCGTCCGCCGCCTCGACGATCGCCTCGGTGCGTTCGCCGACCCGGTCCGGCGTGCTCTCCGGAAGCTGCGTGTAGCGGTCCTCGATCGCGGGGTCGTACGCCGCGCTGGCGTTCCGGAGCGCCGCCGGCTCCGCGTCGAGCACCCGGCTCTCGACGGTCGTCGACTCGCCCGGCCGTAGCGCGGCGCCGAGCCGGAGCGTGCCGCGCTCGTCGACCTGCACGGCCGAGGCGCCCGCGCCGCGCACGTCCACGGCCTGCCACGGCGCGGGGAGCGCGGTCGACTCCACCCGCGCGGTGACCGTGACGTTCGCCGCCGTCGTCTCGCCGGGCGGCCCGTCGAGCGAGCCGTCCAGCGTCGACCGATCGCCCGACCGCACCCAGCCGTCGCCGGTGTAGGTGTCGTAGGCCGCGACGTGCCAGTTCGACGCGACCGGGCTCTCGATCTCGTACCGTACCTCGGGGGAGAGCCGCGTCGGGCCGACCACTTCCACCTCGTCGCCGGCGCCGAGCGACGACTCCAGCGTCTGGCTGCGGTCGCCCGTCCACGGCTGCGCCGTGGCCGCCGGCAGCACGGTCACCGTCGCGCTCACGAGGATCATCGCCGCCAACACCGCGGCGAGCTGGTCGCCGTGGCTCCGGAGCGCGTCGGGCGTCGACAGCGTCGAGAGCCCGGCCGCGAGCGCGGCGCCGACGACGCCGACCAGCGCGGCCAGCCCTCCAGCGTCGCCGGTGCAGACGAGGAACCCGAGGGTTCCGCCGGCCACCGCGGTCGCCTCGACGTGGCGCCCCCGCCCGACGAGGTACACGACGAGGAACGTCGGCGCCGGCGCGACGGCGAGGATCCACACGTCCGCGAGCGCGAGCCGGAGGATGGAGAGCCCGGTCAGAAGCGACACCACGTCGATCGCGACGCTCTCGACCGAGAAGAGGGCCCGCCGGCTCGCGGGGACCGCGAAGTAGTACCCCGCGAGCGCCGCCGCGAACAGCGCCGCCGTCAGCCGCACGGCGGTGCGCTCGGTGACGACCCGGGCGAGGACCGCGCCGGCGGCCCCCGCGACCGAGACGGCCGCGGCGGTGCGCGCCGTCCCGCCGACCACGTCGGTCGCCCCGAGGAACACGGCGAGGTACGCCGCGGTGACGAGCGCGACGCCGACGACCGCGGGGTCCGCGAAGCCGCGCCAGTCGTCCGCCGGCTCGTCGGCCACCGCCCCGCCGAGGTCCGGAAGCGCTCCCGACGCGCGCCGTCTCGCGGCCTCGGCCCGCCCCCGATCCCCGGACGCGCCACCGCTCATCGCCCGCGCACCTCCGTCTCGGTCGGAGCGGCCGCCGTCGCTCTCGAACGCTCCGCCTCGGATTCACCGTCCGCCGCCGCTCGGAGGTCGTCGACGGCGACGGTCCGGCCCCCGGTCCGATACCGCGCACCGTCCGCGTCGGCGAGCACCGCCACGTCGGCGTCGTCGACCGCGACCGCGCCCGGACCGGTCACCGCCG
Source organism: Halorubrum persicum (assembly GCF_002727125.1). Taxonomy (GTDB): domain Archaea; phylum Halobacteriota; class Halobacteria; order Halobacteriales; family Haloferacaceae; genus Halorubrum; species Halorubrum persicum. The sequence continues at coordinate 84,149 of NZ_NHOA01000149.1, forward strand.
CCAGCTCGAGCACGGCGCGTCGCCCCTGCGGTCCCGGCCGGACCGACACGCTCCCGGCCGGCAGCGTCAGGTCCACCGGGACCCCGTCGTCGAGCAGGGCGAGCGCGAGGCTCGCGGCCGCGCTCGCGAGGGCGTCGGCCCCCCCGCGCTCGCCGGTGGTCTCTCCCGCGATCGCCACCCGCCCGCGCCGCGTCTCCGCGGCGAACTCCTTGACCACGATCTCGTCGCGCTTCGCCGTCGTTGGCCAGTGCACGTCGCGGAGCGCGTCGCCGCGCGCGTACTCCCGCAGCCGGTCGAACTCCTCGCGCTGCCGGCTCGCGCCGACCGCGTCGTCGGCGTACAGCTCCCGCCGGAACCGCGCGGGGATCGGGTGGCAGACCGGATACGCGGTCGCCGCGTCCGTGTCGTCGACGACCACCTCGCGGTCGAAGAGCCCGAACACGTCCGTCGCGGTCACCCTGACCGGCCCCAGCCGACGCTCCCCCCGTTTCAGATACCGGACCCGATACGTCACCGGCCCCGCCCCGATCGACGCGCGGATCGGCCCCTCGGGGTCCTCCAGCCCGTCGTCCGTCTCGTCGTCGATCGCCGCCAGATACGTCCCGGCGGCGCCGGCGGTCGCCGGTCGGAGCTCGATCCGGGCCTCGCGGCGCTCCCCGACGAACCCGTCCCGAGGCGGGACCCGGCGCACCTCGGGGTCCTCCACTCTCGCCAGCTGGACGTACCCGGCGACGAGCGCGACGACCCCCGGGAGGACGACCGCGTCGAGCGCGCGTCCGCCCGCCGCCAGCCCCAGGAGCCCGCCGATCACGCAGGCCGCGCCGACGACGCGACCGCGCCGGGTGAGGGTCGCCTTCGGCATCGGCTCACTCCACGGAGACCCGGTCGAGCGCGTCGGCGACGATCTCCGCGCCGTCGGCGTCGCCGGAGTCGGACCGGATCCGGTGGGCGAACACCGTCGGCGCCTCGGCCTGTACGTCGTCGGGGATCACGTAGTCGCGCCCGTCGAGGGCGGCGCGCGCCTGCGCGGCTCGCAGCAGCGCGAGGCTCCCGCGGGGGCTGACGCCGAGGCGGGCGTTCCGCCGGGTGTGGACCGCCAGCCGCGCTACGTATCGGCGCAGCGCCTCGGTCGCCTCGATCGCGGCCACCGCGGCCCGGGCGCGCCGAACGTCTCCGATCGTCGCCACCGGCTCGACCGCCTCGACCGGGTGGTCGCCGGCCATCCGGCCGATGATCTCCGCCTCCTCGTCCGTGTCGGGGTAGCCGAGCCGGATCTTCTTGGTGAACCGGTCGACCTCGGCGACCGGCAGGTCGTACGTCTGGCCGGGCTCCACGTCGTTTTGGGTCGCGATCACGCAGAACGGGTCCGGCAGCTCGCGGGTGTCCCCGTCGGTCGTCACCTGCCGCTCCTCCATCGCTTCGAGGAGGGCCGACTGCGTCTTCGGCGGCGCGCGGTTGATCTCGTCGCCGAGCACGACGTTCGCGAACACCGGCCCCGGCTGGAACTGGAACTCGTCGGTGCGCTGGTCGAACACGTTGACGCCCGTCACGTCCGAGGGGAGCAGATCCGGGGTGAACTGGACGCGCTTGAACGAGCCGTCGATCGAGCGCGCGACCGCCTTCGCGAGGGTCGTCTTCCCGACGCCGGGAACGTCCTCGACGAGGAGGTGGCCCCGGGCGAGCAGGGTGACCACGACGTGGTCGACCGCCTCCCGCTTCCCGACGATCACCTCCTCGACGTTGTCGGCGACGCGCTCGGCGAGGGCGGCCACCGCCGCGGGCTCCATCGTGGCGTTTCCGGCGTCCGCGGCGCCGTCGTCATCGGCGCTGCCGACGCCGCTATCGCTGTCACCACCGTCGTCGCCGTCGACACCCGGCCCCAGCGGCCCCGTCTCCCCCGGATCAGTCATCGGCGTCGCTCGTCGTCCACACCGTGGGTCGCGGGCCGAGCCGCCAGGCTCGGCCCGGGAACGCACCGCTCCGATCTGGGCGCACGCCGACCAGCCGGAGAGACCATGCGAGTGGCACCCATTGACATAGATGTATCTCGGATTAGGATGGAAGCGGGATATGCGTTCCGCCGAAACGCCGTGTCGGCGTCTCTCCGACTACCTCTGGACGCCTCCGATTCTCCTCGACCGCCGTCGCTCGCGCGCGTTCCGACCGCCCTCGACGGCCTACGGCTCCCGCACGTTCCGGCCGACCGGCTCGCCGAACGACTCCGCGCCGGTGACCGGGTCCCGCTCGTAGACGACCTCGCCCCGGACCGTCGTCAGCTCCGGGAACACGCCCAGCAACCCCTCGAAGGGGGTCCAGCCGGCCGCGCCGTGGAGCGCGCCGGCCTCGATCTCGCGGGGGTTCGTCAGGTCGACCAACACGAGGTCGGCGTCGGCGCCCGGCTCGATCCGACCCTTGCTCTCGATCCCGAAGATCGACGCCGGGTTGGCGGCGACCACGTCGCGGACGCGCTCCAGCGAGAGGTTGCCCTTCCGCACCGACTCCAAGAGGAGCGGATAAAGCGTCTCCACGCCCGGCACGCCGCTCGGCGCGTCGGCGAGCCCCTGCCGCTTCTCGGCGACCGTGTGGGGCGCGTGGTCGGTGGCGACCACGTCGATGTCGCCGTCGCGGAGCCGCTCGAAGACGCCGGCTCGCCGCTCCTCGGAGCGGAGCGGCGGGTTCATCCGCCCGAACGTCCCGAGCCGCCCCGCGTCCTCGCGCGACAGGAAGAGGTGGTGCGGCGTCACCTCGCAGGTCGCGCCCGCGTCGGTCACCGCGTCGACCCCCTCGGGCGTCGACGTGTGCGCGATGTGGACCTGCGCGTCGCTCTCCGCGCCGGCCTCGAGCGCGCGCTCGACCGCCGCGGCCTCGGCCTCGGCGGTCCGGTAGGCCGACCACGCGTCGGCGTTCGCGGCGGTGCCGACGCCCCCGAGGTCGCCGTCGAGCGCGCCCTCGTCGAACAGGGTCTCGTCCTCCGCGTGGACCGTGACGGGCACGTCTCGGGCGGCGGCCTCGGTGAGCGCCTCCGCGAACAGGTCCAGCGCGATCCCCATCTCGCCGGTCGAGTCGGCGAGGAACACCTCGCCGAGCGCGAACAGGGGGCGCTCGAAGAGGCTCTCGGGGTCCCAGTCGGCGGTGACGCCGCCGTTGATCCCGTAGTCGACGAGCGCGGGCGCGGCGAGGTCGGCCTTCTCGTCGAAGGCGTCGCCGTCGACGGTCGGCGGCGAGGTGTTCGGCTGGTCGACGACGGTCGTGACGCCGCCGGCGGCCGCGCCCCGCGAGCCCGAGGTCCACGTCTCCTTGTGGCTCGCACCCGGCTCGCGGAAGTGGACGTGCACGTCGACCGCGCCGGGCAGGAGATGGCGCCCCCGCGCGTCGACGACGCGCTCGCCCGCGTCGGCGTCGAGGCCGGCATTCGTCGGCTCGACCGCGTCCACCGTCCCGTCGCGAACCCGAACGTCGCGGACCCGCCCGTCGGCCAGCTCCGCACCCGTGATGAGCATGGGTACGCGCTCGCGGCGCGCCGCTTAAACCGTGTGGTTCGGACGCCTCGGTCGCGGCGGTCGAGACCTCGGCGGATCCGTGAGGACGACGCGCGGCCCACCACAAAGCGTTTGTCGGGCGCGAGACCCAGTTGCGGTATGGCCCTCCCCCCGCTTTCCGCGCTCTCCGCGGTTCCCGTTCGCCCCGACCCTCACACCGTTCGGTCCGGCCTTGACGCCGTCCCCGTCGGCGACCTCGCTCCGGTCGCCGCGGCCGTCCCGGCGGTCATCGACACGGCGATCGGCTGGCTCTTCACGCTCGTGCTGGTCGCGCTCCCCGGCGTCGTCGCCGCCGTGTGTTGGACCCCTTTCCTGCTCGCGGCGCGGTTCCGGGCGCTGTTCGTCGCGCTCCCGCCGGCGGACCGGCTCGTGCCATCGTACGTCGGCGTCGCGCTGGCCCTCTCGGTCCCGTACCTCGCCGGGATCCTGCTCACCGTCGGACTCGTCGACTCGGCGGGCCCCGGCTGGAGCGAGGGGTTCATCGACACCGCGCTGTTCGGCGGGATCGGCGTCGGGGCCGGCGTCCCGGCGCTCGCCGTGCTCGGGCTCCCGCGGCTCGGCGTCGACTGGGACCCGACCGGATACGGGCCGGGGACGTGGGCGCTTCTCGTCGCCGCCGGGCTGTGGTACGCGCTCGTCGCCGCGGTGCCGCTGATCGCGCTGTCGATTGGGCTCGCGCTACCGGGCGGGTACTGACAACGACCGTGGCCGGGCCGGCACGGCGGATCGCAGGGGCGGTCCGGGCGCGTTCAGTACCGGGTGCGTTCAGTATCGTAACACTTTGTTGACCCGAGCGGGCTACCAGTCGACATGTTCCCCGCACCCCTCCGACTGTTCTTCGTCGTCGTCCCCCTCCTCGTCGCGGCGGGCGCGCTGGCGATGGCCGCGTTCCCCCGGCGGATGACCGCGTGGCAGCTGCGCTCCCCCGACGGCTCGACGCAACGGCTCGAGCCGAGCGGGACGCGGCTCCTGCTGATGCGGATCATGGGCGTCGTCGTCGCCGGCCTCGCGCTGCTCATGCTGTTCACGAGCCAAGCGATCTTCCCCTGACCGCCGATCCCGACCGATCACCGGTCGACCCCGTGCCAACCGGTGCCGACGCTCCGATACGGTTTTGGGTCGTCCCGCGGAATCCCCGACAAATGCTGTCTCGACAGTTCGTCCGGGAGAACCCAGAAGTCGTCCGCGAGGCGCTCGCCGACAAGGGCGTCGACGTGGACCTCGACCGGATACTCGACGTCGACGAGGAGTGGCGAGACCTGAAGAGCCGCGGCGACGACCTCCGGCACGAGCGCAACGAGGTCTCCTCGAAGATCGGCGAGCTGAAGGCCGACGGGAAGGAGGAGGCGGCCCAGGAGGCGATCGAGCACTCGCAGGAGCTCAAGTCGGAGCTGCAGGAGATCGAGGAGCGCGCCGACGAGCTGGAGGCCGAACTGGAGGCGTCCCTGCTCGAGCTCCCGCAGATTCCGGACGAGTCGGTGCCGGTCGGCGCCGACGAGTCTGAGAACCGGGAGCGGCGCCGCGAGGGGTTCGACGACATCCGCGAGCTCCCGGCCGACGTGGAGCCGCACTACGACCTGGGCGAGGAGCTCGAGATCCTCGACTTCGAGCGCGGCGCGAAGGTCGCCGGCGGCGGCTTCTACGTCGCGAAGGGGGACGGCGCGCGGCTGGAGCACGCGCTGATCCAGTTCATGCTCGACGTGCACCGCGAGCAGGGGTACGAAGACGTGTTCCCGCCGATCCCGGTCAACTCCGCGTCGATGCGGGGAACCGGCCAGCTCCCGAAGTTCACCGAGGACGCCTACCGCGTCGAGGGCACCAACGAGGAGGCGTACGACGACGACGACCTCTGGCTGCTCCCGACCGCGGAGGTGCCCGTCACCAACCTCCACCGCGACGAGATCCTCCTGGGCGAGGACCTCCCGCTGAAGTACCAGGCGTACACGCCGAACTTCCGGCAGGAGGCCGGCGAGCACGGCACCGAGACGCGCGGCATCGTCCGCGTCCACCAGTTCAACAAGGTGGAGATGGTGAACTTCGTGCGGCCCGACGAGAGCGACGAGCGCTTCGAGGGGCTCGTCGACGAGGCCGAGGAGGTGCTCCGACGCCTCGAGCTCCCGTACCGGATCCTGGAGATGTGCACCGGCGATCTGGGGTTCACGCAGGCGAAGAAGTACGACATCGAAGTGTGGGCGCCGGCCGACGACATGGACGAGGGCCCCGCACGGGGCGGCCGCTGGCTGGAGGTCTCCTCGGTCTCGAACTTCGGTGACTTCCAGGCGCGCCGCGCGGGGATCCGGTACCGCGAGGAGCACCACGAGTCCGCGGAGTTCCTGCACACGCTGAACGGGTCGGGGCTCGCGGTCCCGCGGATCGTCGTCGCCATCCTGGAGTACTACCAGAACGACGACGGCACCGTCACCGTTCCCGAGGCGCTGCGCCCGTACATGGGCGGCACGGAGGTCATCGAGGGCCACGACGCGGTCGGCGAGTCGAAGCTGGGCGGCGAGTAGGCGTCCTCCGCCGAACTCGTCACCGCCGCTACTTGTTTTCGAGCGCGTCGAGGATACACGCGGAGGCGATGACCGCCTCCTTCGGCACGTCGCTGGCGTCGTCGATGGTGACGGTGTAGGCGTCGCGCAGGGAGAACTTCCCCTCGATGTCGCCGACGTGGTCGCCGTCGGCGTCGAATATCTCGTACTTGTTCGGGACGAGGTTCGCGGCGCCGACGAGGTGCCGGAGCGCCGCCAAGAGCTTGTTCTTCGACCGAATCGTCGCCAGCGCCTCCCCGGTCTCGGGGTCGCGGATCGTCCAGTTTTCCATGAACAGCGAGTAGTCCTCGTCGAGGACGACGACCTCCTCGCCGGTGCCCGCGTCGGTGATCGCGTAGTTCCCCGCGATGTCCATGATACCGCCCGCCTTCACCGAGAACGCGTCGTCGCCGTCGCCGGTGACGAACGGGAACTCCTCTTTCAGTTTGAACAGCTTCTGTTTCCCGCGCAAGACGACGTCGCCGGCGCCGTCGCGGACGGTGTACTTGTTTCGGACCATCGACTGCGTCACCTCGTATCGGTCGCCGTCGAGGTCGACCGTGGAGATGTCGTACGTGCTCGGCGCGGACGGGGACCTGGAGGGATCGGTCATGGGTGTCGAAGCGCGTCACCGCCGGAAAAACCTCCCGCTCTCCCGACGGCGCCCGCGCCCGGACGCGGTGGCTCAAGCGATCGCCGTAGCCTTCGGCACACCTTTTTCGCCGGCGCGCCGTCGTGACGGTAATGTCTCGACTCGCGCTCGTCGCGATCGGGTGCCTCGTCGTCGTCGCCGGCTGCCTGTCGGGCGGGGCTCCGGCCTGCCCCGAGATAGGACCGGACGGCGAACGGGTCGACGATCCGGTGTGCCCTGACCAACAGGCGGGCGGCCTCTCGCTGTCCCTCGAGCGGGACGGCGAGACCGTCCGCGTCACCGCCACGAGCGTGGGCGAGGAGGCAGTCCCGGTCAACCCGGACCGGTGGGCAGTCTTCCGGAACGCCGCCGGCTCGGGAGCAGACGCGCCCGAGTGGCGGACGGCGGCGAACGCGCCGGCGGGAACGCACAACCTGACCGTGATCGAACTGGCACCCGACGAGACGCAGACGTGGGAGCTCCGCTACGATCCGACCGCGTCGGACGCGTCCGACCGCCGCGACGCGGTGCTCGACCGGTCGGGCGAGTACGTCTTCTCGCTCCGGGCGAACGACCGGACCTACGTCATCCCCTTCCGGATCACGGAGTGAACGACGGCGTCAGCCGACCGATCGAGGGGCTCCGCGTCTGCGGCGCGGCGTAGCAGTTCGGTTCCGCTCTACCGCCGCACGACGGGGTCGACCCCGGTGCGCCTCTCGGCTTAGTTCGGTTCCTCGCTCTGCTGCTGTCGGTGGTGGCGGCGGAGGACTCCGACTTTGTTCGCCACCGCGGCCGACAGGTCGCGGAACGCCGCCGCGGCGTCGCCGTCGTCACTGGTCACGATCGGCTCGCCGTCGTCGGCTCCCGCGCGGACGGCCGGATCCAGCGGCAGCGATCCGAGGTACGGGACATCGACCGAATCGGCGAGCGTCCGGCCGCCGTCCTCGCCGAAGATGTCGTGTGTGTCCCCGCAACCGGGGCAGACGAACCCGCTCATGTTCTCGACGACGCCCAACACGTTCGTCTGGTACTCCCCGAACATCTGAACGCCGCGGCGGGTGTCGCCCACGGCGACGGACTGCGGTGTCGTGACGACGACCGTCCCCGTGACGGGGAGGTTCTGCAGCACCGTCAACTGGACGTCGCCGGTCCCCGGCGGCAGGTCCACCACGAGGTAGTCCAGGGATCCCCACGACACGTCCTCGAAGAGGTCGGTGAGCGTGTTCTGTGCGACCGGTCCGCGCCAGACGACCGGATCGTCCTCGTCGATCAGCAGGCCGACGCTCATCAGTTTGAGCCCGTGAGCGGTCGGCGGTTCGATCCGGTCCTCGCCGTCGACGGTCGCCACGTCCGGGTCGGCGTCGGCGCCGAGCATCTGGGGAACGTTCGGGCCGTACACGTCGGCGTCGAACAGCCCGACGTTCGCCCCGCGGTCGGCGAGGCCGGCGGCGAGGTTGACGGCGACGGTGCTTTTCCCGACGCCCCCCTTGCCGGAGGCGACGGCGATCACGTTCTTGACGCCCGGCAGGACCGACGACTCGGCGGCGTCGAACAGCGGCACGCTCGCCGAGAGCTCGGTGTCGATCCCCGCGCCGTCGGCGACCTCGCGGACGCGCTCCGCGATGGCGGCCTCGTCCGGCGCGTGCGGCGCGCCGAGCGCGAGCTCGACGGCGGCGGTCCCGTCCTCGACGGCAACGTCGGTGACGAGGCCGGCGCTGACGATGTCTGTACCGAGCGCCGGGTCGTCGACGGCGCGGAGGCGATCGCGGAGGTCTGCGTCTGAAATGTCGGTGGTTGTCATTGGTCGTGTGGTTACGCGGGTGTGGTTTCGGACGGCCGGTCGTCGGCGTCGACGACTTCCTGTGCGTCCCAGGCGGTGAACGTCCGCGCGAGGCGAGCGATCGCGGCGAAGACGCCTTCGACGGTGTCGCGGTCCGCGACGGCGTCTTCGAACCGGTCGATCCACCCCAGCCGGGAGAGCGTCCGGGCCTGGAGGTCGCGGACCGCGTCGAGGCTCCCCTCGCGTCCGTCGCCCTCGAGGAGCGCCGCCTCCCGCTCGCAGAGCGCGCGCATGAACTCGAAGGAGGCGGCGACGTGGTCGGGGATGTCGTCGCCCCGCTCGGGCGAGAAGCCGGCGGCGGCGTACAGCTGCGCCATGTCGGCGGCCGGATCGCCGAGCAGTTCGCCGGCCTCCCCGGCGGTGTGGTACCGGGAGTCCGACTCGAACTCCTCGCTCGGGTCGACCGCGTGGGCGGACGCGAACGGCGGAACGTAGTGGCGTCCCGGCACGACGAACAGGTTGTCGTACCCGATCTTCAGCGACTCCGCGTCGTGGCCGTCGCCGCGGAGGTTCGCCGTCGCGATGTCGATCGGGAACGCCTCGGCGACGGCCGCGAACGCTTCCCCTTCGAGCGCGGCAGCGATCGTCTCGGCCTCGCCGTCGAAGGTCGCGGCCAGCAGGCCGTATAGCCGCGCACGGGCCGTCGCAATCGCCGCCTCGTCGAGGGTGTCGGGAGTGGGTCCGGACATGCGGATCACCGCCGCTCCACGTCGACGAAGGCGTCGTACTGCGCGTTGCTCCCGCCGACCAGGTCCGAGAGGCCGGTGTCGCCGAGTCTCTCGTCTAACGGCTGGATGTGGTTGATCGCGAAGCCGGCGTCGCGGCCCTTCGCGTACCCGGCCTCCTCGCTCATCGGCTCGTCGAACTGGTAGTCGCTGTGGCCGTCGGCCTCGACCGCCGGCTGCGTTTCGCCGTCGATCGTCTCGGCCGTCGCCCCGTCACCGGTCCGGCCCCAGCCCCACATCGCGCCGACGACGCCCGGACGGATGCCGCCCGTGACCATCGCGACGCCGTCGACGGTCTTGCGACCGGCGTCGATGGCGATCTCGTCGCCGTTCTCGATGCCCCGCTCCTCGGCGTCCTGAGCGTTGATCCACAGCGGGTTCTCGGGACGCGTCTCCCGGAGCCACGGGCTGTTCTGGGTGCGGTGCATCCCCTGGGTCCGCGGCTTCCAGTTGATCAGCCGGAACGGCCGCTCCCGGTCGTCGTCGCCGCTCACCGCGGCCTGTACGGTGCCGTCGTAGTGCTCGACGTCGTCGACCTTCGGAAGCGGGTCGAACCGCTCGCCGGTGAAGGAGTGTTTCCCGTTCGGGACGACCTCGCTGTAGAAGTCGACCCGCGACCCGAGTTTGTACCGCATGTGATCGCCGTCGTAGGCGTTCGAGTCGTCCCCGCGCTCGGCGTAGTCGTAGCCGTGACCGTGCTCGGCGAACGCCTCGTCGTAGCCCTCGGTCGGCTCCTCGAAGCGGCCGCCCCGGTTCAACACGGTGACGACCTTCGGCCACTCCTCGTCGGTGACCGCTGCCTTCCAGCGGTCGAGGTCGAACCCCTCGCCGAGGCCGCTCTCGTGGCTCTCCCGGAACACCCGTCGCTCGTCCTCGCTCGCGTCTTCGACCGGGTCGCGGCTATACGCGATATTGGCGGCCAGCTTCAGGTAGAAGTCCTCGGCCCGTTCAAGCGGCCACAGGTCGCCGTTCGCGTCGGGGATGGCACCCTCACCAACGCCGGGCAGGTCGAGCTCCGACCACAGCTCGATGAGCACGTCCTCGAACGGACGCGCGTTGGGGACGACCGACACCGCCGGCTGACTGATCTTCTCGTCGGCCAGCCGCTTGTTCGGGTACGTCCCGAAGTTCTCCCACCGTTCGAGGTAGGTCGGCTCCGGCAGGATGTAGTCGGCGTACCGGCTCGTCTCCCCGATGACCGTGTCCGAGGCGACGATCAGCGGGATCGTCTCGGTGTCTTTGATGATCGCCGGGATCTCGTCGCCGCCGGCGACCGCCATCACGTGGTTGTTCGAGTAGGGCCGGATGAACAGCGCCTCGACCCCGTACGGGTACTCGTCGGCGGCGCTGCCGTAGAGCTCTTGGGTCGCCTGCGGCGGCGCGACGGGGAACCACGGCCGCTTCGCCGGGTAGCCGTCGTCGCGGTCGAACAGCGAGGTGTCCTCGTAGTTGACGCCGCCCCGGAGCAGGGGGATCCCCCACGGCGAGTGCCCGTCCGGGACGGAGCCGAGTTCGTACCGCCCGGACATGGTGTCGTAGCCCGCGTACGGCGTGATCTGGCCGCCCTTCCAGTCGTAGTTCCCGATGAGGTGCTGGAGGGTGGCGATCGCCCGCGTGTTGTAGAAGCCGTTGGTGTGCTTCGCCGGGCCGCGGTAGGCCATGATCGCCGCGCGCTTGCCGTGACTGGTGAACTCGTCCGCGATCTCGGCGATCTGGTCGGCGGGCACGCCGGCCATCTCGGCGTACTCCTCGACGGTGTGTTCGAAGACGCGCTCGCGGTACTGGCTCCAGACGCTTCGAACCGCCCTCCCGTCGACCGTCACGTCGACGTCGAGGACCGCCGTGTCGACCTCGCTCGCGGGGCGCGGCTCGCCCGTCGCCGCGTCGACGGCGACGAAGTCGTCGGCGGTGTCGGCGTCCTCCGGAACGAGCCCGAGGTCGCCGGCGCGCGCCTTCGGTCCCGCCGGCTCGTCGACGAGGACGAGGTGCGTCGCGTCGCTCCACGTGGGCTCGTCGTCGTCGCTCGCGGCCGACTGCGACGGGTTCTGGAGGTACGTCAGGTCGTGGCGGTCGTTCTCGATGATCCACCGCGCCATCCCGAGCGCGAGCGCGCCGTCCGCGCCGGGTTCGACCGGCACCCACGTGTCGGCCTTCTCCGCGGTCTTCGACAGCCGCGGGTCGACGACGTCCATCCGCATGCCGTCCTCGATGGCGTTCGTCAGCTTCGGCGCGAGCCACGTCGGCCCCTTGTTGGCGACCATGGGGTTGGTCCCCCACGCGATGAGGTACTCGCAGTTCTCGATGTCGGGGTACTGCCGCTTCTTCTTGGCGCCGTGGGAGCGGACGTTGCCCATCACGCTCGAGACCCCGCAGGTCCCGGCGTGGTGGATGCTGTTTATCGATCCGAGCCCCTGGTGCCAGAGCCGGTTTCGAATGAAGTTTCGGCGGAACCCGCCGACGTCGACGATCTGGTTGGACTTCGGGCCCAGATCGGGGTGGTCGGTGTCGATGAGGTCGTCCGCGTACTTCTCGTCGAACTCCGACTTGGACAGCTCGCCGTTCTGGACGGCCTCCCAGTCGCTCATCACCGCCTCCTGCGGGGCGTATCCCCAGATGTCTTCGAGTCCGGGGTGGCCGAGGTCGTCGTCGCCCTCGACGATGTCCTGAATCGCCTGCTCCCACGAGACGGTCTTCCACTCGCCCGAGCCGCGCGGGCCGACGCGCTTCATCGGCTGTCGGACGCGGTAGCTGTCGAAAGCGGTCTGGATGCCCGCCTGTCCCTTCAGGCAGATCCGGCCGCCCGAGAGCGACCACCGATCGGTGTCGACGTCGCCGCTCCCCTCGACGTCGCCCATCGCCACGTCCTCCGGATCGCTCTCGTAGGGCACCTGCGAGAACGGCTGCGTGTTGAGGAACGAGTACGGGTTCCCGGCGAGCTTCCGGACGAGCGAGCTGTACTCGCCGGTGCCGCTCCCGTCCGCGAGCTGTACCTTGATCGGGCAGAACGTGTTACACTGGCCGCAGGTGGTGTGTATCACGTCGCTCGCGCCGTACTCGCCGTACTCGTCGCCGACGTAGTGGTGTTCGTCGTCCGTCCACAGGTCGTCGACGTCGACCTCGACCGCGGCGTTGCTCGCCGCCGCGATGACTCCGATACTCCCGGCCGCCTTGACGAAGTCGCGGCGCGAAATGCCCGCGCCGTCCTCGCCGGAATCGTCAGTACTCATTCGTGGTCACCTCCAGAGAGCGGGGTCAGCGGAAGCGTCTCCGCACCCAGCGTGTACAACAGCAGGCCGACGCCGATCATGCCGACGCTCGTCCCCCACTCGACGAGGGTCGGGAAGTAGGACCCGTGGGGGAGCCCCTCCATCACCGGCATGACCTGCGCCGGAACGACGATGTTGAACCGCACCGCGATGATTCCGATGACGACGCTCAGTCCGGCCAGCACCATCACCGACGGCGTGCGCCGCCAGGACCGCTTGCTTAACAGCACCATCGGGAACACCCAGCTGAAGCCGATCATGAACCACCAGAACGACCACGACATCGGGCCGTACATGATCACCTGCCAGGTCTCGATCTCGTGAGGGTGGAGGCTGGCGATCGCGATGAACGTCTCGATGGCGGTCAGGGCGGCGTCGACGATGATGAACCCGATCAGCAGCTGTGCGAGCCGATCGAGCAGGTCCGGATCGACCGAATCGCCGTCGAACAGTCGGGTCCGAAGCACGTAGATCATCATCACGAGCGCGGTCCCGCTGAGCAGCGCCGAGACGACGAAGATCACCGGGAACAGTCCGCTGTTCCAGTACGGACGGGCCTTCGAGACGGCGAACAGCACGCCGGTGCCGCCGTGGACCATGAAGATCGCCAGCGGGATGCCGACGATGCCGGCCCGCTTGAGCCAGCGCTGGTCGAACGCCTGCGACTCCTCGCTCGTGTCGAGTCGGCCGAGCGCGAGCGCCGCGTAGAACCGCTCTCTGAGCCCGGAGGTGCGCTCGGCGACCCGCGCGAGGTCGATCCGCATCGAGAAGTACAGCTCCGTGACCAGAATCCCGATGTAGGCCACGTAGGCGTGGACCTCCCACGAGAGCGCCGAGGTCAGCTGGCGCCAGATGAACGGGAAGTACATCCGGTCCATCCGCCCGAGGTCGATCCAGACGAACAGCAGCGCCACCGCCATGCTGATTATGGCCGCGAACAGCGCCTCGCGGTCGATCCTGTGCATCCCCTCGACCTCGAAGACGTTGGCCATCGTGCTCACGAGGAACGCCCCGGCGGAGAGGCCGACGAAGTAGATGTAGAAGGCGACCCACGCGCCCCACGGGACGATGCTCGTGAGGTTGGTACTCGCCATGCCGCCCGTGAGCCGGAGGTACGTCGCGTACGCGCCGACGGCGACGAGAACGCCGACGACCGCGTACCAGGCGACGCGTAACCTGTCGTCCTCGAACCCCGGATCGAACTCGAAGCGTGAGCGTTGTGTTGACATGGGTCACTTGAGGTAGTAGACGTTGGGGTCGGTCCCCTCGTCCTCTTTCAGTTGGAACGCGCGCGACGAGTCGGCCATCTGTGCGACGTCGCTGTCGGGGTTCTCGAGATCGCCCATGTTCCGGGCGTCGCCGACGCACGTCTCGACGCAGGCCGGCTCCTCGCCTCGCTCCAGCCGATGCGTACAGAAGCTACACTTGCGGATGTTGCCGATCGGCGACTTCCCCTCCTCGCGTGATCCGCGGTCGACGCCGTACTCCGGGCTCGTGATCTCGCCCGCTCCCTCGACCTCGTCGTCGTAGTTCTCGCCGAAGTCGAAGTACCGCGCGCCGTACGGGCAGGCGATGTTACAGTACCGGCAGCCGATACACCGGTCGTAGTCGATGTTGACCACGCCGTCGTCCATCTTGTACGTCGCCGAGACGGGACACACCTGGACGCACGGCGGGTTGTCACACTGCATACACGGGCGCGGGACGTTCGTCCGCGTGACGTTCGGGAACTCGCCGTGTTCCTCCTCCATCACGACGTTGTACGAGACCCCGGGCGGGGTCCGGTTCTCGGACTTGCACGCGACCGTACACGAGTCACAGCCGACGCATTTCTGGAGGTCGATCACCATCCCCCACTTCTCGCCGCCCGTGCCGATCCCCCCCTCGCCGTCGTCGACCTGCGCCGTCTCCGTCGAGACCGTGTCCATCGATCCGACGGCGCAGCTCAGCGACTCGGCCGTCTCCGTCGAGACGGTCTGGTCGCCGGCGTCGACCGCCGGGTTCGGCGTCTCGCGGTACGCGTCGCCGAACTCCTCGGCGGCGGCCTCGTCGTACTTCTCCCAGTACTCGTCGCCGGAGATCTCACCCCGGGCGACGCTCTGGGCGTCTTCGGCCATCGAAACGCCGAGGTCGGTGTCCGCCTCGACGTCCGCGAGCTCCTCCCGCGGGTCGGGCCGTTCGTTCTCCACCATCGCGTCGAGGTCGGCCTTCCCGACGTTCGGGATACCGGGGAGGGTGTCCCCGTCGTCAGCGGTGCTCATCGCCACCACCCGTTGCCAGTCGTCTCGTCGCCGAGCGGTCGGGGCCGCGCCGGCGGGTTGGTCCGGGAACTCATACACGTAAACGTACACAGAGCCCGGTGGAAAGGGTGATACCAATACAGTTTGCCCCGGGTGACTCCCGAAGAGATACCCCATACTCCGGGTACCAATACTGTTTGGATCGGGGGGTCGCTCCCCCGAACGGGTTCGCTTCGCGCCGCGCGCCGCCGACCGCCGACATTATCAACGAGAACTGACACCTCCCGATTATGAACGAATCGTACCGACCGAGACGAACGGTCGGCGGAGCGGCGACGACCGTCCGCCGAGGGGGGCGACGGAGCGCATGAACTGGATCATCGCGCTCTCGATCGGGCTTCGGCTGCTCGGCGTCGGGTACTCGATCATGCTGCTCGCGAGCACCCGCGATCGGCGGTTCGGCTTCCTGACGCTGCTTTTGGCCTTCATGACGCTGCGGCAGCTGCTCACCGTCCGAACGGCGACAACGGGGATCGAGGAGCTCCCCGGGCTCATCGTGAGCGGGCTCACCCTGCTGACGGTGTACTACCTCTCCGAATACATCGACGAGGAGGACGCCGTCAAAGCGCAGTTACAGAGCGCGAACGAGCGGCTCCGAGGGTTCCGGAAAGCCATCGAACACGCCGGTCACGCGATCTTCCTCACCGATCCGGAGGGGACGATCGAGTACGCGAACCCGGCCGTCGAGACGGTCACGGGATACGAACCGGACGAGGTGATCGGCGAGAACCCGCGACTCTGGCAGTCGGGGAAACACGACGACGAGTTCTACCAAGGGCTCTGGGAACAGATCGAATCCGGCTCGGTCTGGGAGGGAGAGCTGACGAACCGCCGGAAATCGGGGGAGCTCTGCTGGATCGACGCGACGATCGCGCCGATCACCGAAGACGGGGAGCCGGAGCGCTACGTCGCGATCGAGCGCGACGTCACCGAACGGAAGGAGCGCGAGCTGCGCATCGAAGACCAGAACGAGCGGTTGACCCTCCTGAACAACACCAACGAGGTGCTCCGTGACGTCAATCGGGAGCTCGTCGCGGCGTCGACGAGAGAGGAGATCGAATCCGAGGTGTGCGAGCAGTTCGCGTCCTCGGAGCTCTTCGACGTGGCGTGGACCGGCGGCCGCGGGCTCGTCGACGGCACCGTCAGTCCGCGCTCGTGTGCGGGGACCGACATCGACTCGCTCCACGGCCATATCGAGGGGCTGTGTGACACCGATCCGACGCCGATCGAAGCGGCGCTCGACAGCTCCCGTCCGGTGTTCACCGAGACGGACGACCTCGCCGGGCGTCCCGGCGAGGCGCACTGCGTCGTGGTGCCGCTCGCGTACCGCGGCGCGGAGTACGGCGTGCTCGTCGTGATGACCCGCAACGCCGACGCGTTCGACCTGATCGAACGCGACATCTTCGCCGAACTGGGTCGCACCGTCGCGGACGCGATCAGCGCCGTCGAGACCAAGCGGACGCTCGCCGCGGACAGCGTCACCGAACTGGAGTTCCAGCTGACCGGGATCGACGAGCCGTTGGCGAACATGGCGGCGCGGCTCGACTGCACGGTCGGCGTCGAGTACGTCGGCGGCAGCGAAGGCGATCGCGTCCAGTACGTCACCGTCGCGGACGCCGAGCCGGAGGCCGTCGCCGAGTACGTCGCCGAGACCGACCGCATCGACGCGGCACAGCACGTCTACACCCACGAGGGGCGCTCTCTGTTCCGGGTCTCGATCGACGAGCGGTCGATCGTCGCGACGCTGGCGCAGTACGGGGCGGGCATCGACGCTCTCTCGGTCGCCGGGACGAGCGGGACGCTGGTCGCCCACGTCGCCAGTTCGAACGACATCCGGTCGGTCGTCGACGCCCTCCAGACGGCGTACGACGGGCTGACGCTCATCGCGCAGCGCGAGCGCGAGCGAGACATCCAGACCGAGGCCGGCTTCCGGAAGCAGCTGGCCGGAGCGCTGACGGACCGACAGCGCGAAGCGGCGCGCACCGCGCACTTCGCCGGGTTCTTCGAGTGGCCCCGCGACCACACCGGCGAGGAGGTGGCGTCGATGATGGACATCTCTCAGACGACGTTCACACAGCACCTCCGCGCGGCCGAAAGCAAGCTGTTCTCCGCGCTGTTCGACGACACCGTGACGGTGTCGTGAACCGTTCGCAGGCCGGATATCCAGTCGGCTACGGCGTCAGCCGGCCGATCGAGGCCCACTCCACGTCGGCGTCGCGGACCCCGCCCTCATCTGCGGTCCCGCCGCGGCCGTCGTCGCCCACCGCGGTCAGCGCGAACACCATCTCCTTGCGGACGCCGCCCGCGAGCCGCACGTCGAGCGAGAGCTCGCGCGGCGAGAACCGGTGATCGGCTTCGACGACGCGAACGAGGTGCTCGGAGTGCGGCAGGTCCTCGACCGTCTCCACGTCGAGGTAGGTCCGGAAGTCCGCGCCGAACTTGAAGCCGGTCTTCGGGACGGCGTCGGCCTCCCGGAGGCGCCTGTACACCGCGAGCCGGCGGTCGAAGCGCTCGCCCTCCACGTCGCGACCGCGGGCGACGACCGCGGCCGCGGGGCCGTCCGCCTCTGTGGCGGCCTCGCCGGCGGAGTGGCCCGCCGCGTCCACCGACGCCGACAGCGAGAGCACGCCGTCGGCCGCGAGCGACGCGGCCTCGACGAGGGAGAGCTGGACCGCGCCCTCGATCGCCGCGGCGCGGCCGGTGAGCGGCTGACCGTAGAAGCCGCGCTCGTAGAGCCCCTCGGGGGCGTCCCAGACGACGACGCGGTCGGCGAGGAGGACGCCCAGCAGGCGGTTCGGCGGCTCGTAGTCGGTCGCGCCAGAGACGCCGCCCTCGGTCGCCGCGAAGTACGTGATGTCCGACTCCTCGTCGACGACCGCGAGGGTGCGTCCCGCGAGTCCGGCCGCCCGGAGCGACTCGCGCTCGCCCACGACCTGCACGGGGTATTTGACGTTCCCCGTGTCGGGCGTCGAGCCGCGCTCGTAGGCGATGAAGTCGACCGCGTCGGGCGCGTCGATGTCGCCGCCCGGCCACGGCTCGCGGGCGGGCGAGAGGTAGAAGCCGCGGTCGCGCAGGTCGGCGTAGACGAGGTAGCGCACCGCGAAGCGGTCGGCCGCGGCGGCGCTCTCGACGAAGAAGCGCTCGAAGCCGGCCTCGTCGCCGTCCGCGTCGATCGTGACCCCCGAGAGGTCCCCGCGGAACAGCAGGTGAGCGGCCTCGACGCGCGAGAGCGCGATCTCGTTGCCCTCGAGCGGGCGACCGTAGCCGCCGGAGTCGTGGAACCGCTGGCGGGCGTCGCCGGCGACGTGAACGGCGTCGCCGCGCAGGTGCCCTGTCGGTTGCATATCGAACGACGGGTCCGGCCGGGGTAAGGGGGTTGCGGTCGGCGACGGGAGCGGACGTTCGGCGGCGGAGGGGCCCCTGCCGGGTAAGGGTAAAGGGTCAGTGGCCGGAACGGAGCGTATGAACGATACCGCCGGCCTCCGGCTCACGGTGCGTGCCGCCGAGAAGCGGGACGCGGGCCGGGGCATCGCTCGGCTCCCCGAATCCTCCCGGAAGCGACTCGGCCTCCTCAGCGGCGACACCGTCGAGATCCGCGGCGAGCGCACCGCGGTCGCGAAGGTGTGGCCCGGCGGCGCGGACGCGCGAGAGAGCTCCGTCCTCATCGACGCCGACACGCGCGCGAACGCCGGGGTGAAGGTCGGAGACACGGTCACGGTCGCTCCCGTCGAGGTCGGGGACGCCGACCGCGTGGTCCTCACCGCGCCCGCGGAGCTCGCCGACGTCGACGTGAGCCGCGAGGTGGTCGAGCGCGCGCTCGCCCGCGACCTCCGCGACCGCCCCGTCACCGAGGACGAGGCCGTCCACGTCGAGCGGCTCGGCGGAATCCGGTTCGTCGTCGCCGAGACGGAGCCGGCGGGCACGGTCCGCGTCACGACCCTGACCGACGTGTCGGTGACGTACGGGGGCGAGGCGGAGTCGCGGTCCGACACGAGCGCCCGGCGCGACGACCGGAGCGCTCCCGCAGCGCGATCGGGAGGCGACTCTCCCGCGGACCGGTCCGCCGGCTCCGCCGGGGGCGACAGCTCGGGAACCGGGACCTCCGGACCCGACGCTCGGTCCGGCGGGAGCAGGACCACACCTCCGGCGGAGCACACCGCGGGCGCGACCTACGAGGACATCGGGGGACTCGACGAGGAGCTGGAGCTGGTGCGCGAGACGATCGAGCTCCCCCTCTCGGAGCCCGGCGTGTTCACCCGGCTCGGGATCGACCCGCCGAAGGGCGTCCTGCTCCACGGGCCGCCGGGCACCGGGAAGACGCTGATCGCCCGCGCCGTCGCCAACGAGGTCGACGCGACGTTCATCACGGTCGACGGCCCCGAGATCATGTCGAAGTACAAGGGCGAGTCGGAGGAGCGTCTGCGGGACGTGTTCGAGCGGGCCAGCGAGGACGCGCCCGCCATCATCTTCTTCGACGAGATCGACTCGATCGCGGGGAAGCGCGACGACGGCGGCGACGTGGAGAACCGCGTCGTCGGGCAGCTCCTCTCGCTGATGGACGGGCTCGACGCCCGCGGCGACGTGATCGTCATCGGCGCGACCAACCGCGTCGACACCCTCGACCCCGCGCTCAGACGCGGCGGTCGGTTCGACCGCGAGATCGAGATCGGCGTCCCCGGCGAGGCGGGACGCCGGCAGATCCTCGACGTGCACACGCGCCGGATGCCCCTCGCCGACGGCGTGGACCTGGACCGCATCGCGTCGCGGACCCACGGGTTCGTCGGCGCCGACATCGAGGGGCTCACGCAGGAGGCGGCGATGACCGCGCTGCGGCGCGCCCGCGAGTCCGACGCCGCGGCCCTCGACGACGTGACCGTCGGGAAGGCCGACTTCGAGGCCGCCCACGCGAACGTCGAGCCGAGCGCGATGCGCGAGTACGTCGCCGAGCAGCCGACCACCGACTTCGCCGACGTGGGCGGCCTCCCGGAGGCGAAAGAGCGGCTGGAGCGCGCCGTCACGTGGCCGCTGACGTACGGGCCGCTGTTCGAGGCCGCCGACGCCGACCCGCCGACCGGCGTCCTGCTCCACGGGCCGCCGGGCACCGGGAAGACCCTGCTCGCGCGGGCGATCGCGGGCGAGAGCGGCGTGAACTTCATCCAGGTGGCCGGTCCCGAGCTGCTCGACCGGTACGTGGGCGAGTCCGAGAAGGCGGTCCGGGAGCTGTTCGACCGCGCCCGGCAGGCGGCGCCCGCGATCGTCTTCTTCGACGAGATCGACGC
>NZ_NHOA01000120.1 GCF_002727125.1 Halorubrum persicum
GATCGCTATTCAACACAGCATTCAAATCGGGCCGTGGCTCTGGTGATCGATTCTCGGGGGTGCAGTCGTCAGTGCTTTGCTGGCAATCGCTTTCGTCCAATACAAGCTTGTGACACCTCTCGCCAGTGTCGTAGTGCTCTATGGAATGGCGATGTCCCAGATGTGGCGGGTTCTGCAAGCCCCAGAGCCACTCCTTCCCGGGACTCCCGTTTACCTCTATCTCATCGACTGGCCGCTGCTATTTCTTATTGCGCTGGGGAGCGGTCTCATCGAGCGTCGGGTTCGAACTGCTAACACCTCTGCGAAGGGGTCCGGGAAGAGATAACCTCCGACCAGCCCCCTGAATCGGCCTATCGGTCAATCTCTTGTACTGAATGACTGCTGGTGAAAAACATCAGCTACTGAGTATTCCAACAGAACTACCACAAAGAATTTGTTTTGAACATCGATATCCCCGGCTGGACATGTATTGTTCCCGCCGCCGTGCCCTCCAACTGCTCGGCGCTTCCACAGTCATGACTTCAACTTCCGGTTGTCTGAGTCCCGGTAGCCTTGATGAGTACGCGCTTATCGCAGACGAACTAGATCTTTCATCAGTCGGTCGCCCGTATCTGTGGCCTGACCCCACAGAGATCAGGGCTGTGACGAGGGCCGATTTTACCACCGAAATGAAAACACAGTACGTTTCGGAACTGTTCGATCAGGGCAGTGTAACTGTCAAACAGTGGCCGCTCGTTAGACGAGCACAGTGGGGAAAGACGACGAGACCATATCCAACATTCCTCGAACGGAAAGATCGCTTCTATCACGTCCAAATTTCTGACGAGCGGCAGCTTGAACGTGAGCGATGGCATTTCGCAGTCGAGCAGACTGATGAAACGCCACCTGACGACGCGACAATTGAAACTCGTCCCTTCGATCTGTCAACACAAGACGAGCGAGTCCTTGACGCAGCACTTGACGCGGTCTATGCTGGAAACGATGGATTCCTCGGTGACCCTGAATTCGATGAGCTGCAAACTGTGGAGTTCCATCACGGCCTTGACCCTGACGCGAGTGATCTTATTCCGTCGGCACCGTTTGATTTTGTCGAGGTCAATAAAGAATACTTCCGGCCAGTTACAGAGCAACGAAGTGTTCAGGTGCCAGAGTGGACGTATACCGTCACCGATATCACGCAGTCACCCAGCGAATTCAACGAGTACGCGAGAACCGAAATCGTCGAACACGATCTGACAGCCAGCAGTCTCTCCGAGTCCGCACGGAGTGTGATTGATGACGCGATCAGTGACGATCCGCGGCGGTACGAGGAGGGAAGTCCGCCCTCAGACGGCCTCTCGGAAGTCTTAGAAGCACTCGGTATTGCTGGCGATCTCGAACCCATAGACAGCTACAAGGACCGGGTAGACTTCCGGAACGTCGTCGCTGAGTACGAAGACGCGATCTATCGGTTTGACCTGATCGTGACGCCGTAAGATGCCAGTTTGTCAAATCACAAAAATTTAGTTTATTCTGAGTCAGCCGTTCCTGTGCCCAATCAGGTCTCCAATAGAATCTTCGCCCTCTCAATACTTGGTGGGATTTGTTGGATTATTCGGGGGCTGCGTCATCAAATTTGGCATATTATAGAGACATCATGATCAGGATGAAATTGTTCATGTACTAGTTCGACAAGGAATTGGGGTTCTCACAATGGCTAAAAGCGAGCAACCGTATGCTATTCCAATGCTATGATGCCGAGAAACCAGTGTTCCCGATGCAATAGGGTGGTGGATGCGAAAGTCGAAAGGATCGAGTTATTGATTCCAATCCGAATGTCTGCCTCTCTGTGTACGAACAGGATGCTAAAGACGAGTCAATATGGCGAAGCGTTATCATCACTGGAGAAATATACGAGATTCCAGAAGAGGAGGAACAGCAGTCATACACAAGTATAGCGGCGAATGCTCAATTCCCACACGATCTTGGAGTGTGGGGGATCCCATTTTGAAGACGTTGAGTTCCGCCTGTTTGGATTGGAACAAAAGGATTGCACGGGACGTGAATTTTCTACAGAATACGAGGGATGGAACGTCGACACACCGGAGTAGCTGCGACTTCGGGAGGGCCTTCATCTCGTCAAATTATAGGGCAAACATGTAAATCTCTGAGAATTTCAACAGAGCCAAGGATTCGACATCTCCGGGGGTACGACTCTGGTCTTACCGCAGTGTGCTGTTCACCGTGACCCGAGGTGGTGGGATGACCCGGAGACGTTCCGTCCGGAGCGGTTCGCTAGCAACGCCGGCTGGCCGGAGTACGCGTACTTTCCGTTCGGTGGTGGACCGCGTCACTGTATCGGTATGCGGTTCGCACGTATGGAGATGAAGACCGTCTTGGCTACGATTCTCAGCGAGTATACGTTCGAACTTTCGTCCGACCCGGATCCAGACTTGATTGCAAGCACGAACCTCAAGCCTGACGAGCCGATCAGGGTCAAGCTACACGAACACGCTAATGAAGCGGCCCAATAATTGAAAAGAATCCGATGTTTCAAACGAATATTAAATAGTGATCGGGTTCACTGCTTCGTTCGCTGTCGTGACTGCGATTTGGGTCCCGGTGACTCACCGCTGTGTCTTTGAGATGGAGTCTCCAAACTGAACGACTAATTCCTCCACAGAGAGTGCGAAGACCGTCATCTCTCTTCCTTTTCTAGAGTACCACGTATCGACGGCTTCGACAAGGTCAGCTTCGCAGAGGCGATCGAGGTGATACTTGGCGTTCTGGGTAGACGTACCGGTAGCCTCAGCGATGTCTGAAGTTGTCGCTGGTTCGTCGTCAAGCGTCGCCAGTATCTGCTGTGCAGTGTCCGAGGAGACCGTCTGGAGTACGTCACTCGGCTGCTCGTGGTCAACGACGATATTACTGCGTTCGCGCGGCGTGTGATCGATTGGGGTACGACAGGGGAATGCTGTTGGCATAGATAGTGGCTGGTGTGAGTTACCGCTCAGTGTAGCTGGTTACGCGGTCGTCGAATTCGAGTGACCCATCACGCCAGTGAATATATGCGATCAGTACCAGACCGCCGAGAATGGCGAAGCCGACAAAGAGGAGTCCCTCTTCTCCGATCCAGCGCGGTGGTCCGACGATGTCAACAGCCATAAGCTCCGGCGTCTGCTGTGAATGTCCCAGTCCGAAGATTGCGCTTTGTGTGAAATTATAGAACACGTGAAAGCCGATGCTGAGCGCGAGTTCGCCAGTTAGCACGTATACGCTACTCAGTACTAGCCCAGCGATCAGGTAGTACCCATAGTGGCTGGGATGCGTTATTTTTCCGCCGTGTAGGAACGCAAACACGAGCGTGCTGAGAGTTACTGCGAGGCCAACGGCCATCCACTGGGGCACGAATCCATTCGATCCCTCAGCAAGGTTCTTTAACATCGCACCGCGCAGAATGAATTCTTCCCACGTTGCCGCGAGCGCGATATACGCGAACACGATCCCTATCGCAGGTACGAACGGTAGATCCCCGGAGCCACGCATCACACCAACGAACGTAGCCCAGCCAGCACCGAGGGACACTATGAGCGCCCCACCGTTGATTGCGGTGGCGACGAGTCCACCTACAGCGAATGAGTGCCACCACTCCCGATCAAACGAGAGCCCGAATCCGCTTACGGGCCGTCGGTCAATAACTCGTGCGCTGAGGAAAATTGCAACGATAAGAATGACGCCAATACCAGTCAGTTCGAGGAGTTCCCGGACTGGATGCCCAAATCTGGCTCGGATCATAGTCTGGAGGATGGCAAGGAGAATGAAGGTCAGCACCGTCGGTATCAGCGCACGAAGTGGTGCACGCAGTCGACGTTGTTCAGTGTTCCAGACCGGCCAAAGGAGTCGGAAGGCCCTCTCACTCAGGGCAGTCGGTATGATGCGGTCAATCGTCGATCGTAACGACATACACGACGCAAGAGAACGGGCACAAGTAGCACCCTAGGCACGGCTTCCGACCCAGAAGCTGTGACGGGTTTTTTACTGGTACCCGTGTCTGGCACGTATATGGACGAGGACGAGGATACTGTCTTGGCGGTACTCGACGACGAGTACGCCCGGGCGATCCTCGCTCACCTCACACTTGAACCGATGTCAGTCGATGAACTCTGTACGGCCTGTGAGATGTCCGATGCGACGGCGTACCGCCGTCTCAACCGGTTACAGGACGCAGACCTCGTGACCGAACAACAGGAGCTGGACCCCGACGGCCATCACTACAAGCGGTATGCAGCTACAGTCGAGACCGTCACCGTCACGTTCGCCGATGGGGGCTACGAAGTAGCTGTGACGCGCTCGACAACCGATCCTGCCGACCGGTTCACAGATCTGTTCGAGGGGTTGTCCTGAGATGCTCCTCTTACAGTTGGATGCAACTGGGACTGATCCGCTCATCGCACTCGGGGTGCTCGTCCTTTCCGTGCTCTCAGTAGCGTTGTCGCTGACGATCGCCTTAGTTCTAGTTCGTGGTTACCGTCGAGGACCGTCTCATCGCGGGATGCTTTGGCTCGCAGTCGGTCTCATCTTCCTGATAACGGTACCTGAGTTGCTTCGCGTCGGGTTACCGACGGCGACCGACATCGGGGCTGTCGGCCGGTCGATACTCGTCAGTGGCTGTGAGCTATTCGGGTTGGGGACGATCCTGTGGATCGTGTACGGGGGTGAGATGTAGTGATATCCGAGAGTTTGCTGGCACTGGAATCGCTCAGTGTGGTGTCGCTATCTCGCGGCGTGACTGCTCTCGTCGGATTGTTTGTCGCTACGTTAGCTTATCGTGGGTACCGTCGAAATGGCTCTGTGAAGATGCGAGCGCTTGCAATTGGTATCAGTCTGCTAACGGTAGGGGTATACGTGGTCGTCATGCTCGCTGATATGGTGGGAGCAGGGAACGGAATCGTATTGCTGGTCCGCGGTTTCGTGACAGTTATCGGCCTCTGTGTCGTGCTGTACGCTATCATCGTAGCATAGTCGTTTCTATCGAGAAGACGACACGGCCATCCACGGACGGTACAGATTTCACCACATATCTGTCTCGGTCGGCCGGCATATCCGGTGAATGGTCCCCCCTTCGAAAACGCACAGCGCTACAGCCCTTCACCCGAAATGATAGACGTTATTGTTGCGAATGTACTGACACTCGTCTGCGTCATCGGCTCGGGTGGGATCTCGCTGCGCTGGTCTTCCTCTACTGGTTCGAACTCGGTATTCTCTCATTTGGGCGCTCGTCAAAGCAGTGTTCGCGGGCAGACCTCGGAGTTCGATTCCGATCCACTAATCGGAGGCGCGCTAGCGAGCAAGCGCACCGCGATCCCGGTTCCGTTCACCGACCTTAGTATTCGATTCTCGACGCTGCCTGTCCTCGCCGTTGCCATCCCCATCCTCACACTCGTCTGGTTCTTTGCAGGTGTCACGACTGTCGGCGTGATCGGTCCTGAAACGCCCGACTCTGACGCGTTGGTGATGGTAATGCTCTCCGCGTTCGGAATCTTTCTCAGCGAAGGAGCCTCAACGCTTCTCGAGTATTTTATCGAGGCGGATACCGCGATCACAACGCCCAGACGGCGATTCAAGGGATTTTCATGCGCGCGGCGGTGATCGGTGTCGGCGGGTTATTCACGGCAACGTTCATTGGACTCGCTGCAGACTCGGTCGCATCCGACGATCCCATCACGGCTGTCGATCCAACAGTCGTCGGTCTCCCAATCTTAGTCGGAATTGTCTTTGTGAAGTTTAGTTTTGATCTCGGGGGACTGTACCGCGAGCGGCTTGCTGCCTTCGACAAGGCATCGTCCTTCGAACTCGGATGTGCGTACGAGCCACCACCGTGTGAGTCGATCGATTTAGTAAATGCTGTGAACGAGCGGCTGCGACCGACACTCTTGGGGAGACTGATCGGTGGAATTTCGACAGAGAACGTCCGACGCCATCCGGGTGCGATGGGCGTCGGCGGATTTCTCCTTCTCATTTCGCTGCTGTTCATGATGGGGCGCGTCTGAGACATTGTTCTCGCCCTTGTCGGCGTCAGCCTCATCGTTCCAATAGGGCTTCTCACAATCGACTACGGGTTGCGGTACGGTGGCGTCGAGTACCGGATCTCGGAGGACGAGATCGTCGCGCACGGCCGACTGTTCCGGACGGGACTATGGCGGATTGAGGCGTGGGGTGAAAGCGACCTGCGTGTCGAACGTGGTCGACTCCACAGATTGCTCAATACGTCGACGGTCGTCATCGAGTGTGCTGATCAGGAGTTATGGCTCCCACACCTATAGGATCCCGACCCGATTCTTGACGTGTTCGACCGTCGCCCTAACGGTGTCCAGAGGAGAAAGTAGACGGTTTATTATGCGTATGAAGACGGCACATGAGGGTTATTGTCTTCGATCCACACGTCTCACCGAATTGTCCGGTTTAGGTCGTCGCGCTACCGAAGCCGGCACTTATTTTTGTCACGCTCGATCATATCGAATAATGACAGCCCTCCAACAGTACGAACCCTCCGAGATCAACCTCTCCGGAAGCCAGTATACCATCGAGCAGACTGGCCGTGATAAGAACTTTCGACCCGAGTACGAAGCCAGAGATGTCACTGGCAACACGATTTTTCGCACCACGTATCAGATGTACGAGGAAAAAGACGAGTTCCCATTCATCGACGCCGATGGGACTGAGATTTGTCGTGTGAAAGCTATCGATACGTGGGATATTGCTGGCGAGTATCTCCTCACGGACGGCCAGACCGGTGAAGAACTCGTTGTCTTCGACAATGACCTTTCGTTGTTACAAGACAGCTGGCGGCTCCGCGATGCCGACGACCAGTCGCTACTTGCCGAGATCAACTCACGTGGTGGACTGATCACCCTCGCACGGAATCTACTGCCGGCCGGTCAAGGGATCGCTCACAAGTACGAAATAACCGATTCAGAAGGTAATCCAGTCGGTTCCGTCGAAGGTGAGTTCGCGCTATTTGACTTTGATCAGTACGAAATCACGCTTAGCGATACGAGTTCGGTCCCGACAGAGGCAATCGTAGTCGGAGCGATCGTTATCGACGCGATTCAAGGGAATTGAATTCTCAACGTGAGTCTCGATTCACGACACAATCCCTTGGACGTAGATGTGCGCGTACGCGCTCGCCCATACAATAGAAAGCAGTTCACCAACCAACGATGAGGAAAATCACTCCGAGTCCGACGGCAATCCAGATGATGTTTCCAACTCCGACGGCGGCAATGAATCCGACGACAACAAGAATACCGACACGATTTGCGAATCCAAGCCCAACCGCCGAGAGCCCCCCAAGGATGACCGATTTGGGACTCACGGTCACGCGTGCCTGCACTGGCTCAGTCGGGAGGTCAAGTTCCGGCTGTGGTCGGCTGAGGTCATCATCGTCACCAAGACGTTCAATAAGCCGATGAATTGTGGTTCCGAGACGTCCGGTAGTACCCTGCGAGATAGCGAGTATTGTTTTTGCTCCAACAAAACCAACAAGTAGTGCGAACCTCACCTCTTGACCGCCTGCTGCTCCGAGCATCGCAAGCAGCATGACGATGAGTGTCAACTGGGCAGGCGTTTGTAGTATCTCTCTCGCAGAGACGTCAGTATACTCCTGCCGTCCAAGATAGTCTACAAAGAATTCGGCACCGTGTGCGAACACCAACGCGCCAATTCCGAGCAGGAACTTGGCTGACAACACTGCTGGACGATCGACTGACAGCCAGTATAGCGCGCTTGGTGGGATAACTGAGAGGGCCCATGTTCCAAGCATCGAGAGCCCGAACGGGATGTTTCGTGGATAGATTGGCGGCCATCCCGGTCGGGGATGCCACCCGCCCCGCTTCTCCCTGAGTTCGTGTAACGGTTCGATCTGGCCAACAACGTCGGGCGAGCCATGCTCAGCAAAAAGTGCTTTTATGACTCCCAACAGGACTGTGCTGAACGCTTCTATCCAATAGACCACAAGCAGCGCCCAGAGATCCCATCCCCAAGCCACGACACCGACGAGGGGGACGAGATTTGCACCGATAAGGACAGGGCTTGCAAGCGATCGGGATGGTGGAGTGGAGGGCCCTGCGTGCATACTCAACTACGTCGCATCACCCACTTGATGTGGCTCTTGAATATATTGTTTGATCGAGAATCTCCTGTACCCCTCTCGTTCAACCTAACAGAAGTGGCTAGACCGCTTCGTCGCAGACGAGAGAAAAGATATCCGATTTAAAACCTCTGTCGCTGTGTCCGTGATGCGCAACTGAGTTTAGCTTCCTAGCGCTCTGGTAGTCGTATTCTCTGTGCCAGCGGTACTGTTCGTTGGTGTCCGGATCTCGACAGATTCGTCGTCGTACACAGTCATGGTCTCGATCACAGTGCCGTTCTCAGCAACCCGTTGGACGATAACTGTTGGCGTCTCTGCAGTCGTCTCACTCGGCTCCGTCTCAGTGGGTGTCTCTACTGGAGTCTCGCCTGCGAGGAACTGAGTGATTGCGTCAGTCTGTTCAAACGAATCAACATCACCGGACCGTGCGTCGACAAATGCAACGTACGCGATCCCGCTGTTGTCCTCGGGGATGACGCGTACCTGCCAGTACTCTCGATCGTCGATGACGGTGAGGATCGGCTCGGCCGGCGAAAAGCGGTCCCAATCTGTCTGTGGGGCTGATTGCCTCACGAGGTCGGCCGCTCGCTGCGGGCCGAACAGCGAGTCAGCTGGCACATACCGCTCGAAGGATCCGCTTTGGCCGTCGATCGTCCACAGCTCCTGAAGTCCCTGTGCATCGCCGTAGGGCTCGACGGCGACAACGTACTGCGGCCCAGACTCAGAGAGGATAAAGAACGGCTGGTCGTTTCCGTCCCCCGGGAGTGGTGCGATCTCAATCTCGTCTTCGTGGCTCGTGTATGTGTTGAGAATTCCGTTGCGATACTTCGTCGCTGCGACCGACTGAAGCGCCAGTTTCTCAGGGTAGAGTTGCTGCGTGTCAAGAATAGGACTGGCAGCAGCCTCGGAAGGCGAGAGCGTTTCGATTGAACCACTTGGATCGATGACGGCGACGCCTCCCCACTGAGGCGTGGTGTGCGGAAGCGGCGTCAGATGGAACTGCGGCTCCGAGTACGGGACGGCGATATACTGGGTATCATTATGGATGACCATCTTCAGTACCTCACAAAGCAC
>NZ_NHOA01000099.1 GCF_002727125.1 Halorubrum persicum
GACCGTCTCGCGGAACTCGTCGGAGCCGAAGAAGGCCATCGCGTCCTCCTTCGCGTGCCACTGGCTCGCGATGAACATGTCGTTCTCGTCTTCGACGTTCATCATCAGGTCGGTCTCGACGTGGCCGTCCATCTCCGCGAGAATTTCGCCCACGTCGTCGAACGTGTCGGTGAAGTCCCCCTGATGCTCCGGCTTGACGGTGTAGAACATCCCCATCGTCCCGAACCCGGACTCCTCGCCGGCGCGGGCGACGATCTCCGGGAGCTCCGAGAGGAAGCCGGCCGCCGTCTCGGCGGCGGAGGCCGTGTCCCAGATGGAGACGACGGCGGCGCGGTCGGTCGCACGGCCCTCGTACACCGCCGTCTTCACGTGGGTGCCGTAGTGGTCGAAGTTGCCGCGGAGCCCCTCGACCTCGTCGAACAGCTCGTCCACGTCGGCCTCGCTGTAGAGGACGGTCGCGTACACGTCCTCGCCGCTGGGTTTGCCGGCGTAGATGTCGAGGTCCGCGAGCTCGCCGCGGATGTCGGCGTCCGAGGCGTCGTCGTCCCCGTCGCCCCCGTGCGGGTGGTCGCCCTCCCCGCTCGCGTCGCCCTCGCTGTGGGGGTGATCGCCGTGCGCGGAGCCGCCGTGGCCGGCCTCGCCGTGATGGTCTCCGCCTCCGTGACCACCCTCGCCGCCGTGGCCGCCCGCGTCGCGGTGCCCCTCGCCGTGATGCCCCTCGTCGCCGTCGCCCGTGGGCACCGTCTCGCCGGCGAGGTACGCGCCCAGGTCCGCGGGCGGGAACCGGCGACCGATGTAGAAATCACCGAACTCGCCGTACCGCGCGGAGGCGGGATCGAACCGCATCTCGTAGACGATGTCCTTGATGTCCGTCGGGTCCGAGCCGAACAGGGTGACGCCCCACTCGTGGTCCTCGAAGCCGACGGAGGAGGCGATCACCTGCTTGATCTTCCCGGCGTACTCCCTGCCGACGTCGCCGTGGTCGGCCATGAGGTCGGCGCGGTCCTCGAAGGAGAGGTCGTACCAGTTGTACTCCTCGCCGCGGCGCTTGCTCATCGGGTAGAAGCAGATGTACTCGTCGTCGGGGATCTCCGGCGTCAGCTTCCCCTCGATGTACCGTCTGAGTCCCGTGTCGACCGACTCGGGGTCCTCGAAGTACTCGTCGGAGACGTAGCCGGAGACCTCGGTGACGGAGACGTAGGAGGTCGTCCGCTCCGTGAACTCCGCGAGCGCCGTGTCCTCGAACCGGCGCTCGATCGACGACAGGTCGTCGAGCGCGGGACGGAAGTGGACGAACAGCAGGTCGGCCTTGTGGCCGAGCACGGAGAACAGGCCGGAGTCGCCCTCGTCGGCGTCGGCGACCAGCTCTCGGTGTTTCAGGAAGGCCGCCCCCTCCTCGATCGCCCGTTCCCGCTCTCGCTCGGGGGCAGCGCGCCACGCGTCCCAGTCGATGGACCGGAAGTCGTGCAGCGCGAACCACCCCTCCTCGGTCTGTGGTGCCTCGACCATACGCCGACTTGGGTCGCCGGGACTTAGGGGTTTGCGAGTCGCCTCAGTCGCTGGGACTCGTCGACACCGGGGCGAGATCCCGCCGGGGACGGGGCCCTCGCCCGCTCCCGTCCCGAAGGCCTATACGGGCCACCCGCGACTACTCGGACAATGTCAACCGACGAACCGTCCGTCCCGATCGTGTGCACCGAGTGCGAGACGGAGACCAGCGTTCCGCTCTCCGACGTGGCGGACGCGCTCACCAAGCACAACGACGGGAAACACGACGGCGAGGAGATCGCGGAGGTCGACCCCGCGCTCAAAGACCAGCTCGCGGACCTCGTCGCCGAGGATCTCGGACTCTTCGAGGAGCCCTGAATAGCGAGAGAACCGGAGGACGCCGGGAGGGAATCAGTCGCTGCGGGGGCGCGCGACGCCGAGCGCCGGCAGCCGGCCTCAGCCGCGAACGCGCGTCTCGCGGTCGGTTCGGCCGCAAACGCGGTCAGTCGTCCTGCGCGAGCGCGCCCTTCGGGTGGCCCTTGTGCTGGAGGTTGCGGTTGTCGCGCTTCCGCGTCGCCGTCGCGGGAATGACGTCGTCGGTCTCCTTGCGGGGGCGTCCCGTGTAGCCGTGGTCCGGGTGCTCGGCGCAGTGCGCCATCGCGTCGTGGGAGCCCTCCCACGGCCCTTCGTCGCAGTCGTCCGCGGTGCAGACGAACACTGTGTCATCGGACATGTTGCCCGAGAGTTGCGAGCGGCCATATAAAAACGCCACAGTCAAATTATCGGATTAGATAACGACTGCGCGATTCGGGAGGCCCTCGAAGCACGCGGTACAGAGGCGGTGGCGACCGGAGAGGAGACAGCGGACGCGGACGCGGGGACGACGGTAGGCGCGGTGATCAGTCGCCGAGAATCGACGCGCCGGAGAGTTCGACGCTGGTGCCGCCGGCGCGGCAGGCTTCGAGGGCGTGTTTGGCCGCGAAGCCCGCCTCGTGAGGGGAGGCGCCGCGACCGACGCCGACCTGCAGTTCGATGTCGGCGTCGGCTTCGACGTGAGCGACCGCGTCGGCGAACGCGCGCTCCGGGAGGTCCGGACAGACGGCGACGATGTTGTCGCCGCCGACGAAAAACGACAGGGCGCCGTGCTCCTCGCGGAGGTACCGCGTCAGCGAGCTGTAGGCACGCTCGACGTTGAGGAACGTGTCGAACTCGTTGAGGCGGTCGGTGTACTTCCCGGTCACGTTCACCACGTCGAAGTGGCCGATCTGGAGGTCGGAGGGAGTGGTCTCGGTGAGGTAGTCGCCGGCGAGCACCTCGGTCCGACCCTCGTCCTGTGCGCTCCCCTCCGTCTGGAGCAGGCGGTTCGCCGACTCCAAGGCGTCGATCGGTCGCTCGGCGACCCCGGTCCCGAGGCTGACGCTCACGGGATAGCGGTTCCCGATCGACTCCTGTAGCGCCGCGTGGGCCGCGCCGTCGAGGCCGTTCGTCACGGCGATCATGTTGTCGTAGCGGGTGGAGAAGACGTAGGCGTCTCGTGGACCCATGAACTGGGCGATGTCCGCGAAGAGTCGCGACTGGAGTGCCTGGAGATCCATCTCTCTGCGGGGCTCCGGCGTCACCGTCCACGGCCCGTAGTTATCGATCTGGACCAGGGTCACCTGAGTCGTCGTCACAGTGAACGTGGATTGGGAACGGCCCCGCTTTACGCTTCCGTTATCCCGAAGGTGAAACTGGTACCAGATGTGAAACGGCGTTTGCCGCGGCGGCCGGGTGCGGTGAATGGCGGGCGGGAGACGAGGGAACGGCGCAACCCCTACCACCGTGGCGTTCCGAATGCGCCCATGAAGTTCAGCGGCGCCGTCCTCGACGTGGACGGCACGGTGGTGCGAGGCGACGATCCGATCCCGGGCGCGCCGGCGGGCTACCGGCGGCTCCGCGAGGCCGGGGTCGAGACGCTGTTCGTCTCGAACAACCCGACGAAAGCCCCGCCGGCGTACGTCGACCGACTCGGCGCCGCGGGGTACGAGATCGACGCGGACCAGGTGTTCACCGCCGGGAGCGTGACCACGCGGTACCTGCGCGAGCGGCACGCGGACGACGAGCTGTTGTGTATCGGCGATCGGGGGTTGCTCGAACAGTTCGAGGCGTCCGGGCTCTCGACGACCGACGACGTCGACGCCGCGGACGCGCTCGTGGCCTCGATCGACCGCGAGTTCGGCTACGAGGACCTCTGTACGGCGCTGTGGGCGCTGGAGCGAGACATCCCCTTCATCGGCACCGACCCCGACGTGGTCATCCCGGCCCCCGACCGCGACGTGCCGGGGTCCGGAGCGGTGATCAACGCGATCGCCGGCGTCGCCGAGCGCGAGCCGGACGCGGTCCTCGGGAAACCCTCGGACACGGCGATCGAGATGGTCCGCGAGCGGCTGCAGGCTCCCACGGAGGAGTGTCTCGTCGTCGGCGACCGACTCAACACCGACATCGCGCTCGGCGAACGCGCCGGGATGACCACTGTCCTCGTGCTGTCCGGCGTCACCGACGAGGCAATGGTCGCCGACGCGAACGTCTCGCCGGACTACGTGATCGACGACTTCGGCGGCATCGACCGGATCCTCGACTGAACGCGGGCGCGTCGCTGCGGACGCAAGCGGTGCGTTGCGGCGTCGATCCCGGTGGCGCTCCCGGCGCGTCGACCACTTCCGCCGTGCGGATAACAGTTATACCGATGACCAACTTCCGTCGGAGCATGGGAGAGGGTAACTCACACGAGGACGAGGCGGTCGACGACGAGGAAGACCCGGAGCGGGCCGTTCGCGTGATCGAGGGGCACGCGGTGCAGTTCAACGAGTACCGATACTGAACGCCGGGGCGCGTTGACCGGGCGAGCGTCCGCCGACGGCGGCGGGGCGCTGTCGGGACCGTTAAGTGCGCGTCGCGGGTATTCGAGGGTGTGATACGGAGGCTTCGACGGGCGAGTGTCTTCGCCGTGGTGGCCGCGGTCGCCGTCCTCGCGCCGGCGCTCGGCGACGCCGCCGCCGTGCCGTTCCTCGCGGCCGCCGGCCTCGCCTTCTTCCGGGTCCGCGACGGCGAGTGGTTCGAGACGCTCGCGTTGCCGGGCGATCGGGAGGAAGAACGCCTCTACGGTTTCGTCGCGTTCGCGCTCGCGGCCGCCGGCCTCGCGCTGTTCGCGTCGCTCCCCCGCGCGCCGCTCCCGTACGAGGCGTTCGCCGCGGCGACGCTCGCGGTGGGATGCGGGCGGCTCAGCCGGGCGGTCGTCGCCGGCCGCTCGACCGAGGAGTTCTCCCTCGTGGCAGGGTACGTCGCCGGCGGCACCGTCGGCGCCATCGCCGGACAGATCGGCGTGCTGCTCCAGATCGACGGGTCGGTCCTCGTCGGCGGGCTCCCCGCGATCGTCTTCCTCGGGGCCGTGGCGGCGCTCACGGCGGCGCTCGTCAGGTCGCTCGTGTTCGACCGGGACGCGCACATCACGGTCATTCTCGTCGCGTTCGCCGTCTGGGGGTTCGTCGCGGTGGACCCGACGGTCACCGTCCCGCTCGTCGCCTTCGGCCTGGCGGTGACCGGCGCGCTCGGCTACGT
The DNA here is from genome assembly GCF_002727125.1 of Halorubrum persicum. Taxonomy (GTDB): domain Archaea; phylum Halobacteriota; class Halobacteria; order Halobacteriales; family Haloferacaceae; genus Halorubrum; species Halorubrum persicum. Next base: position 5,086 of record NZ_NHOA01000099.1, read on the forward strand.
CTCGTTCGCGCTCGGAACGGCCTCCGTCCCCGGGATGTTGACGGGCGTGTTGTCCGCGCTGTTGGCCGTCGTCCTCGGCGGCGTCGGCTGGTTCGCCACGCTCATCTCGTTTTATGCGATCGGGGGACTGGCCTCGAAGTACCGCTTCGACGAGAAGGCGAACCGGGGCGTCGCGCAGGAGAACGAGGGCGCCCGCGGCACCGGGAACGTGCTGGCGAACTCCGCGGTCGCGCTCGTCGCCGTCGTCGGCTACGCGGCGACCGCCCACGTCGGCGTGCCGGGCGCGCTCTTCGGCTTCGCGTTCGCGGGCGCGACCGCGACCGCGATGGCCGACACCCTCTCGTCCGAGATCGGCGGGCTGTTCGACGGCCCCCGGCTGGTGACGACCCTGCGCCGCGTCGAGCCGGGGACCGACGGCGCGGTGACGTGGCAGGGCGAGCTGGCCGGGGTCGGCGGCGCGCTCTTCGTCGCCGGCCTCGCCGCGTTCGGAATGCCGATCGGCGACGCGGTCGCCGGCGGGGGGATCGTCGCCCTCGCGGGCGTCGCGGGGATGACCGTCGACAGCCTCCTCGGGGCGCTGATCGAGGGCGAGCGGGTCGGGAACCAAGCGGTGAACTTCCTCGCGACGCTGTCGGGAGCGATCGTCGCCGTCGCCGCCGGCGTCGCCCTCGGGGTGGGCGCGTGAGATGACGGGGGAGTCGTCCGAGGACCAGCGCGCCACCGACGGTCCCGCCCCCGACCCCAGAGTCCGCGCCGCGCGGCCGGCCGACGCCGACCGGATCCGCGAGCTACAGACCCACCTCCGACAGCCGAACCCGGAGCTGCTGGAGTACGGGCTCGCGGTCGGGTCGGCCCTCGTCAGCGTCGCCGACGGGCGGGCGGTCGGCTACCTCCTCCCGGTCGACGCGCCGAACCAGCCCGGAGTCCACCTCACCGAACTCGCCGTCGCTCCCGACTACCGCCGGGAGGGACGCGCCCGCGGGTTGCTCTCGGCGGTCATCGACGACGCGACCGGGCCCGTGACGCTCCAGGCGCACCCCGACAACGACGCCGCGCTGTCGCTGTACGAGGGGACGGGGTTCGAGGTCGTCGACCGGCGCGCCGACGCGTACGCCGACGGCGACGCGCTGGTGTTGCGTCGGGAGTGAGCCTCTCGCCGCCGCCCTCGTCGACCCCGCCCGCGGCGTGAAGATAGACAAAAGGCCTATTCGAGCCCCACGCGTCCGGCGAGACATGACCGACGCCGACGCGGGAGAGGAGGCGATCGAGGTCGACTTCGGCGACGACGGGCTGGTCCCGGCGATCGCGCAGGACGCCGAGTCGGGCGAGGTGCTGATGCTCGCGTACGTCTCGCCGGAGGCCCTCGACCGGACCCGCGAGACGGGCGAGGCGCACTACTACTCGCGGTCGCGCGACGAGCTGTGGCACAAGGGCGGCTCCTCCGGACACACGCAGGAGGTCCGCGAGGTCCGAGTCGACTGCGACGCCGACACCCTGCTGTACCTCGTCGATCAGAACGTGGGGGCGTGTCACACGGGTCACCGCTCCTGTTTCCATCGAACCATCGACGGCGAGCACGTCGGCGAGCGCGTCTTCGACCCGGACGAGGTGTACTGATGACGGCGGGTGACGAGAGCGATCCCGTCCGCGAGGCGGGCGAGGCGGCCGCGACGCTGCGCGAGCGCTACGACGAGCTCACCCGGATCGAAGAGCGGATCGCCGACCTCGGCCGGGACCGGATCGAGACCGCCGCCGACGCGTACCGGCGGGCGCACCGCGTGCTCGACCAGTACGAGGAGGACGCGGTCGGCACCGGCGACTTCGGCTCGTACGTCCAGTTCCGGGGCGAGTTCGGCGAGGCGGTCGACGCGGACGACGGCGCGCTCGCGGCCGACGCGTTCGCCGCCGCGGACGAGGCGGTCGACAAGCGCCGGCTCTCCGAGTCCGACTTCGCCGCCGCCCGCGAGGCGCTGGAGCCGGCGGGGGAGTACGTCGACCTGCTCGCCGCCCGCGACGAGGCCCTCGACGAGTATCGGGCCGCGCGCAAGGCGGCGCGGGAGGCGCGGAAGGCGCTCGACGCCCGGCTCGACGAGCTGCGCGAGGTCGCCGACATGGCCGACGCCGACCTCGACGCCGACGTGGACCGGCTCCGCGAGCCGATCGAGGCGTACAACGACGCGGTCCGCGAGGCCTTCGAGGAGTTCTACAAGGCGGCGTCGGCCCGAGAGCTGTTCGCCTTCCTCGACCGCGCCGACGGCACGCCGTTCGTCGACGCGGACGTGCCGCCGACCGACCTGCGCGAGTACGTGGCGGAGTACGACGCGGGCGAGGAGCCGCTGCCGACGCTGTTGGAGTACGCCGACTACTCGAACTCGAAGCTGGAGCACTACGTCGACGACCCCGGCGCCCTCCGGACCGCGGTCGCGGTCCACCGCACCTACATCGAGCGGCTCGACGCCGAGCCGCTGACGCTCGACTGGCCGCCGGCGGGGGGCGACGAGCTGGCCTACGAGATCGACGAGCTGATCCCCCTCGTCTCGCGGGTCGCGGGCGACGAGACGGTGGCGACGCTCCGGTCGATCCGCGAGCTCGCCCGCGACGAGGAGTACGAGCGGCTCCGGCGCGCGGCCGCGGTGCGCGACGCGCTCGACGGCTCGGAGCTCGACCTCCTCGAGCGCGGCGTCATCCACGACCGGGTGCGCGAGGCGGAGCGGACCCTGTCGGTCGCCGAGGACGTGCTGGCGGAGACGAAGCGGGAGTAGCTCTTCCGGGCCGCGGCGAATCCGAAACACCGGGCGAGGCGTGTGAGACGGCTTTTTAAGAGGCGGCGGAGCGGACGTGTGGATATGACCAGATTCGACGCCGCGACCGAGGCGGACCGGCTGAAGCTGTTCGCGGACGCGGCGGCCGCCCATCGCGCCCGGTCGAGCGACGTGATGACCGTCGACGTCGACCCCGACAGCGACACCACGGGGGACGGCGAGGTGCCGCCGTGGATCCAGCTCGCGGGGACGGAGCTCGTCCTGGACTGCACCGACGGGGAGCTGGACCGGCTGAAGGACCTGCTCGGGGAGTTCCCGGAGTTCCGGATCGACGAACTGGTGAGTCCGGAGGAGGCCGAGGGGACCAACGCCGTCGTCACCGCCCGGTCCGACGCGAACCGCGTGGCGGGGTTCATCGATCGGGCGTTCCGCGAGGTGTACGGGCTCGACGACGACTACCGGGCGTGGGTGACGGCGATCTGATCCGGTCCGGCCACCCGACGGAAACGGCTATTTGACGGGGCGCGTTCAGTCGGGTATGCCCACCGAGACGGAGCGGATGCTCGCCGGGGAGCGCTACGATCCGAACGCGCCCGAACTAGTCGCCGACCGGGAGCGCGCCCGCGACCTCGCCCGGCGGTACAACGAGACCACCGTGGCGGAGTCGGCGCACCGCGAGGCGCTCCTGCGAGAGCTGTTTGATGCGGTCGGCGACGACCCCACCGTCGAGCCCCCGTTCCGCTGCGACTACGGCTACAACGTCGCGGTCGGGGACGGCTTCTTCGCCAACTACGGCTGCGTGTTCCTCGACACCAACCCGATCTCGTTCGGCGACCGATGTCTGCTCGGACCGGGCGTCCACGTCTACACGCCGATCCATCCGATCGACCCCGATGAGCGCGCGACAGGTCGCGAGCGCGCCGAGCCGGTGACCGTCGGCGACGACGTGTGGATCGGGGGCCGCGCGGTGCTCAATCCGGGCGTGACGGTCGGCGACGGCGCGGTGATCGCTTCGGGCGCGGTCGTCACCGAGGACGTGCCGGACCGCGTCGTCGTCGGCGGAAATCCGGCGCGGGTGATCCGAGCGATCGAGTAGCGCTACTCGAGCGCGTCGGCGAGGACGGGCGCGACGCTGACGACGCTACAGCCGCGTTCGAGCGTGTCGCTGCCGACGATGCGGTCGACGCCGGCGCCGCGGAGCTTCGTCACGGCGTTGGCCGCGAGCATGGGGTGGACGCAGGCCGCGAGCACCCGCGCCGCGCCGCGGTCGTTGAGCACGGCGACCGACTCGCTCATCGTCGACCCGGTGGCGACGATGTCGTCCACGACGACCACGTCCCGGCCCTCGACGGAGGCGTCGGAGGGCGACACCGCGACCGCGCCCGTCTCGCGGTCGCGGTGCTTCTCGAAGTAGTCGGTGTCGCCGGCGCCGTACGCGTCCCGAACCGTCTCCGCGATGCCGACCGCGCCCTCGTCGGGCGCGAGGAAGAGGGGGTCGTCGAGGGCGGCCGGCAGGGGCTCCGCGAGCACGCTCGCGGCGTCGACCGTCTCCACGGGAACGTCGTAGAACTCCGCGACGCCGGCCTCGTGGGGGTTGACGAGCACGACGCGGTCGGTCCCGGTCGAGATCGCTCGGGCCATCGCTCGCGCCGAGACGGGCTCGCCGTCCCCGAACGACTCGTCCTGTCGCGCGTATCCCATGTACGGGATCACGGTCGTCACGCGCTCGGCGCCGGCCTCGCGGACGGCGTCCTGGAGCTGGAGCAGTTCGACCCACGCCGCGTCGGCGTCGGTCGCGGCGACGATCGTGGCCTCGTCGCCCGCGAAGTCGGGCACCGCGGCGAGCCCCTCGCCGTCCGGGAACCGGTCGTATGTCGGGGTCGCCAGCGGCCGCCCCGTCTCCTCGGCGAGCGCGGCCGCGAGCTGCTGTGAGCTGGATCCGGGTACGATCATGGGCGACCGTACCCCAGACACCGATAAACCAGTTTCCTTACTCTCCCGCGTCTGGGCGGGCCTCGCGGCGCGGCGGCCCACCGAGCCCCACGCGAGCGTGTGCCGCACCGCGGTCACAGGGGCGGATATTTACGCGAGCGACGGATACGACGCCGTAATGACCGACACAGGAGACCGAGTCGGCCTCGTCTGCCCGTCGTGTTCGTCGGGCGAGGAGACCGTCCACGAAGTGTTGCGCCCCGGCGGACAGGCGACCGTCCGCTGTACCGAGTGCGACCACACGCACAAAGCCGAGATCCCCGAGGAAGAGACGGTCGGCCTGACCGTCGTCGTCTCACAGGACGGCGAGTCGTTCTCGACCGAGATGGACGTGCCCGCGGACACCTACGTCGCCACGGGCGAGGAGTTCGTCGTCGACTCCCCGGACGCCCTGATGCAGGTCCGGGTGACCGGGATCGAGGTCGGCCCCGAACAGCGCGTCGAGGAGGCCGACATCGAGGAGGTCGAGACGCTGTGGACCCGCGCGGTCGACAACGTCTCCGTCCCGGTGACGCTCCACCCGAAGGACGGGAACGCCGACCAGACGCGTTCGCTGCAGGTGAACGTGCCCGGCGACTACGAGTTCACCGTCGGCGAGACCGAGGTGTTCGGCGAGGAGGAGTTCGTCGTCGAGGGCGTCCAGATCCGCGCCGACGCCCCCGAGTACCGCCACGAGAAGCTCGACCACGAGGGCGACTTCGCCTACGCCAAGGACTGCAAGCGGGTGTACGCCCGCGACGAGAGTCTGACGGCGTGGTCGGCCTGGTAGGACGGAGACGTTCGGAGGAAAGCCGTCGCTCGTCGAAGCGGGTCCGTCGAAAAAACGGTGGCACCGATGGGGGTGACCCACATCGAACACCGTCTGTGAGTGCGACCGCGGCGTGGTCGGTGCGGCGTTAGATGACGCGGTTCTGCAGGTAGTCGAGGTGTTTCGCGTTGTAGACGATCTTGACCTCGTCCGTCGCCGGGCTACCGATGCAGGTCAGGCGGACGTTCTTCTCTTCGACCTCCTCGTCGGAGAGGATCTGCTGCATGTCCATCTCGATGTCGCCCTCCTTGACGATGGAGGCGCAGTTCGCGCAGGCGCCGGCGCGGCACGAGAAGGGCCAGTCGTAGCCCTGCGCCTCGGCGGACTCGAGGATGTACTCGCCCTGATTCACTTCCAGGGAACCGTAGTCCTCCTCGTCGAGGTCGGCGTCGGCCGCCTCCTCGAACAGGTTGTCGTCGTCCATCGACCAGCCGTGGTCGTCGAGCACTTCGTAGTTGAGGTATTCTACTGTGGGCATCAACTCCCGGTTTGATGCCCACCTCATTAGGCTTTGCTGTTCTGCGTTTTTCTCGCGAGATCGACCCCCCAGAGGGTCCGAACACGTTCGTTCTGCACGTGTTGGAGCGTTATCACGACTGATACGTCAGGAGTAACAGTAAATACCGGAGGGTCGCAAGCAGTGTCCGATGGAAGAGTCCGTCGTCGCCGACTTCGTCGGTCGCGTCCACACCTCCGACCTCGGAAGCGACGAACCCGTTTCGGGCCGTGTCCTCCTGAGCCAGCGGCGGCTCGTGCTCGCCACCGACGGCGCGAAGACGACCGTCCCCCTCTCGAAGGTGTTCGACGTCGTCGTCGGCACCGTCCCCGGCGATCTCCAGTCGTTCTTCAGCGACAGCGTCACCCTTGCCTACGAGGAGGGCGGCAACAGGCGCACGGCCCTCGTCGAGGGCGAGCCGGACGACATGGAGCGGTTCATCCGGGTGCTGTTCAAGGCCCTGTTGCGCGGCGTGACGGTCACGGTTCGCCACCCGGCGAAGCTCGGCGGCCGCGTCACGGACGCCTCGGACCACACCGCGTCGATCCGGCTCTCGCCGGGCGCGATCGGCTTCGACGACTGCCCCGACCCGTTCGCGGTCGAGCTCTCCAGCGTCATCGACTACGAGCGGACCAACCGCACGATCGCCGGCAAAAAGCGCCCCGCGCTCGTGTTCCGCCACGTTCCGGACACCCAGACCGTCACCTCGATCGCGACCGTCCCCGACAAGCGGATCCTGAACGTGCTCGGCCGGTACATCAAACTGGAGTACGACGAGGTGATGGAGGACGTGAAGGCGTTCGACCCGACGGAGGAACAGCTGGAGATCCTCGTGTCGATCTACTCCGCCGGCGGCGAGGCGAACATCGCCGACGTGATCACCGGCGATGTCACGCAGACGGAGATGGTCCTCGAAACGCTCCGCGACGAGAACCTCGTCGTCGACGGCGACGCTGGCGCCGCGCTCACCCGGAAGGGACAGATGATCGTCACCTCGTACATGGAGTCGGTCAACTCGTAACCGGCCCACCCCAAATTCGCGCTTCGCCCGCGAACAGCGGAGCCGCTTCGCCCGCGAACAGGGGAAGTTTCATGCCCGTACACGTGTAGGTAGTTCACATGGCAGACGACCACCACGGGCGGTCGACGCGGCTCGACGCCGTGGTCCACGATCGGGGGATCGACGCGTCCGATCCCGGCTCGGGGCCACGGGTCGCTCGAGTGCCCGAACCGCACGTCCACGACACCTTCTCCGTGGACGGGATCGACACGAAGCGCCGGGAAGCCCTGCTGGAGGCCGTCCTCCGCGACCACGACGGCGTGAGCGCCGCGTCGGCGACCGCGCGGAACGGCACCGTCGGCGTCCACCACGCTCCGTCGGTGGAGCGGGACGACCTCCAAGAGACGTTGGAGTCGTGCGGGCTCGTCGTCGACTCCGCGAACCGCGCGTTCGAGGCGCGCCGGGCGTCGCAGTTCGCGTCGGCCCGCGTCGCCGTCGCCGTGCTGTTCGGGCTGATGGTCGCGACGCCGTACATCGCGGTGCTGTACCCGACGCGGATCGAGTGGCTGTTCTACGACCCCGTCACCGTCTCGTACCTCCAGTCGCTCCTCGACTCGCAGATGGCGACGCACTTCTTCGTCAACCTCGGCTCGCTGTCGGGGATCGCGTTCCTCGTCGCCTGCGGCCCGTTCATCCGCCGGGCGGCCAGCGAGCTCGCCGAGGGGCGGCTCACGACCGACGCGCTGTTCGTCGGGAGCGTCACGGCGCTGTTCGCCTACAGCACCGCCGCCGCGTTCACCGGATTTGACGGGACGGTCCACTACGACCTCGTCGCCTACGCGGTCGTGGGCGCCACCCTCTGGACCCACTTCGGCGCCGCGGACCCGGCGGCCGAGGGGCACGGATCCGCGGGGCCGGTCGCGGGCGCGCCCGATCCCGAAGCCGACGGCGAACTCGCGGACGGGGATCCGGTCGCGATGACCGACGGCGGCCGGTAACCGTCAACAGGGAGTGGGGACCGACCCCGTCCGGCCCGTTTTTTCAGCCGCTCTCAGTTCTCGTCGACCGGTACCGGCTCGACGCCCTCGATCTCGACCGGATCGCCGACCGCGAGCGTCGAGCCCCACTCGTTCTCGGGGACGACCGTGTTGACCATCAGGCGGAAGTCGTGGTCGAACCGGTCGCTCTCGGTCCACGTCGGACGCGTCTCGCGGCGCTTCCGGAGGAACGTCTCGCGAAACCCGTCGATCGGCTCGCCCGTGTCCGGGTGCCGTGAGGGGACGACGCAGCGCTGGCAGGGGTTGACACCGAGCAGATCGGTCCCGCCGACCGAGACGCGGACCGCCTCCCCGTGGTCGGCGAACAGCCGGTCCTCCCAGAACGCCGGGCAGTCGTCGAGCACGAGGTTCGGTCGGAGCCGTCGCCGCATCTCCGTGGCGTCGGCGACCTCGTCGAACCACGAGGCGACCGTCTCCAGCGTCGCCCGCGAGACGACCGTCGGCCCCGGCGCGGCCCGGTCGTCGGGGAGCCCCCCGTCCGGTTCGCGGACGAGGTCGACCGGGTAGCCGAGGTACGCCCCCACCCACGCCTCCAGCGCCTCGCCGTCCGCGGGAAGCGCGAAGGTGCGCGTCTCCGCGTCGGCCCCCGTCTCGGGACGCGCCGGCCGCGAGAGGGTGACCGCGGTCGGCGTCGCGTCGGTCGGGCCGGCGAGCTCGTAGCTCGCCGAGAGCCCGTGGACCGCCGGCTCGGCCTTCCCGTTGACGTACCCGCCGTCGCCGCCGACCGAGGCCGCGTGCGGGTCGACGCCGGCTTCGACGAGCGCGTACGTTCGGTCGCCGCGGAGGGCGCCGTTCGGCCCGAGGTCGGCGCGATCGACAGCGGCGCCGTCGTTCGACTTCAGCGGGTACGCGACGAGGTCCGCAATGCGTGCCATACCCGTGGTTCGGCGGGCGGTGACAAAAGACTCTGGACGAGGGGAACGACCTAAAACGAGAAGACGGACGGCGTAGAGAGAGAAGACGGACGGCAGAACGACGAAATCGGGGACGAAAGACCGGGGGCGAACTACTCCTCGTCGTCGGCGTCGTCCGCCTCGTCGCCCTCGTCGTCCTCGGTCGTCAGGCCGGCCGCGTCGAACGCCTCGGCGATCTCCTCGACGGAGAGGGTCTGGTAGCCGTCGGCCTCGGTGACGGTGGCGACGGCCAGGTCGGCCGGCTCGAACTCGTCGTCGTGGGCCGCGAGGGCGGCGACGCCGAGTTCGACGCCCGCGTCGAGCGAGAGCCCCTCGGTCCACTCCTCCTCGAGGTGGCCCTGAATGTCGGAGCGGCCGCCGCCGATGACGGTCGCCTTCCACTCGTTGGGGGTCCCGGAGGGGTCGGCGGCGAACAGGCGCGGCTCGCCGTCGTCGATGCCGCCGATGAGGAGCGCGGCGCCGTACGGGCGCGTGCCGCCGCGCTGGGTGTTCTCCTGGATGTGATCGGTGACGAACTTCGTCAGCGTCTCGACGCCGACCGGCTCGCCGTAGCGCAGGCGGTTCCCCTGCGACTGGCGGCGCGCGAGGTCGATCAGCTGGCGGGCGTCGGCGACGTGGCCGGCGCTCGCGGTGCCGAGGTGGTCGTCGAGCTTGTGGAGCTTCTCGATGCTCTCGGCCTCCATCAGCGTCGAGGACGCGCGGGACATCGCGACGAAGACGACGCCGTCGCCCGTCCGGACGCCGACGCTCGGTGCGCCCCGCGAGACCGCCTCGCGGGCGTACTCGACCTGATAGATCCGGCCGTCCGGCGAGAACAGCGACGTGCCGCGGTCGTACGCCTGCTGGTCGTTACCGCCCATCATCGTCGATCACCCGCTCTCGCGGTGTCGCACTGGCTCATTACCCCTTCTTACGCCGGACGGTTGAAAAAGCATCCGTAACCGGTACAGGCGGACCGGGACCCGGCACCCTATACGTCCACGTCGGGCGGGCGACGCGCTCGCCGCGACACCCCCGCCTACGACGGATATATGTCGCGTGGCCTCCTAACAGGGGTGACATTGACATCCACGAGAACCACAGCCGCGCTGCTGGCCCTCCTGACGCTCCTCGGGGCCGCCAGCGCGGCCGCGGCGGTGCCCGACGCCCGGATCGCGATCGACGGGGTCGACGTGAGCTCGAGCGGGCCCGCCGTCGGGGAGCGGACGGCGCTGAACGTGACGGTCTCGAACTCCGGCGGGAGCCCGGCGGCGGCCGACGTGACGAGCGTCCGCCTCCTCGACGCGGGCGATGAGGACGACGACGACCCTCGCGACGAGGCGACCGCGGTCGGGGCGCTCTCGGCGGGTGACGCGACCGACGTGGTCCTGTGGACCCGCTTCGACGACCCCGGCGAACACCGGCTCACGGTCGAGGTCGTCGCCGAGCAGGAGTCGACGGGCGGCGACGACGACGGCGGGACCGTCACGGTGACCCGCGACGCGATCGTCGACGTGCAGCCGGCCGAGGTCGCGCTCGACGTGCGTACGCGGGCACTCTCGCCGGAGGACCTCCAGAGCGACGACGACGAACAGAGCGCCGGCGGGATCAACGTCGGCGGCCTCGAAGGCGTCTTCGGCGGCGGTGGCGGCGGGCTCCAGACGGACGAGGGCGACGCGACCGAGTCGGTGCGGGCGGCGGACTCGCCGGTCGCCGTGACCGTCGTCAACACGGGAACGTCGACCGCCGACCGCGTGAGCCTGACCGCGGTCGGCACGCCGGTCGGGGCGAACGACGAGGGGAGCGAGACGGAGCCCGCCGTCGACGCCGGCCCCTTCGTCGTCGAGGACGTCGCCCCCGGCGAGGAGCGGCAGGTGGTGATCGACCTCGGCCCTCTCGGCGAGCGCTCTGACGTGACGGTCACGGCCGCGTTCCGGTCTCGGCCCGACGCGCAGGCGGGTGCCGGCGCGAACCGGACCGCGTCCTCGACGCTGCGGTACCCGCCCCGAGAGGGGGATCCGACCGTCACCGACGCGACCGTCGAGACGACCCCCGACGGGCGGGTGATCGTGGACGCCAACCTCGGCAACGCGGGCACCGGCGAGCTGGAGGGGGTCGTCGTCTCGGTCGCCGGCGCCGACGGGGTCGAGCCGACGCCGGCCGGGAGAGAGTACTTCGTCGGCAGCGTCGGCGCGGGCGACTTCGTCGCCTTCGACCTGCGGACCGCGGCGAACGTCTCCGTGGCGAACGAGCTCCCGATCCGGATCGCGTACACCGAACGCGGAGTTCGGTACACCGAGACCGCGACGGTGGCGCTCCCAGATGCGGGCGACGGCGGGGAGGGAAGCGGAGGCGCCGTCGGAACGCTCGGAGCCCTCGGAGTTATCGGGGTCGTCGGCGGCGCCGGGGTCGCCGTCGCCGGGAGCGTGATCCGTCGCCGCGATGTATAGCGTCGAACTCCGCGGCGTGACCAAGCGGTATCCGGGCGGGGGGGCCGAGCCGGTGGTGGCGCTCGACGACGTGGACTTCGCGGTCGAGCCGGGGGAGTTCGTCGCGGTCGTCGGTCCCAGCGGCTCCGGGAAGTCGACGCTGCTCAACGTGCTCGGACTGCTCGACGACCCCACCGAGGGGTGGCGCCTGCTCGACGGGACCGACGTGACCGAGCTCACGGTCGCCGAGCGCACCGCGGCGCGCAAGGAATCGATCGGGTTCGTCTTCCAGGACTTCCACCTCTTGCCGACGCTGACCGCGGTCGAGAACGTCGCGCTCCCGACCGCGTTCGACCCGGGCGACGCGAGCGACCGCGCCGCCGACCTGCTCGGCCGGTTCGGGCTCGGCGACCGGCTCGATCACGAGCCGTCGGAGCTGTCCGGCGGGCAGAAACAGCGGGTCGCCATCGCCCGGGCGCTCATCAACGAGCCGGCGGTGCTGCTCGCGGACGAGCCCACGGGGAACCTCGATACGGAGACCGGCGAGTCGATTCTGGCCGAGTTCGAGCGCGTGAAGACGGAGGGGGTCGCCGTGGTCGCCGTCACGCACGACCCGCTCGTCGAGGAGTTCGCGGACCGGGTCGTCGAGCTCACGGACGGGGTGCTCATCGGCGGCGTCCCCGCCGAATCGGACGCGACGGACGGCCCCCAGTCGGACCGGGACGCCGAGTCGGCGCTCACGCCGGGTGACCGATGACGGGCGACGGCGTCGCCGGCCGGCTCCGCGGCTGGCGCCCCGCCGTCGCGATGGCCGGCCGGAACCTCCGACGGAACCGCGTGCGGACGGTGCTCGCGGTGCTCGGCGTCTGCATCGGCGTGCTCGCGGTCGCGGCGCTGGGGATCTTCGGGAACGTGCTCGCGCTCGGCGCCGACGACGCCATCGGCGACATCGGCACGCAGGTGGTGGTCTCGCCGAACGCGGACGCCGGCGTCGAGTCGCTCTCGGCGGCCGACGTGGCGGCCGTCAGGCGCGCCGTCGACGATCCCGCGGTCGGCGATCCGGCGGTCGTGCCGCTGTACTCCGACAGCGCGGTCGTCGAGGGCGCGAGCGGTCAGACCTTCGCGACCGTCTACGGCGTGGAGGAGCCGGGGCTCGCGTTCGAGGCCGCCGAAGGGAGGCTCCCGGACCGCCACCGGCAGGGCGCGATCGTCGGCGCGGGCGTCGCCGAGGACCTCGGCGTGGGCGCGGGCGACACCGTCGGGATCGCGGGGTCGCAGGTCCGCGTCGTCGCCGTGCTGGCCGAGAGCCAGACGTTCAGCCCGGTCGCGCCCGACGACGCCGTCTTCCTCCCGGAGTCCGCGTTCGCCGCCGACGGCTACGCGCAGGCGCTGATCGTCGCCGAGTCGGGGGAGACCGCGCGAGCGGCCGCGGACGCGATCCGCGAGGAGGTGAACGCCCGCGAGGAGCGCGTCGACCTGTTCGAGCTGGCGGCGGTCGTCGACGAGATCAACGGCTTCTTCGACCTCCTGAGCACCTTCCTCCTCGGGCTCGGCGCCATCTCGCTGGTGGTCGCCGGGGTGTCGATCCTCAACGTCATGCTGATGAGCACCGTCGAGCGGCGACAGGAGATCGGCGTGATGCGCGCGGTCGGCGTGACGCGCCGGGACGTGTTGCGCGTGCTGCTCGCGGAGGCCGGGCTCATCGGTGCCGCGGGCGCGGCGGCGGGGACACTGCTGACCGTGCTGCTCGTCGCCGGGCTCGTGGCCGCGACGCCCGCGGTCGACGCCGCGCTCGTGCTCGACCCGACGAACGGCTACTACCTCCTGTTGGCGCTCGTGTTCGGCGTCGGCGTTGGGCTCGTCAGCGGGGCGTATCCCGCGTGGAAGGCGGCGAACGAGCGTCCCGTGGAAGCGCTGCGGAGCTGACCGGCCTGCCTCGGGGCCCGGCGACCGCGTCGTGTCGTCGTCATCCCGCCCAGCCGCCCCGCACGTACTCCTCACCCCGCCCAGCCGCCCCGCATGTCGTCGCTGACGCGGTCGCGCCAGGTGTCGAACGCGTCGCGGCACTGGGGCTCGTTCTCGACGTGACGCATGAATCCCGCGCCGAGGGACGCGATGTCCGACCCGCAGAACGGGCAGCGCTCGGGCTCGGTCGCGGCTTCTGGCAGTGACATGAGTACACATAACATGGCCTGTGCTCAAAAATGATATCACGATCACCGTTTGCGATATATCCCGGTGTTTCAGACAATACCGCCGTGGTAGCTGGGCGGATGCACAGAGAAGAGATTTATTTGAGACCGTATCGGCACACGATGATTCTCGAGCGGGCGGCGAGATCGGGGTCGCCCCCTTCAGTCGGCGATTCGTTCGTAGGTGACGAACGCGAGGTGGCCGTCGCCGCCGGCCTCGTCGTCGCTCTCGGAGTCCCCGTCCTCGGAGGCAACGACCTCGCGCTCGGTTTCCGACCACTCCGCGGCGTCCCAGTCCGGGAAGCGCGTGTCGCCGTCGGGTCGCCCGGGGACCTCCGTCAGCACCATTCGGTCAGCGCGGTCGAGGAACTGCTCGTAGACGGTCGCGCCGCCGATGACGTACGCCTCGTCGACGCCGCGCTCGGCGGCGTCCGCGGCCGCGAGGTCGACCGCGTCGTCAGTGTCGCTCGCGACGACGGCGCCCTCGGGGAGGTCGAGGTCGCGGGTCGTCAACACGACGCTGGTGCGGTCGGGGAGCGGGCCGCCGATCCGGTCGGCGATGCTCTCGTAGGTCGCGCGGCCGACGATCACGGGATGCCCGGTCGTGAGCCGCTTGAAGTGCGCCAGATCGGCCGGGTAGTGCCACGGCATGCCGCCGCTGTCGCCGATGACGCCGTTCTCGGCGACCGCGGCGACGAGGACGAGGTCGACGGCGGCGGCCTCGGCTGCGTCGGCGTCGCCGCCGGCGGACGCGTCGCCGGCCATCACTCCGCGACCGCGAACGAGATGCCGTCCGCGGAGTCGTAGTCGACGACCTCGATGTCCGCGTACGTGAGCTCGTCGAGCGGCACGTCGGCGATCTCGATCCGGGGGCGCTCGCGCGGCTCCCGCGAGAGCTGTTCGAGCAGGCCGGGGACGTGGTCGTACCCCTCCTCGCCGTCCGCCTCGTCGGGGGCGGTCCGCTCGACCCAGCTCTTCACGTCGAGGTAGTCGGCCTTGCTCTCGACCGCCTCGATCCGGTCCTGGACGTATTTGAGGTTGTTCGCGTACCACTTCCCGCGCTCGCCGCGCCCGCAGTAGACGTGCGCGTCGACGACGGTGTGGCCGAACTCGCCCACTTCGAACCCCGTCCGCTGCGCGAGCGCGTTCGCCAGCAGGGCGTACGCGGCGATGTTGAACGGGACCCCGAGCGCGATGTCGCCCGAGCGCTGCGTGAGGTGGAGGTTGAGCCGCCCGTCCTGTACGTTCACGACGAAGGTGTAGTGACACGGCGGCAGCGTCGAGACGGCGGCGTTGGCGGGATGCCACGCGTTCACGACCATCCGCCGGGACTGCGGGTTCTCTTCGAGGGTGTCGAGGACGTACTGGATCTGGTCGAAGGTCCGGCGCTCGGCGCCGTCGGGGCCCGCTTCAACGGTCACCCAGCGGTGCGCGTCCGCCGGCCACGACTCGCCGGGGAGCGCGTCGACGCCGTCCGGAACGGGAAAGCGGCGCCAGAACCGGCCGTAAGCGGTGTCGAGACGCCCCTCGTCGTCGGCCCACGCGTCCCAGATCTTGGTCTCCTCGCGGAGGTTCCGGATGTGCTCCTCGCCGGAGAGGTACCAGAGCACCTCGTGGATCAGCGAGTTCCACCGGTAGCCGTCCATCTTCTTGGTCGTGAGGAGGGGGAAGCCCTCCGAGAGGTCGACGGTGTACTGCCCGCTGAACGTCGCGATCGTGTCGACGCCGGTTCGGTTCGGCTTGTAGGTGCCCGTCGACAGGGTGTCGTCGACGAGATCGAGGTACTGTTGCATGGTGAGATCGGGCTCGTCGGTGTGGGGGCCGGCGAGACGGGTTTACGTGTTCAAACGAACCGGCGAAGGTAATCGTGACGGTCTGGGGTTCGGATCGGTGTGTAGAAGAGTTCGCCTACAGTTCGATCGGAGACGGGACCGCCGGTCCGGTCGATCGTTTATAAACAGTCGACAGACCGACGGTAAACAGCTTCAAAGCCCCGGCCGCGAGGACTCGCGCGGCTCGCTGCGCGCTTCAGTCGCTCACTCCGTTCGCTCCTTGCAGTGCTTACATCGCCGTGCTTCGTCCTCGCGGCCGGGGCTTT
>NZ_NHOA01000063.1 GCF_002727125.1 Halorubrum persicum
CTCCCCCTACGTCGCGGAATGAGCGCCAAACAGAGGTGCTTACAAAATGTCAGCAGAGACAAAAGAAACAACGATGTTTGCATATCGTTCCACCCTAAACCGGCTGGAACAGTATGCTAACGCACGGTACGAGTATCAACCACCATACGATAGAATTATCAACGATTTGTTAGATGAGGTGATTACGGATGAGCAATAGTTTTGATTTGACGGCAACGGAACAGCTATCAGCCGACGAGGGAGAGGACGTGAGCCACCTCGCCCTCAAGGTTCGGAACCACGACAACAGCCGGTTTGACGGCACTTATGCAGAGTCTCAAGTGATTGAGGAGCTACTACAGCAACGACTTGAGGAGCTTAACGAGGGCGTTGCTGAGGCGGCTGAGAAGCAACGTGAGGTTCGTGAGCGACTTGAGCTTACAGACGAGGGCAACACCGACGAGGAACCTGAAAGCGACGTAGAGCGCAAGCAGGCAGAGATTCGAGAGCGCATTACTGGGTGAGCATTATGGCTTTGACTGAGACGGTAGAGGTTACCCTACCGATTGAACTATTCGAGGACTTGCGAGACGAGGAGCTACAGCGTATCGGCAACAGGGAGTTTACCAACAGACGAGGCGGTAACAACCACCCTGATACCTACGCCAGTAATGGGCCTATGGGCCAGATACTACTTGAGGTACTCTTAGGAGAGCGCGACGACTTATCAGAAAAATGGTATGACGGCAAGCCACTTGAACCTACCCCTGAGGGAACGGTAGAAGTACAACAACCACGGGATAACGCCGGAAACTTTGCACCAAAGGAGGACTAATTTATGCAGATTGACACTAACGATACGGTAGAGATTAGCACAGACGAGGAGGACGTAGAACTACAGTTTGCTCGCAGGTACTACGTGCGAGGTGCGCTAAACAAGCCTGTGCTTTGCTTCGAGGGCGACGAGTATGAACTACACTGGTTCCCTTCGTCGGGGCAAGCAACAGCCGTAACGCCGGAGGGCGACGAAAAGCGCGTAGAACTATCTACCGACGAAACGGAGCGCGACGTAACCCGCGTAGAGCTTCGAGGACGATAACCATCACAGAATTGAGATACATCTCAAAACTGGAAAGAAAGATTTAAGTAGCACCAGAAAGTATATATACTAAGAGCAAATCGTCGGAAAAGTCTACCTCTCTCTAACTCTCTGCTGATACCTGTCGCTATGCAGTGTTAGGAGGTTTGGGGGAGGCTGGTTGCCTGCAACCCGTACAAGAAGCCTGATACACTTCTTGATACGGGTTGTAGGTACTTAAAGGTTACGCATAACCACGTCGCAGGTTACTCGTAACCTATCGCCTCTCCTATCTTTTCCGGCGGGAGGCGATATATGTCAACTACAGATTCGACAAGTGCGAGCGTTGCTGAGGCTGAGGGCGCGCGTGTTTACCCCGACAAGCCTGAGCCACTTGAGCCAGAGATAGACGAGGAGCATAGACAACCTGTGCGCTCAGCGTTTTGGGAAACGTCCCTTATCGAACCGGGTACATACTCGGGGATTCCTGAGCGATTCCGTGAGGGAGAGCGCATACAGACGAGAGAGGAGATAGCGCAAGCCCAACGGCAAGAGCTTCGAGGACGGGTAGCTTCGGCTGAGGCTAATGGCTACCCTCGCAATTCCAGAAAAAAGTATCGGCGTATCCTCGAAACGGATAGGGCTTGCCGGAGCGCGTTTACGCCCTTACATACCGTTATGCTATCGCTCCGGCAATCTCCTCGCTCCTCAGGGGAATGGATTCCCCCGCTTTCCCTGATAGCTGAGCTTTCCGAAACGGTGAGGAGCTACGTGATACCCGCCCTACGTCGGGCGATTCCTCACGACTTCGAGTATGCGGTAGTCCTCGCAGGAACGGAAACCTTCGCAACGCCTCACGCTCACATCTACCTGTGGGTTGACGGAGCCGTTTCGTCGGGTGATTTGGCCCACGTTGTCGAAGGGTACACGGAGCGTTGTGCATATGCGCCAGATTCCGGTGAGGGCAACGCACCTGAGGACGTGATTACCGTGCGCTCCCCCGACGAGAGAGAGCTTGCCACAGAGTCGAACCACAAGCACAACGAACGGGGCTATCCGACGAGAGGAGCCGTCTACGTCGCCTCACAGATTCCGAATGTCGTCAATCCCGACGAGGCGACGAAAGCGGAATTGTCGCACGGAGCTGTAGCTGATACCTTCGACAAGAGCGCAGTGTGGTTGTCGCAGGGAGCGCATAGCTGGAGCTACGGAGAGCCGGAGCCAATCGTAGACAACCTGTGCGCTCAGCGTTTTTCCGAACCTTCGGAAAGCCCCGAACCCTCGTCTGAGCCTCACGACTCCCCTGAGGAACCTCGTTTCTCGTCCTCGAACCCTACCCCTGAAGCTTCACAGAGACGGCAACGCTCACGGGAGAATCGCACAACGATTGAAGTACCCACCCAACCACCCGGCTCACTCGGAATCGGCTAACCTCACGGGAGGATTGAGTAACACCGTTGTTACCGGGGAAACACGCAAACCCAACAGTAGAGTGTTTAGCACACTACTACTGTTACTGAAAAGAAAGGGTTCTTCCTCAGTGTTGCCACTACTACAACGGGGCTTGCACGGTGTTCGTGTAGCCTATCCTATACGTTTCGACGAGTGAGTAACGCGCTCACCTACCCTGTTGCCCCTCCCTCGGTAACAACGCCGTTATTCCGATTGTGATAGGCGACAATCCGTTTCACCATCTCGTCGGTAAAGACTACAACGCGCTCCCCTGCTTGCGTCTCAGACACTTTCACGTCCTCGTCGCCTAACTTGTCCAGATAGTCAATCACCCGGCTCACTGTTTGCGAGTACACTGTTCCATCCTCACCGGCTGAGAGAACCCGTCTAAGCTCAGACGACTTTATCGCCCTCCCCGCAGGAACGGAGCGCGTGTACTCGTGCGCGTCTCTGGCAACGAACCGAGCGCGTTGCTGGTTTGCGCTCAGGTTCTCCTCAGCCAAATGCTCCGGTAGCTGTACTATGTCCTCAAGCGGGGTTTCCGGTTCCTGTATGGTGGTTTCCCCCGCCTCAGGGGTAGGGGTTTCGTCGCCAGAATCGGGTTCCTCGTCACTCTCCTCACTTTCGAGGGCGGTTACCCGTTGCTTTATTTCGGCTCGCTCTCTCGCGCTCTCAGACTGTTGCTCAGATAGTTGTTCCTCAAGTTCGGCTATCCGTTCGTCCTTTCGCTCAGACTCTCTCTGTAGCTCCGCAATCGCCTCAGATTGCTCTTTGACGACTTCGACAAGGGTATCAATCGTTTCGTCTGTGCTACCGTCTGACGTGAGGGAAGATTTTTGTCCCTCGGGGTTGATGGCTGACATACGGGAAACCTCTTGCTGAGAGGGTATTACCAGTACCCTCACCCGCCGTTTTCGACGGATAGTGACAGGTATATGCGCCCTCTACTTGAAATGAGGGGCCTATGTCTGACGCAACACGAACCGGATACAGCGTAACCGTTTTGTGATACGAGCGTGTTACTCCGTGTTACAAAGCGGATACGATGGCAAAAGAGAGTATCACAATCCGGTTACAGGGGGAGCTAATCGCCAGACTTGAGGAGGAGGCTGAGGAGGAGGGCGTATCACGTTCCGAGTACATCCGTCAAATCCTCCGTGAGCGCGACGAGAGGGAGGAGCTACGTGAGGAGGTGGCTACCCTTCGGGAGCGACTTGAGAGCCGTGAGGAGCGCATAGAGGAGCTTGAACAACAGCTTACTCGTCGCTCGCAGATAGAGGATAAGGTAGAGGAAGTAGCTCTTGAGGTGCGAGAGGACAGAGAGGAGCGCAACGCTCCGTTCTTTGTCAAGTGGTACAGGTGGTTTCGTGATTGAAGTGTCAAATATTTGAAACCCGGAAACGTGGTTAATATTTGAGTACATTTCTGACGCGCGTCTGGCTCTGAGAGGGCGGTTTTCGGTTCGGCAAGCATATAAAAAGACTGATAGGTTGGCTGAGAGAAAGCGCACATCAATTCTGTTGCTCTCGAAAGGGCGTAAACGGTTTGATGTACTTGTCGTGTATTCGCGCTCGCACCACAACGCTCAGACGGCTCATATCAGGGGTTTCGGCTCAGACGAGAGCCACAACGCAACGAACCAACAGCCTTTTTGCACGGAAACTATATTATCCGTGTATGGTGCGAATAGACGACTCCGGCGACGAGGTGAAATGTTGGCTCAGCTATCCCGACGAGATAGACGCGCTCGCACGACAGGCAAGAGAAAGCGATTGGGAACGACGTATTGCTATCCTGTTGATGGGCAAAGTCGGGCTACGTGCAAGCGGGGTACCAACAGCCAAACCGCAGGGGTTGAGCCACAACGACGAGGGCGACTATTGGGAATTGTCTGTCGCAGGCAAAAACACGAAAGGCGGGAGCAAAGCGACGAGAGACGCATACGTACCTGAGGGCGTAAAGCGTGAGCTTGAGAACTACGCTAAGGAGAGGGACATAGCCCCGTCTGAGCCTTACGTGAGCGCGTCTGTTGATTCTATCCGCAGGTGGGTTCGTGAGGCGAGAGAGGAGCTTACAGACGACTCAGAGAGGTGGCAACACGTCTCCTCGCACGACTTAAGACGTAGTTGGGCTACGTATCACTTGGTAGAGGAGGACGTGAGCGTGAGGGTAATGATGGATATAGGCGGGTGGAGTGATTACCAGAGCATAGAGCCGTATCTGTCGCAACCTACGCCCTCGAAGATAGGAGAGGAGCTTAACGCGCTCCATTAACCCCATAGAGCCATTACAGAGAGGGCTTGAGCTTGCCGATTTCGGGGGATAGCGGGGCTGGTTGGATTGTATCACACATACAACTTGTCAGAAAAATTTTGCCTCTTTTGCCGGGGTATCAGGAACCCGCTAAACCCGTATCCCTAAATCTCACGCCAGTTAAAGCCTGAGCGTAAAGAATCGCTATCTGAGCATACTCCCCTCCGAAAAGAGCCGGGAAACCATCAACCACCTTACTTTTACCGAAACCTTTAAGTACCTGTAGCCACATATATTAAACGCTGTCGGTTTGAGCCGATAGCAATTGTATAGTAAGTCTGTCATTATCCGACATACTCCATCAACCAGCAGACAACTATACGTCAGGTACGGGGGTTTACCTGAGCCAAATAACCCCACTACAGGATGCGTGTAGGATTCCCTCAAGTCCTCCTCGCTCCGCAGGTAATCTCGTCAGTCAAAGACGAGTCACCTATCCGATACGATACGACATAGCTATCTCGGGATTGAGTGGCTTCATAAGTCGCTCGCGCTCACGCTTTCGTCGGGGGAGGGCGGTGTTGCTC
>NZ_NHOA01000066.1 GCF_002727125.1 Halorubrum persicum
GCGCGCTCGCCGAGGGCGACGAGCGCGGTCGGGCCGACGAGGTGGCCGACGGCGACGGAGAGGCCGACCCGATCGCCCGGATCCAGCGGCGGTACACCGAGGGAGAACTCACCGAGGCCGAGTTCGAGCGGGCGCTGGAACGCGAGCTCGGGGACAAGGAGACCGACGGCGGTGACGACCGCGAGGGCGACCGCGGAGGGGCGAGCGCGGAGCGCTCGCTGTCAGGGCGCCAGCGCTAGCGGAGTCGGCGGGTCGGCGGTCGATCAGGCGAACGCCCGGAGGATACCCGCCCCGTCCGTGCTCCGGCCGAGGTCGGGGAGCGTGGCGCGCTCGGGGTGCGGCATCAGCACGGCGACCGACTCGCGCTCGCCGAGGACGCCGGCGACGTTGTCGGTCGAGCCGTTGGGGTTGGCCGCGTCGGTGACGTTCCCGTCGGCGTCGCAGTAGCGGAAGAGCACGCGGTCGTCGGCGACGAGGTCGGCGTGGGCCGCCTCGTCGATCTCGAATCGTCCCTCGCCGTGTGCGATGGGGACCTCGATGACCTCTCCCTCCTCGTAGGCCGCGGTCCAGGGCGTGTCCGCGCGCTCGACGCGGAGGTGGACGGGTTCACACTGGAAGCGCGCGGAGGCGTTCGTGGTGAACGCGCCGTCCGTGAGCCCGGACTCGGAGCCGATCTGCGCGCCGTTGCAGACGCCGATCACGGGGACGCCGTCGGCGGCGGCCTCGCGGACCTCCTCCATGATCGGAGCGCGGGCGGCCATCGCACCGGCGCGGAGGTAGTCGCCGTAGGAGAACCCGCCGGGGAGCACGATCCCCTCGGCGTCGGCGGGGAGCCCGTCCTCGTGCCAGACGCGTTCGGCGTCGACGCCGACGTGCTCGAGCGCGCGGACCGCGTCGCGGTCGCAGTTGGAGCCGCCGAACTGGACGACGGCGACCGTCACGCCGACCACCCCGCGTGGGCGGCCGCGATCTCCGAGCCGGTGACGATCGGCGTCGTCTCGACGACGGCGACCGTCATCGCTCCGCGACCGCGACCTCGTAGTCGTGGATCGTCGGGTTCGCGAGCAGCCGCTCGGCCATCTCGTCGGCGCGGTCGGCGGCCTCGTCGGCGTCGGCGGCGTCGAGGTCGACCTCGAACCGGTCGGCGGACCGGAGGTCCGACAGCTCGAACCCGAGGCGTTCGAGGGCCTGCTGGGTCGTCTCGGCCTCCGGATCGAGGACGCCCCGCTTCAGGCGGACCGTCACCGTCGCGGTGTATGCCGTCATGTCCGGTAGTGCGGAGTCGTGTGTAAAAACCGTTTTGGAACGTCTTTTATATCCACGTTCATGGATATGTACCGGTCGATCGGCGTAGTCGGAGGTGCGGCGCGGAGCGAAAGGGGCAAACCCCTCCGTGTTCTCCACCGAATGTATGCAGCCGCTCGAACCATCGGAGGTGATCGTCGCATGACCCGCGAACTGACCGAAATCACGGTCGTCGGAGGAGACAAGACCGGACTCATCGCGCGGGTCACCTCCCTGCTGTTCGAGCGGGGAATCAACATCGAGGACCTCGACCAGGCGGTCCGCGAGGGCGTCTTCCGGATGACGACCCGCGTCGACGCCTCGGAGATGGACACCTCTCGCGGCGAGCTCCGCCGCGCGCTCGCCGAGCTCGGGCGCGAACTCGGCGTGGACATCCAGGTCCGGTTCCCGAGCGACCGCGACGCCCGCCGGATCGCGCTGTTGGTCACCAAGGAGACCCACGCGCCAGAGGCCCTGCTCGAGGCCGAGGCCAACGGCGACCTCGCCGACGACGGCGAGGAGGCGGAGATCCC
Organism: Halorubrum persicum; assembly: GCF_002727125.1. Lineage (GTDB taxonomy): Archaea > Halobacteriota > Halobacteria > Halobacteriales > Haloferacaceae > Halorubrum > Halorubrum persicum. Next base: position 1,818 of record NZ_NHOA01000066.1, read on the forward strand.
GGTCGTGATCGGTAACCGCGGGGACCTCCGGTCGCTCGCGGAGCGCTACGACAAGCCCTTCTACGACGTTGGCGACGGCAACGGCAACACCGACGAGGAGCGTCTCCTCGACCTGCTGGCCGAGTACGACGTGGATCTGATCGCCCTGGCCCGCTACATGCGCATCCTCTCGCCGGAGGTCGTGTTCCGCTACGAGGGTCGGATCATCAACGTCCACCCCTCCCTGCTGCCGGCGTTCCCCGGCGCGGAGGCGTACCGGCAGGCGAAGGACGCCGGCGTCCGCGTCGCCGGCGTCACCGCCCACTACGTGACCACCGACCTCGATCAGGGGCCGGTGATCGCCCAGCGCGCGTTCGACATCCCCGCGGGCGCCGACGTCGCCGAGATCAAGCGCCGCGGGCAACCCCTCGAAGCCGACGTGCTGCTCGACGCGGTCCGACTCCACCTCGCGGACGCGATCGCGATCCACCGCGGGACGGTCCACGTCCGCGAGGACGCCGACGTCGACGCCCAACTGGGGCTCAGCGAGGCCGCGATCGACGCGAACCCGGACGAACCCGTCGACGGGGAGCCGCTGTCCCGCTCGGGGACGCCGACCGCCGAGAGCGACTGAGCCGTTCGGTGCGGGCGCCGCGCCCCCAAGCGCCCGTCTCTTTACGTCCCCCCGCCCCGTATCAGTGCCCATGCAGCCGCAGCGGGCCCTCCGCCGATTCGTCGCCGACGCCAGCGCGGTCGTGCGGAGCGACGAGCGGATGATTCTGCTCTTCTTGGTGCTCCTGTCGGTCGTCGCGCTCGCCGTGTTCCTCCACTATACGGTGTCGCTCCTCAACGGGCTCCCGGAGGTGATCCCGCCGGAGGCGCCGGCGCCGGGGTCGGGTGGCGGTTAGGAGTCCTCTATCGCCCGCTGCACTCGGTCGTGGAACGCCCGGAGCGCCGCCGACTCGTCGTCGGCGAGCACCGCGTCGGAGTCGGCGAGCGTCGCGAGCCCGAAGGCGAGGGGGGTCGGCGAGTCGACCGTCCGATCGACGACCGCGAGGTCGCCGGCGGCGATCCGCTCGACCACGTCGCGGATCCGGGGCGCGTCGAGCCGGTCGTCTAACAGTTCGCGGTACGTCTCCTCGATCACCGCGAAGTCGTCGAGCCCCTCCGCGAGCGAGAGCAGCGTCTCGGCGGACACCTGCTGTTCGGCGGCGGACTTCTCGTACCCCTTGTACCGCTTGAGGATCATGAGCGAGCGCGTCGCGTTGATCCGGAAGTAGCGCTGGAGGAGGTCGGTACCCCCCAGCGCCGCCCGGAGGTCGTCGCGGACGGCCGCGGGGTCCAGGTCGCGGAGGATCCCCGCCACGTCGACTTTGCGGTTCAGCGGGAGGACGAGACTGAACCCCCGGTCGGCGACCGCGACCGTCGGCTCGGCGTCGGTCCGGGCGGCGCACTCGGCGGCGACCAGCCGCGAGAGCCCCTCGTTGAACCGCCGGCCGTACGTCGCGTGGACGTGGAACCGCCGCTTGTACGCGTCGCGGTCGAGCACCTCCTCGACCGCGAGCCGCGACGGGGTCGACACGCTCTCGGCGCCCGCGTACGCGACCTGCTCGTCGTAGGTCCGGGTGATCGCCCGCACCGCGTTCCCGTCGATCGGGAGCTCCCGCAGCCAGCCTCGGACCGCGGGCGGGCCATCGCGCGTCAGCCTGTCGAGCAGGTCGCCCTGAAACGCGAGCACCTCCGCCGCGAGGTCGGCCGACAGGGGGAGCCGCTCGGCGTACCAGGTGGGCACGGTCGGCCGCTCGTCCGTCCGGTCGGCGTACACCTTCGAGCCGCGCCGGTAGCGGAACGCGAACCGCTCGCCGCCCAGCGCGAACACGTCGCCCGGCGCGAGCGTGTCGAGGTAGTTCTCGTCGAGCGTCCCGACCGGCTCGCCGTCGCGGGTGACCACGTCGCAGCCGAACGAGTCGGGGATCGTCCCGACGTTCGTCATGTAGATGACCCGCGCGAGCCGACCGCGCTTCCCGACGAGCGTCTCGCCGACCGGATATTCATCGTAGTGGTGTTCGCCGTCCGGCGGGTCGTTCGCGTCGCGCCACACCTTCGGGTAGACGTTCCGCTCCGTCAACCCCTCGTAGTCGCCGGTGAGGTACCGCATGAGCCGCTCGTACGCGTCCGCGCCGAACGCGCGGTACGGGTGCGCCCGCCGGAGGACCTCGCGGATCTCCCGGTCCGGGCGGACCCCGTTGATCGCCATCCCGTAGACGTGTTGGGCGGCCACGTCGGCGGCGCCCTCGGGGAGCGACACGCCGTCGACGAACCCCGCCTCGGCGCGCGCGAGCATCGCCGCGCACTCGACTAACTCGTCGCGGTCGAGCGCGAACACCCGCCCCTCGACGGTCTCGCCGGGGCTGTGGCCCGCCCGCCCGACGCGCTGGAGCAGCGCCGCGACCGACTTCGGCGACCCCACCTGGACGACCAGGTCGAGGTGGGGCATGTCGATGCCGAGTTCGAGGCTCGTCGAGGTGGTCACCACGTCCAGCGTCCCCGCCTTCAGCCCCGCCTCGATCCGGGTGCGCTGGCTCTCGCCGAGGCTCCCGTGGTGACAGCCCGAGTCCGACTCGTCGTAGTCGAACCGCTCGCGAAGCTCGCGGAGGGTGCGCTCGGCGCCGGACCGGGAGTTCGCGAACACCAGCGTGTTCTCGTGGTCCTCGATCAGGTCGCGGAGCGCGTCGTAGAATCGGTCGGTGACGACCGAGTCCGGCGTGTGGATGAGGTCGGCGGCCGGCGTCCGGAGCCGCAGGTCGAACTCCCGGCCGAACCGGGCGTCCACGACCTCGCAGTCGCGCGTGGCGAACCCCTCGGCGTCGCCGACCGCGCCGTCGACGCGCTCGCGACCGACGAGGAAGTCGGCGACCTCGTCGAGCGGCTCGACCGTCGCGGAACAGCCGACCCGTGTCGGTGAGCCGTCGGCCAACGCCGTCAGCCGCTCCAGCGACACCGAGAGGTGCGTGCCGCGCTTGTTCCCCGCCAGCGCGTGGATCTCGTCGACGACGACGTACTCGACGGCGCGGAGCTTCTCCCTGAACCGCGGGGCGTCGAGCAGGATCGCCAGCGTCTCCGGCGTGGTGTTGAGCACGTGCGGCGTCTCCTCCAGCATGGCCCGCCGGTCGGCCTCGCTCGTGTCGCCGTGCCGGATCGCTTGCCGGACGCCGGGGTCGGCCTCCCCGTCTTCGTCCGGTCCGCCCCCGGACGCCGTCTCCGCCGCGATCCCGTCGAGCGGCGCTTCGAGGTTGCGCTCGATGTCGTTCGCGAGCGACTTCAGCGGGGAGACGTAGAGGCAGTAGACGGCGTTCTCCAGTTCGCCGGCCCGCTCGCGCGCGAAGAGGTCGTCGAGGACCGCGGTGAAGGCGGCGAGCGTCTTCCCGCTCCCCGTCGGGGCGGCGACGAGGCAGTTCTCTCCCTCGTCGACGCGGGGGATCGCCCCGCGCTGTGGCGGGGTGAACAGGCCGCCGTTCTCGCCGACGTGCGCGGCGAACTCCGAGACCCACCACCGGCGGACCGGCGGCGAGAGCCGGTCGAGCACGTCGGCGTCGGGGAGCGGAACCGACTCCGGGTCGAACTCCACGGCGGGCGCGTCCTCGCCCGCGAGGGCTTCGCGGAGGAGGGCTCGCGCGGACGGCGACGGCTCGGCCTCACTCCCGGCCGCGCCGCCGTCCGTGCGTTCGCTCACTGTCGGTCTCTGGGCGCGGCGCGGGAAATCGGTTACGTCGGGAGCGACGTGCGCCGCCGGTGGGTCGGGGCACCCGAATTCGCGAGGTTCGTCCCGGTTTCGCCCGAACCGGCCGGTTTATCCGGGATCCGCCCGTGGCGCCGCACGTATGAGTGGAACCTCGGCGCCGGCGGAACGGGAAATCGACCGGAACCTCTTCATCACCGTCTCGGGACCGCCGGGGTGCGGCGCGACGACGCTCGTGGAGGGGATCGCGGCCGCGCTCGACTGCGGCTACGTCTCCGGCGGCGAGCTGTTCCGGGAGATCGCCGCCGAGCGCGACATGAGCCTCTCGCAGCTGATCGCGAAGGCCGGCGAGTCCGAGGAGATCGACCGCGCGCTCGACAAGCGACTCCGCCGAATCGCCGAGAAGTGGGGGACCGCGAACAAGGCGTTCGTCCTCGAGTCGCGGCTCGCCGGCTGGATCGCCGGCAACCGCGCCGACATCCGGATCTGGCTCGACGCCGCCGACGAGGTGCGCGCCGACCGCACCCTCGACCGCGAGGAGATGACCTCGGAGATGCAGGTCCGCGAGGTGATCGAAGAGCAGCGCTACCAGTCGTACTACGGGATCGACCTCTCGGACCGCTCCATCTACGACCTGGCGATCAACACGGGGCGCTGGGACGCCGAGGCGACGCTTGATCTGGCGCTCACGGCGATCGAGGGGTACGACGTGGAGTCCGACGAGGGGGCGTTCGACACGCCCGACTTCGAGATCTGAGGCGACTGCCCCGCGCTCCGCCGTCCCCGTCGGCTCGGAGCGCTCGCGACCGTGCTCGTCGGTGTGGTCGAACTCGGCGACCCCCGCCGGTGGCGCTCAGACCACGACGGACCCGAACGGGTACGCCGGCGAAGTCGCGGTCCAGACGGTCCCAGAGCCGATGTCGACGAGAGACACGCGGTCGTCGTCGTAGTGAGAGACGGCGAGTTTCCCCTCGCCCACCGGGGTCGCGACCAATCCGGGCGCCGGCGTCTCGACGACGGCGCCGTCGATCGATCGGAGCCCGGCGGCGCCCGCGTCGAGCACCCACCACTCGCCGCCGATGTCGAAGACGTCGACGGGGCGCGAGAACCCCTCGTGGACCGCGATCGGCTTCAGGCTCCGGTCGAACTCGTGGACGACGCCGTCGCCGCGGCCGGGGACGAGCACGCGGTCCGCGGTCGCGACGAGGTCGTACGGGTCGGCGCCGACCGTCGCCTCGTCGCGGATCGGCGCGGCGGCGGGCGAAGCCGACCCCTCTCCGACGTCGAAGGCGACCACGCGAGCGCCGCGCTGGTCGACCGCGTAGCCGCGGTCCCCGTCGGGAGCGAGCGCGACGCCCTGCACGCGGGCGTCCGGGCCGGCGTCGATCGCGCGGACCCGCTCGCGGCGGCCGGTGTCGACGACGTCGACGACGCCCTCGCGGCGGCTTCCGGCGTAGAGCCGATCGCCGCTCGGGGCGACCGCGATCTCGTGCGGCTCCGCGCCGACGGCGACGCGGTCGACGAGCGTCAGGGACTCGGGGTCGATGACGGCGAGGGCGTCGCCGGCGGAACAGGAGACGTAGAGCTCGCCGTTCGCGGTCGCGAAGTGCGACGGCCCCAACACGCCGGTGTCGACCCGGGCCACCTCGCCGTTCGGGTCGATCGCGGTGACGGCGCGCTCGCCCATGGTCGCGACGACGGTCCGCCCCCGACACGTGGTCGCGTGGACCGGGTGGCTCCCCACCGGGACCTCGCCGAGCCGCTCTCCGGTGTCGAGCGCGAACAGCGCGAGGAGGTCGTCCCCCTCGCAGGGGACCGCGAGGACGCGGTCGACGGGCGCGTCGTCCCCGCGCCCCTCCGGTCCGGCGTCCGTCCCGGTCATCCCGTACAGGAGAAGTCGCCGCCGCCGTCGTCGCCGCCGACGCTCCCCTCGGTCTCGACCACGACGTCCGTCGCCGTCTCGACGGGGTACCGCCCGCGGTCGCCGTCGGCGTTCGCCCACTCGCCGAAGCCGCCGTCGTACAGCCGCACGTCCTCGAAGCCGATCGCCTTCAGCGACAGCCACGTCGAGGTCGGGTCCACGTTGTCGTCGCCGTAGACGACGACGGTCCCGCTCCGGTCCAGCTCGGCCTCCACCTCGTACAGTCGGACGAGCCGACCGGGGTCGGTCATCCGCCGGCCCGCGACGTTCCCGACCCAGTGCACGTCGACGGCGCCCGGGAGGTGGCCGTGCCGGTCGTGGTCCTCGCGCAGGGCGTCCGAGCCAGGGGCGGCGAGGTACGCCTCCGGCACTCGCACGTCGACGAGCCCCGGCCCGTCGCCGTTGAACGTCCCGACGCGGTCGGCGAGCCACTCGCGGGTGACCCACGTCGACGACGCGGGATCCGGGTCGTAGTCGGTCGGTGAGACGCGGTCTCGCGATCCCGTTCCGAGCCGGCCGTTCCACGCGGAGAGCCCCCCGTTGAGAACGCGGATCGACCCCTCGTGTCCGATCGCGGCGAGCGCGAACGCGACGCGGGTGACCCGCGACCCCACGCTCGCGCCGTAGACGAGCACGTCGTCGTCCGGGGCCACGCCGATCTCGCCGAAGGCGGCCGCGATCGCGTCGGCGTCGGGCGCGTCGCCCGCGTCGGTCGACTCGCGGGCCGTGATCGCCTCGAACGGCACGCGCCGGGCGCGGTGGATGCGCTCCTCGCGGAAGCGCTCGGCGTCGCGAGCGTCGAGCACGACGGCCTCGTCGCGGTTGTCGGCGAGCCAGCTCGGCCCGACGAAGTGGCCCACGTTCCCCGACACCTCGCTTCGCGCCGCCACGTCGGCGGGGGTCGTCACGCCGAGACAGCCGGCCGTGCTCGCCGCCCCCGCGACGGTCGCGCCGGCCGCCGCGCGCAACAGGCCGCGTCGGGTCGGGTCCTCGGCGGGGGCGGAGTCGCCGCCGTCGGGGGATGAATCCTTCCCCGTCATCTACCCGCAGTAGCAGTGGTCGCTCATACCGCCGCGAGGCGTCTCACGGCTAAAGCCTCCCCGGACGCCTCGTTCGTTGCCCCGTGTCCCTCGTAGGGGCAAGTGTTACGGCAGGCTCCGACCCGAGGGAGCCGTTACCGTCTCCGGCGGCCCTTTAGGGCCGGGAGCGGTGTTGACGGACAATGTTGCTGTCGCCCGTCGCCTACGTCGGCGTCTCTATCGCGGTCGGGTTGTCGTTCGGGGTCCTGTTACAGAAGGCGCGGTTCTGTTTCGTCAGCGCCTTCCGCGACTTCGTCGCGTTCAAAGACACCCGCGTCCTGAAGGGGTTGCTCGCGGGAATCGCGGTGATGACCGTGTTCTGGAGCGTGCAGGCCACGTTCGGCTACTTCCGCGGCTTCTGGACGCCCGCGTGGGGGCTCGGCTCGCTGTTCGGCGGCTTCGTCTTCGGGCTCGGGATGACCCTCGCCGGCGGCTGCGCCTCTGGGACTCTCTATCGGGCCGGGCAGGGGTACCTCCAGTTCTGGCTCGTGCTCCTGTTCATGTTCGTCGGCTACGTCCTGTTCGCGTTCGCGTTCCCCGTCGCCGAGACGTACTACTTCGCGACGCTGAACCCGTTCGAGGGGCGGACGCTGTACCTCTCGCTGCCGTTCTCGCCGGCCGTCACCGGGGTCGGCGCCGTGGGGGTCGGCACCATCGCGTACGCGTTCGTGACGGGTCGCAGTCAGCTCCCCGACGATCCCTCCGGCGGGACCGGCGTGGGCGCCGACACCCGCGCGCAGGCGGCGATCGGCGCCTCCCGAACCCTCTCGGCCGTCTCCGTCGGGCTGCGCGGCATCGCCGACGGGACCGTCGAATACGTCCGCGCGCTCCGCGACGACGACCGCCCGCTGAAGGTCCGGTTCCGCGACTCGTGGGACGCGCGGACCGCCGGCGTGGCGATGGCGCTCGTCGCGAGCCTCTGGTTCGCCGTGCACGGCCACTGGGCGATCACCGGCAGCGAGGCGCGCTGGGCCGGCTACCTGCTCGCGGGGGCCGGCTTCGACGTGGCGAGCGTCGAGTACTGGGGCTCGATCCTGTTCCGCGACGGCGACATCTCGCTGACGATCGACATGGTGATGATCGCGTCGCTCATCGTCGGCTCGTTCATCGCGGCGTACGCCTCCGGCGACTTCCGGATTCGCAAGCCGAAGCTGAACCGGGTACCGAACTACGCGATCGGCGGCCTCCTGATGGGCGTCGGCTCGCGGCTCGCCGCCGGCTGCAACATCGCGAACCTCTTCTCGGGGATCGCGCTGCTCTCCGTGCACTCCTTCCTCGCCGGCGCCGGGATCATCCTCGGCGTCTACGCGATGACCCACTACATGTACCGCGAGGTCGGCTGCGCGATTTAACCAGCGCTCTCGATCGGCGTCGGATTTCTTGGCCGATCGGCGGCTGCGCGGGTGTCGGAGCTATGGGGCGCTTCGGGCCCCGCTCCCGCAGCACCGCACCGCGGTATCACTACTGACCCAGCGTCGACGCCGTCCGGCCGGGAAGCCACTCGAAGGTGAGAAAACGGCGAGAGAACCGACCGTCGCTCAGGCGTCCGCCGCGGCGCCCGTCTCCAGCTCGAAGTCCCACTCCTCGTAGCCGCCGGCCATGCTGGCGACGAGCACGCCGTCCTCGACACCCTCGTAGCTGCTGATCAGCATCGCGGCCTGCTTCGACGACTGACCGACCGGACACGCGCAGACGACGTCGGTGTCGTCCCAGTCGATGTCGGGGACGCGCGATGGGAGATCGCCCAGCGGGACGTTGATCGCGTCCGGGATGTGGCCCTGCTCGTACTGCGCGGGCGGTCGCGTGTCGATGACGCGAACGTCTCCCTCCTCGACGCGCTCGTGGACTTCCTCGGGGGTGAGTTCCTCGACCATGGTTACTCCTTCCGCAGGAAGATGCGGTAGCGACCGTCGCCGGACTTCCACACCTTCGCGGTGGCGTCGTCGCCGACCGCCTTCGGGACGTTCTCCGTGCTCGGGACGTGGTCGGTCTCCTGGACCAGCACGTCGCCGGGGGAGAGTCCCGCGATGGACTTCTTCGCCTCGACTTGGGGATACGGACAGACCTCGCCGGTCATGTCCTGTATCTCGGTCGCGTCGTCTACGAGCGCCTCGGCGGTCTCGTCGTCGAGCTCGTCGGGCATCTCGACGACGTCGTCCCACGATGGTTGACTCATGCGAAACGGGTACGCATCTGCCTCGGTAACCCCTTTCGTGACCGGCAGGCTTCTCCCGTATCTCTGACGGCCGATCGCCCCGAACGACCGCGATAGCCGCCGGGAACGCCGTTTCCGTCGGACTCTTATTGAGGACCGCGCTACGAGACCCATGAGCGAGTACGCCGTCGACGAATCGACCATCTTCGAGACGCCGCTCCTGGCGCTCGATCTCGACATCGAGTCCGACGCGGCCGTGTACGCGAAAGCCGAGTGGTTCAACCTCTACGACGCGCCGCACGGCGGCGGTTCGATCAAATCGCGGATCGCGAAGGGGATGTTGGACGGCGCGGAGGAGCGCGGCGCCCTCGACCCCGGCGACACCGTTATCGAGCCGACCTCGGGCAACACGGGTAGCGAGGTCGCGCGGCTCGCGAGCGCCCGGGGGTACGACGTGGAGATCGTCATGCCGGACAACGCCGCGGGCGGGAAGGTCGACGCGGTCCGCGACGCCGGCGCGGAGATCCACTTCGTCGACGCCAACCGCGGGTACGACGCGGTGATCGAGCGCTGCGAGGAGATCGTCGCCGCGGACCCCGACGCCTACTACCGACCGAACCAGTACGAGAACCCCGACAACCCCGGCACGCACGAGCGCACGACCGCCCGCGAGATATACGAGGCGACCGGCGGCGAGGTGACCCACTTCGTCGCCGGCGTCGGCACCGGCGGGACGATCACCGGAACCGGGCGCGGGCTGACCGAACTGACCGACGGCGCGGTCGAGATCGTCGGCTTCGAGCCGGACGAGCGGCTGCACGCCATCGACGGGCTGAAATACCTCAAGTCGGGCGATCACTACCACCCCGACACGTACGACGAGTCGGTCCTCGACCGGACGGAGTACGTCACGACCGGGGACGCGTACGACCGCGCGCGCGCACTCCGAGAGCGCTATCTGGACCGCGAGATCGCGATCGCGGACCTCGGCCAGCACGACGAGCCGACGGTCCGCGACCACCTCCGGGTCGACGACCAGTTCGTCGTGGGCACGTCCGCCGGCGGGGGCGCCGCCGCGGTCGCGGGGCTCGACGAGGCTGGCGCGCTCGCGGACGACGACGTGGTCGTGTTCATGCTCTGCGACCGCGGCGACAAGTACGCGGACATCCCGCTCTGGGAGGAGTACTTATAGGAGAGCGCCGCCGGCGGTCGGTCGTCGTCAGCGACGGTCCCCGTCTACCGATCTTCTCCCGGTCGGCTACCGGCCGCCGCTGGCGGCGGGGATGACCCGGACCTGCGCGTCGTCGGGTACGTCGGCGTCGAGGCTGTCGACCGGCGTTCCCTCGACGTAGACGTTGATGAACTCCATGATCTCGCCGTCCTCGATGACGCTGTCTCTGAGCTCCGAGCCGTGCTCCGCCGCGTGGTTCTCGAACAGTTCGCGGACCGTCTCGCCGTCGACTTCGACCTCCGACGTCGAGGATCCTCCGACCAGCACGGCCGGCAGTTTAATCGTAGCCATACCCGCAGTTCGCCATCCGACTGAAAAAGGGGTCCGTCGACGGCAAGCTCCACCCCGGTCTAACACGCGACGTTCGGCGGGGAAACGGAACGCATCGGTCGGCTCCGCCGACAGACGGCGACGCGCGGCGGGGTCGCCCCGTCGTGAGGCTCCGTCGACCGGTCGTGCGCGGCGATCGCATCTCCGAGAAGGCGGCAGTACCTCTGACGGACGGCCGCCTTATCAGGATCCGGTGTGTAACGGCTCCAAATGAGCGATCTCGACCTCGATCCGACCCAGCTCGACCGGTACTCCAGACACATCATCATGGACGACGTGGGGCCGGAGGGACAGAAGGCCCTGCTCGACGCCGAGGTCCTCGTCCTCGGCGCGGGCGGGCTCGGCGCGCCGATCATCCAGTACCTCGCGGCCGCCGGCGTCGGCACGCTCGGGATCGCCGACGACGACGAGGTGGAGCTGTCGAACCTCCAGCGGCAGGTGATCCACGGGAACGACGACGTGGGGCGCAAGAAGGTCGACTCCGCCGCCGACTTCGTCGAGCAGCTCAACCCGGACATCGACGTGCGGAAACACGAGCTGCGCGTCCGGCCCGACAACATCGAAGAGCTGATCGAGGGCTACGACTTCGTCGTCGACGGCACGGACAACTTCGCGACGCGGTACCTCGTCAACGACGCCTGCACGCTCGCCGGCGTCCCCTTCTCGCACGGCTCCATCTTCAAGTTCGAGGGGCAGGTGACGACGTTCGCGGGCGACGACGACTCGCCGTGTTACCGCTGTCTGTTCCCCGAGGCGCCGCCGGCCGGGATGGTCCCGAACTGCGCGACCGCCGGCGTCCTCGGCGTCCTTCCCGGCACCGTCGGCTGTCTGCAGGCGACCGAGACGGTCAAACACATCATCGGCGAGGGCGAGACGCTCGACGGATCTATGCTCTTCTTCGACGCGCTCGACATGGAGTTCGACAAGGTGGAGATCCCCAAGCGCGACGACTGTCCCGTCTGCGGCGACGACCCCGCCATCGAGTCGGTCCACGACGTGGAGTACTCCGCCTCCTGCGCCATCGACGTCGGCGGCGACGAAGACGGCGACGAGACGAATCCCGAGATCGAAGCCAGCGACTGAGGTGCGCGATCGGGGGGGCGGGAACCGGGACCGTTCGGGCTCACTCATCCTCTGCTCCGCCCGACTCTTCCCCTGTCCGCCCGACTCACCCGTTCGCCTGGCCGAAACGCTGAGGGCCTTCCGACGACAACTTGCGGGACGTATGCCTGCCACCGACGCGGACCCGCCCGACCTGTACGTGGTTCGCAGCGAGGTGAACCCCGACTGCGAGTACCACTGCGACGCGCTCGCGTCGCGGTTCCCGACCGCCACCGAGATCGATTTCGTCGCCGGCGAACGGGTCCCGCTCGACGAGGCCGACGGCGTCGTGTTGACCGGAAGCACGGCGGGCGTCTACGAGGCGGAGAGCCGCCCGTGGATCGCCGACCAGGAGGCGCTCGTGCGCGAACTCGTCGATCGAGAGATCCCGACGCTCGGCGTCTGTTTCGGGCATCAGGTGGTGAACAGCGCGCTCGGCGGCACCGTCGAGGAGGTCGGGACCACCGCGACGCTGGTCGAGGCGAGCCTAGACGACGACCCCCTGTTCGACGGGGTCGATCCGGTGGTCGTCTCGCTCCACGGCGACGCGGTGACCGAGTTGGGAGCGGGTATGGAGGCGATCGCCTCGGCGGACCACGCCCGGATATTCGGGAGCCGTCACCGGACCGCGCCGCTGTGGACCGTCCAGTTCCACCCGGAGATCACCGCCGAACACCGCGAGACCCTGCGCGAACAGTTCGACTGGGCCCCCGAACGGTTCTCCTTCGACGACGTCACGCCGGGGCAGGTGTTCGAGAACTTCGAGGCGCTCGTCGCGGAGGCGGCGCCGCGAACGCGGACGGGCCCCGGTCGCTGACGGTCTCCGCGCGGATCGGCATCGACGATGGGTCGTCCTACCGCTCGCTCCGAACCGAGACGGTCTCCTGTTCGAACTCGTCGTCGTCCCCGCGCCAGCGCCAGGAGCCGACGAACGGGTAGCCGTCCAGCGCGCAGATGACGTACGAGTGGTCGGGCCACGTCGCCCGCGCCGCGTCGGTCTCGCTCGGGTGGGTCGGGCCGGTGGGGTGCGAGTGGTAGAACCCGACCACGTCGAGCCCGTCGTCTTCGATCGTCTCGATGAGCTCGAACTGCTCTTCGGGGTCGATCAGGTATCGGATCTGGGGCGTTTCAGCGACGTTTTCGGCCCGATACGTGTCGGTGACGACGCTCGGCTCCCCGTCGTCACCGTAAGTACCCGCGAGGACGCCGCAGATCTCCGCCTCGCCGCCGCCGTACGCGTGGTAGACGATGTCGTCGTACACCGCCCGAGAGAGCTCGATCATGGGTGAACCCTGACGGCTCCGCCCGATAAGTCCGTCTCGACCGGCAAGCGACGCGTCTCGTCCGAGGTAGCGGCAGCGGTTGACCGGCGCGGTGGGTTTTTACTGCCGCCTCCGGAAACGCCGCCATGAGCGACACTGCGGCCGAATCGCCCGCGCCGACCGCGGACGAGGCGCTCCACACGACCCTCGAGATGCCGTTCGACGACGCGGTGCCGTTCGTGCAGATCGAACACGAGCTCGCCGACTTCGAGACGGTCCGCGTCACCCGCCTCGACGAGATGATCGAGGGGATGCTCGGCCACGACGACGTGGAGCGGACCGCGCTGATCGTCGTCTGTCACCCGGAGATCGCACACGACGCGCTCTCGATCGATCCGACGCTCGCGGGAATGTTACCGTGCACCACGCTCGTGTACGAACGCGAGGGCGACGATCTGGTCCACGTCCATCACGTGTCGGCGACGAAGGCGATCCGGGACCTCGGCTGCGCGCCGGGCGACTGCGGCGACGCCGTCGACGACCTCGTCGAGAAGACGGGCGAGCTGATGACCGTCGTCTGGGAGAACATCGAAGAGCACGGGCGGTAGGGCGCGACCCACGCCGACACAGAGCGGCAGCCCTACACCCCTTCGACGCGCCGCAGTGTCTCGCGCACGTCGCCCGGGGTGGCGTACGGCCCGCCCCGCACGCGGTGGTCGGGGAAGAGAATCGGAATCGGATTGTCGCGGAGCGCGCCGGTCACCAGTTCGAGATCGTCGGGGTCGTCGGCGTCGAGCGCGGCCAGCCGCGTCAGCCGGCTGACCGAGACCTCCTCGCCGTACGGGATCGTGTCGAGCGCTTCGAGGACCGCCCTGCGGTCGGTCGGCACCGTGAGCCCGGTCGCGACGTCGTCGAACGTCTCGCGCTCGCCCCCGAGGTACGCCGCGATCCGATCGAGCAGCTCGTGGTCCGCGGTCGCGTCCGCCGGCGCCGTCGCCGGGAACGACACCGAGATGACGCGACCGCCGGCGAAGCCGACCTCGACCGCTCGCTCGATCTCGTCGAACTCGCGGGCGAAGACGCCCGATGTCCCCGTCGTGTTCATACCCGTGCTCCGTGGTTGCGACGGTTAAATCGACGGGAAGCGCCCGCCCGGTGCCGCGATCGCGAGCGTCGCTCACCGGCCGACCAGGGAGCGCCTCGCCGCACGGAGACGACCGCGCCCGCAAGTCTTATGAACAGATACGTGCATTAGTGTACACTAATGGAGGATCAAACCGAGCTGGCCCCGGCGGTCAGATCGATCCTGTCGGCGGCCCGCGACCGGGCGGCCGAGGGCCGATCCGGCGAGGTCGCCGTCGAGCCGCGCGGTCTGCGCGCGGCGTTCGACCGGGCCGAGGACGACGGGCGCGTCCCCGTGATCGCAGAGGTGAAGCCCACGAGCCCGACCACCGAGGGCACTCGCGAGGACGATCCGGTCGCGCTCGCGGAGGGCATGGTGGCCGGGGGCGCGGCCGCGCTGAGCGTGCTCACCGAGCCGGCGCACTTCGGCGGGAGCGCCGAGGTGCTCGAACGCGTGCGCGAGGCGGTCGACGTCCCCGTCCTCCGCAAGGACTTCGTCGTCGCGGAGTCGCAGCTCGACGCCGTCGAGAGCGACGTGGTCCTGCTTATCGCCCGGTTCGTCGGCGATGACCTCCCCGACCTGCTCGCCGCCGCGCGCGACCGCGGCTTCCAGGTCCTCGTCGAGGTCCACGACCGCGACGAGCTGGAGCGCGCGGTGGACGCGGGCGCGACGATCGTCGGCGTGAACAACCGCGACCTCGCCGAGCTGGTCGTCGACCTCGGAACCTTCGAGTCGGTGGCGCCCCACGTCCCGGACGAGGTGACCCTGATCGCCGAGAGCGGGATCGGCTCGCCCGACGACGTTCGACGGATGCGCGCGGCGGGCGCCGACGCGCTCCTCGTCGGGAGCGCGATCATGGACGGCGACGTGACGGCGAACACGCGGGAGTTGGTGCGGGCGGAGCGCGCGACGGAACACCAGACGTGACTACGGAGCACACGACATGAGCGAGACCGACACACGGACGACGGACGAGACGGAGAGCACGCGACGGCCCGGCCGCGAGCGGGGCCGCGACGACGGGAAGTTCGGGCGCTACGGCGGCCAGTACGTGCCGGAGGCGCTGATGCCCGCGATCGGGGAGCTCACGGACGCCTACGAGCGCTACGTCCTCAACAACGAGGACGGGTTCATGGACGAGTTCCGCGAGCGGCTCGCGGAGTTCGGCGGCCGGCCGACGCCGCTCCAGCGCGCCGACCGGCTCTCCGAGCGCTACGACCGCGAGGTGTTCCTCAAGCGCGAGGACCTGCTTCACGGCGGCGCGCACAAGTTGAACAACGCGCTCGGGCAGGCCCTGCTGGCGAAGTACATGGGCAAAGAGCGCATCATCGCCGAGACGGGCGCCGGCCAGCACGGCACCGCGACCGCGATGGCGGCCGCCCACCTCGACATGCCCTGCGAGATCTACATGGGCGAGCGCGACATCAACCGCCAGCGCCCCAACGTCTTCCGGATGAAGCTCAACGGCGCCGAGGTGAACCCGGTCACCGCGGGACGGGGGACGCTGAAGGAGGCCATCTCGGAGACGATGCGCGACTGGGCGACCACCGTCGAGAACACCCACTACGTCATCGGCTCGATCGTCGGCCCGCACCCGTTCCCGGTGATGGTCCGCGACTTCCAGGCGGTCATCTCCGAGGAGGCGCGCGAGCAGTCGATCGAGAAGACCGGCGGCCTCCCGACCGACGTGGTCGCCTGCGCGGGCGGCGGATCGAACACCATGGGCGCGTTCGCCGACTTCGTCGACGACGAGGCGGTCGATCTGCACGCGGTCGAGGCGGGCGGCTCGACTCTGGAGGTCGACGAGGAGGCGGGCGTCGCTCCGAACTCGGCGTCGCTGTACACGGGCGAGGAGGGCGTGCTCCACGGCGCGCGCACGAAGCTCCTGCAGGACTCCGACGGGCAGATCATGGAGAGCCACTCGATCTCCTCCGGGCTCGACTACGCCGGCGTCGGCCCCGAGCTCGCGTGTCTCGTCGACGAGGGGCGGGTGAACCCGGTCGCCGTCGACGACGACGCGGCGCTCGAGGGGTTCCACCGCCTCTCCTCGACCGAGGGGATCATCCCCGCGCTGGAGACCGCGCACGCGTTCGGGTTCCTCGAGGAGCACCACGAGGACCTCGGCGAGCGCGTTGTGGTGAACGTCTCCGGGCGCGGCGACAAGGACCTCGACGCCGCCATCGAGGAGACGGATAAACGCGACATCGACGAGGCGCCCGACATGTCGATGTTCACGGGGGGGATCTGAATGGTGGAGACGGGCAACTCGGCCGCGATCGCCGAGGCGTTCGCCGACGGTCCCGCCTACATCCCGTACCTCGCCGTCGGCGA
>NZ_NHOA01000037.1 GCF_002727125.1 Halorubrum persicum
CGCCGCGAACAGCGCGCGCAACGTCCGGAACAGCACCGATATCTCGACGAGCGCCGCAGAACGCGAGTTGGGCGGTGTCCTCGTCGACCGCGGGTTCGACGTCGACCTCGACGATCCCGACCACGTCCTGCGCGCGCTGTTCGCGGCGGGGGAGCGCGACGAGCACGAGTCGGTGCCCGGCGCGGACGGCGGCGACGCCGCGGTCTGCGCGCTCGGGTGGGTCGCCGTCGAGGCCGCCCGCGACTTCGCGCCCAAGCCGACCGAACGACCGTTCTTCCAGCCGGGGAGCATGGCGCCGGCCGACGCCCGCGCGTACGCCAACCTCGCCGGGGCGGCGCCGGGGCGGAGCGTCCTCGACCCGATGTGCGGAACCGGGGGACTCCCCCTCGAAGCCGGGCTCGTCGGGAGCGACATCGTCGCCTGCGACGCCCAAGCGAAGATGGTCCGCGGGATGCGTGAGAACCTCCGAGCGTACGTGGGCGAGGCCGGGAGCGACGACCCCGACTGGCACGTCGCCCGCGGCGACGCCACCGACCTCCCCCTGCGCGACGACGCGGTCGACGGGGTCGCGTTCGACGCCCCGTACGGTCGCCAGTCGAAGATCGCCCGACACGAGCTCGCGGACCTCGTGGGGGGTGCGCTCGCGGAGGCCGCCCGGGTCGCGCCGCGCGCCGTCGTGGTCGCCGACCGCGACTGGCGGCGCGAGGCGCGGGAAGCCGGCTGGACGGTCGACGCCGTCTTCGAGCGCCGGGTTCACCGGTCGCTCACGCGGCACGTCCTCGTGCTCGACCGGGAGTGACTCGGAGCGGCGGTCGCGTCGTCGACCGCCGATCCCACCGTCCCGAGAGTGAACGACCGGTCGTCGATACCCGGCGGATGAGCGTCGCAGGCGACAAGTTTCAGTTTCACCGCCCCCGCGGGCAACGGTTAAGTGGGCGGCCTGTCGTGGTGTTCACATGACCGGGGACGCCGGCGGCGACATGCTCTCGTGGGACGAGTCGGTGTTCCGCGACGAGTCGGTGTTCGAGATCGACCACGTCCCCGAGACGTTTCGCCACCGCGAGAGCCAGCTTGAGAGCCTGAAGTACGCGCTCCGGCCGGCCGTCCGCGGCTCCCGCCCGCTCAACACGATGGTGCGCGGGCCGCCCGGCACCGGGAAGACCACCGCGGTCCAGAAGCTGTTCGGCGAGCTCGGCGCCCGGACCGACGTGCGAACGGTGCGGGTGAACTGCCAGGTGGACTCGACGCGCTACGCGGTGTTTTCGCGGCTGTTCGAGGGGATCTTCGACTACGAACCCCCCTCCTCGGGGATCTCCTTCAAGAAGCTGTTCGGCCAGATCACCGACCGGCTCGTCGAGGAAGACGACGTGCTCGTCGTCGCCTTAGACGACGTGAACTACCTCTTCTACGAGAACGAGGCGTCGGACACCCTCTACTCGCTGTTGCGCGCCCACGAGGCCCACTCGGGCGCGAAGATCGGCGTCATCGTCGTCTCCTCCGATCTGGGGCTCGACGTGATCGACGACCTCGACACGCGGGTGCAGTCGGTGTTCCGCCCCGAGGAGGTGTACTTCCCCGTCTACGACGCGACCGAGATCTACGACATCCTCTTCGAGCGCTCGAAACGCGGGTTCCACGACGGCGTCATCGGCGACGCCGAACTGGAGCGCGTCGCGGACCTGACCGCCGAGAGCGGCGACCTCCGGGTCGGGATCGATCTGCTCCGCCGGGCCGGGCTCAACGCGGAGATGCGCGCCTCGAAGACGATCGCCGAAGAGGACGTGGAGTCGGCCTACGACAAGTCCAAGCACGTCCACCTCTCGCGCTCGCTCCGCGGGCTCTCGGACTCCGAGCGCGCGCTGGTCCGCGTGCTCGCCGAGAACGACGGCGAGCGCGCCGGAACGGTGTACGAGGCGTTCCACGACGAGACGGATCTCGGCTACACCCGCTACTCGGAGATCACCAACAAGCTCGACCAGCTCGGCGTGATCGACGCGGAGTACGCCGAGGTGGAGGGTCGCGGGCGCTCGCGGGAGCTCTCCTTGGCCTACGAGGCCGAGGCGGTGTTGGACCGGCTGGAGTAGCCCGACGCCTTTTCAACCGCTCCCGCACAGTCGGACGTATGAAAACGAGCGGCGGCAGCGACGCGGCGAAGCGACGCGCCGGTGAGTCGGCGGCCGAGGCGGTCGACGACGGTGACGTGGTGGGCCTCGGCACCGGGTCGACCGCGGCACACGCGATCCGGCGACTCGGCAACCGGATCGACTCCGGCCTCCACGTCCGGGGCGTGCCGACCTCCTTCGCGAGCCGCGAGCTCGCGGCCGACCGCGGGATCCCGCTGCTCGATCTCGACGAGGCGGTCGGTCCGGACGCGCCGGGGATCGACGTGGCGATCGACGGGGCGGATCAGATCGCGGTCGGCGCGGCGGGTCGGGTGGCGACCGGCGCCGAAGGAGGCGGCGACCCGACCGCCGCCCCCCTGATAAAGGGCGGCGGGGCCGCACACGCCCGCGAGAAGCTGGTCGACGCGGCGGCCGACCGCTTCCTCGTCGTCGCGGACCCCTCGAAGGAAGCGCCGGTGCTCGACCGGTCCGTTCCGGTGGAGGTGCTTCCCGCCGGGCGCTCCGCGGTCGCGGAGGCTGTTCGGGCGGCCGGCGGCGAGCCGACGCTGCGGCGCGCGGAGCGGAAAGACGGACCGGTCGTCACGGACAACGGGAACCTCGTGCTCGACTGCGCGTTCGGCGAGATCGCCGACCCGGAGGCGCTGGCGGCGACCCTCTCGGCGACGCCCGGCGTCGTCGAGCACGGGCTCTTCGTCGGGCTCGCGGACGAGATCCACGTCGGGACGGAGACGGGTGTGCGGGTCACGGAGCGGAGCGGCGGCTCGGGCGAATAGCCGCGTCGCTTCTCGGTCGGCAGTCGGCAAAAAATGAAGAACGGAAAACGCGTCCGTCTTAGAGGTCGCGAGGCTGGACCGTCTTCCGGTCGTTGGCCTCGGCGCGGCGGGCGGCGTCTTCGAGCAGCTCGTCCACTTCGTCGTCCAGCGCGTCGTAGAAGTCCGAAGCGACGTTCTTGTCGTCCAGGGCTTCCTTGACGGCCGCTTTGACAATAAGGTCTGCCATGCAGTCGGTCGTATCCATCGACAGTTAATAAGAGTTCCTGAATTCGACCGCGAGGGGCTCCCTGCGGCCCGTTTGCGAGGGGTCGGCTGGGCACTACCTTATAAACTTTGTGAGACCGGTCGGCCGGCCGGGCGGATCGGTCGCCGCGGACCGATAGGTACGACCCCGTTCGGCCCGCACGATCGACCATGCGCGACACGCTTGAGGCGCTCGAGGTCGGAGAGATCGGCGTCGCGGAGGCGGAGTCACGGCTCGCGGGCTACGCGACCACGGGAGCGGGGCGGGGGCGATTCGACGCCGCCCGCGAGGGACGACGGGGGATCCCCGAGGCGATCCTGGCCGACGGGAAGACGCCCGCGGAGGTCGCCGCGTTGACCACGACCGCGGTGGAGACGACCGGGCGTGCGCTCGTCACGCGAGCGGACGCGGACGACACGGCCGCAGTTCGGACGGCAATGGAGGAGTTCGAACGCGGCGCCGAGATCGACACCGCGGAGTCACCGGGTGCGACCGTCGACCACGACGAGCGAACCGGCACCATCGTCGTGCACGCCGACGACTTCGAGCGCCCGGAGCTCGACGCGACCGTCGCGGTCGTCTCGGCCGGTACCTCGGACGCCGCGGTCGCGGGGGAGGCGGCGGTCGTCGCCCGCGAAATCGGCGCGACGGTCGATCGGATCGACGACGTGGGCGTCGCGAATCTGGACCGGATCTTGGACCAGCGCGACCGGATCCGAGAGGCGGACGTGGTCGTGGTCGCCGCCGGCCGCGAGGGGGCGCTCCCGACGGTCGTCGCGGGGCTCGTCGCCGCGCCGGTGATCGCGCTCCCGGTCTCGACCGGCTACGGCGTCGGCGGGGAGGGGGTCGCGGCGCTGGAGGGCGCGCTCCAGTCCTGTTCGGTGCTCACGACGGTGAACGTCGACGCCGGGTTCGTCGCCGGCGCGCAGGCGGGGCTGATCGCGAGAGCGGTCGACGCGGCCGGACGCGACTAGCGTTTATAAGTGATTTTCCGGAATCTGACGGGGGTGAGAAAGGGTATTTCTTCGTCGAGCCCCTGCGATCTTCCGCCGGTGGAGACCGGTACCAAATGCCACGCTGTGACCACTGCGGGTCGCACGTCTCGGACCGCTTCGCGCGCGTGTTCGCGGACGAGTACGGTGACCTCAACGCCTGTCCGGAGTGTTCCGCCAACGCGGGGATCGCGGAGGTCGCTCGGGAACGCGGCCGAACCGGAGATTAGCGCACACCGTCGGATCGCGACCGACCGCGCCGAACCCGTACCGCCTTAGCACCCGGAGCACAATCCGCACCCGTGTCGGACCATCACGTGTACGTCATCGAGTGCGCCGACGGCACCCTCTACACCGGCTACACCACCGACGTAGAGCGGCGCGTCGCCGAGCACGACGCGGGCGAGGGCGCCAAGTACACCCGCGGCCGGACCCCGGTAACGCTGCGCCACGTCGAGTCGTTCGACTCGAAGTCGGCCGCGATGTCGCGCGAACACGCGATAAAGTCCCTGTCGCGCGCCGAGAAGGAGCGTCTGATCGGCGACGCGTAGGCGCGGAGCCGTGGGGCGGAGCTACTCGACGAGCCGCTCGATCTCCGTGACGAGGATGCCGGTGGCGCCCACCGACTTCAGCTCCGAGATCGTCGCGAACACGTCGCGCTCCTCGACGACGGCGTGGACCGCGACCATGCCGTTCCCGTTCTCGTCGGCCTCGACGTTCATCACGGTCGGCCCGCCGAGCCCGGGTATCACGTCTTTCACCTCGTCGAGCCGCTGTTTTGGGGCGTTCATCATCAGGTACCGTCGCCCGTCGGCCGCGAGCACGGACTCGAAGGCGGTCAACACCTGCCCGACCTTCGGATCGTCGACCACGTCGGGGCGGGCGAACAGCCGCACCGAGGAGTCGAGCACGTCGTCGATCACGGCGAGCCGGTTCACCTTCAGGGTCGTCCCCGTGGAGGTGATGTCGACGATGGCGTCGGCCATGTCGACGTGGGGAGTGAGCTCGGTCGCGCCGGTGACGGTGACCACGTCGGCGTCGACGTCCACCCGGTCGAGGTAGTCGCGGGTGACCGCCGGGAACTCGGTGGCGACCGTCCCGCCGGCGAGATCCGCGACGCGCTCGATGTCGCCGTCTTCGGGGGCGGCGAGGACGAGCTTACAGGAGCCGTACCCCAGATCGAGCAGGTCGACGAGGTCGTCGTCGGCCGCCGCGCTCGCCGAGTCGGCGACGCCGCCGGACTCCGCGGCCTGATCGAGGCCCGTGATCCCCACGTCGGCCGCGCCGTCGCGGACGTACTCGGGGATGTCCGCCGCGCGCGCGAACAGCACCGTCACGTCGGGGTCGACGGTGTCGGCGTACAGCTGGCGGTCGGCGGTCTCCTCGACGTGGAGCCCCGCGCGCTCTAACAGCGAGAGCGTCGGATCGTGCAGGCGGCCCTTGTTGGGGACGGCGATGCGCATACTCGACGACTCGCGGGGCGACGGGGAAACGTTTTCGTCCGGAAGCCGGGGCGGGTGTCGACGCGAAATCGCTTCATCTTGACAGTGCGGTCGGCGCGTGCCTCCGAGTGGCCGCCACTGGCGGCCGCGAGGAGCGCGTGCGAGGGAGTCAGTCGCCGTCGCTTCGCTCCGGCGACTGACGAGGCTGGGGAGGCGTGAGGCCGCGGAGCTGTGCGTGCCCGCGAGCAAAGCGAGCGGGAGCACGGAGGACGCAGCCCGCGCAGCGAAGCGAGCAGGAACGTCTTCCGGAGGGGTGGGACTCAAAAGGGCAGCCGCGAGGGCGAAGCACGGCGACGTAAGTACCGCAGGGAGCGAATGAAGTGAGCGACCGAGGAACGCAACGAGCCGCGCGAGCCCTCGCGGCTGGGGCTTTGGCGGAGTACACCGTCGCTCCGGCGTGAGTCTATATAAGAGAGTAGTCGGCGTTTCAGAGACGGCTGTGACCCCTCGATCTACGCGCTCTCGTCCCGAAACCGACGAACGTCGACCTCGACGGAGAGGTCGTCGAAGTCGTCGTCTGCCCCGACGACGAGCGTCGCGTCCCGTTCGCGGGCGAGCGCGACGGCGTACGCGTCGGCGAGCGAGATGTCTCCGTGGGCCTTCACCTCGGCCGCCAGCCGCCACTTTGCCGATTCGATCGCCAGCCCTCGTCGTTCGAGCGCGCGGAGGTCCCGATCGGCTTCCCGAAGCGATGCGTCAGTCGGGGTGTCGTCGACGCCCTCGAACCGGGAGACGAGGTAGAACACTTCCCCGGCGTTCGTCTCGGCGAGCGCCCCCGCCGACTCGCCGGCGAACACCTCGTCGAGCAGCCGGGCGACCGCTTCGTGACCGGGCTCCCCGTAGAGGTACGCGACGACCGCCTCGGTGTCGAAGACGTAGCCGCTCATTCGTCCTCAGACGGGCGGAGCCGGGCGGCCCGCTCCGCCTCCCGGCCCTTCTCGTCCTCTTTCAGTTCCCGAACCCGTTCTATCGCCGCTCCGCGCTCGTGCTCGTCGGCGTGGATCCCGTGGAGCTCTTCCGGCGAGGGCACCGGCTCGATGACGATCCGCCCCTCGTCCTCGTAAATGAACACCTCACCGGGCGCCTCGATACCAAACTTCTCGCGGAGACCCTTCGGGATCGTGGCCTGCCCCTTCTGCGAGACGCGTACTACCGCCGGTTCACTTGTACTACTTGCCATTATAAGTTGTACTTACGAATTCAGTATTACTAAAAGCACCGCCGGTCCGGGATACATTCCCTCGTCACCGACCGGCGGCCACTCCCTCGCGGACGCCGAACCGCCGCCTCACCACCCAGTACGCGACGGGGAGACAGCAGGCGAACGCGATCGGCCAGACGGTCAGCTGCGAGGCCGGATCGGGCGGTGAGACGAGGCTTCCGGCGACCAGTCCGCCGACCCCGGCGACGGTGACGGTGGCGGCGGTTCGCTCCCGCCGAGACGGGGGGGACTCGCGGGGCCGTCCGCGCCGCCACCACAGGAGGTAACACGCGATCGCGATACCCGAGACGGGCGCGAGAACGCCCCAGGCGACCGGGTGGGCGCTCCCGCGAGCGCGCGCGTCGAGGGTCACCCACGCGCCGGTCGCCGCCAAAACGGCAAGGAAGAGGGCGAAGCCGAACGCGACGGCGGGGGTGAGCTGAAGGGACACGGTTCGCCGTTCCGCCCAGTCGGTAATCGATTTTTCCCTGTGAGGGACCGTCAGCGCGGGGCGAATCTCGTTCTGTGATCCCCCTAGCCGCGCCGCTCAAGTGTCTCGCCGCCCAACGGCGCGTATCGTGAGCGACGCCGACTCTCCCCTCTCGGAGGACCGCCCGACCGTCGACCGCCCCCTCCGCGTCGACGCCCCGTTCGAGCCCGCGGGCGACCAGCCGGAGGCGATCGAGCAGCTCGTCGAGGGGTACGAGTCGGGCGCCGACAAGCAGACCCTCCTCGGCGTCACCGGCTCCGGGAAGACCAACACCGTCTCGTGGGTCGCCGAGGAGCTCGACCAGCCCACCCTCGTGCTCGCCCACAACAAGACGCTCGCGGCCCAGCTGTACGAGGAGTTCCGCGAGCTGTTCCCGGACAACGCGGTGGAGTACTTCGTCTCCTACTACGACTACTACCAGCCGGAGGCGTACGTCGAGCAGACGGACACGTTCATCGACAAGGAGATGTCGATCAACGAGGAGATCGACCGGCTGCGACACTCCGCGACGCGCTCGCTGCTCACCAGAGACGACGTGATCGTGGTCGCCTCCGTCTCGGCCATCTACGGGCTCGGCGACCCGCAGAACTACCGCGACATGGCGCTCCGCCTGGAGGTCGGCGAGGAGGTCGGTCGCGAGGAGCTGCTCGCCGACCTCGTCGACCTGAACTACGAGCGCAACGACGTGGACTTCACGCAGGGCACCTTCCGGGTGCGGGGCGACACAGTCGAGATCTACCCGATGTACGGGCGGTACGCGGTCCGAGTGGAGCTGTGGGGCGAGGAGATCGACCGGATGATCAAGGTCGACCCGATGAAAGGCGAGGTCGTCTCCGAGGAGCCCGCGGTCATGCTCCACCCCGCGGAGCACTACTCGATCCCGGACGACAAGCTGGAGCGGGCGATCGCGGAGATCGAGGACCTGCTGGAGAAACGGGTCAGCTACTTCGAGCGGCAGGGCGACCTCGTGGCCGCCCAGCGCATCGAGGAGCGCACCACCTTCGACATCGAGATGCTCCGGGAGGCGGGGTACTGCTCCGGGATCGAGAACTACTCGGTCCACATGGACGACCGCGAGTCCGGCGACGCCCCCTACACCCTCCTCGACTACTTCCCCGACGACTTCCTCACCGTCGTCGACGAGTCCCACCAGACGATCCCGCAGATAAAGGGCCAGTACGAGGGCGACAAGTCGCGGAAGGACTCGCTGGTCGAGAACGGGTTCCGGCTCCCGACCGCCTACGACAACCGCCCGCTCACCTTCGAGGAGTTCGAGGAGAAGACCGACCGCACCCTTTACGTCTCGGCGACGCCCGGCGGCTACGAGCGCGAGACGTCCGACCGGATCGTCGAGCAGATCGTCCGCCCCACCCACCTCGTCGACCCGAAGGTCGAGGTGACGGAGGCGACCGGGCAGGTCGAGGACCTCTTAGAGCGGGTCGGCGACCGGATCGAGCGCGACGAGCGCGTGCTCGTCACCACGCTCACCAAGCGGATGGCCGAGGACCTCACGGAGTACTTCGAGGAGGCCGGGATCGACGTGGCGTACATGCACGACGAGACGGACACGCTCGAACGACACGAGATCATCCGCGACCTCCGGCTGGGCAACATCGACGTGCTCGTCGGGATCAACCTGCTCCGCGAGGGGCTCGACATTCCCGAAGTGAGCCTCGTCGCCATCCTCGACGCCGACCAGGAGGGGTTCCTCCGCTCCACCACGACGCTCGTCCAGACGATGGGGCGGGCCGCGCGCAACGTCAACGGCGAGGTCGTCCTCTACGCCGACCGAATGACCGACTCGATGGAGGCAGCGATCGAGGAGACCCAGCGCCGCCGCGAGATCCAACTGGAGTACAACGCCGAGCACGGCCACGAGGCGACCACCATCGACAAGCCGGTCGGCGAGACGAACCTCCCCGGCTCGAAGACGGACACCTCCTCGGTCAGCGTCGGCGACGTCGAGAGCGAGGCCGAGGCGAAAGCGCAGATCGAAGCCCTCGAAGGGCGGATGGACGAGGCCGCGAGCAACCTGGAGTTCGAGCTGGCGGCCGACATCCGCGACCGGATCGCGGAGCTCCGCCGCGCGTTCGAGCTCGACGGCGGCGACGACGGCGTGCCGGCGCCGATGATCGACGAGTAGTCGAGCGCCTCCATCGATCCGACCGCCTCTCCCCCGGATCCGATTCTCGCGCGCCGAAAGCCACGACGACGGGGTTTTTAATTGCGACCGTCGGAGCCTGTCACATGAAGCGCCGCGCGGCGGTGGCCGGGATTCTCGGTGTCGCCAGCGCGGGCTGTACCGACCGCCTCCACGACCTCGCGGCGTCGACGCCGCGGGACCTCGCGGTCCGGAGCCGCTACGTCGACGGGAACCCGCTCGTCGAGGGGCAGAGCGTCCGTTCGCTGCCCGAAGAGCTCGTGACCCACGCCGCCTCCTTCCGGTCGAAGTCGGAGGCGAAGGCGGCGGTCCTCCCCGGTCAGCCGGAGACGATGGCGTTCGTCGAGGAGACGTCGTTCGTCGACGACGGCGGCGGGTCAGTGATCGTCGCCGCCCAGCGGCTCACCGCGCCGGAGGTCGAGCTTCGGTTGGGGTCGATCAGCCGTACGGGAGAGCGGTCCCTCCGCATCGCCGTGGACATCGCGGGCGTTCGCGGCGAGGTCGAGACCGACGACCCCGTGGTCAAGACCCTCCTCCTGCGGCTGACGGACGAGCGGGGGCCGCCAGAGCGCATCATCGTCTCGATCGAGGGGGACCGCGCCGGCGTGACCGTCTGAGGCGGACCGGCACCGCACGGTGCGCCCACCGCCCGCATCGCGCCGGAGTCCCGGGGTCGTTTAGTGGCTCGGCGGTCTTCCGCCGGTATGCCATCTCTTCGCCGTCGCCTCGTCGGCGCCGCGCTGCTCGCCGCCGGCGCCGTTACGTTCGGGGTCGCGATCACGATTGCGCCCGTGATCGTGCCCGAAGTCGGGACCGCGTCCGGCACCCCCGATATCGTCGTGCCGTCGCCGGTCTCGCTGCTGGCCGCGCCCGCGCTCCTCGCGGCCGGGTCGGTGCTCCTCGTCTCCGGGGGGGCCACGCTCCGCGACGCCGGGCTCTCGGCACGCGCCGCCCTCCTCGCGCCCGCGCTCGGCGCCGTCGGCGCGCTCGCGTTCGGCACCGGGATCGGCACCGAGTTCGGGGCCCCCCTCACCGCGTTCGCCGCCTCGGGGACGCTCACGGCCCTGAGCACCGGCCCGCCCGGTACGATCGCCGCCGGCGCCGCCGCCGGCGCGACGGTGGCCCCCGTGGTCCGCGCGGCGACGACGGAGGATACGGTCGCGCTGCTCGTCGGCGCGACCCTGCTGCTCGCGTCGATCGCCGTCGGCTCCGAGTCCCCGCTCACCCTCGCTGCCGGGGGCGTCACCGGAGCGCTCGCGGTCGGCGCGCTCTGGGCGATCGACCCGGCGACGTGGCGGCCCTAACCCCGCTACCGGAGTTGGAGCCGCCGGCGGCGCCGTCGACCCGTCTCGCCGATCGGCCAGACCGCGCGAGCGGCGACTGCAGCGCCACAAAGGACGAAGTCAGCCGCGCGTGTTCGGAGCCGCCGCGCCGCTCTCCTCGTGCGCAACTATACAATCTAAGTTGTATTACTGAAATCCTGTTGGTAATATTTATCCCGGTGGAGCCGGAGGTGTCTGACACGGTTCGAACGGGAGACACCGCCGATCGCGGCCGGTAGCGGCGCTTTCGCGGCGATCGGAGCGAGGCCCGCGAGTGGCAACGCCGTCGACCACGCTGCGGCGGATCGGGGTCGATCGGCTCGCGGCAGGTCGGACCCCGGACGAGCCGAGCACATCGGACACATCATGAGCACGACGACACACGACACCGCGGTTCGCGACCTGCTCGACCGGGCTCGGGCGGGCCACGAAGACGTACTGGACGACGACGAACGCGACCGGATCGCAGACGAGATCGAACGGGCGCTGTACGACGGCGCCGATCCCGGCGAGGTGGCCGAGGCGACCGTCGACGCGCTCACGGCGCGCATCGAACGCGACCCCGCCTACGACGCCGCGGCCGCGCGCGTCGCTCGCGAGGACTACTTCAGGCGGGTAACCGGCGAGCGGCCGCCCGCGGCCGACGACGCGCTCGCGGCGGCGTACCGCGACTCCTTCCGAGCGGCGATCGACCACGGGCTCGACGCCGATCTGCTCGACGAGCGGATGGGGGAGTACGACCTCGATCGGCTCGCCGGCGCGATCGAGCCGCGGCGGGACGAGCTGTTCGATTACACCGCGCTCGACACGCTCGAACAGCGGTACTACCTGCGGGAGGCGGACGCGGAGCCGTTCGAGCTCCCGCAGGTCTTCTGGATGCGGGTCGCGATGGGCGTCGCGCTGCGGGAGGACCCGTCAGAGCGGGAAGCCCGCGCCGAGGAGTTCTACGAGGTGCTCTCGACGCTGCGGTTCGTCCACTCCACGCCGACGCTGTTCCACGCCGGGACGACCCATCCCCAGCTCTCCTCGTGTTACCTCACGACCGTCCCCGACGACCTGGAGGGGATCTTCGACGCGTACAAGGAACACGCCACGCTCTCGAAGTGGTCCGGGGGGCTCGGCAACGACTGGACCCCGCTGCGGGCCGACGGCGCGCTGATCTCCTCGACGGGCGTCGAGTCCACCGGCACGGTCCCGTTCCTCAAGATCTCGAACGACGTGACCGGCGCGATCAACCGGTCCGGGAAGCGCCGGGGCGCCGCGGCCGCCTACCTCGAGGCGTGGCACCTCGACTTCCCCGCGTTCATCGATCTCCGCCGGAACACCGGCGACGAGCGCCGCCGCACGCACGACATGAACACCGCGGCGTGGGTGCCCGATCTGTTCATGAAGCGGGTCGCGAACGACGGGAAGTGGACGCTGTTCTCGCCCGACGAGGTCCCCGACCTCCATGACACCTACGGCGAGGAGTTCGAGGCGCTGTACGAGGAGTACGAGGACGCCGCCGAAAACGGCGAGCTCCGCCAGCACGAGACGGTCGACGCGAGCGGGCTCTGGCGGGAGATGCTCACCCGACTGTTCGAGACGGGCCATCCGTGGATCACGTTCAAGGACCCCTGTAACGTCCGGTCGCCACAGGACCACGTCGGCGTCGTCAACTCCTCGAACCTCTGTACGGAGATCACGCTCAACACGAGCGAGGAGGAGACCGCCGTCTGTAACCTCGGCTCGGTCAACCTCGCGCGTCACATGACGTTCCGCGGCGACGCCGAGACGCACCCCGCCCCCGACGACGTCGCGGTCGCGGCGCGGAGCGGATCCGAGACGGACGACTCCGCCGTCGGTCTCGGCGCCGACGGCGAGGCCGCCGAACTCGACGCCGACCTGTTCGCCGACACCGCCGAGACGGCGATGCGGATGCTCGACAACGTCGTCGACCTCAACTTCTACCCGACCGAGAAGGCCGAGCGCTCGAACATGCGACACCGGCCGATCGGGCTGGGGCTGATGGGGTTCCACGAGGCGCTGCAGCTCGCCCGCGTCCCGATGAACTCCGAGCGCGCGCTCGGCTTCGCGGGGCGGGCCGGCGAGCTGCTCGGCTACCACGCGATCGACAACTCCGCGAGGCTGGCGGCCGAGCGCGGCACGTACGAGACGTTCGAGGGGTCGAAGTGGGACCGTAACGTGTTACCGCAAGACACTCTCGACCTGCTGGCCGACGAGCGCGACCGGGAGATCCCGGTCGACCGCGAGGAGACGCTCGACTGGGAGGCGGTCCGCGAGCGGATCGCCGAACACGGCATGCGGAACTCCAACACCACCGCGGTGGCGCCGACGGCGACGATCTCCACCATCGCCGGCACCTCGCCTTCGATCGAGCCGCTGTACTCGAATCTCTACGTCAAATCCAACATGTCCGGCGACTTCACCGTCGTCAACGAGCGGCTCGTCGCCGACCTCAAGGCCGAGGGGCAGTGGGGCGCCGAGGCGCTCGACCGGCTGAAGTACCGCGACGGCGCGGTCGGCGACCTCGACCTGCCCGGCGACCTCTCCGATCTCTACCGCGGCGCCTTCGAGATCGATCCGCGCCACCAGCTCCGGCTCACGGCGCGACGGGGGGCGTGGATCGACCAGAGCCAGTCGCACAACGTCTTCTTCCCGTCGACCGACGGCTCGCTGCTCACCGACGTGTACGAGACCGCGTGGGAGCTCGGCCTGAAGACGACCTACTACCTGCGCACCCTCGGCGCGTCGAGCATCGAGCAGTCGACCCTCGACATGAGCGAGTACGACGACACCCAGTCGCGCGGCGGGGACGCCGACGGCGGGCCCGGGTTCGGCGACGACGCGGACAGCGACGACGCCAACGACGCGGACGCCGACGGCCCGACCACCGACTCGTCGAGCGCGGCGGGAGACGACCTCCCGACCGTCGAGGATCCGACGTGCGACGCCTGCCAGTGACGACGCGACGCGAGATCGCCCACGGTAACGACACCGGCCACACCGAACGACACCACCAACCTCACGATGCCGATACTCAACACCGACAGCCAGCACGACCCGAACAAGATCCTGCCGATCGAGTACGACTGGGCCCGCGAGTACTACCAGAACGGCGTCAACAACAACTGGGTCCCCGAGGAGATTCCGATGGCGGACGACATCCATCAGTGGGAGAACGACGAGCTCACCGAAGCGGAGCGCCAACTCGTCGAGTGGAACCTCGGGTTCTTCTCGACGGCGGAGTCGCTGACGGCGAACAACCTCGTGCTGGCCGTCTACGACTACGTCACCGCCCCGGAGTGCCGCCAGTACCTGCTCCGGCAGGCGTACGAGGAGGCGATCCACACGGACACGTTCATCTACTGCTGTGACTCGCTCGGCTTCGAGCCGGAGTACATGTACGGGATGTACGACCGGATCCCGGCCATCCAGCAGAAAGACGAGTTCGTCGTCGACCTGACGCGCTCCATCGACGACCCGGCGTTCACCGTCGAGACCGACGAGGACGTCCGCGAACTCCTCCGCGATCTCGTCGGCTTCTACGTGATCATGGAGGGGATCTTCTTCTACGCCGGCTTCGCGATGATGCTCGCGTTGAAGCGGCGCGGGAAGATGGTCGGCGTCGGCGAGCAGTTCGAGTACATCATGCGCGACGAGTCGCTCCACCTGAACTTCGGGGTCGACCTGATCAACACGATCCGCGAGGAACACCCGGGGGTCTGGACCGACGAGTTCGAGGCGGAGATCGACGAGCTGATCCGCGAGGCCGTCGAGCTGGAGTCGACCTACGCCGAAGCGGCGTGTCCGCCGGACCTCATGGGGATGTCCGCCGAGGGGTTCGTCGAGTACGTGGAGTACATCGCCGACCGGCGGCTCACCCAGCTGGGCATGGACGAGCGGTTCGACACGGAGAACCCGTTCCCGTGGATGTCGGAGGCGGTCGACCTGAACCGCGAGGCGAACTTCTTCGAGCGGCAGGTCACCGAGTACCAGTCCGGGGGATCGCTGGACTGGTAGTCGGCGGCGTCCCGATCACCCCGGTCGCTCGCTCTCTGACTCCAGTTCGATGTCGCGGTCGGCCTCGCGCATCTCCGCCGCGTCTCCCTCCTGAGGCGTGAGGTCGACGTCGCGAGCCGTGTCGGCGTCGCGCGTCTCGTCGGTCCGGAGGTCGCTGTCGGCCACCGTGTCCAGCTGTTCGAGGGCGCTCTCGATGTCCTCCAGTCCGAGGAGCTTCTCCGTCTCCTCGTCGAACTCCTTGCCCTCCAACCCCTCCATCTGTTGGACGTCGGAGCCGGAGAGGGCCTTGCCGTAGCGGCCGACGAGGCTGGTGAGCTCCTGGGGGAGGACGAAGGTGGTGGACTCGCCCTTGCCGATCTCTTCGAGGGTCTCCATGCCGCGCTCGATGATGGCGCGCTCGCCCATCGACTCGGCCGAGCGCGCGCGGAGGACGGTCGAAATCGCGTCCCCCTGTGCCTCGAGGATCTGGCTCTGCTTTTCGCCCTGCGCGCGGATGATGTTGGACTGTTTGTCACCCTCGGCCTGCTCGACGGCGGAGCGGCGTTCCCCCTGCGCTTCGAGGATCATCGCGCGGCGACGGCGCTCGGCGCCCGTCTGTTGCTCCATCGCGCGCTGGACCTCCTGTGAGGGGCTCACCTCGCGGACCTCGACCGCCTCGACGCGGATCCCCCACTCGTCCGTCGGCTCGTCTAACTCCTCGTTGATGCGGTCGTTGATCTGGTCGCGCCGGGAGAGCGTGTCGTCGAGTTCCATGTCGCCGAGAACGGCGCGGAGGGTGGTCTGTGCGAGGTTCGAGACGGCGTTCTTGTAGTCGTCCACTTCGAGGAACGCCTTCTTGGCGTCCATCACCTTGATGTAGACGACCGCGTCCGCCGTCACCGGCGAGTTGTCCCGCGTGATCGCCGACTGGCTCGGCACGTCGATCGTCTGCGTCCGCATGTCGAACGCGTACGTCCGCGAGACGAACGGCGGGATGAGGTGGACGCCGGGCTCGAGGAGCTTGCGGAACTCGCCGAAGACGGTGAGCGCCTCCTTGTCGTAGGCGTCGACGATCTCGACGGCGCTGACGACCGTCACCGCCGCGACCAACACCGCGAGCGCCGCGACGCCGAACACCAGGCTCTGGCTGAGGAGGGCGAAGCCGACGAGGAGGGCGCCCGCGAGCGCCGTGTACTGCCAGACGGAGTCGGGGATGCCGCTCATCGAGTCCTCCAACTGGAAGGAGTCGCCGCGCGGACCTTGGGTTCCCATAAGGTGAGTTACGGTTCGACGCTGTTAACGGTTGCCACGAGAACGGTCGTGTGGCCCGAAAGCGCCGCGACACCGCGGAGAGCCGTCTCCGAGGAACCGGAAACGTCCGCGAGGTCCGGGCGGCTTTAAGCGCCGGGCGCGCCCACACGAGGGTATGCCATCCGACGAGGACGAGGCCAACCACGAGTTCCGCACGCGAAGCGTCCACGCGGGGTCGGACCCGGACCCGGCGACGGGAGCGCGCGCGACGCCCATCTACCAGACGACCTCCTACGAGTTCGAGGACGCCGATCACGCCGCCCGGCTGTTCGGGTTGGAGGAGGCGGGCAACGTCTACTCGCGGATCATGAACCCGACGAACGCCGCCCTCGAAGAGCGGATCGCCTCGCTCGAAAACGGCGTGGGCGCGGTCGCCACCGCGTCGGGGATGGCAGCGCTCGATCTGGCGACGTTCATGCTCGCGTCCGCGGGCGACAACATCGTCTCCTCGTCGGCGCTGTACGGCGGCACCTACACGTACTTCACCCACTCCGTCGAACGGCGCGGGGTCTCGACCCGGTTCGTCGACCCGCTCGACTACGAGGGGTACGCCGACGCGATCGACGAGGACACCGCCTACGTCCACCTCGAAACCATCGGCAACCCCGCCCTCGTCACCCCGGACATCGAGCGGATCGCCGACATCGCCCACGAGCACGGCGCCCCGCTGTTCGTCGACAACACGTTCGCGACGCCCTACCTCTGCCGCCCGCTCGACCACGGCGCGGACCTGGTCTGGGAGTCGACGACGAAGTGGCTCACGGGTAACGGCACCACGGTCGGCGGGGTCCTCGTCGACGGCGGGTCGTTCCCCTGGAGCGACCACGCCGAGAAGTACCCGGAGATCGCCCAGGACAACCCCGCGTACCACGGGATCAACTTCGTCGAGGCGTTCGGCGACGCGGCGTTCACCTTCGCGGCGACGACCCGCGGCCTCCGCGATCTGGGCGATCAGCAGTCGCCGTTCGACGCGTGGAACACCCTCCAACAGACCGAGTCGCTCCCGCTGCGGATGGACCGCCACTGCGAGAACGCCGGCATCGTCGCCGAGTACCTCGAGGAACACGAGGACGTGTCGTGGGTGAACTACCCGGGACTGGAGAGCCACGAGACCCACGAGGAGGCCAGCGAGTACCTGAACGGCGGCTACGGCGGCATGATCACCTTCGGGCTGGAGGGCGGCTACGAGGCCGCGAAGGGGACCGTCGAGAACGCCGACCTCGCCTCGCTGCTCGCGAACGTCGGCGACGCGAAGACGCTCGTCATCCATCCGGCCTCGACGACCCACCAGCAGCTCACCGAGGAGGAACAGGAGGCCGCCGGCGTCACCGCCGACATGGTGCGGCTCTCCGTCGGCATCGAAGACCCCGCAGACATCGTCGCCGACCTCGAAGCGGCGATCGAGCGCGCGACGGCGTAGGCGGTCTCACGGCGATCGTCGTCAGTTACAGGTCGTCCGTGTCGAACTTCCAGAGGCCGAGCAGCGGCGGCGCGATCGTCCAGAACACGAGCATCGACACCGCCGATATCTGCTGGTTGACGGTCTCGCCCGAGAGCAGCTGCTCGCCGAGGAAGGCGCTGGACAGCAGCTCGACGCCGGTCGTCGGGTTGGCGACCCGCAGGAACACGCTCACCCGCTGTTGCGAGACCGGCAGCGGATCGATCAGGCCGCTCGCGGCGTCGAGGAACTGGCCGGTGACGGCGCCCCACAGCAACACGAACAGGACGTAGATCGCGACGCCCCCGATCAGCGCGCGGCGCTGCGTCTCCGCGGCCGCCGAACAGCCGACCGCGATCGCGACGAAGACGACGCCGAGCACCGCGGCGAAGACGGTGTAACCGAGGAACGCGCCCACGTTGAACGTCGCGAGCGCCCCGGTCTGCGCGAGCGCGAACAGCACGAGTCCGGGAAGCAGGAAGCCGGTGAGCACCGCGAGCGACAGCGCGGCGCCCCGTCCGACCACCTTCCCGAACACCACGTCTGCGCGGGAGTGCGGCAGCGACAGGAGCAGCTTCAGCGACCCCGACTCGCGCTCGCCGCTGACGGCGTTGTACCCCACGACGACGCCGACGAGCGGGACGAGCGTCGTCACGAGGAAGGGGCCGACGAAGAAGCGCAACAGCAGTTCGGTCGCGAACTGCTCGCCGCCCTGTCCGCCCGGCCTGACGACGACGGCGAACGCCGCGACGAGCAGCGAGAACAGCGCCGCGAGGGCCAACATCCCGCGGGAGCGCACCGCGTCTTGGAAGTCCTTCTCCGCGATGGCGGCGAGGCTCATCGGCTCACCTCCTCGGTGCCGGCGTCGGCGGCGCCGTCGCCGTCATCGTCGGCGCTTTCGCCGTCATCGTCGGCGCCGTCTCCCCCGCCCTCGCTCCCTCCGCCGGGCGCGTCGCCCTCGGTGTAGGCCAAGAAGAGGTCCTCGAGCGACGCCTCGCGGGTGTGGAAGTCGGCGACCGCGACCCCGGCGTCCTCCAGGGCGCCGATGACCCGGGTTTTCGCGCCGTCGGCACAGCTCACGACGAGCGCGTCGCCGTCGCGGTCGACGCGGCTCACGCCGTCGAGGTCGTGGACCGCGTCGACGGCCGCGTCGCTCGCGCCGTCCGCGCCGCCGATCGCGATCTCCAGCGTCTCCTCGCCGCCGACGGCCTCGCGGAGCCCCTCCACGGAGTCCTCGGCGACGAGCTCCCCCTCGCGGAGGATGCCGACGCGGTCGCAGACGGCCTCGACCTGTTCGAGGATGTGCGAGGAGAAGAAGACGGTCGCGCCGCGGTCGGCCTCGGTCCGGACGATCTCGCGCATCTCCTTCGCGCCCGCCGGGTCCAGCCCGGAGGAGGGCTCGTCGAGGATGAGCAGGTCGGGCGCGCCCGCGAGCGCCATGGCGAGCGCGAGCCGCTGACGCATCCCCTTCGAGTAGCCGCCGGCCTTGCGGTCGGCGTCGTCGAGGAGTCCCACGCGGTCGAGGAGGGCGTCCGGGTCGTCGTCGGCCTCTTTCGATCGGACCGCGAATTCGACGTGTTTCCGCCCCGAAAGCCGGTCGTACACCGCGAATCCGTCGGGGAGCACGCCGGTCCGCCGGCGGATCGCGACGCCGTCGGCAGTGGCGTCCTGATCGAGCACGCGAACCGTCCCCTCGGTCGGCCGGACCAGGTCGAGCACCATGTCGATGGTCGTCGACTTGCCGGCGCCGTTCGGGCCGAGGAACCCGTACACCTCACCCTCCTCCACGGTGAGATCGAGGCCGCGAACGGCCGTGACGTCGGCGAACTCCTTCGTCACGCCCCGCAGTTCGATGGCGGTCATACCGCCCCGTTGCCGCGTCGCCCGATAAAGGGTTGTGGGACGGACCGAGGCGGAGAGCAGCCGGAGCGGCGGGTCGCGACCACCGCCGGCGCCCGTCGGAACCGGCCGATAGTTCGGTCGTGCTGTATGACATAATTTCTACTCTTTGGGGGAAAACACAGCTAACGTATATTATAATGATTTTTTATATTTATCTGTCAGATCTCGACTACACAACGCGTCAAATCCCTCAAAAAAGCATTTCAAGAGTGGAGAAGCGTCTTCGCAAATTTTAATTAATTATATTTTCGATGGTAGATCGGATGATACCGCCTCTGATCCAATCGAACGTACAGTTCGCACACAGTCCACTGTTAACGTTCATTATCGGCTTAGCGATCGTCATCGCGCTGCTCGTCTGGCTGGACCTCCCGGCGTTCATCGGGCTGATCATCTCGGCGTTCCTCGTCGGGGTCGTCAACACGTTCTTCGTCCAGGACTTCAGCGCCGCTGACGCGGGGGGACAAGTCGCGACCGCCTTCGGGAACGGGATGACGGGGATCGGGATCCCCATCCTGATGGCCGCGGTCATCGGCAAGGGGATGTTGGAGAGCGGTGCCGCGCAGCGAATCGTCCGCGGGTTCCAGGGGGCGCTCGGCGAGAGCAACTCGGACATCGCGCTGCTCGGAAGCAGTTCGGTGCTTGCGGTTCCGGTGTTCTTCGACAGCGTGTTCTATCTGATGGCGCCGCTCGCGCGGTCGATGCGGGCGCGCATCGGTCGCGACTACACGCTGTTCATCGTGGTCGTCGGTACCGGTGCGGCGACGACGCACGTGTTCGTCCCGCCGACGCCCGGCCCGCTCGCGGTCGCGGACCAGATCGGAAGCAACCTGTTCACCACGATCATCGTCGGGCTGGTGACCGCCATCCCGGCGGCGATCGTCTCCGGACTCGTGTACGGGCGCTGGATCAACAGCCGACTCGACATCCCGCTGCGCGACACGATGGCGACGTCGACCGAGGAGCTGCAGGAGGTCGCCGACCGCCCCACCAGCGAGCTTCCGGGAGTGCTCGAATCGCTGGCGCCGATCCTGCTGGCCGTCCTGCTGATCGCGTCGTCGACGTTCGTCACCACGTTCCAGGAGGTCGCTCCGGCGCTGGCCTCGCTACAGCCGATCACCGACTTCATCGGGAACAAGAACGTCGCGCTGACGGCCGCCGCGCTCGCGGCCGCGTACACGTTCTACCGCTACGACGACATGACCCGGAGCGAGTGGAGCGACGAGCTCACGGAGGCCCTGAAAAGCGGCGGGAACATCGCCGCGATCACGGCGGCCGGCGGGGCGTTCGGCGCGCTGCTCGCCGCCTCCGGAATCGGCGATTACCTCGCCAACGCGCTGCAGGAGGTCGGCATCGGCCTGCTCATCACGGCGTGGCTCATCGCCGCGATCGTCCGCATCGCGCAGGGGTCCGCCACGGCCGCGATGCTGACCGCCGCGGGGATCATGGCGCCGCTCACCGGGCAGCTGACCGTCAACCCGGCCTACCTCGTGATGGTCATCGGCGCCGGCGGGAACATCTTCTCGTGGTTCAACGACTCCGGCTTCTGGCTCGTCAGCGAGATCGGGGGGCTCACCAGGTCGGAGACGCTGAAGACGTGGACCGCCCTCACGACGATCATCTCGGTAACGGGACTCGTGACCGTGCTGATCGTCTCCTCGGTGTTCCCGCTCGTCTGACGCGACCGGGTCGACGTTCGTTCGAGCGACCCCGACGGCGAGGAACTCGGCGCTACGCGTCGCCTTCCGGCGGCCACGGCACCCCGTGTTCCGCGAGGAGGTCGGCGAACGCGTCCTCGTCGACGACGGGGACGCCCTCGGCGTCGGCGTCCGTCCGCTTCGACCGTCCCGGGCTCTCGCCGGCGACGAGGTAGTCGGTGTTGCCCGAGACGCTCGACGTGGCGTCGGCGCCGTGGGCCTCCACGTGTTCCTGCGCCTCGCTCCGGGTCGCCGACAGCGACCCGGTGAACACGAAGGTCAGCCCGGCGAGCGCGTCGTCGGTCTCGACGGCGACCGGTTCCGGGTCGATCCCGCGCTCGCGGAGCCTCTCGATCGCCGCCCGGTTCTCCTCGTTGTCGAGGAACGTCCGGATCGATTCGGCCACCTCGGGGCCCACGTCGTCGACGGCGCGAAGCTCCGCCTCGTCGGCGTCGAGGACCGCGTCGAGGTCGCCGAACTGCGTCGCCAGCGCTCGGGCCGTCGTCGCTCCCACGTCGGGGATCCCGAGCCCGGCGAGGAAGTCGTCGAGCGGGGGGTTCCGGGT
This sequence comes from Halorubrum persicum, assembly GCF_002727125.1. Classification (GTDB taxonomy): domain Archaea; phylum Halobacteriota; class Halobacteria; order Halobacteriales; family Haloferacaceae; genus Halorubrum; species Halorubrum persicum. The sequence continues at coordinate 21,724 of NZ_NHOA01000037.1, forward strand.
CGCGTCCAGCTCGGCGATCAGGTTCTCGGCGCTCGTCTCGCCCCAGCCCTCCAGCGCGGCGAGATCCTCGACCGTGAGATCGTACAGGTCCGGCAGCGACTCGACCAGGTCCGCCTCGCGGAGCTGTTCGACGCGTTCGGGACCCAACCCCTCGACGTCGAGCGCGTCCCGCCGCGCCCAGTGTTCGATCGCCCGGTTCAGCTGCGCCGGACAGCCCAGCCCGCCGGTACAGAACGCGAGCGGCCCGTCGCGCTCGACGGGCGCGTCGCAGACCGGACAGCGCTCGGGGAAGTCGTAGGTCCCCTCGGAGCGCTTCTCGACCACCTCGGGGACGTAGGGGATCACGTCGCCCGCGCGGTAGATCCGCACGCGGTCGTCGACGTTCACGCCGAGCGCCTCGATCTCTGCGGGGTTGTGGAGGGTCGCCCGCGAGACGGTGACGCCGCCCACGTCGACCGGATCGAGTTCGGCGACGGGGGTGAGCCGCCCCGTCCGGCCGACCTGCACCGTGATTCCCTCGACCGTCGTGGTCGCGGTGCGGGGCGGGAACTTGTAGGCGAACGCCCAGCGCGGCGCCCGCGACGTCGACCCGAGCGCCTCGCGGTGCGCGCGGTCGTCCACGGCGATCACGACCCCGTCGATCGCGAAGTTCAGGTCCTCGCGGTCGGCCATGAGCCGATCGCGGTAGTCGAGCGCCCCCTCGATGTCGCCGACGCGCTCGACCCGATCGGTGCGCCGGAGTCCGAAGCCGTCGAACGCGTCGAACTCCGCCCAGTGGGTGTCGGGGCGCTCGGGTGCGCCGGCGGCGTCCCCACCCTCCGGATCGCCGGCCTCCCACCCCAACACGTCGAAGAAGAAAATCTCGAGCGGACGCTCCGCGACCACCGACGGGTCCAGCTGGCGGAGGGTGCCGGCCGCGGCGTTTCGGGGGTTCGCGAACGGCTCCTCGCCGCGCTCCATCAGCGTCTCGTTGTACGCCTCGAACGCGTCGCGGGGCATGTAGGCCTCCCCGCGGACCGCGAGCCGGCTCGGCGGGTCGCCACGCAGTTTGCCGGGGACAGACCGGATCGTGCGGACCTGCTCGGTCACGTCGTCGCCCTCGATCCCGTCGCCGCGGGTGGCTGCGCGGACGTACTCGCCCGCCTCGTACACCACCTCGACCGAGAGCCCGTCGAACTTGGGTTCGCAGACGTACTCGACCGCGTCCGGGTCGAACCCCTCGTCCGCGAGTCCGCTTCGGACGCGCTCGTCGAACCGGCGGACCGCCTCGGCTTCGGTCGCGTTGTCGATGGAGCGCATCGGCGCGACGTGCTCGACCGTCTCGAGCTCGTCGAGCGGTTCGCCGCCGACGCGACGCGTGGGGGAGTTCTCGGTCGAGAGGTCGAACGCGTCTTCGAGCTCCTCCAGGCGAGCGAACAGCCGATCGTACGTCTCGTCGGCGATCAGGGGGTCGGCCTCCACGTAGTACCGGTAGTCGTGCTCGCGGATCGCCGCCCTGAGCGACGACGCCTGCGCCGCGGCCTCGTCTTCGGAGAGGTCCGCGACCGGCTCGAAGTCGGTCGGCGGCGACTCCACGTACGGGTTCTCGTCCGGGTCCGCGTACCGGGGCGACGACCCGGAGTGCGCGCTCGTCATCGCCCGATCGTTGGGTCGGCCCGGGTTAAAAGCGAGCGTTCGGGGGCGACCGCTACGCGACGCGCTCGCCCGCGGCGAACACCGACTCCGGCTCCTGCCACGCCGTCACGTCCTCGGTCGGGTCGGCGGCGAGGACGACGAGGTCGGCGCGGTACCCCGCCTCGACGCGCCCCACGTCGTCGAGCCCGAGCAGGTCGGCGGCGTTGACGGTGGCCGCCTCCAGCGCGCCCGCGGGCGAGAGGCCGTAGTCGACCATGTACTCCAGTTCCGTGGGGATGTCCGCGAAGAAGTTGAACGGCGTGCCGGCGTCCGTGCCCATCGCGATCGGCACGTCGGCCGCCAGCGCGTGGTCCCAGGCGTCGCCGAAGCGCTCCGCGGCGTCCTCGCCCTTCTCGACGGCGTCCGCGGGGATGCCGGCCTCGGTCCCGTGGTCGACGACCCCGCGGAGCGCGCTCGCGGTCGGCACCCAGTAGGTCCCGCGCTCGGCCATCATCTCGGCGGCCTCGCGGTCCATGAACGTCCCGTGCTCGACGCTCGAAATGCCGGCCTCGACCGCGTTCTTGATCCCCTGCTCGCCGTGGGCGTGAGCCGCGGTGGGCGTGTCGGTCGGCGCGGCGGCGTCGGTGAACGCCGCCAGCTCCGCGGGGGTCAGCTCGGGGGCGCCGGTCACCGCGCCCTCGGTGAGGACGCCGCCCGTCGCCATACACTTGAGCACGTCCGCGCCCGCCTTCAGCTGCTCGCGGGCCGCCTTCCGGACCTCCGCCGGGCCGTCCGCCTCGCGCCCGAACCAGTTGCCGTGGCCGCCCGTCATGATCACGTTGCGACCGCAGGCGAGGACGCGCGGCCCGTCGACGTTGCCGGCGGCGACCGCGTCGCCCGCGTCGAGCGCGAGCGTCCCGCGGCTCCCCAGATCGCGGACCGTCGTGACCCCCGCGTCGAGGGCGTCTCGAAGGTTGCCGACCGCCCGGTAGCTCGCCGTGTAGTCGCTGTCGGAGACCGCGGTGGCCACGTCCGGCCGCCCGTCCATCATGACGTGGACGTGCGCGTCGATCAGTCCGGGCGCGACCACGGCGCCGCTCGCGTCGGTCTCGGTGTCGACCGCGTCCTCGCCGCCGATCTCCGCGACCGCGTCAGTCCCGACCGCGACGATCTCGCCGTCCGCGACCGCCACGTCGGCCTCGCGAGTCCCATCGACGTCGGCGACACGGCCGCCTCGAATCAGGTGCATACCCCTACGAGGGAGCGTTCACGTCGTAAACGATCGGGTCCCGGTAGTTCGCTACACGTTGGTTCGTGTCACACACCCATACCTATAACCAGTCGGCTGCCGATTTTCCGGTCATGACAAGCGAAAAGCAAGCGAGCTCGTCGAGCGGACTGTACGCGCGACGCATCGGGGAGCCGACCACCAACGACGAGGTGAACGGATTCTGGCTGTTCGGGTTCGGCGTGCTGCTCGGACTGGCCGGCGTCGTCCTGTTTTTCCTCACCGACGCCGCGACGACCGCCCGCGGGATCGGGTACGCGCTCGCGGCGCTGGCCCCGCCGTTCATCATGCTCGGCGCGGTGATCCGCTTCCCGCTCCGCCGAGCGGGGACATCCATCGGGTATCTCGGGACGGCGGTCAGCGTCGTCGGGGTCGTCTGGTTCGTGAACATCTTTCCCGACGGCTGGTTTACCGCCTCCGGCGACCCGGTCGTGATCGCGGTGTACGGGGTCGGACTCGGGCTCATCGGGCTCGCGGGGACGATCGTCCCGCTCATGTCTGACCCGGTTCGCGAGGACTACGAGCGGATGAAGAGCGAGGTGGCGGCCACGTCGGCCGAGCGCGACGAGACCAGCGCGGAGCTGGAGGCGACGCGCGAGGAGCTGGCGGAGGCCGAGTCCGAACTCGCGGCGACCAACGAGGAGCTGGCGGAGGCCGAGTCGGCGCTCGACGACGCCCGCGCGGAGACGGCGGGGCTGCGCGAGAGCAAGGCGCGGTTCGAGCTGTTCGAGGACGCCGGCGGCAAGCCGCGCTGGCGGCTCCGCCACCGCAACGGCAACGTGATCGCGACGGCCGGACAGGGGTACAGCAGCCGCGGAAAGGCCCAGAAGGGGCTCCACAGCGTCCGGCGAAACGCGCTCGGCGCCGGCATCCTCCGGATCGAGACCCCGGTCGCGGAGGCCGAGGCGATCGCCGACGACGACGGGCCCGAGCCGGAGGACGCCGCGGATCCGGACGTTGCCGTTCCGAGCGAGGACGAGGAGATCGCGAGCGCGGCGACCTTCGAGCTGTTCGAGGACGCCGGCGGCGAGTGGCGCTGGCGGCTCCGCCACGACAACGGGAACATCGTCGCGGACTCCGGCGAGGGGTACGCGTCGAAATCGAACGGGAAGCGCGCGCTCGGCCGGATCCGCGAGCACGTCGCCGCCGCGGACTACCTCCAGGTCGACCCGACCGCCTTCGAGGTGTTCCGCGACGCCGCCGGCGAGTGGCGCTGGCGGCTCATCCACGAGAACGGGAACGTCATAGCGGACTCCGGCGAGGGGTACGCGTCGCGTTCGAAGGCCCGGCAGGGGCTCGACAGCGTGCGGTCGAACGCCGCCGACGCCGCCCTCGAAGCGGTCGGCGAGGACGGCACGGACACCGAGGGGATCCCCGACGCGACCTTCGAGCTGTTCGAGGACGCGGCCGAGGAGTACCGCTGGCGGCTCCGCCACCGCAACGGCAACATCATCGCCGACTCCGGCGAGGGGTACGCCTCGGAGTCGGGCGCCCGAGACGCGATCGAGCGCGTCCGCGAGTACGGCCCCGCGGCCGACGTGCTGGAGGTCGGCAACGCCGCCTTCGAGATCTACGAGGACGCCGGCGGCGAGTGGCGCTGGCGGCTCCGCCACCGCAACGGCAACATCGTCGCGGACTCGGGCCAGGGGTACGCCTCGCGGTCGAACGCGGTGGAAGGCATCACGTCGGTGAAGCGGAACGCTCCGGGCGCGGAGACGGAAGCGGAGGCGGGAGAGGCGGGCGAGTAGGTCGGCGCTGGCCGGGGTTCGATTTTTAGACGCCTGTCAGGACGCCGCTAAGAGTTTCAGCCGCAGGTCTCGCTCGTCGACCTCGTACTTGAACGCGGGGTGGCCGTCGACGAGCACGTAGGGGACGCGCTCGCCGTACTCCTCGGCCAGTTCGGGGTCCTCGTCGACGTCGACCATGTCGAGGTCGATCGCCACGTCGAGGTCCGCGGCGACCGCCTCGATGGTCTCGCGGGCCGCGACGCACAGCGAACAGTCCTCGCGGGTGTACACCGTGACGGGGACGGCCTCCGAGGCGTCCGTCTCGCTCATGCGCCGGCGTTGGGACGGCGAGGCCGAGTCGCTTTCGATCGGTCGCGCGGCGGCGGCGACCGCTCATGGCCGTCCCTACCGTCGGCGAGCGTCACCGAAAATGTGGATGCCGGGGCCGCGTCGACGACCGGCGAGGGTCGGATCGACCGGTTAGGCGATCTTGTCGTACTGCTCGGAGAGCTTGTCGGCGGCCTCGTCGAGCAGCTCCGACTCGTACTCGTCGAGCTCCCACTCGACGACCTCTTCGACGCCGTTCGAGCCGAGCTTCGCGGGGACGCCGAGCGCGGTGTCCTCGTAGCCGAACTCGCCGTCGAGCACGACCGAACAGGGGAGCACCTCGCCGGTGTCGTTGAGGATGGCCTCGACGGTGTGGGCGACGCCGGTCGCGGGACCCCACTGCGTGGCGCCCTTCCGGCTGATCACGTCCATCGCGGACTCCTGGAGGTCTTCGAGGATCTCCTCCTTCTCGTCGGCGTCGAAGCGCGGGTCGCGCCCGTTGACGCGCACCTTCGAGAAGACCGGGGCCTGCGCGTCGCCGTGCTCGCCGAGGATCGTCGCCTCGACGTTCTGTACGGGCGCGTCGAAGCGCTGGGAGAGGACGTAGCGGAAGCGCGCGGAGTCGAGCCGCCCGCCGAAGCCGACCACCTTGTGGCGGTCGCGGTCGCCCGCCTCGTACAGGTGACGGTTGAGCAGGTCCACCGGGTTCGAGGTGGTGACGGTGACGAAGTCGTCGTTGTGCTCGGCGATGGAGGCGCCGATGTCCTCCATGATGGGCGCGTTGTCGCCGGCGAGATCGATCCGCGTCTGTCCCTCCTTCCGCGGGATACCGGCCGTGATCACGACCACGTCGGAGCCGGCGGTGTCCTCGTACTCGCCCTGCCGGACGGTCGTGTTCGAGTCGTAGGCGACGCCGTGGTTCGCGTCGGCGGCCTGTCCGATCGTCGTCTCGCGCTGGTCCGGAATGTCGACGAAGACGAGCTCGTCGACCACGTCCCGCAGCGCGAGATTGTACCCGGCCGCGGCACCGACGGTCCCCGCCGCACCGATGACACTCACTTTTGTCATACCGTATGAAGTCGCGGTCGGGCGGCGAGTAAACGTTTCGGAACCGCACAATCTCCGTGCCGGTTTCGGGGCGCCGCGTCCGGCGGTCGCCGCTCCCGAGGCGTCGCTCTCTGAGCGGTCCGCTCGGCGGCGCGTCGCGAAAACCCTAACTCCGGCGGCCGCGCACTCCCACCCAGTGCCGACGTTCCGCTACCCGTGCCCCGGCTGTCGGACGACCAACAGCCTCCACGACGCCGACTGCGACTTCGAGGGCGTGAGCTGGCCGACCATCGAGAAGGCGTACACGGATCTCCTCACCGTCCTCACCGCCGAGCGCGACGGCATGGCCGAATCGACGCTCCGCGAGGCGGTCCACGGCGAGTGGAGCGGCCTCCACAAGGCGGCGCTCGGCGCCCTGGAACGCGATCAGCGCGTCGTCGAGGACGGCGACCGGCTCCGCCTGCTCACCGCCGCGGAGTTCAAGGAGCGCGTCTCCGAGCCGACCCGCGACCCGATGCGCACCGTCTACGAGCACGGCTCGGTCCCGGGGTGTCACGACAACGCCGTCTTCGCGATGGTCGCGTGGTACGAGATGGTCGGCCTCTCGTGGCCCGAGACCCGCGAGAACGTGATCGAGTGGCTCCGCGAGTCCGGCGCGTGGGACCGCGGCGGCTTCGAGGAGTCGACGCCCGGGGAGCTCGTCGACGCCAAGCGCCACGTGTACGACGAGGGGTACGGCTGGAAGGAGAAGGGGCAGGCCGCGAAGCGCGTCATCGAGCGCCACCTGTAGGGCGGGTCGGGCCGACGGCGCGCGGGATCCCTTTTTAAGTTCGCGGGCGCCGTCTCACCGGCGTGACACACCCGGAAGCCGGCGCGGCGCCGGTCGACGACGCCGGCGGCGACATCGCGACGGACGCCGGCGACGATCCCTCGCGCTCGCCGCCCGTCGCCAACCCGCGGCGCGCGCTCGCCGTGGTGATCGGGGTCGTCTTCACCGACCTGGTCGGCTTCGGGATCGTGATCCCGATCCTCCCCTTCTACGTGCGGTCGTTCGGCGTCAGCGACGCCTTCATCGGCCTGCTTGCGGCGTCGTACTCCCTCGCGCAGTTCCTCGCGGCGCCGACGCTCGGCCGGCTCTCCGACCGGGTCGGGCGGCGCCCCGTGCTGCTCGCGTCGCTCGCGACCGCCGGCGTCGCGTGGGTGGCGTTCGGCTACGCCGGGGAGGCGGGCGCGGGGTTCGGGACCGTCGCCGCGCTGGCGACGCTGTTCGGTTCCCGGACGCTCGCCGGGGCGATGGGGGGGAACATCGCCGCCGCGCAGGCGTACGTCGCCGACATCACGCCGCGGGACCGGCGGGCTGGCGCGCTCGGGCTCGTCGGCGCGTCGTTCGCGCTGGGGTTCGTCTTCGGCCCGGCGATCGGGGGGCTGCTCGCCGCGGACGCCGTCGTGGCCCGCGCCGACGCCCTCCTCCCGGCGTTCGTCCCGGCGACCGCCTACTCGCTCCCGAGCTTCGCGGCGGCGGGGATGAGCTTCCTCGCGGTCCTCGTCGGGTTCGCCTTCCTCGAGGAGCCGAACCGGACGCGCCCGCCGGAGGAGGCCGGCGCGAGGCGGTCCACCGCGGTCGGCCAGTTCCGCGACGCGCTCGCCTCCGCGTCGCTCCGCCCGCTGACGGTCGCGTACTTCGTCGTCGCCGTCGCGTTCGCGGGCGTGCAGGTGATGTTCATCCCGTACGTCGCCGACGCGTTCGGCTACGACGCGACCGCCGCGGCGTTCCTCCTCACCTACGTCGGCGTCCTCGGCGCGGTGAATCAGGGCGTGCTCGTCGGGCGGCTCTCGCGGGTCGTCTCGTCGCGGACGCTCGTGGCGGCCGGGTCAGCCGTGCTCGCCGCCGCGCTCGTCGGAATCCCCGCGACCGGGCTCGTCGACCGGGTGGCCGGCGGCGTCGCGCTCGGCGGTCCCGCGTGGCTCACGCTCCCCCTCGTCGCGCTGCTCCTCGCGCTCGCGGCGCTCTCGCTCGGCAACGCCCTCGTGAACGTCTCGCTGGCGACGCTCGTGTCCACCTCCGCCGGCGACGAGGAGCAGGGGGCCGCCTTCGGCGTGACGCAGGGCGCGTCGAGCCTCGGTCGGACCGTCGGGCCGCCGCTGATGGCCGTCCTCTACACGGTCGCCGTCGCGTCCCCGTTCCTCGCCGGCGCGCTGCTTCTCGTCCCCGTGGCGGTCGCGTTCGGGCGGTCGGCGGAATAAGGCGGAGAGCAGCGTGAGGCGGGGAACGGAGTCAGGCGAGGAGCGGGGGAGAGGAGCGGCGCCGCGCGATAGCTTTACGCCGCGCGTGTCCCTCGTCACCGACACATGGCGCTCGAGTTCGTCCCCGCGTGGCCGGCGCTCGGCTCGCTCGCCGGCGGGGCGGGGGCGATCTGGCTCGCGTGGGCGATCCGAGACCGGCTCGGTCGCCCCGGGGTCGACTGGTTCCTCGGCGTGTTCGCCGCGCAGGCGACGTGGTGTCTCTCCTACGGGGTGGGACTGCTCGTCGCGGACCCGACGCTGCGGTACCTGCTGGAGCTGTCGGCGTGGCTCGGGATCGTCTGGACCGGCGTGACCTTCCTCGGCTTCGCGCTGGCGTACACGGGGCGGAGCGACGTGGTCAGGAGCCGGCTGTTCGCGTCGGTCGTCGGCTTCGGGCTCCTCTCGACGGCCCTGCTGGTCACGAATCCGGCCCACGGCGCGTTCTGGACCGGGTTCGAGAGCGACCCGGTCTTCGGCGTCGAAACCGTCTCCTACGCGTTCGGGCCGTGGGCGTACCTCACCGTCGCCGTGGAGACCGTGCTCGTCGCCAGCGCCGTCTTCCTGCTGGTCGACACGCTCCTCAGCTACGGCCCCCTCTACCGCCGGGAGAGCGCCGCGGTCGCCCTGAGCCCGCTGCCGCCGGGGTTCGCGATCGTCGCGTGGGCGCTCGCGATCGGCCCCGTCCCGCAGCTCCAACTCGCGCCGGTCATGTTCGTCCCGCACGTCCTCCTCGACGCCTACGCCTTCGACCGGGCGGAGATGTTCGAGCGGAACCCCACGACCAGCCGCGCCGCCGAACGCACCGCGATCGACGACCTGACCGACCCCATCGTCGCGCTCGGGCTCGACCGGCGAGTCGTCCGCCTCAACCCCGCTGCCGAGACGGTGCTCGGCGTCGGCGCCGAAACCGCTCGCGACCGCCCCCTCGACGAGTTCCTCGACCTGCCCGTCCGCGTCGGCAGGGACGCGGGAAGCAACTCCGTCACCGACGAGATCGAAGCCGATGCCGGCGAGGCCGGTCTCGATCAAACCGATCCTGATCCCGACCCCGACGCCGATCGAACCGATCCCGACCCCGACGCCGGCGGCTCCCGCGAGACGGTCGAGATCGGCTCCGCGACCGGAACCGGTCGGCGCACCTACGCGGTGTCGACCTCCCGGCTGACCGACCCGAACGGGACCCACGTGGGATACACGGTCGTCCTCTCGGACGTCACCGAGCGCGAGCGCCGGCGGCAGCAGCTGGAGGTGCTCAACCGCATCTTGCGCCACAACCTCCGCAACGACGCCGGGGTCGTCCACGGCTACGGCGAGATCCTCCGCGACCGCCTCGATGACCCCGATCTGGTCCGGATGGCCGACGCGATCGAGCGGCGCGCGGGCGCGCTGGCGGCGCTCGGCGAGAAGGCCGGGACCGTCGACCGGCTCGTCTCCGACGGCGACGTGAGCCCCGTGGCGGTCGACGAACTCGTCGAGGAGGCGGTCGCCGACGCGCGGGGTCGCGACCCCGACGTGACCGTCGAGGCGGCGATCGCCGACGGCGACTGGACCACGCGCGTCAGAACGGACGCGCTTCGGGCGATCGTGGAGAACACCGTGGAGAACGCGCTCGACCACCACGACGGCGGGGGGAGCGAACGCGAGGACGGCGGGCCGTGGGTCCGCGTGTCGCTCCAGCGGGAAGTCCGCGGGGACGGTGCGGGCGGCGGAGTCGCGGCTGGCGAGAGCGACGCGAGCGACGACGCCCGGTTCGTCCTCGTCGTCGAGGACGACGGCCCGGGCATCCCCGATCACGAGATCGAGGCGGTCGAGTCGGGGCGAGAGACCGCGCTCGAACACGGCTCGGGGCTCGGCCTCTGGGTCGTCGAGTGGGGCGCCGCGGCGATCGGCGCCGCGGTCGAGTACGCCGACCGCGAGCCGCGCGGGACGCGCGTGCGGGTGTCGATCCCGGTGGTGGCCGAGGCGTGATCTCGGGCAGGGGTGAACCGCGAACCGGAGGAAAAACCGCTTCTGGGGAGCGTCAAAACCCCGATGTCGGCCGTTTCAGTCGCTCTGGATTCTCGGGGCGAGCATGAACGTCACGTTCCCGAGCCCCTCGGCGAACCCGTAGTGGAGCTTGACGGGGAACTCCTCGCCGAGCTCGATGGTGACCTCGGCGTCGGAGGGGATCGCCTTGTTCATGTCCTTGAGGTAGTCGAGGCTGAACAGCGAGTCGGCGGGACCGGCGGTGAGCGCGATGAGGTCCTCGCGAGCGAGTCGCAGGTCGACGTCGTCGGTGTCGCCCTCCGCCTCGATGAAGAACGCCTCGTCCGTCTCGTCGACGCGCAGGCGAATGTGGTCCGAGACCATGTCGGCGGCCTTGATCCCGCGGTCGATCTGGGCGCCCTCGACGACGATCTCAGAGGCGAGATCGAGGTCCGGGATGTCCGGCTCCTGCCGGATGGAGTCGGGGTCGATGAGCGCGAGGGTGTAGGAGAGCCCGTCGATCTCGATGTGGAGCTTGCGGGTCTCCTCGTCGAGTTCGAGGTGGATCAGGTCGCCGGAGTTGGCCATGCCGGCGATGTCCTCCAGACGGGCGAGGTTGACGCCGATGACGCCGCCGTCGGCCTCGTAGGACTCGAACGCGGCGGCCTCGAGCGTGAGATCGACCATGCCGACGTTGGCGGGGTCGACGGCCCGGATGGAGAACTCCTCCTCGTTTAAGCGGATCTTACACTCGTCGACCAACACGCTCACCGAATCGAGCGCGTCCTGTAGCGTCGACGCGCCCACGATGGCCTTGAACATATACGTTCGGCTAGGGCGGTATCACCTAAAAAGGCACCCGATCGGACCGGCACGAAAACCCTCAAAGCGACCGGATCAGCCGGGCGACGACGACCGCGAGCGTGAGCGCAGTTCGGACCAGTCGGAGGCGTTCGAGCCGGTACGCCACCGATTCGGGATCGCAGCCCTCGTCGCCCTCGGACCGATCCGAGTCCGGCCGAGCGCGGTCCGGTCGATCGGGGTCCGTCACCTCGGGAGGGTCGACGCCCTCTCGGGGACGATCGTCGACCCGGTCGGAGCCGTCTCGGTCGGAGCCGTCTCGGTCGGGGCCGCCCCGGTCGGAGCCACACCGATCCGATGCCCGATCGGTGCAGGGAGTGGTCGAGCCGAAGTTGGCGCTCGATCCGTCGCCCGGGCCGGTCCGTGTCTGGGGTGCGGGGATCTCGTCGTGCATGGAGCGGCGGCGGCCGCCTCGGCGGCCACACCCGACGATACAAAGTTAATTCATAAGTATTCGAGCCGAATGCAAAGCGAAACTGAAAGTCGTCGGATGAGAGGTGGTTTCGGACGGGGGCGCGGCGTCGAACGGAAACGACGGCGCCGATCGGGCGCTCAGACCAGCGGTTCGACGATCGCGCGACCCTCGGCGAGCAGGTCGTCGACCGCCTCTTCCGAGTGGGCCTCGGCGTACACCCGGAGCTTCGGCTCCGTGCCCGAGGGGCGGACGAGCAGCCACGAACCGTCCTCCAAGAGGAGCTTGAACCCGTCGAGGGTGACCACCTTCGCGACCCCGTGGCCGGAGACCGAGTCGGGGATGTGGTGTTCCAGGTCGTCGAGGACGGCCTCCTTGCGGTCGTCGGGACAGTCGAGCGACACCCGTCCGGAGGCGATCGCGCCGTGTTCGTCGAGCAGGCGGTCGACCCGGTCGTCGAACGGCTCCGCGGCGGCGGTGCCCGCCGCTAACAGCGACATCAACACGCCGTCCTTCTCGCGGACGTGGCCGCGGAGCGTGAACCCGCCCGACTCCTCGCCGCCGAACAGCGCGTCGTGGTCCCCCATCGCCTCGGCGACCCACTTGAAGCCGACCGGGGTCTCGTACACCTCCTCGCCGTGCGCCTCCGCGATGCGGTCGACGAGGAACGTCGTGGAGACGGTTCTGACGGCCGGTCCGGAGTCGCTCTCCAGGAGCCGGTCGTAGCAGGCGGCGTAGAAGAGGTTCGCGTTGAGCACGCCGCGCTCGGGCGTGACGACCGCGATCCGGTCCGCGTCGCCGTCGTTGGCGATACCCAGGTCCACCTCGCTGTCGGGGTCGGTGACGCGGTCGGCCAGCGCCTCGAGGTGCTCGGCCGAGGGCTCGGGCGAGTCGCCGCCGAAGGTCACGTCGCGGTCGCAGCGCAGGCGGACGACCTCGGCGCCGGCCGACTCGAGGAGCGCGTCGGTGACGCCGCGCCCGCTCCCGTGCATCGCGTCGTACGCGACCGTGAGCCCGTCGAGATCGATGCCGTCGCCCCCGGTCGCCGCGCCGACGACCTCGCGGGCCGCGTCGGCGTGGTCGCTGACGAGGTCGACGCGGGAGATCTCGCCGCGCTCGGCCTCGGGGAGGAGGTCGGGCTCCGCGAGCCGATCGACCACGTCCTCCGTGACATCCGGGAGCGCGGGCGCGCCGTCGCTCGGAATGAACTTCACGCCGTTGTACTCGGGCGGGTTGTGCGAGGCGGTGATCATGCAGGCGCCGGCGAGACCGCGGTCGACGATGGCGTACGCGATGACGGGCGTGGGCGCGTCGCGCTCGGGAAGGAGCACGTCGAAACCGTTGCCCGCGAGCACCTCGGCGAGGCTCTCGGCGAACCCCTCCGAGGTCTCGCGGGCGTCGTAGCCGACCGCGACCGGCTCGTCGTGGCCCGCCGCCGCGAGGTGGTCGGCGACCGCCTGTCCCACGATCCGTACGCGCTCGTCGGTGAACGTGTCGAGCGTGGCCCGCCAGCCGTCCGTGCCGAAGGCAATCTTATCCATGTAGACCACGTCGGCGGCGGAGACAATAATGCCCGGTGTCCCTCGCGGGTCGGATGCGGGCGTTTCGGACTCGCTGCGTTTTTGCGCGCGGCATGCGAAGCGAAGTCATGACCCGAATCGTCGCCATCTCCGGCAGCCGCCGAGCGGCGAGCACCACGCGGGCCGCGCTCCGCGTCGCGCTCGACGCCGCGGGCGACGCCGGCGCCGAGACCGACATGATCGACCTCAGCGCGGTCGACCTCCCGCTGTACCACCCGGACGAGGACGCTCAGGGCGACAGCGAGGGGCTGAAACGCCGTGTCCGCGAGGCCGACGGCGTGCTCGCGGGGACCCCGGTCTACCGGGGGTCGTACTCCTCGACGTTCAAGAACTTCCACGACTTCTGCGGCTCAGACGAGTACGCGGACACCGCCGTGGGGCTGCTCGCGACCGCCGGCGGGGGGTCGTACGGCGGGACGCTCGAGCACCTCCGGTCGACGTTCCGGAACGTCCACGCGTGGACGGTCCCCCACGAGGTCGGGATAGAGAGGGCGTCGAAGGTCGTCGAAACCGGCGGGAGCACGGCGGACCACGCCGGCGCCCCGCGGATCACCGACGACGACCTCCGGCGTCGCACCGAGCGCCTGGGTCGGGTCGTCGTCGAGCACGCGGACCGCCTGCGGGAGTGAGCTGCGGAGGCGGCCGCCGCCGCGGACCGCGCTCGCAGACGGCAGGGATTTCCCTCGCGGGACCGACCGTCCGCCGATGAGCCGCATCCGGCCGGCCGAACTCGACGAGCGCCTCGGAACCGACGACGAGCCGCTGCTGCTGGACATCCGTCCCGAGTCGGACTACCAGCGGGAGGCGATCGAGGGGAGTCGGAGCGTACCGGTGTACGACGACCTCCGCGGCGGCGACGACTCCGCGCTGCGGCGCCGGCTCGGAGAGATACCCGACGACCGCGAGGTCGTCACCGTCTGTAAGATGGGGATCGTCGCCGCGCGCGCGGCTCGGGTGCTCGACGACGCCGGCTACGAGGCGTCGACGCTCTCCGGCGGCATGAGCGGGTGGAACGGGTACCAACGGGGGTCGTTCAGCTACACGCTCCGGTCGCTGTGGTGGCGGCTGCGTGGGTGACGGGCGCCCGAGGTGACGGGCGCCCGAGGCGACGCGGCGCCCGAGACCCGCCGGGCTTTTGACCGGCTCGCGTCTACGTCGCCCATGATCGAACCGGGTGACGACGACCGTGTCCGCTAACCGGAAAGGGGACCGCCGCGAGCGGGAGCTGGTGAACGCCCTCGACGACGCGGGCTTCGCCGTGATGCGCGCGCCGGCCAGCGGCGCGGCCACGGAGCGGGAGCTCCCCGACGTGCTCGCGGGCGACGGCGAGACGTTCTACGCGATCGAGGCGAAGTCGAGCGCGGGCGACCCGATCTACCTCACCGGCGAGGAGGTGGAGGCGCTGCTGTTCTTCGCGCAGAACTTCGGCGCGAAGGCGCGAATCGCGGTCCGGTTCGACCGCGAGGACTGGTACTTCTTCCACCCCGGCGACCTGTACACCACGGACGCCGGCTCGTATCGGGTCAAAAAGGAAACGGCGCTGGCCGACGGCACCGACTTCCCCGAGTTCGTCGGCGAGACCGAGAAGGTGACCCTCGGCGAGGTGGCCGCCGGCAGCGGGGAGGCGGGCGGAGACGGGGTCGACCCCGAGGTCAAGGAGCGCCGGGAGATACTGGAGGCGGTGCGAGACGGGCACATGCCGGTCGAGGACGCGCTCGACGTGCTGTGACCGTCGCCTCGACCGAACGCCGAGGCGGTCGTCGCGCTCCGCAGACCCCCTCGCTTATCCCTCGCGGCGTCGAACGTCGAGGCGAATGAGCGAGGAGTTCGTCCTGCTGGAACCCGACGACCAGCCCGGCGACGAGTGGGAACAGCTGGACGTCTCCGACACGGAGGCGGACCGGATCGCCCGCCGACAGGACCGGGAGTTCGACGAGTTCCGCAAGCGGATCAAAGACACCGAGCAGTTCAAACTGCAGGAGTCGGTGTTCGACGACGCGACGCTGGCGGCCGTCTACAAGCTCGTGCAGGACGGCTACGTCGACGCCTTCGGCGGCCCCGTGTCGACCGGGAAGGAGGCGAGCGTCTTCGAGGCGCTCGGCGGACAGGCCGGCGAGCGACCGGAACCGGGGTCGAAGGCGGCGGGCGGAGGGCCGGAGGGCGTCACGCCCGAGCGCGAGGTCGCCGTGAAGGTATACCGGATCAACTCCTCGAACTTCCGGCACATGCGCGAGTACCTGGAGGGCGACCCGCGGTTCGAGGGGATCGCGAGCGACAAGAAGGCGGTCGTGCTGGCGTGGACTCGCAAGGAGTTCGCGAACCTCGAACGCGCGCGCAAGGCCGGCGTGCGCGTCCCCGAGCCCATCGCGGTCCAGCGGAACGTCCTCGTGATGGAGCTCGTGGGACACGCCGAGGACCGAGCGCGGCGGCTGAACGAGGTCGACGTGGAGAACCCGGAGACCGCCTACGAGGTCGTCCGCGAGTACATGCGACGGCTCTACCGCGCCGGACTGATCCACGGCGACCTCTCCGAGTACAACATGATCATCCACGAGGGCGAACTGGTGGTCATCGATCTGGGACAGGCCGTGACGGTGCACCACCCGAACGCCGGTGAGTTCCTCCAGCGCGACTGCGAGAACGTGGCGGCGTTTTTCACTCGGGAGGGGATCGACGTCGACCCCGACGACCTCCGCGCGTACGTGACCGAACCGGAGCCGGACCCGAGCGGGGAGCCGGGGTGGAAGAAGTACC
>NZ_NHOA01000105.1 GCF_002727125.1 Halorubrum persicum
CGCGGCGGCGTTCCGCGCGGCCTGTGACCGGTCGCTGCCGTCGGTCGTCCGCGTGAACGAGATGGCGGCCTCGCCGGCCCGCGTCCGCGAGGCCTTCGACGACGAGGGGGTGGCGTACGAGCCCGTCGACTGGCACGACGGCCTCTTCCGGCTTCCGGACGGCAACCCCGGCGGGAACTGGCCGTACGTCCACGGCTGGACCCACGGGCAGGAGGAGGTGTCGGTGCTGCCGGGGCTCGCGCTCGATCCGCGGCCCGGCGAGCGCGTCTGGGACGCCTGCGCGGCGCCCGGGAGCAAGACCACCCAGATCGCCGACGCCATGGACGACGAGGGGACGGTCGTCGCCAACGACAACAACCTCGGGCGGCTCTCCGCGCTCCGGCACAACGCCGAGCGCCTCGGAATCACGAACGCGATCGTCACGAACCAGGACGCGCGCAACTTCTCGACGAAGCCGCTCGCGTTCGACGAGTTCGACCGCGCCCTCGTCGACGCCCCCTGCTCCTGTGAGGGTACCTGCCGCAAGAACCCGGACGTGGTCGACCAGTGGACGCTCGATCACGTCCACGCCGTCGCCGG
>NZ_NHOA01000048.1 GCF_002727125.1 Halorubrum persicum
CTTCCACCGCCTCGATCAGGAGCTCCGCGACGTCGACGATCTCCACGTCATCCTCGAAGTTCCCCGTCTTCCGCCCGTCCTCGAACATCGTCGTGCACATCGGGCAGGCGACGACGAACTTCTCCACCGCGTCGCCCGCGTCGGTGTCCTCGAGCGCTTCTCGGAGGCGCTCCTCGCTCGGCTTGACCGCCTCCTCGTGTTCGGTCCAGAGCCCGCCGCTGCCGCCGCCACAGCAGAACGAGTCGTCCCGCGAGCGCGGCATCTCGTGGAGGTCGGCGCCGGTCGCCGAGATTAGCTCGCGGGGCGCCTCGTACTCGTCGTTGTACCGCCCGAGGTGACAGGGGTCGTGGTAGGTGACGGTGTAGTCGAGCTCGTCGCCCGTGAGGTTCAGCCGCCCGTCGGCCACGAGCTCTTCCACCACCTGCGTCCAGTGGAACACGTCGATCGCTCCCTCCGCGTTCCACGGCTCCTCGCGGTCGAACGGCATCATCGGGTCGTCCGCGAACTCCGCGAAGTCGACCTCGGGGTACTCGTTTTTGATGGTGTTGTACGAGTGCGGGTCGGTACAGACGATCTTGTCGAACTCGCAGTCGGCGAACGTCTCGACGTGGTGCCCGGCGAGCTCGAGGTAGAGGAACTCCTCGCCGATCCGGCGGATGTCGTTGCCGTCCGTCTTCTCGTCGTCGAAGAGGATGCCGAACGACACGTCCGCCTCGTCGAACAGGCGGGCGAGCGCGCGGGCGACCGATTTGTTGCGGTCGTCGAAGCTCGGGTAGTCGCCGACGTACCAGAGGAACTCCACCTCCTCCTCGCGGGCGTCCGGGACCTCGACATCGTCCAGGTCGTCGGCCCAGTCGCCGCGGGCCGACTGCGACTCGCCGAAGGTGTTCCCCTTCTGCATCACGTCTTGGAACACGTCCTGGAGGTTCGAGTCGACTGCCCCCTCGTCGACGAGTTGGCGGTTCAGCTTCGTGAACGAGGTGAGGTGTTCGATGTCGACGGGACAGGCCTCCATGCAGGCCATACAGGACATACAGGACTCCATCGACTCGCTGGCGATCACGCCGCCCTCGTCGGCGACGATCGGGACGGTGCCGCCGTCGTTGACGGGGGCGGCGCCGGCCACGCCGCCGTCGGTCGCCATCGCGTCGCGATTCCCGGCCACCGGGTCGTCGCTTACGGACTCGCGGTACGCCTTTAGATCGAGGATCACGTCTCGCGGGTCGAGGTTTCGCCCGACGGTCTCGGCGGGGCAGGCGGACGAACACCGCCCGCACTTCGTACAGGCGTCGCCGTCCATGAGCTCCTTCCAGGTGAAGTCCTCGATCGACTTCGCGTTGGTGTGATCGAGGTCGGCGGGGACGTTCGGGAGCCGCGCGCCGGCCTTCTCGTCGCGGGCGACGACGTTCGCGAACGAGGAGATCATGTGGAACGGCTTCGCGTACGGGATCCACGCGATGAAGGCGAACGCCAGCAGCGAGTGGCTCCACCAGACGACGCCGTAGATCGCTTCGGCGCCGGCGGGCGTCAGCCCGACCCACCGGAACCCGGCGGCCATCGCCATCCCGACGAAGCTCACCGTCTCGTCGGCTCGCGCCGGCTGGCCGACGATGCCGAGCGCCTGCACGACGAAGCCGCCGACGCCGAGCGCGAAGAGCGCCCAGACGAACGCGTCGTCCTCGAGCGAGGTGTGTTTCCCCCAGAGGCGCCCCTCCCGGTTCCGGTACCGGCGATACATCGCCATACCGACGCCGACGACGAACAGCAGCCCGAACGCGTCGACGGTGAACTGATAGGCCAGATAGAAGTCGCCCACCCAGAACGACTCGCCCGCGAGCGGTCGGTAGACGTCGATGTCGAACCCGAGGATGGTCGTCGCGACCAGCAGGGTGAGAAAGCCCCACAGCACGAACGTGTGCATCACGCCGGTGTACAGGTCCCCGTCGAACTGATTCTCGTTCGAGAGGACGGTCTTCGTCGCCGCGACGGTCCGGGCGGGGAGATTCGACAGTCGGTCCCGCGGGTCCTCGCTCCCGCGGGTGTACGCCGCGAATCGGGCGTACACCCCGTACAGGAACACGAGAATCGCGACCACAGCGAGCCAGTAGAACGCGACCTTCCCGATCGGGCCGATCGTCCAGAACGTCTCCCGGGTGGCCGCCTGCAACGGAGTCATGATCGATCACGCGGATACGGCGGGGTTAAAACTTGCCACAACGCCGGATGCGTCGCCCGGCGTTCCCGGGAAGGCGCCACGGCGATCGCCGAACTCCGACACCACGACCGCCGTACCGACGCCTACACCACGGTCGCCGCGGCGGCCGCCGCCAACCCGCCGCCGACCGCGAGCGCCGGGTAGTCCGCGGGGCCGAGCGAGAGCCGCGGGAGCGTCGGGTTCCACGCGAAACACCGGGCGTTCAGCGCGGTCCCCAGCCGGTCCGCCCGTCCGAACGCCCGGTTGATCCCCGCGACGGCGACGAGCCGCACGCGCTCACGGACCGGGAGGGCCCCGCCGCCGCGCGCCCGGACCGCCTCACGCGCCGTCAGCAGGTCCCGCTTCAACAGCGGGAGGAACCGGAACACGAGCGCGACGCCGACCCCGAGGAACTGTCCGGGTTTGCCGGGGATCAGGCGCTGGATCGCCGCCCGCGACTCTCGGACCGGCGTCGACCTGACGTATCCGGCGGCGACGACGAGGATCAGCAGGACGCGGTAGCTCGCGAGCCCCGTGGTCGCGGCGCGCTCGACCCGGAACCACGGCGCCCCGAGCGTCGCGCCGGCGACCAGGGGGGCGACGAGGAGCACCGGGAACGCGGCTCGGTAGCTCCACAGGTCGCGCGGCCCGCCCCCCGCGAGGGAGAGGCAGGCGACCGCGAGGAGGGTGAGCGCGCCGAGCCCCCGCGGCGTCGTGTACGCGTACGCGACCGCCGCGAATCCGGCTTGGACGAGGAGCTTCGACCGGGGATCGAGCCGGTGAGCGAGCGAGTCGCCCGGGACGTAGGAGAGGGTCACTGGTCGACGGTGTCGGCGGCGTCGTTCGCGGGCGGGTCGGCGGCGTCGTTGACGGCGGCGTCTCCGGGCCGATCGCCGAACCCCGCCGGCACCCGAACGTCCAGCCCCGGCAGGCTCGCGGTCGCCTCTCGCGGCGCGGCGTCGACGGCGATCCGCCCCCCCGACAGGCCCACGACCCGGTCCGCGAGCCCCAGCACGTCGCGGAGGTCGTGCGTGACGACGATCACGCTCGTTCCGGCCGCGCCGAGTTCGCGCAGGCGCTCGACCACCGACCGTCGGGCCGGCTCGTCCAACCCGGTGAACGGCTCGTCCAAGACGAGGTGATCGGGGTCCATCGCGAGCGCGCCCGCGATGGCGACGCGCTCGCGCTCGCCCCCGGAGAGGCTCGCGATCCGGTCGTCCTCGCGGCCGTCCATGTTCACCGCCGCGAGGGCGTCGGCGACCCGCCGGTCGATCTCGTCGTGGTCACAGCCGAGATTCTCCGGGCCGAACGCCACGTCCGCGCCGACGGTCGCCGCCACCAGCTGGTCGCGCGGGTCCTGGAACACCATCCCGACCGCCGAGCGCGCGGCGACGAGGTCGTCGCTGACGGGAGTCCCGTTCACCGCGACCGACCCGGCGTCGGGGTCGACGAGCCCGTTGAACGTCCGGACGAGCGTCGTCTTCCCGGAGCCGTTCGCGCCGGCGACGATCAGGAACTCGCCGTCGGGGACCGAGAGGTGCACGTCGTCGACCGCGACGACGCCGCCGTCGAACCGACACGTGACGCCGTCGACGTCGATCACGCGATCACCCCGACGCCCGCGGCGGGCTCGCTCACGCGGCCGCGACCGCCTCGGAGCGCACGATGCCGACCGCGGCGGCGACCTTCAGCGCCTCCGCGGGCAGGAACGCGACCGCCCCGACGGTGACCGCCTCGACGGGGCCGAGCGAGAGCGCGAACGCGAGCCAGGCGACGCCGAGCGCGTAGATGACGACGGTGCCGAGGGCCATCGCGCCCACGAGCGTCGGGAGTCCGACGGCGTCGAGGTCGCGGAGCGTCGCGCCGCGGTGGACGGCCGCGCCGACCGCGGCGGCGGCGAGCGGGTACGACCAGAGGTACCCCGCCGACTGCCCGACGAGGGCGCCCGCGCCGGCGGAGCCCCCCTCGAACACCGGGGCGCCGACCGCGCCGGCCGCGAGGTAGAGGACGAGCGACGCGCCCCCCCACACGGGGCCGAGGTAGATCCCGGCGAGGAACACGCCGAGCACTTGGAGCGTCACCGAGACGGGCGAGACGGGGTTCGGGAACGTCACGTACGCGAACGCGCCGACGAGCGCGGCGAACAGCGCCGCGCGGGCGAGGTTCGTCGCCGCTTCGTCGCCGACGAGATCCACGGACTCCGTGCTGGTTGCCATACCCTCGAGACCCTCGTAAACCAACTTGAAGATACTGGTTGACGACGGCGACAGGCGTCCGACACGCCCCGCGTGACGCTCCCGGAGACTCCCGAAAGCGGACGCGAGGCCGTCGGAGGCTCTCACGACCGGACGCGAGGCTTATTTATCGGCGGCGCGTAACCCACCGCCCATGGACGAGAAGACCTCCGAGCTCCGCGATATCTTCGTCGAGACCACCGGGTCAGAGACGGTCACCGAGCAGCAGGCGGAGTCGCGCGGAACGCTCACCGACCGCGACGAGGCGGCGGTCGACGAGCGGGTCCGCGAACTCGTCGCCGCCATGCGCGAGCGGTACGACTTCTCGACCGACCTCGACGACGCGACCTACGCCCGGATCGCCCGCGGGCGCTTCGAGGCGGACGACGACGCGGCGATCGCGACCGCGCTCGCCGAGGAGCGGGAGGCGGACGCTGGCGACGATGGGCGCGCGGGTGGCTCGGACGGCGTCCCCCTCGTCGACCCCGAGGCCGTCCGCGACGCGCGGCTCGACCTCCACCTCGTCCGCGAGGCCGACCGCGACACCGACGACGCGTCGTTCGCGTACGACGACCTGAAACAGCTGACCGCGGAGGGCCGCTCCATCCCCGAGTGCGCGGCGGCCCTCGACGCCGACCCCGACGCCGTCGCCGGGTACGCCCGCGTCGCTCGCGTGGACCTGACCTCCACCCGCGCGAACGACCGGTTCCGCGACGAGTTCCGCGACCTCCTCACCGACGCCGACATCGAGGGATCGCACGCCGAGACCGCCCGCGAGGACGGGCTCGAAGAGGCGACCGAGGACATCGAGACGGACGTGTCGCTGTAGGTCGCGGATTCCGGGAGCGACCGGGCTCCAGACGAGGATACGACCGGGCCGACAGCCGACGCGCCCCGCGCCGAACGCCTCGCCGACGCCGACGAACAAAGCTTTACCGCGTCGACCGCCTATCTCCGGCAAATGGTACTCGACGACCTCGGTACGTCCCTCCGGAGCAGCCTCGACAAGCTCCAGGGGAAGTCCCGACTCTCCGAGAGCGACGTCGAGGAGATCGTCAAAGAGATCCAGCGCTCGCTCCTCTCCGCCGACGTCGACGTCTCCCTCGTGATGGAGCTGTCGGACTCGATCAAGTCCCGCGCCCTCGAAGAGGAGCCGCCGGCCGGGACGACCGCGAAGGACCACGTCCTCAAGATCGTCTACGAGGAGATGGTCGACCTGGTCGGCGACTCGACTGAGCTCCCCCTCGAGAATCAGACGATCCTGCTCGCCGGCCTGCAGGGGTCCGGGAAGACCACCTCCGCGGCCAAGATGGCGTGGTGGTTCTCGAAGAAGGGGCTCCGGCCCGCGGTCATCCAGACCGACACCTTCCGCCCGGGCGCGTACGATCAGGCCAAACAGATGTGCGAGCGCGCGGAGGTCGACTTCTACGGCAACCCCGACAACGACGACCCCGTCGAGATCGCGCGGACGGGGCTCGAAGAGACCGCGGACGCCGACGTGCACATCGTCGACACGGCCGGGCGCCACGCGCTCGAAGACGACCTCATCGCGGAGATCGAGGAGATCGAGCAGGCGGTCGACCCCGACCGCTCCCTCCTCGTGCTCGACGCCGCGATCGGGCAGGGAGCGAAAGAGCAGGCCCGCCAGTTCGAGGAGTCGATCGGCATCGAGGGCGTGATGATCACCAAGCTCGACGGGACCGCGAAGGGTGGGGGTGCGCTGACGGCGGTCAACGAGACCGACTCCTCCATCGCCTTCCTCGGGACCGGCGAGACGGTTCAGGACATCGAACGGTTCGAGCCCTCCGGGTTCATCTCCCGGCTGCTCGGGATGGGCGACCTCAAGCAGCTCTCCGAGCGCGTCGAGCGCGCCATGGAGGAGGCCCAAGAGGAGGACGAAGATTGGGACCCCGAGGATATGCTGCAGGGCGAGTTCACCCTGAAGGACATGAAAAAGCAGATGGACGCGATGAACCGGATGGGGCCCCTCGACCAGGTGATGGACATGATCCCCGGCATGGGCGGCGGGATGATGGACCAGCTCCCGGACGACGCGATGGACGTGACCCAAGACCGGATGCGCCGCTTCGAGCGCATCATGGACTCGATGACCGAGGAGGAGCTGGAGAACCCCCGCGTCGTCGGGCAGTCGCGCACGGAGCGGATCGCCCGCGGCTCCGGCACTGACAAGGAGACGGTTCAGCAGCTGCTCGAACAACACTCCATGATGGAACAGACGATCAGCCAGTTCCAGGGCATGGGCGAGGGCGACATGCAGCGGATGATGAAGAAGATGGGCGGCGGCGAGGGCGGCGGCCTCGGCGACATGATGGGCGGCGGCAAGGGCCCCTTCTAACCACCGACCGACGGCGGCTCGCCGCGGGCCCCGCCGCCCTCCCGGTTCCCGTGCCCCCAATTTCTTTCTTCCTCGCGTGCGCGCGCCGCCTCTCCGATTCTCGTCCCCGCCGAGCGTTCGGAGCGTTACCGCTCGACGAGCCGCGCGCCAGCGGCGTCGATCCGACAGCGCTCCGGGTCGTAGCCGGCGTCGGAGAGCCCGGTTCCGAGCGCGAAGACGGTGCGACCGAGCATCGCCATCGCGGCCCCGTGGCCGCCAGAATCGCCGTCAGCCTCGGCGGTCGACTCCTCCACGGCCGCGATCGCCTCGGCGACCTCGGGGACGAGGAGGTCGGCCTCGCGGGCGAACGCGCGGGCCGCGTCCATCATCGTCGGAAGCCGCGGGTCCGCGCGGAGCCGATCGAGCGCGTCCTCGCCGGCGGCCGAGAGGGAGGCGGTGTCGCCGCCCAACACCTCCTCGGTCGACAGCTCGCCGAACGTGACGTACTCCACCCGACCGGTCGCCGGGATCCCGTCGAGCTCGCCGACCGCCGGTGCGCCGGGCTCCAGCCGGAGCGGGACCCCGCCGCGCGCCTGCGCGACGACGTCGCCCAGCCCCGTCCCGCGACCCACCTCCGCCTCGTGAGCGATCCGGACCAGGTCGTTCTCGAAGCGCCCGCGGTCGAGTGCGTCGTTCGCGGCGAGCGCCGCCCCGAGCGCGGCCGCCCCCGAGACCCCGAAGCCGGCGCCGATCGGGAGCTCCGTCTCGACGGCCACGTCGACATCGGCGGTTCCCAGCTCCGCGAGCACGTCCTCGACCGCGCCGATCGTCCCCGCCTCGCCGTTGACGGTGCGGGAGCCGCTCTCGTCCAGTGCGTCCGGCTCGCCCGCCCCGCCCGCGGCCGACACCCGAACCGTGACGCCGTCGGTGAGCGTCACTCCGGCACCGCGCGATCCGGCGGCCGCGGGGCGCTCGGCCGGGTGCGCGCTGAAGAAGGCGGTGACGTGACCGGGAACGAATGCGCTCGCCCGCTGCCTGCTCATGGCGAGTCGGAGGGGTGGCCGTCGATTAACGGTTGTTATCCGCGCGTCGGTGGGACGCCGAGCGCGACTCGGGAACCGACCGCCTCCGAGGCCGGTGACACCGCAGGCCTAAATACCGGCCAACCGAACCGGCGAGGTATGCGAGACCAGTTGCGTCCCCTGCTCGCCGCGGTGCTGGCGATGGCGCTGCCGGGCCTCGGCCACCTCATCCTGCGCCGGTGGGGTCGGGCGCTGCTGTGGCACCTGACGATCGTCGGCGGCACCGTGGCGCTGTTCGCCCTTTACGACGTCTCCGTCGGATCGACGATGTCGTTGACGGAGGCCACCGAGACGGCGGCCGCGCTGCCGACCGACGTGGTCTTACCGATCCTCATCCTGTACGCCCTCTCCGCGGTCGACGCCTACCTCGTCGGGCGCGCCGACATCGCTGAGCGGCGACGCGCCGACGCGACCGCCGAGGCGATCCGGCGGCGCGCCGCGAGCGAGGACGGCGAGACGAACGGCGACCGCCGCGGGACGAACGCTCTGGCCTCCGACGCGACCGTCGCCGAGAGCGACGCGGGACCGGCGAAGGTCGAGTGTCCGCACTGCGGCAAGCAGACCGACGCCGACCTCGACTTCTGCCACTGGTGTACCGAACCCCTCCCGTGGGCCGACGCGGAGTGAATCCGGCCGTTCTCGGAGTGGCTCCGAAACGGGCGAAGCGCTCACCGAGGGACGCGGTACCGCGTTCCGCGCGTCCGACCGCAGTAGTTTCTCACCGCTGATAATTGCGTGGCAACTATCATATATCCGGGCTGCGACGGACCGGATACGGACGCGAACGACGGACGGAATATGAGTCTGAATCCACGGCAATACGACGTACGGGAGCTGCGCCGGATCGCGGATGCACCGCGGGACGGCGCCGACGAAGCGCCTCGGGAGCGGCCGCTTCGTCAGCCGAACCGGAACCGAGCGGAGCAGGCCGCCCGCTCGGCCGCGTTCACCGAGCTGCTCCAGCGTCAGCGGGGGGCGCGGCTGTCCGGCGGCGGAGACCGCTCCGGCGCCGGCGATCGGCCGTACCTGACGGCGATTCCCGCCTCCCCGGAGGCGGAACACGAAATCGGCGAGTGGCTCGGCTACCTCGTCGACGCCGGCGGCCACGTGCGGAGCCGGGACGCGCTGTCGTACTACGCCGAGCTCGGCTGGGTCGCCGCCGACGCAGTCGAGGCCCTCCGGCGCCGGTTGGAGGGGTTCGACGCCTCGCGGTACGACCGGCCTTTCACCCCCGCGGACCATCGGATCAGCCTCGTCTCCATCGTCCGGATCGCTTCGTGTGCGAGTGAATCATGAGCGACGACGACGAATCCACGGACATCAACAGTACAGACGGTCCCGAAGCGGTCGGCGTAAAACTCGGTAGCACCCGGACGGTGCTCGACCTCCCCGACGGGCGGGGCGGCCGCGAGCGACACTCGACGCTGACGTGTCTGGCGACCTACGAGGACGCCATCACGGGCGAGGAGCAGGTCCTGTTCGGGCACGAGGCCGCGATCGAGTACCCCGACACGGTGCGCTTTATGCTCCGCTCGGGGCTGCCCGAGGACGACGAGAGCGTCGCCGACGCCGAGCGCTTCTTCGAGGCGCTCGTCGATGCCCACGACGTGCCCGAGGACAGCGCGGTCGTGTACGCGGTCCCCACCATCGACAACGAGGCGGGCGTGAACAACCTCAAATCGGTGATCGAGGGCTCCTCGATCGGGCAGGTCGAGACGCGGAGCTACCCCGAGTCGCTCTGCGGGGCGATCCCCGCCTACGGCGACGACCTCTCCGCCATCGACGAGGTGTTCGTCTCGATCAACATGGGGTCGACGACGCTGGAGGCGTGCGCCTACCGGCGCGGCGAGCAGCTCTCCCCGTTCTCGACCGGCTCGGTGACGGGCAACGAGGTCGACCGCCGGATCGTCGCCGCCGTCGAGGAGGAGAGCCAGGGCCGCGTCCACATCGACCGGACGACCGCTCGGGAGTACAAGGAGGAGCACGCCGACGTGTACGACTTCGAGCCGTTCACGGACGTGATCCAGCAGCCCGGCGGCGGGAGCCACGAGTTCACCGTCGACCGCGGCGTGCGAGAGCCGGTCGACCGGTACATCGACGAGGCGGTCGATGTCGTCGCCAACGAGTTCCTGCCGGAGCTCGCGAACGACCACATGAAACCGTACCAGCTCGCGCTGGGCCGCCCCATCGCAGCGACCGGCGGGATGGCCTGCATCCCCGGGCTCACCGAGGAGTTCGAGAAGCGGCTCGCCGCCGAACTCGACCGCGACGTCGAGGTCGTCTCCCCCGACGACCCCGCGACCGCCGCCGCGGAGGGCGCCGGTCGGATCGCCGAGCGCCTGATCTGAACAGCGACCTTCTCTCCGACCGCGTTTCGCCTGCGCCCTTACTCTGTGACCTCGAACAGCCGTTCGACGTCTTCCGCCTGCCGACGGTAGATACCCCGCCCCTTCAGGCGCGGGATCTCGTGTCGGTGTAGCGTCTCCGCTTCGCAGTCGTACACGATCGGAAACACGTTGGTCCGGCGGCGGGCGACCGTGTACGACCGTGCCGCGTCGATGACGGACTGATCGGGGTCTGCCGCCGCGAACGTGACGTAGCCGAGCGGCGTCGTCGACCCCCGCCGCTCGTCGACTCGGTCGACGAGCACCTCCCGGAACTCGTCGGCGGCCGCGGTGATGTCAGCGGGCCCCGGATTCGGTCGGTTCACCAGCGTCGCGAACACGGCGACATCGCCCACCGAGGCGTCGTCGTCGTCGTGAGTCACCCACACCGGGTCGAACCCCTTCGTGTACTCGTCGATCACCTCGAAGTCGTGTTTCCGCCGATTTTCGACGACCGCGTCGCGGTATTGGGTCGAGTCCATGACGATCCCACGAACCCCATGGTAAAAAATGACACACATGCCGGAGACGGCGGGGGGCCGAACGAGTCCGAAACGAGCGCTCGCCTCCCTCGCGCTCCGGGGTCGAACCGCTGTGACAGTAACGCCTTGCGAGTTCGTTCGTCGCAGAATACCCTCGGCGGTGACATTCTACATTTTAAATGTTAAATCGAATCCGCCTGGAGTTCGGTCCGCTGTTCGTTTACGTAAGCAGAACGTTTGTCGCTGAACTCACATCCCCCTGAGGAAACTCAGATTCCGCTCCTCGACACGTATCTGATTACCGCAACTGCTGTCCACAATATGATCGGCACCCGCAATTTAATCAGGGTACTACTGTATTCCAGAGTATGGTCCTCGACGACCCCGAGGAGATAATCCGGGTGTGGGATTCGTACGCTGACGCCGAATTTCGCTATGCAAGCACTGACGGAACGATTCACGACCACGGGGAACAGAATTCGAAGCGCCGAGAGCAGCTTCCCACTCGGCGTGACATTCTTCATCGGTTTCTTGACCGTGAGATAGACCTCGAAACGTTCCGGAGCGAAATGGTGAGTGCGGAGGCCAGTAACCGGCTATGGGGGTTCAGCGGTACTAGTGGCGGGATGTTTCTGAACATGCTCATTTCAACGGCAGAACCCGACCACGAGCCGGAACTACCGGCGCTACTCAGAGAGCTTCTCATCGCACCTGAGGATACAAACGCTGCCAGTGAGAAAATTCGGAGACTAGAGCAACGGGTCGAGGCTATCCGTTCTAACATAGACAACGTCCAGAAAGCACCGCATGCTGGCTCAATTCCGTATTTTCTCTCGTACTTTTGGCAACTGCAGGAGCCTGATTCGTTCCCAATATACTACAAATCGATCCGTGATGCGCTATCGGACCTCGATATATGGGAGCCGAGTGGGGACCTTGCTGAGGACTACGTCGAATTCTGGGAACTGAATGAGGAAATTCGCGAGACTATTGAAGATCACACTGGGAAGGAGATTCACTTGTGGGGCATCGAACGCCTGTGCCTTTATTGGCTCAATAAGGAACAGATAGACAAGCCAGATACAACGCAGTTCTTCTGGATTAACTCCGCCAGCACAGGATGGTATCAGGAGGGCGGCGAGACGTTCTACAAAACCACCCAGACTGACGGGACGGAACGACGCAATATCGAGGCCTACAACCAAGCTCAGCCCGGCGATCAAGTCCTTGTCTACCGAAATGCTCCACGGAGAGCAATCGTCGGAAAGGCGCACGTTACAGAAGGACTCCACGAGGAGTATGTCGAATCATACGACGGTCCAGCCGAAGGGATCACGATCGCATGGGACCGCTCACTCGAAGGGGTCGGGTGGGACAGTATTACAACTCTCCCGCAACTCGAAGGCAACCCTGTCGTCGAATCAAACAACCCGTACGTAGTCACCGAGCTTTCGGAGGATGCTTATAACACACTACTACGCCTCGCTGAGGCGGGAGGGCCGAACCACTACTGGGTGACCTCAAACCATCGGCAGTGGGACGTTCAGTCGATGGGCAAAGGCGAGGAGGTTTTTTACACCGCCACTAGCAAAGCTGGGAGCCCCCGGAACCAACAGGAGGCCTTCGAAACTGCCGGGGCAGGTGATCGCGTGCTGTTCTACGCGTCATCGCCAACGAGCGCCCTCGTTGGCGAAGGAACAGTTGTTGAGGGATTACACACAGAGCAGCCCGAAGGTTACGAGGGACCAGTCGAAGGCGTCACCATTCGCTACGATGGGTCGGTCGGGCCGTTGGACTGGAGTACGGTCGAGTCCGTGCCGGAAATGGCTGATTCTGTGGTTATCCGAACGAACGGGCGGGGAGCGATCTTCCCGCTCCCCGAGGAGGCGTTCGAGGCGCTTCGGCACCGAAACCCGATCGAAGACCAGATCGAATCCCTGCGAGGACGGTTATCCCAGCTATCAGTCTCAGTTCATCTGCCCGATGAGCTTTATTTCGAGTCGGAAGCCGAGCTCCAGCGGCAGATACAGGCATCACTAAACTCTGGAAAGCACATCATCTTCACCGGACCACCCGGAACGGGAAAGACAAAGTTAGCAAAACACGTCTGCGAGCACGTTGCGGCTGCACAAGGGGAAATCGTGGACGGGTATCGGTTTACCACGGCAACAGCCGAATGGACGACCTTCGATACCATTGGTGGATACGTGCCGAACCGAACAGCAGAGGGGGATGAGCTGGTATTCCAGCCACGAATCTTCCTCGACTGTTTCCGGCGAGATGGAGAGATCAGGAACGAGTGGCTGGTGATCGACGAAATCAACCGCTCCGATATCGACAAGGCGTTCGGGCAGCTGTTTTCGGTTCTCTCAGGCGACTCGGTGCAGCTCCCGTACGAACGCGATGACCCGGTCGAAATCGCTTCACTCGATGAGTCCGCCTCGGCAGAACGCCTGGAGTCCATCGTCACAACCCCGGACATCTTCCCCGTTACTCCTTCGTGGCGTCTCCTAGCCACGATGAACACCTACGACAAGACGTCGCTATACGAGCTTTCGTACGCGTTCATGCGCCGCTTCAACTTCGTCCACGTCGGGGTTCCTCCGCTCGAAGAAGACGGGAAAGTTCGGACCTCACTGTTGGACCCGAACGGAGACGAGAACTATGCCACAGCGTGGGTCAAGGCCGACGAGTCGCTACGAGACGTACTAGAGACAGCGTACAAACAGACTGCCGTGGTCTGGCACAAAGTGAACCAACACCAGACCATCGGCCCGTCCATTGTTCGCGATCTCCTTGGGTACCTCGCGGCAGCGGGCCCAGACGTATCCACTGACCCCGGTCCGGCACTCACTGACGCAGTCGTAGCGCTGGTGTTCCCGCAGCTCGAGGGGATGGCCCCACAGGCACAGCGCAGTCTCGTCGACTCCTTGACCGCAACCAGCGTTCAGACTGAAGCGGGGCCGGTTGACCTCACCTTGGATGGAGATCGCCTCGAGCGGAAGGCTGAGGACTTCTTCGACCTCCCACCGCGCGCCGATGAGTAAGTTGGGGCGACAAGCGCTGGTTGATGGCGTCCAACAGGAGCTGGTCACATATCTACAGAACGGGACGGTCAATGATCGGGCCGTCGCACAGTGGCTCGACATAACCGACCTGAACATCGAAAAACTCGATCGACTCAAGCGGATCCATTTCTGTCTCAGCGACGGCGTCGTCAAGTTCGTAGCGCAGCTCCAGGAACGACTCCGCCGTGTTAAGACCGCCAACCAGCGCGAGCGCGAGGTCACGCGAGGGGAAGTCCGTGGTGCAGTCGATTGGCCGGCGACAACGCGGCTCAGATACGCAGATCAGTCCGGTGACCGGACGAAGTTTGCCTGCAAGACGCCGTATACCGAGTACGACATCGACCAGAATCTGGTCCTCAAGAAGCTGCTTTGGACGATTCACTCCACGGTGGAGGAGGACATCGCTGCCATCGCGTACGACTGGCGAGCGGACGCCTGGTCAGACGAACAGATCGCAGCATTCGACCGAACATACGCCAGGAATGTCCACTTGAGTCGTATCCGTGACGGAGCTGATATCCGCGTCACCTCCCGAATGCTCAACACGGCCCGGCGGTCGCGGCAGGCGCTGTACACCGACGCATTCACCCTTTATGATAGGTACCGGCGCTTACTGTCTGGAGCGTATGATGACCCGGACATCTCGCAGCTGCTATCGGACACACTTGTGGTGCCTGAACGTCTCCCGCGGCTCTTCGAACTCTTCTGTGTGTTCCGGCTGCTACGCGGGCTTCGCTCGCAGGCGTTCCAGCTCCAACCCATCGAGACGGGGGCCAGTCAGTTAGCCATCCTCCAGGACAAGGACCACACCGTTAATGTCTATCACGACCGAACCGGCAGCCTCTCGTTCCACGTTCCGCTATCCGAACTCGATGGCGTGGAGGCAGACTACGCCGAGCGTGTCAGAAACGCCCAGAACCAGCACCAGCAGCTGACCAAGGCGTTTCTTGGCAATAGCACTACCCCCTCACTGTTCCACGGGCGGCCTGATCTCGTGATCGAAGTCTACGATGGGGAAGCTAAAGGAGCACCTGAAGCGGTCGTTCTCGGCGAAATCAAGTACAGCGACAGACAGCAGACGTTCACACGGGGACTCGAAGAGCTGCTGAAGTACATGGAGTTCGCACAGAAGGATGATTACGGATATTTATCTGAGCAAAATACAGAGGTTCTTGGACTACTGATAACGGACGCCGTCGAAGTAAACGACGACTCCCCAGCCGGTGGGCAAGTTACTCACATTTCTGCACAGGACTTCCTCACCGGCAACGTCCCGAGAGACTGGATCCCGGAGTCAATATGATAAAACAAACTACAGGCGGATAAATTCGCCTGACATTCATCTATCATAATCGGAATAACGACTGATCGACTCACCGATGGTTTTGACGGGTTCTCTTGGAACGCTCCCCGCAACCCTGACCGGTGTTTATCGCATTCAATCTTGACCGGCGGGCCCGATGACGAAACAAGTACGCCGGGTAGACGAGTATTAAACGTCAATCCTCCTCGAACCGGTCGCTTACCCGCTTGGGAGCAGCACCCACCGACGTAGCCCTGGCGCCGGTCCTGGTCTGCCCGAGATCGGCAGGCGATGCTGAAGGATTCTGAACTCCGAGTAAGTAGTCCCGGGCGGATTCGAACCGCCGTCAATGGCTCCAAAGGCCATTATGATTGGCCACTACACCACGGGACTGCACTCGACGGTTGCCCGCCCGCACTCAAGTAGGTTACTTTCCCGACCGTCGTCGATCGCGACCCGTTTGGCGGATCGCCGGAGTGACGTGTGGCGCTCGCCGACCTCCCCGCATGGCGACTATCCTCGTTACGGGCAGTTGCGGCGGCGTCGGCAGTTGGACCGTGGACCACTTCGCGGCCGCCGGCCACGAGGTCGTCGGCGTCGACCTGCGAACGCCGCCGGGCACCCGCGAGAACGTCGAGTTCAAGGCCGCGGACCTGACCGACTACGGCGAGACGAAACAGCTGATCGAGGCCGCCGACCCGGACGCCGCGGTCCACCTCGCGGCGATCCCGGACCCGGAGAGCCACGCCGGGTCGCGCGTCTTCGAGAACAACGTCGTCAGCACCTACAACGTCCTCGACGCGGCGGGCGCGGCGAACGCGCGAATCGCGTGGGCGTCGAGCGAGAGCCTCTACGGGACCGTCTTCTCGGACGCCGACTGGCTCCCGGACGCGTTCCCGATCGACGAGGAGACGCCGACCGATCCGGAGGACCCCTACGGGCTCTCGAAGGTCGTCGGGGAGGAGATCGCGGCGCGCGTCGCCCGCCGGTACGGCGTCTCCGCCGTCTCGCTGCGGTCGTCGTGGGTGACGTATCCGGGGGCGGACAAGACCCGCGTCGCGCGGGAGGGGTTCGATCCGGAGACCGCCGACCTGAGCGGGAACTGGTGGTCGTACGTCGACGTTCGCGATCTGATCGCCGCGGTCGAGGCCGCGATCGCCCCGGACGCTCCGAAACCCCCGGTCGAGGGCCACGAGGCGGTGCTCGTGACCGCGGCGGAGAACTTCCTCGGGCGCGACACGGCCGCGACGATCGAGGCGGTCCACGGCGACCTCCCCGCCGACTGCGACATCGAAGGCGACGAGGCCGCCTTCGACTGCTCGAAGGCGAAGCGCCTGCTCGGCTGGGAGCCGGAGCACTCGTGGCGTGAGGCGGAAGACGCCGCCGTCGCGGGGCCGGAGTTCCTGTAGTCGAGAGGGAGACGCGCGGAAGGGGCAGGCTGAGCGAGACGGAAGAGTAACCGCGAGTGGAACGGTACCGCGAGGCGTCAGTTCGCCCCGTCGGAGGGAGGTGACCCCTCGTCGTCCGGGTCGCGCTCGTCGTGGTCCTGCCCGTCGGGAGCCGGCGTCGACTGCCCGTCGTCCTCGCTCGCCCCGTCTCCGTCGGTGGCCCCGTCGAGAACGGCGGCGCCCGTCACCTCGCCGGCGACGATCCCGTCTGCCGACGCTTCCACCTCGGCCGTCTCGTTCTCGTCGCCGCTCTCGACCGGGAGCGTTGGCGGCGTGTAGGTGTAGACGAACTCCTCGGTCACGGCGTGGTACGCGTCGGTCTCCGGGTCCTCGACGACGCCGGTGTCGTTGTCGATCGCGAAGTCGACGAGGTCCCGAAGCGTCGACGCCTCGGCCTCGGGACGCTCGTGGACGGACTCGGGGAGCCGGATCATGGTGATCCACTCCGCGAACTCGGAGCGATCGTCCCGGTACGAGAGGTACTCCCGTTCGGCCGGCGTGAGCGTGAGGCCGATCTCGCGGCGGGCGTACACCACCCCACCGGCGCCGGCGAGCCCCGCGAGGAACAGCAGCGGGCCGCCCGTGGAGCGGAGCGGGCCGTAGCTCCGCTCGACGGTCATCGACTCCGTCCGTTCGGTCGTGTCCGACTGGAGTCCCGGCTCCGTGACCGTGTACGTGTCCCCTCCGTGATCCAGCGTCATCTCGATCGTCCGCGCGTACGAGGTCGCCTCGCCGTTGATGCTGCCCTCGACGGTCACGTCCGTCGCGACGAACGTCTCCGTCTCGCCGGGCGAGGCGCCGAGCTCCGACTCGATCTCGCTGGCCGTCGCGTCGACCGCGGAGCTGTTGAGCGTGAACGACGCGGTCGCCGTCTCGCCGGGCTCGACGTCGGAGACCGTCTCGGTCACCAGCGGCTCCCGCTCGACCCAGTACACGGTTTCGCCCTCGTCGCCGACGTTCCGGACGATGAGCACCGAGTCGAAGGTGACCGCCACGTCGCTCGCGGCGTCCGCCGCGTAGCTCGTCTCCACGCCGACGTCGAGCACGGGCGCGACCCGCGTGAAGTAGGTGTCCCGGCCGTCGAGCACCGTTCCGGTGTCGAACACCGGGTTCGGCTCCGTCACCTCGGCCGAGTGGACGTACTCGCTCTCGACGGTCAGCGAGGAGACGGTCCGCGTCTCGGTCTCGGTCCCCGGGTCGACGTGGGTCGTGTAGACGAGCCCGCCCCCGACCGCCGCGGCGACGAGACAGACGGCGAGGATCAGGGTGAACTGTGCGTTCAGTACCGCCCGAAGGCGGAGCCGTGTTTCGTCGGGAGCTGTCTGACTCATTCGGTCACCTGTATATCTCGCGGAGGATGCGGCGGTGGAGCGGTGGTTTCGCGCGCGATTCCCGAGACCGGATCCGCGCGGGCTCGCCCCGGAGCAGCAGCACGCCGAGCCCGACGATCCCGCCGCCGAGGAGGCCGTTTATCGCGACCAGCGGAGCCCACGGGTGGACGCCGTACAGTTCGTCGATCACGCTCGATGGCAACACGGCGAGGTACCGGTGTTCGGTGACGAACAGCCGGTAGTATCCCGTCTCGTCGGGCGCATTGAGCGTCACCGTCGTCGACGCCTCGCCCCGGCTCCCCACGGTGACGCGCCGGGGGTCGACGTCGACGCCCGGGCTCTGCGGAGTGACGTACGCGTACACCGGGACCAGCCCGGCGTTGGGGACGACGTACTCCAGCTCTTTGCTCGTGCCCCGCTCGATGACGGTCGGGTTATCGGACTCGAACTCGGCGCTCACGACGCCGTACTCCTGTGACCCCGCCGGAACGACCATCGCCGCGGTCGCGGTCGCCATCAGCACCAGCGCCAGCACGCCGACGATCGCGAACACCGAGGTGCCGTCGTCGCGGGAGCGGTCGCGTTCCCGCGTCTCGCGGCTCCCCCTGTCGAGGTACCAGTCGACGGCGTACGCGACCGACGAGAGCGCGAAGAGGATGTACGCGAGCCCCTGCGTGCCCTGCAGCGACCGGACTCCGAACGTGACCGCCAGCCACGTCTGGACGGAGTCGAGCGCCGACTGGAACCCCATCGCCACGGTGCCGAGGTGCGGGATGACGACCACGCTCCCTCCGACCGTGGCCGCCTTCGCGACGATGTCGGCCTCCTGCACGACGGGCTCGCCGCCGTCCTGATCGGTGAACGGGTTGTTGTCCCCGCGCGTGATGTACCCGCGCTCCGTCTCCTCGACGACGCGGTGGGTCGTCAGCCCGCCGCCTTGGATCTCCTGGGCGTTGAACGTCACCACGTCGCCGGCGCCGACCCCGCCGGCGAGCGGCGCGGGGATCGCGACGAACCCGTCGCCGGGGTTGAGCACCGGCTGCATGCTGCCCGTCTCGACGTAGCTCAGAAGCACCGGCTGGCCGAGGTACTGCCCGACGATCAGCGAGGCGACGACCAGCACGGCTGTGACCTGCAGCGTTATCGAAATGGTGCGTTTGAGGGACATGGATCGTCTCTCGGGGGTCAGTCGGCGTGGGGTGTCATCGGCGGCCCGCAGTCACCGGTACCGGTCTCTCAGTCGTCGACTCGAGAATGTCATTGATGCGTTATAAATACGTGGTTCGGGGCAGTGCGGTGGCGGAAAATCGTGAGGTGCCGCGGCGGACGGCGACGGGCCGAGGCGCCGCCGGCCGGTCACCGCTCGAACGCTCCGGCCGCGAGCAGCGTGAACGACCCGATGAACGCGAGACAGAAGCCGAGCAGGTGGACGTACAGGTTCACCACGCTGCCGGCCCCCGTCGGATCGCCGGGAAAGCCGACGAGCGGGTAGCTGACGACCACGGCGATGCCGACCGCGAACAGGTCGCCGTAGCCCGGGTTCGAGACCGCGGCGCGGATCCCCTCTCGAACCGCCCCCCGAATTCGGATCCCGGCGGTCGACGCGTACAGCGACCCGAGTAGGAGTCCAGCGATCCCGATCGCGACTCCGGCGAGTCCGGGGCCGTCGAGCGCCCCCGCAGAGACCGGTAGCGCCAGCAGCGCCATCCACCCGACGAGCGGGAAGAAGACCGCGGGGAGCGCGCGGATCGACGCGTCCGGGAAGAACCGCTCGCGGGCGTACACCCCGAGCAGGAGCGGGAGC
Organism: Halorubrum persicum; assembly: GCF_002727125.1. Classification (GTDB taxonomy): domain Archaea; phylum Halobacteriota; class Halobacteria; order Halobacteriales; family Haloferacaceae; genus Halorubrum; species Halorubrum persicum. The sequence goes on from NZ_NHOA01000048.1 coordinate 19,666, forward strand.
AGCCCCGCGAGCGCCATGTTGATCCCGGAGAAGCCGAAGCCGATCGCGTTCCGGGGGACGGCGAGATTCAGCGCCGAGAGGACGATCGGGAAGGCAGCGAGGAACGTCACGAACGCGATCATGAAGAACTGCCGATACCCCGCCAACACCGCGAGCACGTATCCGACGCCGACGAGGAGGCAGTACCCCGCCACGTTGCCGGCGAGGTGGCCCGCGTCGAGGTGGACGTAATGGGCGGTGAACGCGGTCCGCACCGTCGGGTCGGTGTACGCGAACACCAGCGACCGACGCGTCGACTCGGGGAGCGCGAAGACGGCGCCGAGGACGGCGGGCACCGCCGCGAGCACCAACAGGTCCGCGAGCCGGAGTCGGGCGATCAGCTCGCGGCGGAACCCGGCGTCGCCGGCGTCCCGATCCGCCGCGGTCCCGTCGCCCCGCGCGTTCGAAGAGGCCGTCACGCTCCGACGGTCGCGGACCAGCGGTTAAGACCTGTCGCCGAGCGTCTCTCACGACCGGGGCATCCGACGGACGAGCGCGATCCCGACGACGATGAGCGCGACGAACACGACCAGCCCGCCGAGGTCGTCGAGATCGATGGCGCCGGGCTCCTCGGTCGGTCCCGAACCCGACCCGCCCGCCGCGCCGTCGCCCCCGGTACCGTCACCCGCGCCGGCGTCGTTGTCCCGCCCGGTTCCGGTCCCCGCGTCCGCCTCGTCGTCGGTGCCACCACCCGCCGCGAGGTCACCCACCAGCAGGCTCCCGGCGTCGGTCCCGTCGACCGCGAGGTCGTACTCGCGCGGGGTCTCGAACGCGGCCGTGAGCGCGACGGTCGCGGTCTCGTTCGGGGCCAGCGCGACCGTCTCGTTCGCGACCGGGTCGCCGTCGGCCGTCAGCGTCACCGACCGCTCGCCCGCCGCGCCGCCGCCGTTCTCCACGGTCGCGCGGACGGTCGCCGTCTCGCCCGGATCGATCGCCCGCGGGTCGAGGCCGGTCTCGGTCACGTTGAAGCGGGCGGCGCGCTCCGCGACCGCGAACGTTGAGAACTCCGTGGTCGTCGCCCGGAAGTGCACCCGGTCCTCGGGAAGCCCCCGCCTCCGGACCGCCTCCTCGCCGACGACGCTGGCGCCCTTCTCGGTCCAGTCGCCGGCGTCGCTCTGCCGGTAGAACGTCACGTTTCGCGGGTCGATCCCGGCGTCGGCGAGCGTCTCCCGAGAGGCGCTGAACCGGACCGTCATCGCGTCGACCTCGTCGGCGTCGAAGTCGTGGTCGACGGCGAGGTACGCGATCGACCGCGGGTTCGTCGGCGCCGTCAGCGCGCTCCCGTTCCCGACGGGCTTGGGGGTCCCGGCCGCGTTCACCTCGATGCGGTCGTTTCGGACGCCCGCCACGTCGAGCCCGTCGAGCGTGACGTTCGCGCCGTCGAGGTGCATGCCGTCGGCCTCGAACCGGACCGCGTCGCCGCGACCGATCCCGCTCGCCACGAACTCGCGGCGGTCGTCGCTCTCGGCGCTGACCGTCTTGGTCAGCCCGCCACCGCCGCCGCCGCCCGCCCCCTGCGCGGATCGGTCGTTCGCCGTCGTCTCCGGCTGTGCCTCGCTCGCCTCGATCGAGAACTCGTCGGCGCCCAGATGCGCTCCGGCGGTCGCGCCCCGCGCGTCCAGTTCGAGCCCCACCGTGACGCTCTGGTTCGGCGCGAGCGTGACGTTGTTGGCGTTGCCCTCGACGGAGCCGCCGTCGGCCACGAAGGTGACGTTCTCGCTCTCGTACTCGATCCACACGTCGGCGGCCCGATCGCCCGTGTACGTGATCGTGAACACGTCGTCGATCGTCCCCGTCGCTCCGACGTTCACTCCCTCGAAGGAGGGGTCCTGGATGTTGGGGTTCGACGCCGAGACGTCGATCGCGATCTCGTCGTCGTCATTTAAATAGGCGTACTGCCCGTTCGGCCCGTCGGCCGGCTGGACCGCGATCTTGTCGTCGGCGAAGGTGTCGGCGTCGCCGTCGATGACCGCCGCCCCCGTGGCGAACGCCAACGACCCTGCGGCTACGAGCAGGAGGGCGAGGATCAGGGTACGGCGGAAATGTACCATTATTTATGGTATTTTTCAATTCGTCCGGTGTAGTTCATCGATCCGACATATCATACATTTAGTATAAATATAACGCTGATACTGTGTGAAAGGGGACTAATTATTCATTCCTCTACTGCCTTTGCGATGATGCCGATATTTTCATTGTATTCTTTCACACCTTCATCAGCTGTTTTTATATACAACCCGATGGTGAACGAATCGCCAGGATCTAGTACCACGCCAGTACTTTCCGATTGTAATATCGCAGATGTCTGTCCACTTTTATATATGGCAAGTTCATCCAATTCGCCACTGTAGTCACTGTAAACAGTGACCGAATTTGTCCCCTGATTCTGGAGAACTGCCATATTATCGAACCAGTACTGCGACTGGTTCCCGATGCCATTGGGATCGGTTCCAGCGACAAGGTCGTCCTCTGGCCCTGGAATTCTGAACGTTGCTACGTGCACACCGTCTCCGAGATTAACATCACTAGATCGACCAGCGATCCCAACATCAGTGTTAATCCGAAGATAGGCCTGACTGTCATCAACAATCTTTGCTGTGACACTACGCTCTGCTCGGGTGCTGGAGAATGCACCGGTCCCAACAGTCAGGGAACCAGCTAACAGACCGCCAGTAGCACCAAGCAGGCGTCTTCGTTTCATTAGCTAGAATTGTTAGCTACTGCTGAAGTCTGAACCGTCTTCACTGGAACCATCAGCGTAGAATCCAATGTCGTCGGGAACGTCCGAAAGTGAAGTCGACGCGGTACTTCCCAGCGATTGAATGTCTCCGTTTAGGTAGAATCCGAAGTGAACATAGAGATCGTCACCCGGTGCGAGGTCCTGACTAGCCACGTCGGCACTGTTACTCCAATGAGAGGGAACGGATGGTACCGCAGCGAACGGAGTACTGTCCGCCAACGCGTCTGAAGTTAGTTCGTTATCCGTGTACGAAACTACCATGGGTCCGTCTGGGAGAATGCCGATTGCAGAAGTCCCATTATCATCATCACCGAGTTGGAGTCGAACGGTGTTCGTGCCGTTGTTTTCAATCCTCATCACGTTAGTAAAGGTCGTGTCTGCGTTGGCATTCAGACCGTTCCCATTCTGATTACTATTGCTGCCATCAAACTGGAGCTCGAGAGTGTCGCCAGTCTCTTTCGCGTACACACTCGTAGAGGCATCTAAGCCGAGGTACGCGCCAGAGTCACCAGCAGTACTGACATTGATAGCACGTTCCGCGCGAACGCTTGAGAACGCGCCCGTACCCATTGCAGCCGCACTACCCGTAGCCAATGCGCCCAGACCGGCGATGAACTTGCGTCGGTTTGCCATAGTTGTGTAACCTCGTTGTCCGCACACGACCCGCGGGCCGTCGACGACGGGACATCCCGCCTCACCCGAGGTCGCTCTATGACACCCATGGGGCCTATCCCATATCGTTATGAATTTCCAGAAACACTTCTGGGAGCGGCTGAACAGTCGACGGGTGGGTTCCGCCCTTGCCTGAACCACGATCCGAACGGTTCAGGTGCAGCCTGAGACCTCCAGAACCCCTGTTCAGGAGGGGCTTGAACCGGCAACGATTGCTGAGAGAGAATGTTCCATACGTGATAACTACCGAAGCACGGCGAACGTGATATCTTGAGTGGTGAGAACTATACTGCGTTATCACGCCCTCTTCCGCCGGAATACGGCCACAAACGCGTCCGAATCGGCCTCCGTCTCAACGGCGAGAAAGTTTGTCTGAGTATCATAACCACGGGATTTATGTTGGCGTGTTCATATTTGTCAGACAGATATGGCGTCGGTACAACAGGTAGACGGGGGAGGGTCTGAACCGGCGACGGAGGTGTCCGAGGACGAGCTGTTCGAGGTGTTGGCGAATCAGCGCAGGCGCTTCGCGGTCCATCTGTTGAAGCGCGAGGAGCCCGACTCGATCGCGATCGGGGACATGGCCGAGCAGATCGCGGCTTGGGAGAACGGGATCGAAACGGCGGAGATCACCGGGGCCGAGCGCAAGCGCGTGTACACCGCGCTTCAGCAGTCGCACCTGCCGAAGATGGACAACGTGGGCGTCGTCGACTTCAACAAGGACCGCGGGGTCGTCGAACCGACGCCCGCGCTGCAGAACGTCGACCTCTACATGGACGTCGTCGAGGGGAGGGAGATCCCCTGGAGCACGTACTATCTGGGGATCTCCGGGGTGGCCGTCGCGCTCACCGGCGCTGTGTGGCTCGACGCGTGGCCGTTCGTTCTCCTGTCCGACATGGCGTGGATGATCGCGATCGTCGTGGCGTTTACCTTCTCCGCGATCACCCACAAGTACTACACCGCGGAGATGAAGGTCGGCGAACCCGAGGAACCCCCGGAATTGACGTAGGGCGCCGGGTTTCAAGCGGCGCTTTCGGCGGTTCCGGGAGCGCATAACCTTAGGGTCGGAACACGTATTCCACGACGAACGAAACGTGACCTCGCACTCATAATGAAACGACGACACGCCATCCTCCTGCTCGGCGGTGCGAGCTCCGGCGCGATGAGCATCGGCACCGGCGCGTTCAGCAGCGTCGAGGCCGAGCGCGGCGTGGAGGTGAACGTCGTCGACGACGACGAGGCGTATCTGGGGCTACAGCAAGTGAATCGCTACCTTCCGACCGGCTCTAACACTCAACTGACCGAGCCGGGAGACTACCAGCCGAATGATGTCGTCCAAATAAAAAACCAGTTCTCTGACCCGCTTGATCTGACGGTGAACGTCTCTAAAGCAGCGGGCGTCGTCAGTGACGGTGATATCCGCGTCGACGAGCCACTCAAAGACGGCAACAAACTGGGAATCGGCGATGACGCGTTCGTCGCCGTCACGTGTGGAGACAGCGGGAATGGACAACTGACACTGTCGCTTGACGGCACCGCCGGCGGTGCCACTGTCGAGGTGACTCGGCAGTTTGCGGTGTCGTGTCTCGACGTCAGGTTCAATGGAAATAACGGAAATGCCGTGGTTGAGGGCGTGTTTACTGACCTCCCCGTGACTGTCGTGTTCGAGAGCGGCACAGAAGAAGAGAGAACCATCTCGTCGAACTCGAACAGTGGGACCGGAGCCGCGGAATCGAACGAGGGGGCTGCAAATACGAACAGACAGGCCGTTCTTCACCCACGAAACGGCGGAGAAGGCGGAAATGACGCAATCGAACAAGTCGTAATCTCTGAGACGGTGTTCAAGCGGTCATAGCGCTCCCCGGCGTCGTTCGCCCCACGTTTCGAGTCGGTCGCCGGAACGCGCGTCTCCGAACCGACGATCGACCGGGGCCGCGCCCCGTTCTGATGCCCTTATCTGTCTCCCGTATTGGCACTCGGACATGGACGACCACTCACGCGAACCCGACCCGGACGAACGCGTGACATCCCCGATGCAGGGATTCGGCAGCCGCGAGGTCGGCATCGGCGCGGCCGTCGCCCTCGTCGGCCTGCTGGTCGCGTACACCGTTCCGTTCCTCGCGACTTTCTGAGCGCTGCCGGAAGTACCCCGGCGATCGCGTCGATCACGGACACAGGGATCCCCCGTCGGATCGAAGCGAACAGAGCGCCAAGTGAAACGCCGTCAGTCGTCGCCCGGGCGATACGCTCCCGACCGGTGTTCGATGTCGTAGATACGCGGCGTCTTGCTCTCGCGATCGGCGTCGGCTCCGAGTCGGAAGTCGCCGATTCGGATCTTACCGTGCGGGACGCCCGACGGGGGTTCGATGTACGCCGACGGATCGCACCACTCGTCGGTGACGATCTCGTCGAGTTTCGACAAGGTACGTCGCTGTGTCGGCGTGTCCAAGTTCTCGAACGTCCGGGCGGCGGGAGGACGAAACTTCCACGTCCAGTCGTCACGCGTCGTCATCGATCAGATCGACGACTTCCTCGCGGGAGACGGCCTCGCTCTCACCGTTCCGCATGGCGTACTCCTCGGTGGCGATGCTCGCGAGTATCTCGCGCGACGCACCGGGATGATCCGTCGCGTCCCGAATCGCGTGTCGAAGGAACTCGCTCCGCGAGGTGTATCCCTCCTCTTTCCAGACCGCGTCGATCTCCGCCAGCTGTCGTTCGGTGACGCGAATATTGATCGTCGTCGTCTCGGGATCGTCGATGTTGCCGCCGTTCGTACCTGTTTCAGACATACGTATGTATTGCATACGCGGTTATATAAATACTATTCTGGCGAGGACGCCGTCCTCGGTGTCAGGAGGAACTATCCGCGCCAGAAACTACACCTGTCGCCGAAACGCTTGTATAGAATATATACATAGCATACACTATGCCCACCATCTCGACGCGAGTCCCCGATGACCTCGAAGCGGAACTCGAAGCCTACCTCGACGAGGAGCGCCTCGACCGGAGTACGGCGGTCCGAAAGCTCCTCTCGGAGGGGCTCGAAGCGTGGCGACGCGAGCGCGCGCTCGAACGCTTCGCCGACGGCGACGTTTCTCTCATAAAGGCCGCCGAACTCGCGGAGGTATCGGTGTGGGAGTTCGCGCGCCTCGCCGAGGAGGCCGACGACGCGTGGGTGTCCGGTGACCACCTCGAAGCCGACCTCGACGAGCTGTGAGCTGGGTCTTCGACGCGACACCGCTGATCTATCTCGCGAAGGCGGAACGGCTCGGCGTGATCGAGACGCTGGACGAGCCGCGAGTCGTCCCGGAGGCCGTCCACCGCGAAGTGGTTACGGCCGGCGTCGAGCAGGGGTACGACGACGCGCGTCGGATCGAGCGCGCCGTGGAGGAGGGCCTCGTCGACGTCGTCGCGGTCGACACCGACGACTCGCCGGTCGCGACGCGACTCGCGCGCCATCCGGGGTTGAGCGACGCCGACGCCGCGGTCCTGACCTGCGCGGCCGCCCGCGACGCGGTCGCCGTGATGGACGAGTCGGCCGGACGCTCCGCGGCCGAAGTAGAGGACGTCGAGACGCGGGGGACCGCGTACCTCGTCCTCGCCGCCGTGCAGGACGGGCACCTGTCCACGCCGGAGGGACGTGACGCCATCGACGCGATGATCGATCACGGCTGGTACGTGGCGCCGGACGTGTACACGAAGATCGTCGGGACGTTGGAATCGCTCGGGGACTGATCGAGGACTTCTCCGTCGATTCCGTGTCGGAGCGACTCGGGCGCTCGATCTCGGGTTCCGTTTCCTCGTCGACCGCCTGCGCGCTCTCGATCTGCCCGTTCACCACCGCGTTCTGCTGTGGGCTCCACACCTCAGGTGGGTGTGGTCTCGAGTTCCTCCGAGCCGACTGTCTGCTCCGCTCGCCCGCCCCGTTCAGATGCCCTTATGTGTCCCCCGCACTGACAGCCGGATATGGACGATCACTCCCACGAGCCCGACCCGGACAAGCGCGTGACCGCTCCCATGCAGTCGTTCGACAGCCGCGCGGTCGGTATCGGCGCTGCCGTCACCCTCGTCGGTCTGCTCGTCGCGTACGTCATCCCCTTCCTGTTCACCTTCTGAGCGACGCGGTCGCTCGCGGGTTCTGTACGAGAGAGCGCCCCGACAGCGACGCGCCTACCGCGGGTACCAGGCCAGCGGGTGATCGGCGGTGAGCTCCAGGCTCACCGCCTCGTCGAGGTCGAACTCCTCGACGTGGTTGTGGAGGCAGTGGACGACCTCGCCGGAGTCGAGCTCGACCCGATAGATGAACGATGGCCCGACGTACTGCCGCGAGACGATGGTCCCGTCGGCCAGCTCGGCGCTCGCGGGGCTCGCCCGGAGGTCGTCGGGCCGCACCAGAACGTCGACGGGCGCGCCGTCGTAGACGGTGTCGTACCCCTCCAGCGTGACGGCGTCGAACCGACCGACCCCGGTCTCGACCTTCCCGTCGCGGAGCTCGCCTTCGAGGAACGACGCGCGCCCGAGGAAGGAGGCGACGAACTTCGACTCGGGGCGCTCGAACACGGACTCGGGGCGACCGACCTGCTCGATCCGCCCGTCGTTCATCACGGCGACGCGGTCGGAGATGGAGAGCGCCTCCTCCTGGTCGTGGGTGACGGAGACGGCGGTGACGCCGGCCTGCTTCAGGATCCGGCGGACCTCCTCGCGCATCTCGACGCGGAGCCGCACGTCGAGGTTCGAAAACGGCTCGTCGAGCAGGAGCACCTCGGGCTCGGGCGCGAGCGACCGCGCGAGCGCGACGCGCTGTTTCTGCCCGCCGGAGAGCTGGTCCGGGGTCTTCTCGCCGTGCTCGGGGAGGTCGACGAGGTCGAGCAGTTCGTCGACGCGCGCCGAGCTCGCGCCCGCGTCGTCGAGGCCGAACGCGATGTTCTCCCGGACGGTGAGGTGCGGGAACAGCGCGAAGTTCTGGAAGACGATCCCCACGTCGCGCTCCTCGGGCGGGACGAACGCCCCGTCGCCGGAGACGGCCTCGTCGCCGAGGGTGATCCGTCCCTCGGTGGGTTCCTCTAACCCGGCAATCGTCCGGAGCGTCGTCGTCTTCCCGCAACCGGAGGGGCCGAGGAAGGTGAGCAGCTCTCCCGGCTTGACGTCGAGGGAGACGCCGTCGACGGCGGTCTCCGGGCCGAAATCCTTCGTCACACCCGACAGCGACAACACGGGATCCGGCGCGCTGCCGGCGCTCGATCCGGCCGCGTCGGCGTGCGCTTCGTTCGTGTCCGCGGGCGACTCGCTCGCGTCCTGGGCCGACTGCGTCCGTTTGATTGATTCCGTGTGAGACATCGGTGTGTCGGGCGCCGGACCGGCCGGCGTCCCGTAACTGCCACTACGTATTTTAGGAACACCTAAAAGCGTATCGCTCGCTTTCCCTTCGCGATAACGCGAGTCCGGTATAACCGTCTCAGTCGGTGGCGGCGGGGTCGCCCTCGTCGACTCAGGCGAGCTCGCGCTCGATGACGCCGCGGAGGTCCCGGATCGCCTCGGCGTCGAGGGTCGTCTCGTCGTCGCCGACCGACAGCGACAGCGTCCCGTCGGTCGTCACGTCGCCGAGTCGGAGGACCGGCAGCCCCCCGGCGCGGTCGGCGACCGCCTCGGGGTCGGTCGTCTGGACGACCAGCCGTCCGGGCGTCTCCTCGAACGCCGCGACCCGATCGGGGAGGGTCACGTCGGCGCCCGCCTCGTCGGTCACCAGCTCCGCGAGCGCGACCGCGAGCCCGCCGTCGCTCACGTCGTGGGTCGCGAGCGTCGACTCGTGGCGGGCGACCGCCGCGAGCGACGCGATCCGATCGGCGAGGCCGTCCGTCTCCGACTCCGGGAGCGTCGGGAAGCGGTCGGTCCCGCCCGCCTGCGCGAGGTACTCGGAGCCGCCGAGCGCGCCGCCGTCGGCGCCGCCGTCGCCGACCAACAGCAGCTCCGAGTCGCCGGCGCGGTCGGCGTTGAGGGCGGCGGGCGGGGCGTCGTACCCCGTACGTGTGCCGATCAGCGCGAGCGTCGGCGTCGGCGGGATGGGCCCCTCGACGCTGTCGTTGTACAGCGAGACGTTACCGCCGACGACGGGGGTGTCGAGATCGGCGCAGGCGTCGGCGAGCCCGTCGACGATCCCCTTGAAGCCGCCGTACACGTCGGGCTTCTCCGGGTTGCCGCCGTTGAGGCAGTCGACCGCGGCGAGCGGGACCGCGCCCTTCGCGGCGAGGTTCGTCGCGTTTTCGAGGGCGACGGCGCGAGCGCCCTCGTAGGGCGCGGCCTCGGTCCAGTTCGGGTTCGCCCCGGCGGAGAGCGCGAGGCCGACGCCGGGTGATTCGGCGGCCGGCTCGGACTCCGACTCCGTCTCGCGGATCGCCATGATCGCGGCGTCGTCGCCGGGTTTCAGCGCCGTGCGGACGCCGACCTCGTGGTCGTACTGGCGGTACACCCAGCGCTTGCTCGCGGTGGAGGGAGCGGCGACGACCGACTCGACCGCCTCCTCGAGGGCCGGCTCGGGGTCCGGGAGGTCGCGATCCGGCTGAGTCGGGGTCTCGCTCGGAAGGTCGTTCATCGGGGCGCCGTCGGCGAGGTACGCGGCGTCCACGTCGACGACGACTTCGGATTCCGCGTCGTCTCCCTCGCCCGCGCCGCCGAACTCGCAGACGTAGTTCCCGTCGGTCACCTCGCCGATGACCGAGCAGCCGAGGTCGAACCGCTCGGCGAGCGCCTCGGCGCGCGCCACGTCTTCGGGGGCGACCTCGTAACACATCCGCTCTTGGCTCTCGGCGAGCAGGATCTCCATCGCGTTCATGTTCGGTTCGCGCTGGTGGACGCTGTCGAGGTCGATCCGGGCGCCGAGCCCGCCCTTCGCGACGAGTTCCGAGGAGGCGCCGCCGAGGCCCGCCGCGCCGAGGTCGCGGGCCGACAGGACCAGATCCTCGTCGACCAGCGCCTCGTTGCACTCGATCAGCCGCTTCTCGGCGTAGGGGTCGCCGACCTGCACCGCGGGGCGGTCCTCGGTCTCGGCGTCCTCGGCGAGGTCCTCGCTCGCGAAGGAGGCGCCGCCGAGGCCGTCGCGCCCGGTGCCGTTCCCGACGAGCACGAGCTTGTTCCCCGGCTCCTGGGCGGTCGCGGTCACGAGTCGGTCCTCGTTCGTGAGGCCGACGCAGGCGACGTTGACGAGGGGGTTCCCCTCGTAGCCGTCGTGGAAGGCGACGCTGCCGCCGACGGTGGGGACGCCGATGCAGTTGCCGTAGTGGGAGATCCCCTCGACGACCCCCTCGAAGAGGTAGCGCGAGCGCTCGCGGTCGAAGCCGCCGAAGTACAGCGAGTCGAGCAGGGCGATCGGGTACGCGCCCATCGACATGGTGTCGCGGACGATGCCGCCGACGCCGGTGGCCGCGCCGTCGAACGGGTCCACGAAGGAGGGGTGGTTGTGACTCTCGACGCCGAAGGTGACGTACTGATCGCTGTAGTCGTCGGCGTCGCGCTCGGCCGGGGGCGTGTCCGCCGCGGCGGGGTCCGGCAGCGCGAGGACCGCCGCGTCGTCGCCGGGGCCGACGACGACCTGATCGCCCTCGCTCTCGAACGCCGACAGCAGAGGCCGCGAGGAGCGGTACGCGCAGTGCTCGCTCCAGAGGTTCTCGAACAGCGCGGCCTCGGCCGCCGTCGGCTCCCGGCCGAGCTCTGCGACGACGAGCTCGTGGTCCGGCTCGGACAGACTCATTCACTTACGTGGTTATCGAGCCGGTTCTAATGCTTTTCTATGTGCACGTTCGTGCGGTTGCCGGTGACTGCGAAGGCAGCACGGACCGCGGTGCTGTGCGGTGGCGCGCGCCGCCGAGTGGCCGCCCTCGGCGGCCATGAGGAGCGCGCGCGAGGGACACCGCGAGCGCTTTCAAGCGCGAGCGGCGAGGCTGGGGAGGTGTGAGGTATGGTCCTGTGCGGGGCGGGAGGCGGGGGGGACTCGAAGGGGCAGTCGCGAGGACGAAGACTGACGACGCACGCACCGCAAAGAGAGCGAGTGAAACGAGCGACCGAGTGAAGAGCGCAGTGAGTGAGGAGCGCAGCGAGTCATGCGAATCGTCGCGACCGGGGATTTGGTGGTGTTTCCCGCCGTCGGTCTGCCGGCAGTCGTTTATAACCGATCGCTATACCAGTACAAGCGACGCGCCGTAGACCACCGACGCTCCGAGCGCGCCGACGGCCAGCGACTTCAGGTTCAGCCGCACCGCGCGCCGGCGGTCCGCCGCGAGCGCGGCCTCGTCTCGCACCTGCCGGGTCTCCCCGTCGACGTCGAAGACGCCGATCCCGGCGAAGCCGACGCAGAACCGCTCGCGGTACTGGAAGTACCCCATCGCAGCGCCGTACAGCGGGAACAGCGACAGGATGAGCGTCCAGCGCGGCCACTCCACGGCGACGATCGCGGCGACGGTGACGACCGCGAGCAGCAGCGACCCGACCCCGAGGAGGAGCCGCCGTCGCTGTTGGGCCGGTCCGATGTTGCACACGCCCGGTTGATACTCCATACCGATCGCATGGGGGCGGCGGTCGAAAAGGGCCCGGATCGGGACGGGCGCTCCGGTTCGGATCCGCCCTCGGCTTCGCTTCGGCTCGCCCCCCGTCTCAACTTCGGCTCGCCCCCCGTCTCAACTTCGGCTCGGCCTCGACGCGGAACTCCGTTCCGCGGTGCCAACCCTCAAAAGGGCTCCCGACGACCCTTCTCCCGTGAAACGGATCCAGCTCGGCAACACCGTCTTCGAGGGCGAGAACGACGTGTACCTGCTCGACGGCGAGACGACCGCGCTCGTCGACACCGGCGTCGCGCTCCCCGACGTGCGCGAGGAGCTGGCGGCCGGCCTCGCCGAGCACGGGGTCGGGTTCGCGGACGTGGACGCGGTCGCGCTCACTCACTGGCACCCCGATCACGCGGGGTTGGCCGGGGAGATACAGGCCGAGAGCGGCGCGGACGTGTACGTCCACGAGGCCGACGCGTCGCTCGTCGACGGCACCGAGACGCCGCTGTTCCTCGACCGCGACCTCCAGCGCGAGACGTTCGACCGGTGGGGGATGCCCGACTCCGATCGGAACCGGCTGACGGCGTTCTTCGACGCGGTGAGCACCAACCTCAGCGGGCGCCCCGCCGAGGTGACGACGTTCGGCGACGGCGACGTGATCGACGCCGGCGGCGTGACCCTCGAAGCGGTCCACCTGCCGGGCCACACCGCCGGGCTCACCGGGTTCGCCTTCGACCCGCGGACGGTTCCCGACCACGAGCCGGTCGCCGGCGCGGACGCGAGCGAGGAGCTGTTCGCCGGCGACGCGCTCCTCCCGCGGTACACCCCGAACGTCGGCGGCGCGGACGTGCGGGTCGACGGGCCGCTGGCGGCGTACGCCGAGAGCCTCGCGCGGATCGTGGCGCGCGACTTCGACGCGGCCCACCCGGGTCACCGCGAACGGATCGACGAGCCGAGCCTGCGGGCCGCGACGATCCTCGATCACCACCGCCACCGCACGCGGCGGGTGCTCGACGTGCTCGAAGGCGCGGGCCCCGCGACCGCGTGGGAGGTTTCGGCCGCGCTGTTCGGCGACCTCTCGGAGATCCACGTGCTCCACGGCCCCGGCGAGGCGTTCGCGCACCTCGATCACCTCGCCGACGCGGGCGTCGTCGAGACCGACGGGACCGCCTACCGGCTGATCGAGCCGGAGCCGAACGTCGACGCGCTGTTCCCGACCACGGCCCTCGACGACGCGGTCGACGGCTCGGAGGGGTGACCGGACGCCCCCCTCGCGGTCACGCCGCGCTCACCGTCCGTCGCCGATCGCGGGTCCTTTTGTACTCCCTCGCCGACGCTCCGGTATGTACACCGTAGCGACTGCGGCGCCCCCGGCGACCGCGGGGGACGCCCCGGCGAGGTGGTCGGCGTGACGGATCTGGTGACGTTCGGCGAGACGATGCTCCGCCTCTCACCGCCGCGCGGCGAGCGGCTGGAGACCACCGAGACCCTCGGCGTGCAGGCGGGCGGCGCGGAGAGCAACGTCGCGGTCGGCGCCGCCCGGCTCGGCACCGACGCCGTCTGGCTCTCGAAGCTCCCGGAGTCGCCGCTCGGGCGCCGGATCATCGGCGAGCTTCGGAGCCACGGCGTCCGGACGGGCGTGTCGTGGGCCGACCCCGAGACGAGCCGGGTCGGGACGTACTACCTCGAACACGGCGGCGAACCCCGCGGGACGAACGTGATCTACGACCGCGCCGACGCGGCGATCACGACGGTTACGCCCGCGGAGCTCCCCACCGGAGCGCTGGAGGCGGCCGAGCGCTTCCACACGACCGGGATCACGCCCGCGCTCTCGGAGCAGGCCGCGGAGACGACGACGGCCCTGCTCCGCGCGGCCGGCGAGGCCGACGTGACGCGCTCGTTCGACCTCAACTACCGGGCGAAGCTCTGGGACCCCGAGACCGCCCGCGCCGCCTACGAGGAGCTCTTCGAACAGATCGACACCCTGTTCGTCCCCCGCCGTGACGCCCGGGAGGTACTGGACCGCGAGGGCGACGCGATCGAGATCGCCCACGGACTCGCCTCGGAGTTCGACTTCGGGACGGTGGTCGTCACCCGGGGCACGGAGGGCGCGGTCGCGCTCCGGCGCGGCGAGATCTACGAGCAGGGGGTCTTCGAGGCCGACACCTACGACGCGATCGGCACCGGCGACGCCTTCGTCGCCGGCTACCTCGCGAAGCGCATCCACGGCGGCGACGTGGCCGACGCGCTGGAGTGGGCCGCCGCGGCCGCCGCCCTGAAACGCACCGTCGACGGCGACCTCGCGGTGATCACGCCCGACGACGTTGCGAGCGTCGTCGACGGCGCGGGCGGGATCAATCGGTAGGACTCTTTACAAATCGCTGTGCGGTGGCGCGCGCCTCCGAGTGGCCGCCCTCGGCGGCCATGAGGAGCGCGCGCGAGGGACACCGCGAGCGCTTTCAAGCGCGAGCGGCGAGGCTGGGGAGGCGTGAGGCTGCGGTTGCGGTGTGGGGCGGGACTCAAAGGGGCGGCCGCGAGGACGAAGGTGGCCGCAGCAAGCACCGCAACGAGGGAGCGTCAGCGACCGAGTGAGGCGCGCAGCAAGGCCCCCGAGTCGTCGCGGCCGGGGCTTTGGAG
>NZ_NHOA01000076.1 GCF_002727125.1 Halorubrum persicum
AGGGCGGGGTCGGCGGACGCGTCCGCGGGGGTCGACCTCGCGGAGGCGCTCTGCGACCCCGACGCCGACGCCGCGTTCCCGTTCGGGGTCGTGACCGACGCGTTCGGGCCGGCCGAGGGTGACGCGATCCGGCTCGAACACGGCAAGCCCGACGGGCGGCTGATCACGCTGGGCGAGGCGACGGTGACCGCGGTCGACGCCGAGGGGTCGGTGACGGTCGAGCGCGAGATGACCGGCGGCGGCACCTACGACGGGTTGGATGTCCCCCGCGAAGCCGGCGACGTGGCGGAGACCAGCCTGAAGGAGGGCCGGTGGTGGTACCCGACGACGTACCGCGGGCGCGACGGAACGGTGCGCGGGACCTACGTCAACGTCTGTACCCCGGTCGAGGTGTTCCCGGACGCCGCCCGCTACGTCGACCTCCACGTCGACGTGATGAAACACCCCGACGGGACCGTCGAACGCGTGGACGACGACGAACTCCGGGACGCGGAGGCGGCCGGAACGGTACCGGCGTCGCTCGCGGAGAAGGCCCGAAGCGTGGCCACGGCGCTCGAGAACGCGCTGTAAGGGAGCGCCGGTCCGCCGCCGCGGCGTCGCATATATTTTTACTCGGTTACGGACGGACGAAATACCTCTCGTCCGTTACAATAACATTATCATTCATCGCATACACGACCGATCCGGAATGCGTGAGAAAGAATCTCAGCACGAATTTGAAGAGACCAGCCGTCGGGGATTCCTCGGCGGCGTCGGCGCGCTCGTGGCCGCGGCCGCGTACTCGCGGGACGTGTCCGGGTCGGCCGCCGACGGGGTAGTAAACGGCGACGACGACGCGGTACAGACCGTCTCGTCGCCGGACGGATCGATCGCGGTGACGGTCGACGTCGCCGACGGAACGCCGACCTACGAGGTCGCCCGCGGCGGGACGACGTACGTCGAGCCGTCGCCGGTCGGGTTCGAGTTCCGGAATCAGCCGGCGTTCGGAGCGGCGAGCGCGACGGGGGGGAGCGACGTTCCGCTGACCGTCACCGGCACCGAACGCGAGACGGCCACCGAGACGTGGGACCCCGTCTGGGGCGCGTTCGACGAGGTGTCCGAAGCGTACGAACAGCTCAGCGTCGGGCTGACGGAGGCGAGCGACGAAGCGGAGTCCGACGCGGACGCCACCGCCGGGCGCCGCGCCACCCTCCAGATTCGGGTGTTCGACGACGGGGTCGGACTGCGGGTCGTCCTCGGCGACGGCTTCGCGAGCAACGCGGACCGAGCGGTGATCGAGACGGAGAACACGGGCGTGGAGTTCGCGGCCGACTACGACGCGTGGTGGATCGCGAACGAGGTGACGAACCCGCGGTTCGAACAGGAGTACGCGGAGACGCCCCTCTCGGAGATTCCGGGCGGGACCCGCGAGACGCGACCGACCGACACGCCGGTGCGGACGGGGGCGCACACGCCCCTGACCGTCGACGCCGGCGACGCGTACCTGAGCGTTCACGAGGCGAATCTCGACGACTACGCCGCGGCGACGCTCGCCCCCCGCGACGACGGCGGCGGGACCGGGTTCCGCACCGAACTCACCCCGCTGCCGGACGGGACGAAGGCGTCGCTGGAGCTCCCGGCGACCACGCCGTGGCGGACGATCCAGCTGGTCGATCGCCCCGGCGAGCTGATCGAGTCGCAGCTCGTCCCGCTGCTCTCGGATCCCCTCGGCGACGTGGGCGCTGCCGACGGTCGGCGGAGCGGCCGACACCGATTGGATCGAGCCCCGGAAGTACGTCGGTATCTGGTGGACGATGATCGCCGGCTCGGCCAACTGGGAGTACAAGTCCGACGGCGCGATCGCGGGCGAGGGCGGGAATCCCGCCAGCTACGTCCACGGCGCCCGGACCGAGCGGATGAAGCGGTACATGCGGTTCGCGAGCGAGAACGGGATCGACAGCGTGCTCGTCGAGGGGTGGAACGAGGGGTGGGACACCTACCCCGGCGACGGCTCCGGCTTCGGCTTCGGCGTCAGCGACTCGTACCCGGACTTCGACGTGCCCGAGGTAACCGGGTTCGGCGCGTCGCTTCCCGACCCGGTCGAGATGACGATCCACAACGAGACCGCGGGCAACCTCCCCGGATACGAGTCCGCGATCGTCGACGAGGACGTGTTCGCGGGCTACGAGAGCCAGGGGATCGGCTCGATCAAGAACGGGTACGTCTCCGACCCGGGCCTCGGGATCGACGGGGACGGCGCCGAGCCGACGCACAACCAGCACAACCAGCTCGCGGTGAACCACCACCGGCTGGTGATCCGCGAGGCGGCCGCGAACCGGCAGCTCCTGGAGATCCACGAGGGGATCAAGCCGACCGGCGAGATCCGCACCCACCCGAACGTGGCGAACCGCGAGGTCGTCAAGGCACAGGAGTACGACGGGTTCGGCCAGCTCGGCTCGAACGTGGGCCGCGATCACCACGTCACACTCCCGTTCACGCGGAATCTCGCCGGCCCGGTGAGCTTCCAGCCGGGGATCTTCGACATCACCTTCGGCGACGATCGGGGCGACCAGATCCAGACGACGCGCGCGAAGCAGCTCGCGATGTACCCGACGTACCTCAGCGGGCTCCAGATGGCCGCCGACCGGATCGAGGGGTACGTCGACGAGACGTTCGGCGTCGGTGAGGCGCTCCAGGCCGCCGCCGGCGACCGCGACGGACTCGTCACCGACGACTCGTGGCGGAACGCGTTCGGGACCAACTTCGTCGCGGTCGACCCGAACCGCGCCCCGAGCGGGTCGTCGGTGAGGTACGTCGTGCGCGGCGTCGACGAACCGGGAACCTACTCGCTCCACCTCCGGTACGCGAGCGCCCCCGAGGAGAACGCGCGGCGGGTGATCGACGCCGGGGGGCCGCGGGCGACGCTCCGGGTCAACGGCGAGACCGAGACGATCGAGCCCGCCTTCACCGCCTACTGGGACGACTGGCAGGTGTTCACGACCGAGGTGGAGCTCGCCGCCGGCGACAACGAGATCGCGGTCGAACTCGACTACGAGGACGGCGAGGACGGGTTCACCGGCGACGTCGGGGGGTTCAACCTCAACGCGGTGGCCGTCACCGCCCCCGGCGAACCGTCGCCGATCCCGGCGGAGTACGAGGGGTACGTCCCCGAAAACGAGAACTTCGACGCGAAGCCGGAGTTCGGGTTCGTCGAGGCGGTGCCGGCGGCGGGCTGGGACGAGACCCGCGTCGTCGGCTCCGCGATCGGCGACTACCTCGCGATCGCGCGTCGGCACGGCGAGGAGTGGTTCCTCGGCGTGATGACCGACGGGGCGGGCCGCGCGGTCGACGTGCCCCTCGACTTCCTCGCGCCCGGCAACTCCGGTAACGCGCCCGGTAACTCGGGTAACGCGCCCGGAAACTCCGGCAACGCGCCCGGTAACGCAGGTGGACGCGGAAAGGACCGCGGGCGCGGAAACGGAAGCGAGAAGCGCCGCGGACGCGGCCGCTCGGGCCCGAAGTACGTCGCCGAGATCTACGGCGACGCGGTGGGCGCCGGCGTCGACGCCGACCCGACCGCGACGCGAATCGACGAGGCGGTCGTCGATCCCTCGACCACGCTGCTCGCGTCGACCGCACCGAGCGGCGGGGCGGCGGTCCGACTGCGTCCGGGTCGCGGGGACGAAATCGGTCGGCTCCCGCGGTACGAGCGGCCGGAGCAGGACCTCTCGATCGAGATCGCGGACGAGGCCGACCTCGACGAGCCGTTCATCACGGCGACGGGGTCGAACGACGCCGGGTTCGTCGGCGGCACGAACGTCGAGGTCGTCGTCGACGGCGAGGTCGAGACGCTCGCCAACGTCCGGCTCCCCCCGAACGCGACGAACGAGACGGTGGCGCTCGGCTACCGGATCACCGCGATCGACACCTACGACGTCGCCGTTCGCGACCCCGAGACCGGGGAGGAGCTCGCGGCCGAGACGGTGACGGTGGCGCCCGGTGACCTCGTCGCCGAACTGACCGACCCGGCTGGCGACGACGACGGGCCGGGCGAGTACGCCTATCCCACCGACGGAGCGTTCCGGGAGGGCGCCTTCGACCTGCGCTCGTTCCGCGTCTTAGAGACCGACGAGGAGTACCGGTTCGCCTTCGAGGTCGAGGACCTGTACGACGCGTTCGGCGGCACGTTCTCGCCGCACTACTTCGTCGTCTACCTGCGCGACCCCGACGCCGACGGCGGACGGACGACCGAGCTCGGCGACCTGAGCGTCACCGCCGAGTTCGCCCAGCCGTGGCAGTACCGTGTCGCAGCCAGCGGCTTCGCCGGGAGCGTCGTCGACGCCGACGGGAACGGCCACGGGACGCCCGAGCGGTTCGCCGACATCGAGTCGAACGTCGCCGTCGTCTCGATACCGAAGACGGCGGTGAGCGGGGCCGACATCGCCGACTGGGAGGTCCTTCCGGCGGTCGGTTCGGAGGACTACGGCGCGTTCCGTGACGTACAGGAGAGCGCCGGAGGCTTCATCTTCGGCGGGGCGCGCGAGGGAGCGGCCGGGAACGCCCCCCGCGTGATCGACCTGATCACGCCGGAGGGAACCTCGCAGGCGGAGGCGCTCGACTACGGGGCCGATTCGCTCGCGACGCTCCCGTTCACGCCGCTGTAGGGGCGGCGGGAGCGCTCCGCGAGGAGCGTCTCAGAAGTGGTTCGCGGACTCGGTCTCGTGTTTCAGTTCGCCGCCGCGGCCGCCCTCGACGGTGGAGGCGCCCTGATCGCCGGAGGAGGCGGTCCGCACCGTCACGTTCTCCACCTCGTCGAAGTCCATGATCAGGTCCCGGCGGATGTTGTCGGCGGTGATGTTCGAGATGCCGCAGCCGGAACAGGTGCCGCCGAGCTCGACGACGACCTCGCCGCTCTCGGGATCGGCCTCGCGCACGACGCTCGTGCCGCCGTGCATCTGGATGATCGGCATCTGTCCGACCATCCACTCCTCGACCCGGTCCGCGAGGCTCTCGTCGCTCATTACCTATCCTTTGCGACCGAGCCTATGGAAGCTTGCGGTTTGCGAGCACGGCGAAAGCGAGAAAGGAACTGTGTCATCGTCGATCCCGCGGGAGCGTGGCGGTTCGTCACGCCGCAGGGCGGTCACTCGTCCGGGCGGTCCGATTCCTCCCCGTCGTTCGGCAGGCGCGTCGGGTCGGCCGGTCCGTCGCCGTGCATCGAGTCGTCGCGCTCGAGGAGGTACAGGAGGGGCCCCAGCGCCGCGACCACGAGCACGCCGGGGATCGGCGCGTCGGGGACGAGGAGCACGGTGACGACGGCGATGCCGGAGGTGACCACGACGAAGGCGGCCCAGAGGAGCGGCGATCCGAGGTCGACGCCGACCGATTCGGCGTCGCGGTAGACGACCGCGGCCGCGATCGCGGCGAGGAGCGCGGCGGCACCGACGCCGAGGACCGTGATGACGGACATACCGGACGTTCGGTCGAGAAGCGAAAAAGGGTGTCGCGAGCGGGCGGTCGATATGGGAGGAGCGGAAACGCGGGGAAGAGCGGAAACGCGGAGGGGACGAAGAGGCGGAGAGGAACGGAAGTGCGAGGGGAACGCAGCGACCGACCGGGCGACGCCTACGGCGCCTCGCCCGTCTCGATGCTGAAGGAGTCGCGGGGGTACGCGACGCAGGTCAGGGTGTAGCCGTCGTCGATCTCGGCCTCTTCGAGCATCTGCTGGTTGTCGTGCTCGACGAAGTCCTCCGAGGGCCCGTCGGCGATCCGACCGGCACAGGAGACGCACTGGCCCTGTCGGCAGGCGTACGGGAGGTCCCACCCCTCGTCTTCGCCCTGGTCGAGGATCGGCTGGTCGTTGGAGAGCTCGACCGTCTCGCCCTGCTTGACGAACTCGACCTCGAAGTACTCGACCTCGTCTTCGGGGATGTCGCCGGGGCCGGAGCCGCCGGCCTCGCCGTCCTCCAGTTCGCCTTCCCCGCCCTCGCCGCCGGCGGGGATCGCTCCGCCGCCGCCACCGCCGCCGCCGATGGCGCGGTTCCCGGGCTCGGGGAACTCGGTCTCAGGGACCGCCGAGGCGCGTCGTTGGAGTACCTCATCCGAGATGTCGGTCGTGGGCTCCCACCCCGTCCCTTTCAGGCTGCTGATGAAGACGACCAGCAGCGTCGCGATCACCCCGAGAACGATCGCGGGCATGTTCGCGACGTTCGTGATGAGCGGGTTGAGCATACCAACGGATTAGAAGAGGTGGTTTAAGGCCGTTTTGATCGGTCCAACCGCGTGAGAGCCCCGGCGCTCCCGGCGACACGACCCGGCAGGCACCGGCGGAGCGGTCCATTTATCGGCCGAGCGGCCGACTGGGCCCGCATGGAAGTGAAATCGCGGCACCACCTCCGGAGCGACGACATCACAGCGATCCGTGAGGCGGTCGGCGACCATCTGGGAGTCGACATCGACGGCGACACCTTCGAGCTCGTGGAGTTCGTGGACGCGAACTACGAGCTCGTGCTGGTCGACGGCGACCCGGCGGTGTTCTACGTCGACGACGACGAGCCGTTCCTCACCGTCCGCGGCGCGAACGACTACGAGCCGGAGACGGGGATCGTCACGGTCGACGCGGGCGCGATCTCGTTCGTCTCCGACGGAGCCGACGTGATGCGACCCGGGATCGTCGAGGCCGACCCGGAGATCCGCGAGGGCGACCTCGTCGTCATCGCCGAGGAAACCCACGAGAAGGTGCTCGCGGTCGGCCGCGCGCTGGTCGACGGCGACGCGATGGCCGGGGACAGCGGGAAAGTCGTCGAGTCGATCCACCACGTCGGCGACGAGCTGTACGAGTTCTCGGCGTAAGGGAGACGAAACGCGTCGCCCGCCGCGCCGCTGGATACGTCACCGGCGGTTCGTGCCGGGTGCGGGGGCAGTCGGAGCGATCGGACGGTGCCCGTTCCCACGCTTTTAATCGCCTCCCCTGCGACCCCCATCGTAATGACCGCGATCCGGGTGCTGAGCTACAACGTCCGCTACGCCAACCAGGGCGACCACCACGACGCGTGGCACGACCGTCGTGACGCCGTCGGCCGACTCGTCCGCTTCCACGATCCGGACATCGCCGCCTTTCAGGAGCCGGTACCCGGCCAGCGGCGCGACCTGCGCGAGCGACTCCCGAGATACGAGTTCGTCGGTCGGGGGCGGAAGGCCGACGGCGAGGGCGAGGGGTGTCCGATCGCCGTGCGAGCCGATCGCTGGGAGGTCGTCGACAGCGACACGTTCTGGCTCTCCGAGACGCCGGACGAGCCGTCGATCGGCTGGGGCGCCGCCCATCCGCGGATCGCGACGTGGGCGCGGGTCCGCGCCGTCGACGACGACACCGTGGTCCTCGTTGCCAACACGCACTTCGACCACGTCGCCGCGAGGGCGCGCCGCGAGGCGGCCCGACTGCTCCGCGAGCGGCTCCCGGCCATCGCGGGAGGCGGGACCGAGGAGGCCGGCGACGGTCACGGCTCGGCGCCGCCGACCGTGCTCGTCGGTGACTTCAACTGTACGCCGGGGTCGGAGCCGCATCGGATCCTCGTCGGCGACGATCCGGAAGCGGAGAGGGGCGGCGTCGCCGGCGCTCAGGCCGGCGGCGACCGGGTCGAGCTCCGCGACGCGGCCGCGGCCGCCGACCTCCGACACGGCCCGGAGACGAGTCTCACCGACTTCGCGCGACTGATCGACGGGCGCCGGATCGACCACGCGCTCGTCTCGCCCGGGGTTGGCGTCGAGGCGTTCGCGACGCTCGCGGACCGCGACGACCGGGGACGATACCCGTCGGACCACCTGCCGATCCTCGCGCGGCTGGACGTGTAGCGAGCCGGCGGTGCCCCTTACTCCCCGTCCGCGTACTTCGCCATCACCGCTTCGTAGCCGCGCTTGGCCGTCTCGTACGTCTCGCGGAGGTCCGCCACCGGCGTCTCGCTCGCGTCGACGCGGAGGTCGTTGTAGTAGGGGTCGTCGGTCTCGTGCTCCGTGTTCGTCACCTGTAGCGCCGCGGACTGGACCGCCAGGTCCTCCCGCTTGTCGCCGCCGGCGGCGTGGCCCGCCGCAAGCGCGTCGATCAGTCGCTCGGCGAGCGGGGCGTCGCCGTGAGCGTCCGACTCGTAGGCGGCCGCGGTGTCGTCGATCACGGCCTCGCCCGTCAGGAGGTTGCCGGCGACCGTGTAGTTCTCGCCGACGACGTGGCCGTACCAGTCGTTACACTCGTCGCCCGAGAAGGCGAACGTGCCGTCGGCGTCGACGCCGTGAAGCTGACGCTGAGGTTTCCCCTCGTCGGCGTTCAGGAGCGCCTCCAGGGCGTCGTCGACCGCGAGGCCGTCGGCGAGGTACTCGATCCCCTTCCGCCCCAGTTCGACGTTGACGAGCGACTGAGTCACCACCGCGCCGTCCGCCGACGCGAACGGACACAGGGTCCCGACCCCCGGGAGGCGCGTGGTCACCGCCACGCCGTACCGGATCCGGTCGGCGCCGTCGTCGTCCGTGTACCGCTCGCGAACGCAGATGCTGAACGTCACGCCCGAAATCGGCGGGGACACCGCAAAAGGGTACGTTCCGGGGGCGACGTTTCCGGTTTCGCCCGCGGTCGGACCCCGCACCGACTCGCGTCCAGCCCCTTTCGGCCGCGGCGACGTGAAAGCGGTCGAAATGAGGGCGATTACGGCCGCTGAGGTGGCCCAAACTGCCGGCACCGACGGCGATCGGACATCGTGGGAACCGCCAACGGGCGACACACTTATGCGTGCGAATCCCTCCCATACATATACCCTCGGTTACGGGCGAACGGCGATCCGGCGCGGGTCGCCCTCGACGACAGCAGCGTTCGCGGCTCGATGAGCCGTCGTCTCAGGCACGCAGAGCCGTGCCGCCGCGCGTCGGGGACGGTCACGGCGGATCGCCGCCCGTCCGAGCGACCGGAGACCAGATACAATGTCAGACCGACACACGCTCGAACGGCTCAGCGAGGAGTACCGGACGAACGTCCCGGACGACCTCCGGGAACCCCGCCCGTTCGACTGGTACCTCGACGCGCTGTACGAGGAGCCGCGGATCGCGCGGAACGCCCACCAGCGCGTCGCGGACATGTTCGACCACTATGGCACCCGATACGACGAGGAACACGGCGTCGTCGAGTACGCGCTCGCCGCGGACGATCCCCTTCACGACGGCGAGAACGTCTTCTACGGCCGCGAGGTCCACGAGGCGATCCACGAGTTCGTCAACAAGGTGAAGTCCGGCGCGCGCGGCCTCGGCCCCGAGAAGCGGATCAAGCTCCTGCTCGGTCCCGTCGGCTCCGGGAAGTCGCACTTCGACTGGCTGGTCCGCCGGTACTTCGAGGCGTACTCCCGCGAGGAGGCCGGTCGGATGTACACCTTCCGCTGGGTCGACCTCTGTTCCGTGATCGACGACCAGGACCCCGGCGACGACGTGGTCCGGTCGCCGATGAATCAGGACCCCCTGGTTCTCATCCCCCGCCCACAGCGAGAGCGCGTGATCGACGAGCTCAACGAGCGGCTCGACGCCCCCTACACCCTCCGGAACGACCAGCATCCGGACCCGGCCTCCGAGTTCTACCTGAACGAGCTGCTCGCACACTACGACGACGACTTAGAGCGCGTCCTCGACGAACACGTCGAAGTCGTCCGGCTCGTCGCCGACGAGAACCGCCGGGAGTGCATCGAGACGTTCGAACCGAAGGACAAGAAGAACCAGGACGAGACGGAGCTGACCGGCGACGTCAACTACGCGAAGCTCGCCGTCTACGGCGAGTCCGACCCGCGCGCGTTCGACTACGCCGGCGCGTTCTGTAACGCGAACCGCGGGCTGTTCTCCGGCGAGGAGCTGCTCAAGCTCCAGCGGGAGTTCCTCTACGACTTCCTCCACGCCTCCCAGGAGTCGACGATCAAGCCGAAGAACAACCCGCGGATCGACATCGACCAAGTGATCGTCGGGCGGACGAACATGCCGGAGTACCGCGAAAAGACCGGCGACGAGAAGATGGAGGCGTTCAACGACCGCACCAAGCGGATCGACTACCCGTACGTGTTAGAGTACGAGAGCGAGGCGGAGATCTACGGGAAGATGCTCGACAACGCCGACGTGCCCAACGTCCACGTCGAGCCGCACGCCCTGGAGATGGCCGGGCTCTTCGGCGTGCTCACCCGCTTGGAGGAGCCAACCGACGAGACGGTGAGCCTGCTCGACAAGGCGAAGGTGTACAACGGGGAGCTGGAAGACGAGGAGATCGATCGCCGGAAGCTCCGCGAGGACGCCGCCGAGTCCGCCGACGTGGGCGAGGGGATGGACGGCATCTCCGCGCGGTTCGTCGGCGACGAGATCGCCGAGGCGATCATGGACGCCACCCACCGCGACCGCACCTACCTCTCCCCGCTGTCCGTCTTCGACCACTTCGAGGCGAATCTCGGCGGCCACGGCTCGATCGCGGAGGGAGACCTCGACCGCTACGAGCGGCTCTTGGAGACCGTGCGCGAGGAGTACCGCGAGCGCGCCATCGAGGACGTGAGACACGCGTTGGCGTACGACGTGGACGAGCTCCGCCGGCAGGGCGAGAAGTACATGGACCACGTGATGGCGTACATCGACGACGACACCGTCGACGACGAGCTCACCGGCCGCGAGACCGAGCCCACGAGACGTTCCTGCGCGCGGTCGAAGAGCAGCTCGACGTCCCCTCCGACCGCAAGGACGACTTCCGCCAAGAGGTGTCGAACTGGGTCTCCCGGCGCGCTCGCGAGGGGCGCGGCTTCGATCCGCGGGAGAACGACCGGCTTCGGCGCGCCCTGGAGCGCAAGCTCTGGGAGGACAAGAAGCACAACATCAACTTCTCGGCGCTGGTCTCGGCGACCGACCTCGACGACGAGGAGCGGAGCGCGTGGGTCGACGCCTTAGTCGACCGCGGCTACTCCGAGGACGGCGCCGCCGAAGTGTTGGAGTACGCGGGCGCGGCCGTCGCCCGCTCCGAGATCGAAGACGGCGGTGACTGAGATGAGCGAACGCGACACGCCGGACGGGAGCGCGTTCGTCCGCGACGCCGACGAGGCCCTTCGCGGGGCGTACGACCCACCGATGAGCCTCGACGAGTACGTCGACCGAGTGTTGGCGAACCCGACCGCGGCCGCCTCCGGGGCGCGGTACCTCCTCGCGGCCGTCGAGTCGCAGGGGACCCGCGAAGTCCGCGAGCGCGGCGAGCGGCTGGAGCGGTTCCGGTTCTTCGACGACCCGTTCAACGACGGGGAACACGCCGTGTTGGGCAACACCGCCGCGCTCAACGCGTTCGTCGACGACCTCCGCGCCGCCGCCGCGGGGCGCGGGAACGACGAGACGATCGTCTGGATCGACGGCCCCACGGCCACCGGGAAGTCGGAGTTCAAGCGGTGTCTGGTGAACGGGCTCCGGGAGTTCTCGAAGACCGACGCCGGGCGGCGCTACACCGTCGAGTGGAACGTCACCGGGGCCGGAGGGGGCGTCGGAAGCGGGGGTAACACGGGCGCCGCGTCGCTCTCGTACGGAGACGGCGGCGACGCCGGGGCGTGGTATCGGAGCCCCGTCCAGACGCATCCGCTCTCGGTGTTCCCCGAGGCGGTCCGGGAGTCGATCGCCGAGGCCGTCGACGACGACGCCTACCCGATCGCGGCCGACGTGGACCTCGACCCGTTCAGCCGCGAGGCGTACGACCACCTCGAATCGGTGTACCGCGACGAGGGGCGTCGGGACCTGTTCTCGGCGATCACCGATCGCGACCACCTCCGCGTGACGAGTTACGTCGTCGACGTGGGGGAGGGGATCGGCGTGCTCCACGCCGAGGACGACGGGAGCCCGAAGGAGCGGCTCGTCGGCTCGTGGATGGGCGGGATGCTCCGCGAGCTCGACTCGCGCGGGCGGAAGAACCCGCAGGCGTTCAGCTACGACGGCGTGCTCTCGCAGGGGAACGGGGTGGCGACCATCGTCGAGGACGCCAGCCAGCACGCCGACCTCCTCCGCCGGCTCCTCAACGTCCCCGACGAGCGGCGCGTGAAGCTCGACAAGGGGATCGGGATGGACCTGGACACCCAGCTCGTCGTCATCTCGAACCCCGACCTCGACGCCGAGCTCGACCGCCACGCCGAGCGCGAGGGGGCGGACCCGCTGAAGGCGCTGAAGCGACGGCTCACCCGCCACGAGTTCCGGTACCTCACGAACCGACGGCTGGAGGCGGAGCTGCTGCGACGCGAGGTCGGGGGGCCGCGGGGCGTGCCGACGGTCGACGGGATCGAAGGCGACGGAGAGGTCGGGGTCGGTGCTGCGGACGGCCCGACCGGCCCGACCGGCTCGACCGGCTCGACCGACTCCGACGGGCAGACCGGTCCCCCCGACGATCCGGCGCGGGACCCCGCGAGCGAGCCCGGTGCCGCCGCCCTCACGATCGGCGTCCGCGACGGCGACGGCGGGGTCACGGAGCGCGAGCTCGCGCCCCACGCGGTCGGGGCGGCCGCGCTGTACGCGGTCGTCACGCGGCTCGACACAGACGACCTCCCGGCGGGGATCGGCCTCGTCGAGAAGGCGGACCTGTACGAGGCCGGCGAGATCCGGCGGGAGCGGAGCGGCGATGAGGAGCGGATCACCGTCGACGACGTCGAGTTCGGCGACGGCGACGGCCGAAACGGGGCCCCCGTCACCTACGTCCGCGACGTGATCGCGGAGCTGCTGGGCTCCGACGCCGACCGCGCCCACCCGGAACTGCCGGTCGAACGCGTGATCACGCCGACGGACGTGCTCGACGCGATGGCCGAGGGGCTCTCGGAAGCACCGGTGTTCTCGCGGTCGGAGGTCGCGGAGTTCGAGAGCCGGAGGGGCCCCGTCGCCGAGCGCGTGCGGGAGCGCCAGCGGGCGGACGTCGTCGACGCGATCCTCGCGGCGGAGACCGTTCCGGAGGCGACCGTGGCCGAGTACGTCGAACACGTGTACGCGTGGGACGCCGACGAGCCGGTCGAGACCGAGCGCGGCCCGGAGGAGCCGGACGCGCTCGCGATGAAGGTGTTCGAGACGGAGGCGCTCGGCCGGTTCGACGAGAGCGACTACCGCGGGACCGACCCCACCGAGCCGGTCGCGCGGTTCCGGCGCGAGAGGGTGATCCGCGCGCTCACCCGGTACGCGTGGCGGAACCGCGGCGACGCGTTCAGCGTCGACGACGTCGAACTCGGCGAGATTCCGGAGCTGAAGGTGGTGTTGGAGTCGAACGACCTCGCGGACGTGAAACGGCGGTTCCCGGACCTCGACCCGGCCGAGTGGGCCGACCCGCCCGCCGACACCGAGACGGAGCGCGCCAAGGCGGCCGCGATAGAGCGCCTCGTCGACCGGGGGTACAGCCCCGCGTCCGCCGAGCTGACGAGCCGCGCCGTGATGCGGAGCGTCCGCGACGAGTGGACGGGGCTTGTCGACGACTCCCCGGACGGCGACCCCTCGACGGAGTCGGGAGACGGCCGCAGCGGCCGGAACGGAGGTGGTCGAACGTGGGACTGACCGAGGACCGCGAGCGCTTCCGCGAGGTCGGCGAGGAGCGCCGCGCCGACCTCGCGGAGTTCATCAGCCACGGCGATCTGGGCGGCTCCGGCCCCGACCGGGTGCGGATCCCGGTGAAGATCGTCGACCTCCCCGAGTTCGAGTACGACCGGCGGGAGGCCGGCGGCGTCGGGCAGGGACAGGGCGGCCAACCCCAGCCCGGCCAGCCGGTCGACCCCGAGCCCGGCGACGGCGACGAGGAGGGGGACCCCGGCGAAGAGGGCGGCGAGCACGAGTACTACGAGATGGACCCGGAGGAGTTCGCGCGCGAACTCGACGAGGAGCTGGGGCTCGACCTCGAACCGAAGGGGAAACGCGTGGTCGAGGAGGTAGAGGGCGACTTCACCGACACCGCCAGGGCGGGGCCGCGTGGAACTCTCGACGTCGACGAGTTCTTCAAGCGGGGGCTGAAGCGGCACCTCGCGACGGACTTCGACGGGGAGTACGTCCGCGAGGGGCTGTTCGTCGCCGGCGCCGACGTGGACGACGTGTTCGCGTGGGCGCGGGGGAACGGCGTCCCCGTCTCGCGGGCGTGGATCGCCGACGCCGCGGCGACGCTCGCCGAGGAGCGCGGCGAGCCAGTGGCGACGCTCGACCGGTGGGAGAGCTTCGACGCGCTCGACGGCGAGATCGAGCGCGAGCCCGTGTCTCATCGGATCCGCCGGGAGGGGATCGACAGCGTCCCGTTCCGCCGGGAAGACGAGCGGTTCCGCCACCCGGAGGTGATCGAGGAGCGCGAGCGCAACGTCGTCGTGGTGAACGTCCGAGACGCCTCCGGCTCGATGCGCGAGACGAAGCGCGAGCTGGTCGAGCGGGTGTTCACCCCGATGGACTGGTACCTCACCGGGAAGTACGACGCCGCGGAGTTCCGGTACGTGGTCCACGACGCGGAGGCGTGGGAGGTCGACCGCGGGGAGTTCTTCGGAGTGCAGTCGGGCGGGGGCACCCGGATCTCCAGCGCCTACGAGCTGGTCGCGGAGATCTTGGAGGAGTACCCCTACAGCGAGTGGAACCGCTACGTGTTCGCCGCCGGCGACTCCGAGAACGCCGGCACCGACACGACCGAATCAGTGATCCCGATGATGGAGTCGATCGACGCCAACCTCCACGCGTACGTGGAGACGCAGCCGGGCGGCGCCGCGCCGAACGCGCGTCACGCCGACGAGGTCGAGAACGCGCTCGGCGACGCGGACAACGTCGCGGTCGCGCGGGTCTCGGAGCCCGACGACGTGACCGACGCCATCTACGAGATCCTCAGCACGGAGGCGGCGGGCGACGGCGACGCCGCCGTCAGCGAGGCGGCGAGCGGCCGAGGGGGTGAGCGCCGATGAGAGACGAGCGCGTGGAGGCGAAACGCGAGGCGGAGTCGCTCGACGAGCCCGCCGAGGCGGCCCGCGATCTCGCCGAGCGGCTCGGGTTAGAGCCGTATCCGGTCCGGTACTGGGTCGTCGACCACGACGAGATGAACGAGCTGATCGCGTACGGCGGCTTCCAGCGGCGGTACCCGCACTGGCGGTGGGGAATGAACTACGAGCGCCAGCGGAAGAAGGACCGCCACGGGCTCGGGAAGGCGTTCGAGATCGTGAACAACGACGATCCGAGCCACGCGTTCCTGCAGGAGTCGAACGCGGACGCCGACCAGAAGGCCGTGATCACCCACGTCGAGGCGCACGCGGACTTCTTCGCGAACAACCGGTGGTTCGGGCTGTACGCCGACCGCGGCGCGGACGGGCCGAACGCCGCGGCGCGGCTGGAGCGCAACGCCGACCGGATCGCGGCGATCGCCGACCGCCCGGCGGTCGAGCGCGACGAGGTCGAGCGCCTGATCGACGCCGTGAGCGCGTTGGAGGACACGATCGACCAGCACAACCCCGTCGACGCCGCGCGGTCGGTCGAGGAGCCGGGGATCGCGGACGACGTGAACGGGCCAGACGACGACGCGCTCGCGGCGATCGAAGACCGGATCGCGGAGCTGGACCTCTCCGAGGAGGTGCGCCGCGACGTGTTCGACGACGAGTGGCTCGAGGCCAGGGGCGAGGGCGTCGAGCCGGAGGAGCCGCGGCCGGACGTGCTCGCGTTCCTGCGCGACTACGGGAAGCGGTACGACCCCGACAGCGGGAAGGCGGTCGACCGCGAGCCGTGGGAGACGACCGTCATCGACGCGCTCCGGGAGGAGGCGTACTACTTCGCGGGGCAGAAGCAGACGAAGGTGATGAACGAGGGGTGGGCGACGTACTGGGAGTCGGTCATGATGGGCGGCGAGGGGTTCGCCGGCCCCGACGAGTTCCTCACGTACGCGGACCACATGTCCCGGGTGCTCGGGTCGCCCGGACTCAATCCCTACAAGCTCGGCTTCGAGCTGTGGACGCACGTGGAGCTGCGAGCCGCCCGCCACGACGTGATCGACAAGCTGCTGCGCGTCGAGGGAGTGACGCCCGAGAACTTCCACTCGCGGATCGACCTCGATGCGGTCGCCGAAGCGCTCGACCCCCACCCCGCGATCGCCGGGGCGGGACCGGCGACGCTCGACGCGCTCGCCGACCTCGCCGCCGACGGCGACCCCCGTGTCGACGCCGAGGCGGTCGATCGGGCGCTGTCCGCCAGGGGCGACGACGGAGCGATCGGTCCCGACGCCGGCCCGGACATCGAGCGGTACCCGTGGCGCCTGCTCACTCGCGAGGGGCTCGCGGAGCGTCACTACGTCCTCTCGCGGCCGGAACACCGCGGCGCCCTCCGGAACGTCTCGCGGGAGACGCTCGCCGAGCGGGCGAGATACATGTTCGACGTCGACCGATACGCGACGGTTGACGAGGCGCTGGCCGACGTGGACCGCGCGGCGGGCTGGGACCGGATGCTCGAGATCCGCGAGAGCCACAACGACGTGACGTTCATCGACGCGTTCCTCACCGACGAGTTCGTGCGCGAGGGGAACTACTTCACCTACGAGTACAGCCGGGCGGCCGAGCAGCACCGCGTCGCCAGCGTCGACGCCGACGACGTGCGGAAGAAGCTCCTGTTGCAGTTCACGAACTTCGGGAAGCCGACGATCGTCGTGCTCGACGGCAACTTCCGAAACCGGGGAGAGCTCCTCTTGGGCCACCGGTACAACGGAGTGCCCCTCAACGAGGAGTCGGCGAAGGCGACCGTGGAGCGCGTCTTCGAACTGTGGGGGAGGCCCGTGAACCTCGCGACGATCCGGGTCGAGTACTCCGACGAGGCGATCCGCCGCGCCAAGCGGCGGGGGACCGAGCCCGAGGGCGACGAAGTCGGAGTGCGCTTCCAGTACGACGGCGGCGAGGTGACGGAACACGACCTCGATCCGGAGATCCGGGAGCGGATCGCGGCCGACGAGGTCGATTACGACACGAAGCCGGACGAGTGGCTGGCGTGACGGGCAGGCCGGAAACGGCCCGCTCGGCGCCGATCTACGCCAGCTCGGCGACCATCTCGGAGACGTACGCCGTCTCCTCCTCGTTGATCCCGTGACCCATCCCCTCGTAGATCCGGGTCTCGACGTCGCCGCCGAGCGCCTCCA
The DNA here is from genome assembly GCF_002727125.1 of Halorubrum persicum. Taxonomy (GTDB): domain Archaea; phylum Halobacteriota; class Halobacteria; order Halobacteriales; family Haloferacaceae; genus Halorubrum; species Halorubrum persicum. Next base: position 17,108 of record NZ_NHOA01000076.1, read on the forward strand.
GGACCTCGGCGGTCTCGTGGACCCGCTCTTCGGGGATGTGCGGGTCGACATCGCTGCAGCCGAGGAACACGGGCGTCCCCGCGAGCGCGTCGCTGGCGTCTCCGTCGGCCTCGCCCGCCGCGTCGGCGACGTAGTCGTCGAGCGCGATCGACTCGCCGATCAGTCCGCCGCTCAGGACCGCGAGCCCGCCGTAGCGCGTGGGGTTCCGCGCGACGAACTCGCTCGCGAGACAGGCCCCCTGCGAGAACCCCCCGATGAGGACGCGTTCGGCGGGGATCCCCGCGTCCATCGCGGTCTCGACCGCTCGGCCGACCGCTCGGAGACCGGAGCTCCGACCGGGCTCGTTGTCCGCGACCGGCGCGAGGAAGGAGTTCGGATACCACGTGTTCGCGGCCGCCTGCGGCGCGAGTAGTGAGAGACCGGAGGTCTCTCTGACAGTCGACGGCGAAGCCGCCGACGAGATCGCGGCGTCGTCGCCGGCGACCGTCTCCCCGAACTCGACGATGCTGCGGGCGGTCGCGCCGCGGCCGTGAACGAGGACGACGGCGGCGTTCGCCGACTCGGCGTCGGCACCGGCGGTCACCAGCGGCTCGTCGGCGTGCGGATCGTCGCCCGCGTGGGGTGTTCTCCGGCTCATACGCCGACGCCCGCGTCGGCGTCGGGCAAGTCGTGCTTGTTCACCGGGATCCCGAGCTCCTCCAAGGCGGCCTCCATGTGGCGGTCCTGCGCGAAGTCGGCGCCGTCCTCCTCGCGGATGCGCTGGGCGGTCGCGAGCACCTCTCCCTTGCGGTCGTCCGGAATCTCGTACTTGTCCGACGAGAGCTCGATGACCAGCCCGTTGTTGTCCTGCGTGTAGATCGAGTGGAAGATCCCCCGGTCGAACACGTTGTACCCCTTGCCGGCCTCCTCTAACGCCGCCATGATGTCCTCGTACTCGTCGGGGTCGACGCTGAAGCAGAGGTGGTGAACGGCGCCGGTCCCGGCGCGCTGACCGCGCGCGGACGGTCGGTCGTCGCTCACGAAGAACGTCAAGATTCGCCCGTCGCCGGTGTCGAAGAACAGGTGCGTCTGCGAGGGGTCGTCCAGGTTCGGCTGGCGGAGGACGAGCGGCATCCCGAGCAGATCGCGGTAGAACGCGATCGTGTCGGCCTCGTTGCTCCCCCAAACGGTGATGTGGTCGGTGCCGGTGGTGTGGAACGGTGCGTCCGGGCGCTCCGGCGTGACCGGTGCCGGGGTATCGTCGCTCATACCTCCGGTACGAGGCGGATGCGTATAAAAGCGAAAGTGACCGCCGGGCCACCGGCTGACATCGGTGTTATCCGGTCGAGCGTCCGGCCCACCGGAAGCGCGGGAACGGGAGCGGCCACCGCCGCGAAGCGAACCTCTTAATCGGGACAGCACGAACCGGAGGGCATGGAGATACTGCTACACTCCGGACTCGAACACCCGAACACGCTGTGGATCGCGGCCGCCGCGGTCGTCTCGTTCGTCCTCGGCGTCGTTTCAGTGACGTACGGTCAGCGGCTCGCGGCGCCGTTCCGAGACGCCGCCGAGGAGTGATCGCGAGGACCCGAGTCGGCCCCGTCCGTGAAGGGGGCGCCTAGGGCCGCTGCCAGACCGGCGGGGCAACGCCGAGAGCGCGAACGACGGCCGGATAGCCGAACGCGACGACGAACACGAGAAGCATCGACGGGAGAAACGAGAGCGGTCCGACGACCCGCTCGACGAGCGCCAACACGACGAACATCACGACGAACATCACGCCCCAGTGCGGGGCGAGCTGGCGAATCTTCTCCGCGGTATCGGTCATACGCCTCGCAACGGGCCGGGATAGTATAGCTTGCCGGTTGTTGACGCGCGCGCACTTCGACTCGTCGCGACGGCAGAGCGAAAACGGAACCGGAACGGCACCGAACGGAGACCGAGAAGAGTCGCGACCGCAGCGGCAATCAGTATCGCGACGGGATGAACGCCGCCGAGAGCAGGAGCACGACGGAGAACAGCGCGAGGATCACCACGCGCGTCAGTCCGGAGTTATACTGCTGGAACTGGTCGATTTCGGCGACCTGCGCCTCGTAGCCCTCGATGTCGTCCGACATCGTCAGCGTAGAGGCGTCGGGGAAGTTCGCGACGAAGTCCGTCCCACCGAGCGTTACCGTGGCATGGTTTGTGACCTCGATCGTGTTGGTCTGGGTCGCCTCCCAGACGATCACGGCCTGACCGGTGGTGACCTGATCGACGGTCACCGACTGTCCGTTGTACTGGAACGAGTCGCCCGTGGCGTACGACTGCTCCTCGGGGGCCGGGAAGTACTCGTTCGCCGGAACGAGCGTCGATTCGCCGTCTTCGGTGACCACGACGTACTCGCCGTCGTCGCGCTCGACCGTCTCGTTGTCCGCGTCGTCGTCAGCTTCGAGGATCGCCTGTCGGTCGAGCACCTCAACGAGGGTGAACGCGGACGGGTCGTCACCGGCGATCTCGACGCGCCACTGGCGATCGTCAACCGTGACCGTGGACTCGTTCGCCCAGGTCTCGGACTGATCTACCACCACCTCTCGTTCGAGCGTCGCCACGATCGAGGTCCCGGCACTCCCACCGTGGCCACCACCCCCCTCTTCGACTTCGGCGATCTCGGCGACGGCGTACTCCGTGCCGTTCACTTCGAACGTGTCACCGGAGGACAGTTCGTAGTCGGGGCTTTCGAAGGCGACCTCCGGACTCTCAGCCGTCACAGTGATAACACCGGCCACGCCCGCAACGAGAAGGAAGAGCGCGGCGTACACGGCCACAGCGCGTCGTTGCATAGTTCCAGCATGGGTCACCCGGTGTATAACGGTTACTAAGCCGCGCTCCTGTGCCGCAAAACGGAACCGGGGCGGAACGCCGATCGATGCGGTACGACGACGCCCCAGCGTACAGACCGCCGCCGGCGGGAAGGCGGTGACCCCGAACGAGCGCAAGGCGACGATAACGACAGTCAAGCGGTTCTGACCCGGTACAGGGGAAGCTACACCGGATTCGTCACCAGGCGAGAGACGCCCCTTGACCGGGGGTTACTGCAACAGTAGTTTAATTGCGCGCCGCCGAACACCACCAATGACGGATCCCGACAGGGCGGCTCCGCCGGAGGTCCTCGACAGCAAGCGCGACGCGACTCGGTATCAAGTCCTCGTGGAGATCGCCGCTCGACAGCCCGCGGTGAGCCAGACGGAGATCGCCGACGCGATCGGCGTGACATCGCAAGCGGTCAGCGACTACGTCAGAGACCTCGTCGAACACGGCTACGTCGAAAAAGAGGGGCGCGGACGCTACGAAGTGACGAAAGAGGGCGTCGACTGGCTGATCTCGCGGACCGACAGCCTCGAAGCGTACCTCGACCGCGTCAGCTCGGACGTCCTCGGCAGCGTCGACGTTGACGCCGCGATCGCGATGGACGACGTCTCCGAGGGGAGCAACGTCGGACTCATCATGCGCAACGGCGTCCTCCACGCGAACCCCGCAGGCGGAACGGCGACGGCGGTCACCGTCACCGCCGCCACGGCAGGCAACGCCGTCGGTGTCGCCGACTTCGAAGGCGTGGTCGACTACGACACCGGATACGTCACCGTGCTCCCCGTCCCGGCCGTCACGGACACCGCGTCGGTGGACGCCGAACTGCTCACGGAGACCCGCCCCTCTGACAGTCTCCTCGCCGTCGCCGGAACCGAAGCGTACGCGCTCGCCACGCGGGCGGACATGCACCCGGACATCCGGTTCGGGACGACCGACGCCGTCGCCCAAGCCGCGGTGCGAGGGCTGGACGTGCTGTTGGTGGTTACGGCCGATCAGCTGCCGCAACACACGGCGCGGCTCCGCGACGAGAACATCCCGCACGAAGTGCTCGACGCCGGCGAGTTCTGAAGCGCGGATACGAGACTGATCGACTCACCGAGCGAGTCGCTATCGGGTCGGATTCGAAAAAAGCCAAGGGCCGGATTTGAACCGGCGTTGGGCGGCTCTGCAGGCCGCTGCGTCTGACCAGACTCTGCCACCTTGGCGCTACCAGAGGTACCGCAGTCGAGCGTTTAAGCCTAGCGGTCGCGATTGGCTTCGCTCGCTACACATGAAAAAAAGCCCACGGACGTAGTGTCCGTGGGCTCGAAGGC
>NZ_NHOA01000073.1 GCF_002727125.1 Halorubrum persicum
TGCTTTGTGAGGTACTGATACTGAACTTGTCGGGAATGACTCTCCTCTGGCAGACGAGGCTCGCCCGCGCGTTCGGATAGTGTTCGCTCGTTCCGGTGATCGCTCGCTCCGGAGACCGCGGGCACCCTGCGGACGAGACCGACTCGTCGAACCGGCTCAATAGCCGGCCCGTTTTCCGTTATCGAACGCTAGTTCCGTAGCGGCACGTACGCGAACCCGAGGATCGCCAATGCGGTCACGACAAATCCGAAACCCGGAGTCTCCGATTCCGTCTCGTCATCTGTCGTGTCGGCTGATACGCCGTCTTGTTCGTCCCCCTGGTCAGCAGTATCATCTGACCCACCGGCTTCATCGCTCTCCTCGTCAGAATCGACTGCTGTGGTATTTTCTCCAGTAGGTGTATCTACGGCTGTTTCGTTCCCGTCGGTGGCCGTTTCGTTCCCCTCGCTTTGTTCTTTATTCTCGCCGTCGCTGTCGTCACTGCCCGAACTGCTGCTTGAGCTGTCGTCACTGCCCGAACTGCTGCTTGAGCTGTCAGAGCCACGGCTTCCTGTTCCGCTCTCGGACTGGAGTTCTTCGACGCCGGTAGCGAGCGTTTCTACGGACTCGATGACACTACGGGGGGCGGGCTGATTGAGATAGTTATTATCTAAAACTACGTAGTTGTTATGTACACCCGCGCTGGTGCTGGCATACGGTTCCTGATCGAGAATCGACGGGTTTGACTCCGTTACGATGATCAGTTCGGGATCCGTTCGGAGAACTACTTCGTCTGAGAGTACTGGATACCCCGAACCTTCTGTGGCAGCGACGTTATTGGTGCCACCGATGTGCATAATTTCATTGATGAATGTCTCGTCGGCAGCGACATAACCGCCACCGAGCGGATAGAGTGCAGCAGGGCGACGCAGATCGGAGGTCCGATTCTCAACGTCGGCCACGGTGTCGTTCATCTCGTCGTTGATATTTGCGGCCTCGTCGCAGTTGCCGACGAGGCGACCCGTCCGTTCCGTCTTCGCTGCGATGTCGTCGACGTCAGTTGCCTCCGAGAAATGGTAGACCGTGAGGTTCTGTCCGCGGAGGGTCTCTGCCGTGCCCGCCGATGACGCGTTCGGGACGAGCACGAGGTCCGGCTCAGTGGCGACGACGCGCTCGACGCTGACGCCGAACCCTTCGCTCGAGACGTTCGTTTTGTTGTCAGTCCCGTTCAGATACCCGGCGAATTGGGTGACACCCACGACCCGATCCCGTGCGCCAATCTCCCAAAGCGTCTGAGCGGCAGACGGATTCGTCGTCGTGATCCGATCTGGACGCTCATTGAGCGTGATATTCGTCCCCGTCGCGTCTGTCACGTTAAGCGGGAACCCACACGTGTTACCGCCATCAGTCGCTTCCTCTCCGTTGCTCTCCGTTTGAAGTTTTTCGACGGCAGTTGCGAGGCTCTTCGTCGACTCGATCACACTACGGGGTGCAGGCTGGTTGAGGTAGTCCTCGTTCATTACTACGTAATTCCCCTGACTACCCGCCGTCGTACTGGCGTATGGCTCTCGATCGAGAATAGCGGCCTCCGAATCGGTTACCAGTATAAGTTCGGGATCTGTTTCAAGAATCACCTCGTCGGAAAGCTGTGGGTATCCGTCTCCCTCTGAAGCAGCAACATTGATCGTCCCACCGATGTCCATCATTTCGTTGATGAAGGTGTTGTTCGCAGCGACGTAACCACCGCCCAGTGGATAAAGCGCACCAAGACGGTCGAAATCAGCGGTCTGATTCGTAACGTTAGCCACAGTCTCGTTCATCTCGTCGTTGACCTCAGCGGCCTCGTCGCAGTTGCCGACGAGGCGACCCGTCCGTTCCGTCTTCGCTGCGATGTCGTCGACGTCAGTTGCTTCCGAGAAATGGTAGACCGTGAGGTTCTGTGCGCGGAGATCATCGACCTGGCCGGCCGACGCATTGGGTGCCAACACGAGATCGGGTTCAGTTGCAACCACCTTTTCGACGCTCACGCCGAATCCGGCTGAGACGTTCGTTTTGTTGTCAGTCCCGTTCAGATAGCCGGCGTATTGAGTTACACCCACGACCCGGTCCTGTGCGCCGATCTCCCAAAGCGTCTGAGCGGCAGACGGATTCGTCGTCGTGATCCGATCTGGACGCTCATTGAGCGAGATGTTCGTCCCCGTTGCATCAGTCACGTTGAGCGGAAAATCACAGGTACCGCTGCTCGCCGTCTGTAGTGGTTCGTGACCGTCGGCGTCGGTGGACGGTGCGTTATCCGTTGACTGTTCGAGCTCTGCTCCTACTGATTCCGCTCCGGCGGCGGTTCCGGGGGCTCCGACAAGTGCCGTCACCACGAGTACCGCCAGTAGAATTGCACGCGAATTCTGCACACTTGGACGCAGAACCTTCACAATATAAATTTGATTATTGAAATCCTACTTGCCTAGTTTATACAGCGGCCAAAGGAGCGTACCAAACGAGGTATTTTGTCCACCTGGCGAAGCCGGTGATCGGCGGATCGGATCGCCTCTATCTCGGGTTGTGAACAGCCCGCCAGTGCTAGCCGGATGAATCTGGTGCTGGTCGGAGATGCCGAGCAAAATACCATCGACTCCGTGAACGCTCTCGAGGGAGCGTTTTCACTCACCGGAGCGGACAGAGGAGTCGAGTGTTGGGAGGTCGACTCCAGACGGAACCGCATGACCACGGGGACGCGCGGTTGCGACGCAATCCGAATCAACCACGGCGGAGCGGTGCTGTGGTGCCGGAGCTAACGCTGTGTTACGGGTTAGTCGGTTCCAAAACGGATGCGGGTTGAAGTGGGCCGGCACGAATTTGAATCGTGGTTACGGCCACCCGAAGGCCGAAGGATACCAAGCTACCCCACCGGCCCGCATTCTCAGGAAGGCCGCTCGTTCTTTTAACCTTTCCGAAAATCGGGAACGATCGGACGTCGATCGGACCGCGACCCCCCACCGAACGACCGACTCACGCCTCGAAGTACCGATCGCGGTGGGCCCGACAGCCGGGGTTGAACGGGGCCTCGCAGCGGGGGCAGGCATCGTCGTCGGGGTTCGCCCGACTGTCAGAGTCGCGGTGCGCCTCGCTGTCGCCGGAGAGGTACTCGCGGGCCGAGAGCGTCGCGCCGCAGACGCCACAGCGGACCGCCGGCTCGTCGAACCGATCGCGGGGCCACGGCTCGGCCTCGTGGTCGGCCGCGGCGTCGTGGCACGCGTCGCACGGGTAGTACACCTCACAGCAGCCGAACCGGAGCGCGATCACGTCGACGGGGTCGTCCCAATGGGCACAGCGCGTCTCGGGACCGACGGCGACGCCCCGGAGCGGGACCGCGAACCGGTCGTCGGTCGCGGGCGCCGTCGTCGTGCGGCGGTCGTCAGTAGGAGGCGTACCCATCGGTGTCGAGCCAGTTGTGGACGACGGAGACGGTGTGATCGGCGTGGAGACGCTTCGGCCCGACCCGCACGCGGCGCTCCGCGCGGTCCGCGAGCAGATCGCGCTCCGCCGGGGCGAAGTCGTTGTGATCGGAGAGCACGAACACGGGGTCGCTCGGCGGCGCGGCGTCGACGAGGGGGTCGCCGTCCTCGTGGAGTTGGACGAGGGTCGGGTCGGTGGAGGCCCCTGCGGCGCCGGACGCGTCGAGCAGCCGATCGAGCGTCGCGTCGAGCCCCATCCGGCGGAGCTCGACGCCGGGCGAAACGTCCGCCGGCATGTGCCCGATAGCGTCGTCGCGCGCGTCGAGCGCGTCCCGGATCCGCGCGGCGACGTTGCGCTCGTCGGGGTGCAGATGGCGGAGGCTGTCCGCGTCGAAGGTGATCGTGAACGCGTCGGCGCCGACAGCGGGGCGCTCCGCGCCTCCGTCAGTCGGGCTTCGCCCGACGACGAGGTGAACCCGAACGGCCTCGCGGATCCCGTGCGAGAGGAAGACGCCGGCGGCGACGCACCGACAGAGGAGGTCGAGCCGGCCCGCGCCGGGGAGGTCCGAGAGCGATATCGCGTCCGGGTCGGCGGGCACGTCGTGGCCGATGACGACGAACTGGCGCATACGCGGCGGTCGCCCCCGACACTCATAAGCGACCCGACCGGAGGGAGCCCATGAGCGTCACCGGGATCTGTCAGATCTGCGAGGCGGCACCCGCGCGCCACGGCTGTCCGCGGTGCGGTCGCGCGGTCTGTGCTGACCACTGGAACGCCGCCGCCGGGGCCTGCACGGCGTGCGCGAAGGGCCCCCAACAGTGACGCCGACGACCGCCTACCGGTGCCGGTTCAGCCGCTTTTTCAGTCGCTTCGCGGCGTCGCCGGCGGCGCCGAAGTAGGTCGCTTCGTCGCCCGGTCGGCTCGACTCCTCGCCGGCGAAGATGATCCCGCGAGACGAGTTGACGAGCCCCACGCCGACGGGGGCGTCCGGGCGGTCCGCGAGCCCGTGCTCGACCGCGGCCTCCGCGTCGCCGCCCTGTGCGCCGACGCCGGGGACGAGGAAGGGGATCTCCGGGACGATCTCGCGGACCTCGGCGAGCTCCTCGGGCGCGGTCGCGCCGACGACGAGCCCGACGTTGTCGTTCCCGTTCCACACGTCCGCGAGCGCGGCGACGCGCTCGTAGAGCGGTTCGCCGGAGGCGAGTTCGAGGTCCTGCAGGTCACTGCCGCCCGGGTTCGAGGTGCGACAGAGGACGAACACGCCCTTCTCCTCGCGGTCGAGGAACGGCTGGAGCGAGTCGCGCCCGAGGTACGGGTTCACCGTGATCGCGTCCGCGCGGTCGAGCGCCTCGGCGTAGCGTCGGGTCGTGTTGCCGATGTCGGCGCGCTTGGCGTCCAGCAGGACCGGCACGTCCTTGCCGTGGGCGTAGGCGATCGTCTCCTCGAGCGCGCGCCAGCCGTCGGCGTCCTCGTAGAACGCCGCGTTCGGCTTGTAGCAGGCCGCGTGCTCGTGGGTCGCGTCGATGATCCGGCGGTTGAACGCCCACCGCGGCAGGTCGGCGTCGGCGACGGCGTCGGGCAGTCGGCTCGGGTCTGGGTCGAGTCCGACCGAGACGACGCTGTCGGTCGATTCGATCCGGTCCCCGAGCGTCTCGAAGAAGCTCATGGCCGCCACTGCGTCCGGGGACGCGCTAAACGTTGCGTTCCGCTCGGGGGTCGCGCGTCAGCCGCGTCGGCCGCCCGCGCACCCGTCCCCGGCGCTCATCGCGATCGTCCCGCAAAGGTACCGCTCCTTCGTCACCGTCGCCGCGCCGTCGGCGAGCGCCCGATGTGCCCCGGTCGTCCGGGAGCCGAGCTGACCGAGCGGGTCGCCGCCGCTCACGTCGAACAGCCGGCCGTTCAGCCAGACGAACGCGGCGAGGGCGGCGTTCGCGGGACGGCTTCCCCGCGACGCGAACGCCGCGACGCCCTCGCTGAACTGAGGTGTCGTGTGCATGAGCGTGACCGGTGAACCGACGGTCCCGTCTCGATCGGTGGCGACTGACGATCCCGGCGCATTCGGCTACCGCCCCCGTATCCGCCGTTTCAGCCGCCGCATTGCGCGACCCGCCCGCCGCCCGAGCGAGAGCGCCGCGAACGCCCCCCGGACGAACCACTCGGTCGGGACGCGCTCGGGGAACGTGAGTGGCCCGACGCGCGAGACGCCGATCGTCCGGGAGTCGACGTACCGGCGGATCCCCTCGGGACCGTGGCGGCGACCCAGCCCCGAGTCGCCGAACCCGCCCATCGGCGCGTCCGTCGCGCCCCACGTCGCGAGGAACGCGTCGTTGACGTTGACGGTGCCGCAGTCGATCTCGCGGGCGACATCGGCGCCCCGGTCGCGGTCCCCCGTCCACACGCTCGCGTTGAGTCCGTACGGCGAGTCGTTGGCGGCCGCGATCGCGGAGTCAGTGTCGGAGACGGGCGCCACCGAGACCACCGGCCCGAACGTCTCCTCGCACGCGGCGGTCGCGTCCGGGTCGACGTCGGCGAGGACCGTCGGCTCGTAGCAGTAGGGCGCCACGTCGGGGCGGGCGCGGCCGCCCGTCAGCACGGTCGCGCCGCGCTCCCGGGCGTCCTCGACGTGGCTCTGCACGCGATCGAGCTGGGCGGCGTCGATGAGCGAGCCGACCGCGGCGTCGTAGTCGTAGCCGGTCCCCAGCGTGAGCCGCTCCGTCTCGCGAACGAAGACATCGACGAACGCGTCGTACAGCGGCTCTGCGACGTAGATCCGCTCCGCCGACAGACAGAGCTGTCCCGCGTTCGAGAAGCAGGCCTGGACCGCGCCGCGGGCCGCCTCGTCGACGTCGGCGTCGTCGAGGACGACGAGGGGGTTGTTGCCGCCGAGCTCCAGCGAGCAGTCGACGAGGTTCCGCCCCGCGCGCTCGGCGACGACCCGACCGGTCTCGGTGCTGCCGGTGAACGCGACGTGGTCGACCGCGTCGACGAGCGCGGGCCCGACCGTCGACCCCTCGCCGGTGACGACCTGAAAGAGGCCGTCCGGGAGCCCCGCCACCTCCAGCAGTTCGCCGAGTGCGAGGGCGCCGTACGGGGTCTTCTCGTCGGGTTTGCACACGACCGCGTTGCCGGCGACCAGCGCGGGGAGCGCGTCCGCCATCGACAGCGTCAGCGGGTAGTTCCACGGCGAGATCACGCCGACGACGCCGACCGGATCGTAGGTGACGGTCGCGGTCGTGACCCCCGGCGCGACGCTCGCCCGCCGCTCGTCCGCGAGGACGCCGGGCGCCGTCTCGGCGAGGTAGCCGCAGCCCGTCGGCACGTCGAACAGCTCCTCGACCGCGGTCCGGCGCGACTTCCCGGTCTCGACCTGAAGGAGATCGAGCAGCTCCTCGCGGCGGTCGAGCACGAGATCGCCGAACCGGTCGAGCACCGCCGCGCGCTCTCTCGCGGGTGTCGCCGCCCACTCCGCCTGCGCCTCGCGGGCGCGCTCCACCGCGGCGTCGACGGTGTCCGTGTCGCAGGCCGGCACCGACCCGATCCGCTCGGCGGTCGCCGGGGCGAACACGTCGAGCGCGGCGTCAGCGGTACCGCCGTCAGCGGTGTCGCGGTCGCCGCCGGCGTCCGGGGTGGTTTCGGGGTTCGCGCACGCCACGCGGTCGGCGAGGTCGTCGAGGCGCCGCGCCGCGAGGGTCGGGGCGTCATCGAGCGCGGCGGGGGGATCCGTCGGGGACATCTGATACGGGACGGACGGTCGGACGAGGGAAAGCCGTGCCGGTGGGGTGGACAGCCCGCGAAGCGGGAAGTCACGCTCCCGGCTCTCCGGAGTCGCCTGACCCCCCGACCGGGTCCGACGCCGTGTCGTCCTCGGAGAGCATGTCGATCACTTCGAGCAGCAGCGAGACGACGAGCGGGCCGACGATGATCCCGACCGCGCCCACGGTGAGGATTCCGCCGACGAACCCGACGAAGTACAGGCCGGGAGAGATCTTCCCGGTCCAGCCTGCGAGCCGGGTCCGGATCACCGCGTCGGGGACGAAGGACACCACGACGAGCCCCAACACCAACACGCCGATCGCTCGCCCGGTCTCCCCGAGGAGAACGTCTCCCGTGGCCAGGGTGACGACGAGGACGCTCGGGCCGACGACGGGGATGAACTGGAGCACGCCGGCGATAACGGCCAGCAGGACCGGCGACCCGTACCCCAGCGCCCAGAACACCGCGAACGCGAGCGCGAACGTCCCCGCCGCCGTCGCCGCCTGCAGGACGTAGATCGAGTACAGCGTCTCTCGCGTCCGCCTGTGGAGTCGTTCCGGGATGTCGTGGTACTCCGCGGGAACGACGCCGAAGACGGCCGTTCCGACCGCTCCCGGTCGATAGAGGATGCCGTACACGAGGAACGTGAACACGACGAGCTCCAACACGAGCACCGGCGCCGCGCCCGCGACGGCGAGCGCGACCTGCCGGATCCCCGTCTCGGCGGCCGCGACGAACGGCGCGATCTCGACGGTCGTCTCGAAGCCGCCGGCGCTGATCGGGACGACATCCGGGATCCGCCCGACGAGGTCGATCAGGTCCGAGCGCCGTCGGTACAGCGAGTACAACAGCGGCGCCACGAGGAGCGTGGCGCCGGCGAATGCGACGCCGGTGGCGACGACGCACGCGATCCGGCGAGACACCCCCCGTTCGACGAACAGCTGACGGACCGGATAGAGGACGTACGCGACGGTGACCGCGAAGACGACGGTCCGGAGCACCTCCGCCAACACCACCGCCGCGAGCGCGGCCAACGCGACGAGCAGCGTGCCCAACAGTCGCCGCCGCTTGAGAACCATGCCGGTGTCTCGCATCCGCCGACAAAAGTCGTTGCGATGGTGGCGTTTCGCGGGATCGGTGCCCCGGAACCGACGCTCGCCGTCGCACCCCCGCCCTGTGGAAATCGCCACGAGGGACCGTAGCACATAACCTCGCGCCACCCTCACGTCGGGTATGCGCATCGATCCGTTCGGCCTCGAACGCTGGTTCGCGGAGTACGAGCACGAGGCCGACATCATGTTGGCCGAGAGCGGGATCCGGTCGCTCGACGCGAGCCGGTTCGACCTGGATCCGGGCCGGCTCGACTACGTCATCCCGACGAACGGCGACCCCGGGTTCCGCGCGTCGGTGGGCGACCGCTACGGTCGGAGCGCCGACGAAGTGTTGTTCACCTGCGGCACGCAGGAGGCGAACTTCCTCGCGTTCCTCTCGCTGCTCGGCGACGACGGCGGCGTGGGGGGAAGCGGCGACGGGGAGGTCGGCTCCGGGACGCACGCGGTCGTCGTCACGCCCACGTATCAGGCCCTCCACGCGGTGCCCGAGGCGTTCGGGGAGGTGACCCGCGTCGAACTGGCGCCGCCCGAGTGGGAGCTGGACCCCGAGGCGGTCGCCGACGCCGCCCGCGACGACACCGCCGTGATCGTCGTGAACAACCCGAACAACCCCACCGGCCGGTACCACGACGAGGCGGCGATGCGAGCCGTCTACGACGTCGCCGTCGAGCACGACTCGTACCTCCTCTCGGACGAGGTGTACCGCCTGCTGGCCGAGGAGCCGCAGCCGCCGGTCGCGAGCTTCGGCTCCCACGGGATTTCGACGACGAGCCTCACGAAGGCGTACGGGCTCGCCGGCCTCCGGTTCGGCTGGATCGCCGGCCCCGAGGCGGTCGTCGACCGCGCGTGGCGCTGGAAGGATTACACCACGATCTCGCCGAGCCTGTTCGGTCAACACGTCGCGAAGCAGGCGCTCGGTCGGCGCGAACCGCGGATCCTGGAGGAGAACCGCGAGCTAGCGGCCACCAATCGCGCGATCGTCGCCGACTGGCTCGACCGCCACGACCTCGACTGGTACGACCCCGTGGGCGTCAACGGGTTCGTGACGGTGCCCGACGGCTTCGACGACGGCGCCGTCGTCGAGGAGGAGAGCGTCGTGCTCGCGCCGGGCGGGCTGTTCGGCTTCCCGGGCCGGTTCCGGATCGGGTTCGGCCTCCCGACCGCGACGCTCGAGGAGGGGCTCGTCCGCGTGAGTCGCGTCATCGAGGGCGCAGAGGGGGGTGCCTGAGATGGGCTTTTTCAGCGACATCAAAGACGACGTGGTCGGGTTCGTCCGCGACCCGACCGACGAGCAGAAGGCGCTGTTCGTCGCGGTCGTCGTCATGATCATCGCCGACCGCGCGCTCTGGTGGATCGACTTCCCGTTCGTGGTTCGGACGACCGCCGCGGTCGGCGTCGGCTTCATCGGCCTCTTCGTCGCCAGCTACCTCATCACCGGGCAGTTCGTCCCCCCGGACGGTAACGCCGACGAGGAGGAAGAGTACGTCGACGAGATGGACCCGTAGCCGACCGACTCACCGGACCGATCCCAGTCCGCCCCGCACAACGCCGTTCCAAACCGTTTATACCCGCGCCGGGGAAAGTAGCGCTCATGCCGCGAGAGCAGAAGCAGGTTCGCGAACTGCAGGAGGGAAGCTACGTCATGATGGACAGCTCGCCCTGCAAGATCAACCACTACAGCACAGCCAAACCCGGGAAACACGGGAGCGCGAAGGCGCGCGTCGAGGGGAAGGGCGTCTTCGACGAGAAGAAGCGCTCGCTCTCGCAGCCGGTCGACGCGAAGGTCTGGGTCCCGATCATCCAGCGGAAGCAGGGCCAGGTCGTCTCCGTCTCCGGAAACGACGCCCAGGTCATGGACCTGGACACCTACGAGACGTTCACCATGCGCATCCCCGAGAACGAGGACTTCTCCTCGGACGACAACATCGAGTACCTGGAGTACGAGGGCCAGCGCAAGGTCGTCGGGTAATCGAGGCCGATGTTTCCGGGAGCGACGGCGGACCGCGACGCCGCTTCGTACGTGGTCGTCGGCGCTCCCTTAGACGCCACGACCACGTTTCAGCCGGGCACCCGGTTCGGACCGGACCGGATCCGGCGATTCGCCGAAACCTACGACGACTACGACCAACGAACGGAGAGCCGCTTCTCCGCGCTCGGCGTCCGTGACGCCGGCGACGTGCGCCCGTGGGACGACGTGGCGGCGTACCTCGATCACCTCGCCGCCGAGCTACGGAGCGTCACCTACGACGACGCCGTTCCCCTCACTCTCGGGGGCGAGCACACCGTCACGCACGCCGGTGTCGAGGCGGTCGATCCCGACGCGCTCGTCGTCTGCGACGCCCACCTCGACCTGCGCGACGCCTACGACGGCAATCCGCTGAGCCACGCCTGCGTCACCCGGCGCGCGCTCGACGACCTCGGCGTCGAGCGCGCCGTGATCGTCGGCGCGCGCACCGGCTCCGAGGAGGAGTGGGACCGCGCGGCCGCCGCCGACGTGACGGTCGTCCCGCCGGAGGACGCCCGGGCGTGGGTCGACGGGCTCGGCGCGGACGCGTTCGAGGACGAGTCGGTGTACTGCTCGATCGACATCGACGGGCTCGACCCCGGCTTCGCGCCGGGAACCGGGACGACGGAGCCGTTCGGGCTCGCCCCGAGAGAGGTTCGCGATCTCGTCCGCGCGGTCGCGCCCGTCGCGGACGGGTTCGACGTGGTCGAGGTGAACGACCGCGACGACGGGCAGGCGGCGGCGCTGGCGGGCAAGCTTCTCCGGGAGTTCGTACGGTCGCACGCGGCGGCGCTCGACGACTGACCCCGAGCTACGACAGCTCCGAGAGCCGCCGACGTACCGCGGTCACCGCCTCCACGGCGTCGATCCACTCGCGGGGGTTCGTACACCAGATGCGGTCGCCCTCGACGCTGACGCAGAACACGGACTCGCTGGACGGGGCGAGCGTGACCCGGTCTACGTCGGAGCGGTCGCCGAGGTAAGAGTCGATCAGGCGTCGAGCCGTCTCCGCCTCCGACCGGAGGCGACTGCCCGCGGCGTACTCGATGGCGATCTCTGCCATATCCCCAATAGAATCTACATAATTAATAACTACTGTCTTCTGGCAGCGCTTGCGAGAGTTCGGCCCGAGCCGACTGGGATCCCCCTCATCGCCCGTCGTAGACGGTCTCGCCGTCGACGACGGTCATCGCCACGTCGATGTCGCGGATCGCCGCCGACTCCGCCCACGGCGACGAGTCGAGGACGACGAAGTCGGCGCGCTTGCCGGGCGCGACCGTGCCGAGCCGGTCCTCGTCGAACCCCGCGTACGCCGCCCCGCGGGTGTACGCGCGCAGCGCCTCGGTCACCGTGAGCCGCTGCGCCTCGGCGGGGGCGTTGACGGCGTGGTGGACGCCGAGGAGGGGGTCCATCGGCATCCCGTCGGAGCCGAACGCGAGGTGGACGCCCGCGTCGAGCATGTCGCGGTAGCGGTTCGTCTCGGTCCGCCGGTCCCCGAGCCGGGCGTCGTAGAGCCCGTCGTCGCCCGCCCACTTGAGGAAGTTCGGCTGGACGCTGGCGACGGCGCCCGTCCGCGCGAGCCGCTCGATCGCGCCGTCGTCGGCGAGTTCGACGTGTTCGATGCGATGGCGGGCCGCCTCGGGGTCGGTGTGGGAGTCGCCCTCGTAGGCGTCGATGACGGCGTCGATCGCCTCGTCGCCGATGGCGTGGGCGGTGAACTGATAGCCGGCCGCGGTCGCGTCCGCGACCGTCGCCGCCAACTCGTCCGGGTCGACGACCCACTGGCCGGTCTCCTCTGGCGCGTCCGCGTACGGCTCGGAGAGCCGCGCGGTCCGTCCGCCGAAGCTCCCGTCGGTGTACGACTTGATCGCGCCGGTCTCGACCATGTCGCTTCCGGCGTTCGTCGACAGGCCCACCTCTCGCAGGGCGTCGAGGTGGTCGCTCCAGTAGTTGATCCGGACGCGCGCGGTCAGATCGCCGTCGGCGTCGAGGTCGCGGTAGACGCGCGGGGCGTGGGAGTTCCGCACCATGTCGTGAAACCCCGTGATCCCCTTCGCGGCGCAGTCGTCGAGCGCGGCCGTCACGACCTCGCGGGTCGCCGACGGGCCGGGCTCGACCGCCTCGTAGATCGGGGCGATCGCGCTCTCGAAGAGGACGCCCGTCGGCTCTCCGTCGTCGGTCGGCACGGTCTCGTCCGGGACGCCCGCCAACTCGTCCGCGAACCGGTCGAGCACGACCCCGTTGACCGCGGCGACGTGCATGTCCTCGCGAAACGCCGCGACCGGGCGATCCGTCGAGACGCGGTCGAGGTCGGCGCGAGTCAGGTAGCGGGCATCGTCCCACGTCGACTCGTCGTAGCCGTAGCCGAGCACCCAGTCGGTGGCTGGGTCGTCGGAGCCGTCGCCCGACGCGTCCGAGTCGCCGCTCTCGACCTCCTCGGCCCGCTCCGCCAGCAGATCGACCGCCTCGCTCGGCGAGTCGGCGGCGGAGAGGTCGGCGTGGACGAGGTAGCGCCCGACCGTCGTCAGATGGGTGTGCGCGTCGACGAAGCCGGGAAGGAGCACGCGGCCGTCGAGGTCGATCACCTCGGTGTCGACCCCTTCGAGGAACCGGAGCTCGTAGCTCCGGCCGAGGCGGACGACTTCGCCGTCCCGCACGGCGACCGCCTCGTGCGTCTCGTCGGGGGTCGCGAGCGTGTGTATCTCCCCGTTTACGAACAGTCGGTCCGCGGCGTCGGTCATGAGCGATTCCGGGAGTGGGAGCGTGTTAACCGTTCGGGAAACGGCGACCGATTTATTCGGTGACGGATCGAAGCTCCACGCGTGTACGACCGAATACTGCTCCCCACGGACGGCAGCAAGGGCGTCGACCGCGCGATCGACCACGCGATCGACGCCGCCGAGCGCTACGACGCGACCCTCCACGTGCTGTACGTCGTCGACAGCGACGTGGTCAACGCGTACTCCGGCGACGAGTTCGTCGACGGATCGGAGGGCGCCTCGGAGACGCTGGAGGAACGCGGCCGCGAGGCGCTCGACGAGGTGGCGTCCCACGCCGCGGACGCGGGCGTCGAGACGGTGACCGAACTGGTGTACGGCGTCCCCCACGAGGCGGTCCTCAGCTACATCGACGACGAGGACATCGATCTGACGGTGATGGGGTCGAAGACCCGGTCCGGGGATTACCGCCGGATGCTCGGCTCCGTCACCGAGCGCGTCTCGCGGCAGTCGACCGCGCCGGTGAGCATCGTGAAGACGACGGTCTCCGAGTAGGCCGGAACCGACGACGGGCGTCGCGCCCCTCCTCACCGATCACCGCCGATATGTGTGAGGGGGTTCAAGCGGGTGTATGGCGCCATCGCACGTCCTCGTCCCACTCGACGGATCGCCGCTAGCCGACGAGGCGCTCACGCAGGCGCTCGAACTCTTCGACTGTCGGGTGACGGTGTTGAACGTCGTGACGCCGATCGACGCGGCGATGAGCGAGGGCGGCGTCCTCGAACCCGGCGCAGAGCGTCGCGAGGCCGCCCGCGACCGCGCCACCCGCGTCGTCGAACGGGCGAAGGAGCGGGCTACGGAGGCCGACAGACCGGTCGAAACGGTGGTCGAAACCGGCGACGCGGCCGAAACCATCCTGGAGTACGTCGCGGAGCACGACGTCGACCACGTCGTGATGGGCGGGCACGGCGGTGAACGCGGAGAGCTCGCTCGGCGGCTGCTCGGGACCGTGGCGACGACCGTCGTCAGCGAGGCCCCGGTAACCGTGACCGTCGTCCGCTGAATCGGCTCACTTTATCCGCCGAGCACCGCGGCAAACGCCTTGTAGAGCCCGAATCCGATCGCGATCGAGGCGACGAGCGTGATGAGCCAGAACGCGAGCGTGACGCCGATCTTCCGGCGGGAGACCCCCGCCGAGCCGCCGGCGAGTCCACCGCCGATGACGCCGGAGATGATGATGTTGTTGAACGAGATCGGGATCCCGAGTGCGATCGCCAGCTGCGCGATGATGAATCCGGGGACCAGCGCGGCGATCGAGCGCCTGACTCCCAGCTGCGCGTACTCGCGGGAGGTCGCTTGGAGCAGCTTGGGTGCCCCCATCCACGCGCCCGCGAGGATGCCGACCGCACCGAGCGCGAGCAGGACGATGCTCGGCAGTCCGAGCTCGACCCCGTAGAGGTTCTCGAGCGGCCCGGTCGCCAGCCCGACCTGACTGCCGCCGCTGGAGAAGGCGACGACGCTCCCGAGGACGATGAGGAACGTCCGGATCCCGCCCTCGACAGACGCCTGCGTCCGCCGGCGAATGACCAGGAACCACGCCGCGGCGGCCGCCAGCGTGACGAGCGCCACCACGGGGTCGACATCGGCGACCGTCGGCGCCCCCACCCATCGCGCGATAAACCCCGCGACGGAGCTCTGGGTCGCGTCGGGCGGCGAGGGGATGACGCCCAGTTGGACGTTGGCGATGATGCCGCCGACGACCGCCGCGAGCAGCGGGACGCCGACCGTCTCCGGAATGTCGTCGCGTCGGAGGATGGTGGCGGTGAGGTAGGCGAGCCCCCCCGACACGGGCGGGACGAGCACCCAAAAGAGCGCGATGCGGCGGTAGGTGTCGATCGCGGGATCCCCGCCGAGCGAGAGCCCGACGCCGACCATCGCGCCCGTCGTCGCGAACGCCGCCGGGACCGGATAGCCGGTGTAGACGCCGAACGCCATGAAGCCGGTCGCGGTCAACAGCCCCGCCGTCGCCGCCAGCGACGTTATCTGGACGCCGTTGATGAGCCCCGCACCGACCGTCTCGGAGATCGCGCCGCCCTGGGTGAGCGCGCCGAGCGCGGCGAGGATCCCGATGAGGAACGCCGCTCGCATCGTCGAGATGGCGTTGGCCCCGATCGCCGGCGCGAACGGTGGCGAGTTGCTGTTCGCGCCGAGCGCCCACGCCGTGGCGAGGCTGGTGAGCGTCGCCAGCACGACGAGCGCCCAGAAGAGGGCTCCCGCCACGCTCAACGCCCTCCGCTAACGGGAGTTCGAGCCATGATACCCACTTGAACGGAGGCGGTGATTAAACGTTCCCCACGCGCCCGGCGCTGCGACGCGTCGCTCCGGACGCGTGACACGCGGATCCGGACACGCGCTCCCGAAGCGGGCGTTCGAACGCGGCGAACGCGGCGAACGCGGGCGGTTCACCGGACACGGATCGGATCAGATCGCGCCGAGCGACCGGTCGAACGGGACGCCGACCGCGTCGGTGACGCCGGCGAACGGAAGCACCGCCAGCACGAGCACCGCCGACGCCCACGCGATGACGCCGATGATCCCCGCGTGGACCCACGAGGCCCCGTAACGCGCCCGGATGACCCAGATCCACGCGAGAAGGGGGATGACATCGCCGATCAGTGGGACCCACGAGAGGAAGAACGCGGCGACCCCCCAGACGATCGCACCGACGAGCGCCGTGAACACCGCGTGGCCGTAGTCGCGCGTCCCGGTGACGACCGCGGCGGCGATGAAGATGGCCAGCCCGCCGACGAGCAGGCCGACGGCGAACGTGACCGCCGATCCGATGAGACTCATGGAGACGGGTTTCGAGGCGAGCCACTTGGGGGCGTCGGCGCCGGGAGCGGCGTCCGTCCGCCCGCTTTGCCCGCCGTGCCGCGACGCGTCCGCCTCACGGTTGTGGGCCTTGACTCACCTCTCAGAGCCGCTCCCG
>NZ_NHOA01000060.1:0-34066 GCF_002727125.1 Halorubrum persicum
TTCTCCTCGAGCGTCTCCTCGGCCGAATTCCACCCGTTCACGTACCCCTGATGATGGGTGTCGTGATGCCATTCCAGCACCTGCTCGGAAATGTGCGGCTCTAACGCGTCGTAATCGTACGGCAGCGGATCGAGTTCGTAGCTCATTGTTGTATCACCTGTCTATAACGTGTTCGGGAACGCTGTTAAAGATAATGCGGCATACGATACCACGCGTCATCGGACGTGACATCGTATCGAGGAGCACGGGCGGAGAGCGCTGGGTTCGCGGTTCAGGCCGATCCGAGTTCGTGAGAGCAAGTGGGTCGCGCTCGGCGTCGCTCCGAGATGAATCTGGACGCGGTTCCCTGAGGCAACCTGCGAACGGGTTCCCGTCATTCTGGACGAAACGCGCGCGACGCGAAGTGCGTCGCGCGCTGACGGTGGGACTGGGATTCGAACCGATGCGAGACGGTCGCCCTCGCTCTGCTCGGGCGCTGCGACTCGCAGGCTTCGAATCTCTTGTGCGAAACGCGCGCGACGCGAAGTGCGTCGCGCGCTGACGGTGGGACTGGGATTCGAACCCAGGAAGCCGTGAGGCTACCGGTTTTCAAGACCGGCGCAATAGGCCGCTCTGCCACCCCACCGAGAAATCTCAGTGGTACACCCGTGCCGTCCCGGACATTTCGGCTTCTGGACGGTAAACAAAATGACGAACGCTCGTTCCATCGCGGCTCGATTGAATCGGCTTCAAACCACCGGAAACGTCCGTCATAGGGGTGTATTCGCATGAAATCCCCCGAGAAAGTTGAAGGTATCGTTCTCATCCCCGGCCCCTCGCGCGACTACCTCAACGAACGGCAACTCGTCGCGTACAAGAACCACCGCAAGTCTCTCATCAAGTGGCTCACGCGGCGCGGGAAAGCACCTGATAAACTGGAGGGCTACGCCGATGACACCGCCGAGGCCTATGCCTCCATCCTCGACAAATTCCACCGATGGGCGTGGGACCGCAAGGACTGCTACACTCTCAACCTTGACCACGACGACGCCGACGCCTATCTCGAAGAACGTGTGATGGCCGACGAAGACTACTCGTCGTCGTACCTGCACAACATCAAACTCGCACTGAAGGCGTACTTTCGATTCAGGGACGACACCGATGAGTGGGACCCTAACCTGAAAGTCCGGTCCTCGTCGGGCGTCAGTCAACCCCGTAACTTTCTGTCAGCCGACGAGCGGCGAAGGCTCCGCGAGGCGGCACTTGAATACGGTAGCGTACCGGCCTACGCCGCGCTCGACCCCGATGAGCGCCGCGAGTGGAAACGATACCTCGCCCGTCGCTTCAGCAAGCCCATGAACGAAGTCACACGCGACGATTGGGGACGGGCAAACGGATTCAAGTACCCGAGTATCATCCACACTGCACTTGATGCGGGACTGCGCCCCATCGAAGTCGGACGCGCACGAACCTACTGGGTAGACTTGGAGAACTCTGTCCTCCGTATCCCAGAGGAAGAATCATCGAAAAACGCCGACAACTGGACGGTCAGTCTTCGAGAGGAGACAACTGATTACCTCGCACGCTGGCTCGAAGAACGGGAATTGTACGAGAAGTACGACGACACTGACCGGCTATGGCTCACTCGCCACGGGAACCCGTACAGCGGGTCGTCACTCCGCTACGTCCTCGATGCCGTCTGCGAGGAGGCGGGTATCGACCGGGACCTCTCGTGGTACGCTATCCGTCACTCGACGGGCACGTACATGGCCCGAGAAGAAGGCCTCGCCGCGGCACAATCACAACTCCGACACAAGAGTATCAACACGACGGCCAAGTACGACCAAGCCCCAGTCGAAGACCGACGCGACGCGCTCGACAAGATGGGGTAACCCGGAAGGGCTTGCTTCAGTAGCCGTCGCTACTCGTTGTTTTGGAACTCACCGAACCGTCGTTCCTCGCTGGTTTCACCGCCGAGTGTACCTGCCGCGTCGCGCAACCACTCGATGAGGCCGCGCAGGTCGTCGTCCAGCCCCTCCTCGTGTTCGGCGGCCTGTTCCAACTCATCGGCGAGCCGCCGGGCCTCATCGGCTGTCAGCGTCGGTGAGCGGTCGCCCGCCTCGACGTGGACGCCGTCGTCTTCGAGTGCGGTCGTGACGCCGTCGCTGACTTCGTGCTGGCGAGCCTCGGCGAGAATAGGCTCGAAGACTGGGGACAGGAGTGCAGGCTGTTCGCGGTCCCCAGTTTCGAGCAGGTGGCGACGCGCCCTGCGTGCCGCTCCCTGCTTGTTCTTGGCGAGCAGTTCGGCGATGTAGCGGTAGACCCTCTCGGCGGGAACCGTCGGACCTTCGGCGCGGTCGCTGTCTTCGGGGTCGTTCTCGATGAGTCGGACGACGTTCTCGTCTTCGTCCACGCCAACGCGAGGGAAGTCCCGCGGTTCGTGTCGTTCCGCGGCGTCATCGGGATGATTCTTCCGACCGGCGACTTGCCCGAGGTGGATGAGCACGCCCTGTTTGCCCGTGAACGCCTCTCCGCAGTAGGGGCACAGGCGGGCCTCCTGCTCAGTGTCGCGCTCGGTGGGGTATTCCATCTCGACTGTCTCAGTTCCGGCGGTCACCATCTCCTCCAGCGACACGTCGTCCGGTAGAACTCCCTTCGGACCGTGGCCGTCGCCCTCTGAGTGCAGGACGTGCAGGTGCATCCCTCGGGCCAACTTCTCGGCATCGCATCCTTCGACCGGGCAGATGACTGTCCGCTCCTCGTTCTCGTGCGTCTCGCGGTCGGTCATCGAGCATCACCCCGCTCGTCGGCGACCTCGAAGCAGTCGAAACACGGCAGGTCGTCGCCGTCAGGGCCGGGGCATCGCTCGTCCCCGTTGGGGCAGGTATCTGCCGACTCATCGGACTGTGACGCCACAGCGGCGATTCCTCCGTCCGTCTTCAGGGCATCTGCCCCAGTCGTCGCGCTGTCCGGGAGTCCATCCGATGAGGGCGCGGCGTCGTTCTCGAAAGCGAGGGCCGCGTTCAACACGACCGGGCCGCCGACCGTCGCCAGCGCGACCTTGTGCTTGCAGTCCCGCTCACGGTGAACGTCTGCCGGACACTCGCACTCTGCGGGCACCGGGACGCCGTCGCGCTCATCGACACCGACCACGTAGGCGTGGTCGTCTTTCTCGAAGCCGTAACTGGCGTTGGTGACTTCGACTTGGTAGGGACCGACAACCGTCAGTTCCCACGTTTCCCACGCGACACGCTTGGCCGTCTTCGGGCCGAAATCCAGTTGCTCAACGATACGCTTTTCTGACGCAGAGGTGTTCTGTCTCATGGTCTTTGGCTCCACCGAAGACCACCCGTCCGGTGTACCAGCACCGGGCGTTTTCCGCGAGTCACGCCCCAAGAGACGGGCCGCCTTCGCATTTCTACCGTTGGCGGTAACAAAGTTAAAACTAACGGAGTACGCACTATGCGTGTGCAGAAACACAGTTACTACCGCTAACGGTAACAGTTAACTACGAGCCACGACTCCACTCATGCATGAGCGACGACGCGAAACCGGGGCGAAAGCCACGGGTGACAGACGAGGAGATTCTACAACTCTTTCGGGAGACTGACGACCCGGTGCTCTCGACTGGCGAAGTAACCGAGCAGTTGTCAATTGGGCGGAGCGCCACGTACAAGCGACTCAAATCACTGCGAGAGGGAGGACGACTCCAAGCCAAGACGATTGGTAAGAAGAACACTGTGTACTGGCTCGATGAGGCGGAGAAGGGGGAGACGTAGGTTATTACATGAGTGCCCCCGGGTGTGGGTGTAGTATTGGTAAGTCACCGCGCGTTGGTCGGTGCGATTTGCCTGAATTTCGGGGGTAACGGTTGACCAGCGCGTGCGGTTTCCACGGATAGCGACGAGATGGAACGTGCCGCATGGAGGGTCGCTGACTCGGCGAGTTTCGGCTCGCACACCATATTCAAAATCGGTATCTATGGACAGTCAACGCAACCTCAGGTTGCAGTTGACGGCCTGCGGAAGATGTCAAAGACGAATCGAAAGCAATTTTTAGTCTTCGACTCCTCCATTAGAGTGAAGGCAGTTCCTCGCTGGCGGCGTCCCCGACCGTTTCCATTTCCTGTCTGTTCAACGCTTGAGTGACCAGTCTGCGCTGTGTCCGGTTGTCTGTTGTTAGCCGCGTAGCCTCGCGTACGACTGTCTGAACAGTGAGAGTCCGATGAGTGCGGCGTGAGCGAAGAACTGCCAAAACACCGACTCATGAGCGTCGAAATTCAATCTGTCGATAGTGCTGACTCTGAAGTACCGACCGGCTACCGAATCGAACCAATCCAGCCACAACGGTTCAGAGATTGGAACGATGGACAAGCCGTGGCTCATCGACCGGAGAACCGTCGAGACGACGTACTCCTTGAGCGGCCAACGATGGAAATGAGCAACGACCACGTGATTGGAAGCACGGAAAAGGGGAGATTTGAAGCGGTTCCGCCTCTCTATTCTTACTCTGTCAAGGGAGATAATCTATTCGAGAGGTTCCAGAATCATAACCGGGATAACTGGTGGCGATACAGAAAGGACGTTGAGTCTTCCTCACCATCCGTCGATAACGATTTCAAACGACACACTATCCAAGCACTTGCATCTCAATTGGGCCTGCCGCCGTATCAGCGTCGTCGTGCATTTGTCCGGTTCATGAAACTGGACGCTTCGAAGGTAACCGGGACATCAGTAGTACACGCTTTCGTTGTCTGCGCGGTTGTTGCTAACAACGAGGCAGAGGCGATGGACAAGTCCAAGGTCTATCATCCTCAGCAGAGCGACGAAAACAACGACTCACGGTTCCTCCAAATCCACAACACCCTCACGGAAGACCGGATGGAGTTCCCGAGCGACGACCCGCACGAGTGGTTTGATAGATGGGTTGATGAAGACCTGTTCCATCCGCCCGTCGATGAAGGAGAGATTACTAAAGTTTACAACAAGCACGTTCAGGGAGACTTACCGACACGACCGGAGCAGAAATGGGAGTCATTTGTACAGGAAGAGTTGGAAGAAGAACGTTCACGTCCGCAACGGGAACATGAAGGCGCGGTGATGGAATCATCGGACTGACACGGACCTGTGTGACACCCCCTACATAAAGGCGTGAACACTTGTTGTACTGACGGGAGGAAGGCAGAGAGAATTGTTACTCTCACGGACTGGGTTTACACTGCGTACTGTGTCCACGGGCGTTGAACAGTGTCGGTATCCTCACCTGTCCATTTACATCCATGGTCCGCCGGTCTCCCACCTCTGATGATTAAAGCCCACGAGTCAAGTTCCGATGAGCCGGCGGAGTGAGGACGCCCGGCATCGCACCGCAGGCGAGCGAAGCGAGCCGAGGAGCGAAGCCCGGAACTCTCCTGCCAACACCACGACGGTACTGCGGGGTCCTGCCCGGCGCGTCATCGAGTCAGTCCCCGTCCAAACTCAGTACCGTTCTGGATTCAGGAATCGTACCCCGTGGGTCAGAACCCGGAGGCCACTACCAGACTTCCAAGAACTCCTCTACGACCTCCACGTCCTCGTCATCGAGGTCGTACACGTCGTGGAGAATCACGTCATCCAGTTCTACCTGCAACTCCTCGGCTTCCGCTTCCAGTTCCGCTATCCGCGCCTCATCGGACTCGTACTCGTCCATGAGCGCCAGCACGTCGTCACGGGTCGGCACGTCCATGTTCAGAATCTCCATGCGACCGAGCCGCTTGTCCTGCGCTTTCAGCAACTCGAAGACGAAGTCCCGAACCTCCTCGCGCTCGAAGTCCAGCGTGTGGCCTCGTTTCATCACGACCTGATAGACCATCTTCGAATCGACCTCCATCTTGTCGTTGGTCCGAATCGGGTCTTGGCGGTAGTCGTCGTCATCGAGGCTCGTGGACGAAACGAGGTCAAGAACCGTGCTATCCCGGTCGTAGTCTTCGAGGTAGTTCCGAACATCCGAAGTCTGGTACTTGAGGTCCGTTCGCTCCTTCCGCTTCTCGGTAATCTGTTCGGCCTTCGTCTCAATCTGGTCGTCCGGGGCGTTCTCAGAAACGACGATGGGGTGCGGTTCCAAGTACCGCTTGTTGTAGGAGTAGTATTTCCCACCGAAGATGGGTGCGATGTGCTTGTGGAAGAACTCCAAGACCTTCGAGTTCAGTAGAGCGACGTAGTACAGCAGGTCGTCAGAACTCGGGGCGTACTCATCTCGCAGTTGGATTCCGTAGCCTCCCGCGTTTCCTCCGCCGACAAAGTAATATTCACCAGCAGTATCGGCGACAAAACGATTGTAACTGCTCATGATGTTTGTCATAATCTTGTCTGGTTCCATCTTCTCGACGTTCTGACGCCGACCGAAGGCCCACCACTGTTCTTCGTTCTGAAGACTACGGTCCTTGAGATAATCCTCATGTGCCTTGAAGAAGTCCCACGCATGGCTGAAGTCCTCCCTCAAGGTTTCTTCGGTCATCATGTCTGCATCGCCGTTCTCAACTTCGTAGGGGAAAATGAGCCACAGGCCTTCCCAGTTTACGCCCCATCGGTCAATCTCTGGTCCTCGGAGTAGACGACGCAAGATGTCTCGTTCCATCGGCATGGCTTCGTCGTCGCCCTTGGCGCGGAACTGGACGACTTCTTGGTCAGGATTATCTTCGACATATCCGAGGTACACTGGATTCGCGCTCGTCTGTATCCCCACGAAGACTTCTTTTGAAATTTCCCTGATTCGAGTACCTGCGGACGTTTTCAGATGGTCAAAGACTCGCTGTTCGTCTTGAGGCATCGGCTTCCATGAGGCCAAGTAGTCATCCTGATTGTCCTCTCGAAGATTCTGCTGTGGATAGAGGAATAGGTCGTACTCTGTCACGTCATCCGGTGTCTCCCACTGTTCAAGGTGGTAAATTTCTTCGAGAACCCCCTCTCTTTCATCTGCAAACCGGGCACACTGTACCGTGTTGTCATCCGGGTCCTGCTCTCTATCTACGGAAACGATACAGGGGTACGGCGTCGCGGCGTCAAAGACTTCCGTATCCTTGAAGTCCAGTAGTTGAGCAATCGGTTCCTCGGTGAGTTGTTCACGGATTTTCTGTGCGTAGTCGTTAGTGAACAACCGATTGGGGCAAATGTAGGTCAACTTCCCGTCCTCGCTCAACCACTCCAATCCTCGCTCGATGAACGGGACGTAGATGTCGAAATTCTTGATTGCACTCGCATATCGCTTCGAGTACTCGTCTTTCATCCCACTCAGGTTCTGGATTCGGACGTAGGGCGGGTTCGCCACGACAACGTCGAACTCCTCCTCGTCCTTGATGCGGTCAACCTCGTTACGGTCCTCGATGAAAGACTTCGCCCGACCGTTGTACTCCTCGAACTGGTGGAGTGCTGACTGTTGGCCTTCGTGTTCCGTGCTCCCGTCTTGCTTTTCGAGGAGGGTCGGCGAGAGTGTGTCTGCAACGTGAATCTCGAACCCGTCCATCGTGTAGCCCGGGTTCTGCTCGGTCACTTTGTCGTAGAGGTCGATGGTACGGAACAGCAGATTGATTTGAGTGATGTGGGCGGCGAAAGGATTGATGTCAACACCGTAGACGTTCTCCTCGACTCGTTCGAGAATCGTGCGGGCCTCATCGGGTTCGAGCCGATGAACGCTCGTTCTCCCGAACTTGTCCACGTAGTGCTTGATGAGCCGCTCAGTGACTTCGGTGAGGAACGTCCCACTACCACAGGCAGGGTCAAGCACCTGCTTGTCCCCAAGGCCCTCGCCCGGTCGGTAGTCCACCGAGTCGAGCATGAACTGGACAACTTCGAGTGGCGTGTAGTACTCGCCCAGTTCTTTCCGTTCCTGCTTGGGGAGGTAGTCCTCGTAGACGTGGCCGAGGATGTCGCGGTTGACGTACTCGAAGTCGAAGCGATTCAGCCGCTTTAGCACGGTCCCAAGCGTGTGGTTGAGGTCGTCTTCGAGGTCTTCCTGTCGCTTCTTCTCATCGGAGTCGAAACTCGTCCGTTTGTCGCGGCTGACCCACCACCAGTCGAAGATACCGAGTTCGTAGAGGTCCGGGTAGTGGTCGTCTATGTCGTCGTACGTATCCATCAGCGCGTCGAGATACGGACTTTCGTCGCGGTCCAAGGCATCGGCCATCCCTCGGGAGGAAAGACGTGTGTGGCCCACGATTTCCTTGTCTTCGGCGATACGTGCGAACAGTGCGCGGTTCAGGATGATGTACGCCGTTTCCCGGCAGAAGGCTTCTTTCGCGTTCCCGCTCTGCCCGGTGTACTCCCGCCAGTCTTTCCAGTCGGGGAACGTCGAATCAAGGAACGAACGCGGGTAGGAATCCTCGGGGCGGTCCCGGTAATCCTCGAAGAACTCTTTCAGAACGTCGGTCAGAACATCCAGCGAGTCCTTGACTGCGTCCAAGAACAGTTCGTACCCCTCGTCGTCAGTGCCCGGCTGGTACTGGACGGGCACTTCCTGATACGTCTCGCGGAAGTACTCGGCATCCCCGAGGTCAACGAATCGACTGCGGTGTAGAGATTCCAGTTCCGAGAGCGCACGCCGCTGGTCATCGGACAGGTCCTCGAAGTCAGTATCCGCGACGGCATCTACCTCGAAATCGTCGATGACGCTCACGGCCCGGTCGTCGCCATCGTAGTCATAGAGCCGGAACTCGTGGCCGTTGGTCAGGATACCGTAGTCGGCACTCCCGACTCCGTTCATGTAGGTTTCCAACTGCTCTACGTCGTCCAGTCCGAGGTTGTGAGAGGGGCGTTTCGTCTCGCAGACGATGACCGGGAACGGTGGGTCACTGTCGTCGTAGCACAGCACGTCTTTCCGCTCGTCCTCGAAGTTGACGTGACCCTCTCCGACTGTCCGTGACCAGTCCAGCGCGTTGGTAAACAGGTGGTCCACGAGACTGAATCGGAAATCGAACTCGCTTCCTTCCTGCCGGATTTCGTCAGAGACAGTCACAAAGGCGTCATGGAGGCTTCGTAGCGAGGTGTCCGACATTTGCCTCGGCTTCTCCCCCTTGAGTGATAAAAGCAACCGGAACTCGTAGAGGAATACCCCGAATTGTTCTGACCGCGGCGGCCTCATCGAGCAGTCGCCGCCTGAGTTCGCACGGAATCGTCCGCAGTCTTTTGCCCCGTGGAGGCCAACGCTGTCATATGTCTTTCAGTACGAGTTGGCACAACCTGCTCGATAACGTCGAGGAGGTGGCCGACGACGCGACCCTCTACACACCGCTCTCGCGGAAGGCGTTTCGCGTGACTGACGTGCAAGAACACCGCGTGGTCATCGAGTTCGAGGACAAAGACGAGACGCGCCCACTCCAGCGCGACCAGTTCGAGACGCTGTTCCAGCGCGTCAACGATGCCCACGATGGCTTCGACCTTGACCGACTCCCACCGGACGGTGAACCCTATGCGACGGTGTTGAGTCTGCATCCGCGCTTCGAGTTAAACGACCGCGAGAGTACGCTGACCGAGACCGAGACCTCCACCGGCTCGCCACTCGTGGAGGCACAGCTCTCCGCGGAGGCGACTGCCGAGGCTGACCGTGAGGAACCGGACGTATCCGTGTACTCCGATGCACTGCTTTTGATTGACGCCCTCGAACGCCACGACCCGACCGACCTCAACGGGATGGAGACACCGGCGCTGGTGAATCTCTACACACTTCTTTCGGACGTACAGCGCAACGCCAACGACCTCCGGCAGGACGTTCGGAGTGTGTTGCTCGACCGGCTCCACCACGACCGGCCCGTCAGTGGGCAGTTCGGTTCGGTCCAGCGGACCACGCGACGGAATCGCTCGCTTAAAGACGAGGAGACGGTTCTCAACGCGCTGGAAGCCGCTGGCATCGACAGAGAGCGCGTGACGAGTGTAGACGCCAGCAAGGTAGACGACGCACTGGACGTGACCGAACTCTCTGAGTCCGACCTGTACGAGATTGAAGAAAGCGAGTACGTCCGCAAGGCCGAGGTGGATGAAGCCGAGAAAGAGACGCGACTCCAAGGACTGAAAGACCAACTGGCCGCCGCCGACGAGGACACCGAAGACCTCCAAGAGGAAATCGAGGAGTTAGAGGACCGGATTGACGACCTCACGAGTTTCGACTCCGCGTCATCCTTCCACACGAAATCAGGGGGTGAATCGTAGCGGTTTGGTGGACTCAGTCGGCTACTCTCGCCGCCTCATCGAGTCAGTCCCCGGTCATCTCGAACGCCTCGCGGCGCAATTCTCGTTTCTCGCTCTCCGTCCGGGCGTCGTAGTGTTTTCCAGAATCTCCACACGGTCAGTCGTCCCCCTTAACAACAGTCTCCTAAAGAGCAAACTGTCCCCATCATGTTCTCATTTCGAGTAGAACCTCTTTCTTTCGAGAAGAAAGTAAAGGAAGGAACTAATCAGGTCAGTTTATCCAACCACCTATTTTTTATGGCACCGTAAACTAAGCATCGGGTAGAAGCCGGAATACGGGGTATTGCACGAGACTCAGGGCGGAATAATATCACCTGCTCTCAAGGCAGGCGCAATGGGCCACTCTGCCATCCCACCGCACCCGGACCGTCGGGGGCGTCCGACTAAGGGGTGTCGGTGTCGGTCGCCGCGGTCCCCCGAAGCCGGTAGTGGATCGCGAACACGCTGAGCGCGGCGAGGATCGGCGGCACGACGCCGGCGACCCGCGGGAGCCCGTAGAGGGCGCTGACGACGACCGACTCGGTCGGGTCGCGGAGCTCCGCCGGCGCGGAGATGATCATGCCGGCGTACAGCGAGAGGAGGAACAGGAAGCCGGCGTACGCGAGCTTCCGGTCGTATCCCGGTTTCACGGGGTCGCCGCGGCGGTGCCGGCGAGCGACGAACAGCAGGGGCGCGAGCAGCGGCGCGACCGCGGCGAAGCCGGCGATCACGTACAGCGACCGCGAGAACAGGAACGTCCCACCCTGTACCTCCGCGGTTTCGGCCATCCAGACGATGAGCGCGAGGGTGACCACCGTCGCGATCAGCCCGGCCGCGAGCGCCCCGATCACGCCGTAGACGCGCATGGTCCACGACTCCGTCTCGCGGATCGCGTAGGGGATCGCACCGAACACCCCGCGGTAGCTGTCTGCCATCGACATCGCTACGGCCGACGGCGAATTAAACCCCTCGTCGCGACGTTCCGGGTGACGGGGCTTTTATACTCCGCAGTGGGACCTTCCGGCGTGGGTCTGTACGATACGTACCTCGCCGTCCGCCACCGCCTCCACGACGGCGACCCGCCCGAGCACGTCGCGATCGTCATCACCGAGCGCGACCTCCTCGCCGACGGCGCGTTCGACACCCTCTCGGCGGCGCTCGGGTGGGCCTTCGAGTACGGCGCGGCGCGCGTCACCGTCTCGGTGTCCGTGCTCGACGCCGCCGTCGTCCCGACGCTCGTCCGCGAACTCCGGCAGGTCGACGCCCCTCGGCCGCTCGTCGTTCGCGGGCCGGAGGACGCGACGCGCGACGGGAGCGCGCTCGAGCCCGAAAGCGACTCGGGACGGAGCACGCGCGACGACCGACCGGACGACGCGCCGATCCGGATCACGGTCGGGCTCGGCGGCAAGGCCGAGTTCGCGGCCGCGGTGCGGGAGCTGGCGGCCGACGTGGAGGCCGGCAGCCTCGATCCGGAGTCGATCGACGCGGACGCCGTCTCTGACCGGCTGGTGTTCCCCGAGGAGCCGGATCTCGTGATCAAGACGGGTGCGGAGCGGCTCTCGGACTTCGCCATCTGGCAGTCGGTGTACGCCGAGCTCTACTTCACCGACGTGAACTGGCGGGACTTCAGAAAACGCGACTACCTTCGCGCCGTCCTCGACTTTCAGGACCGCCAGCGCCGGTTCGGTCGGTGATCGCGGGGCGGCGACGCGCTCCCGCGTTCCCGTCGCCGAGAGCGCGTCGAGGTCTTACCAGACGAACCGGAACAGCACCGTGAACGTGACGAGCGCGCCGACCGTCGAGAGGATCGGGACGACGTTCTGCATCAGCACCACGCGCGCGCTCGTGCTCGGATTGAACAGGTCCGACGCAGAGGGGATGTCGGTCGGGTCGCCCTCGCCGATCGGTCCCGTCTCGTCCGCCTTCAGCGCGCCGACGGAGACCTTCGGCTCCTTCTCGCCGCTGATCCCCTGTCGGACCGTGACGGTCCGCGTCGCGCGCCCCCAGCCGAGACCGACGATCGACATCGTCGCGATGATGACGAACGACGCCGGGATCCCCACCGCCGAGAGGCTGATGACGATCCCGGAGGAGACGCAGGCGACGACGATCGCCGCGGTCAGCGGGAGGTCGGTGATGTCGTTGCCGAGCGTGTCGAGCGTCCGGCGCGCGATCGTGAACGCGCCGACCGCGACCGCCGCGCTCCCGAGGAGGATCATCGGCGTCATCTCGACGTTGTCGAGCGCGACGAGCGGCGCGATCGCGTTCGCGATGTTCGACGTGCCCGAGGAGAAGGCCATCAGACAGCCGATCGCGATGACGACGAAGCCGCCGACGAGCTCGCGGCGCGTCGTGTTCGGGCCCGGAACCGGCTTGGGGACGATCCCCGACCGGTCGACCTCGAACAGCGCGCCGTCGGTGCTCTCGATCGCCACCCAGCTGTCGATCGCGGGGTAGAAGTACCGCCCGACGACGCCGGAGACCCAGAAGCCGATGATCGGCGCGACGATCCACCAGATGGCGATCTCACCCATCACGGCTCGATCGAGGGTGCCGGTCGCCAGTCCGAGCCCGGCGATGGCGCCCACGGCCGTCATCGACGTCGACGCCGGCACTCCGGCGAAGTTCCCGACGAACAGCGCGCCGCCGATGAAAAAGAGGACGACGATGCTCGTCTCCAGGGTGAACACGTTTCCGCCGGTGACCAGATCTTCGCCGAGCGTGGTCACGACGCGCTGTCCCAGCGTCCCCGCGCCGATGAAGAAGAACACCGACATCAGCGCCGCGGCGCCCGACTTCGAGATCACGTCCGCGCCGACCGCCGGGCCGAACGCCGGCCCGGTCGTCGCGCCCCCGATGTTGTATCCGACGAACGCCGCGACCACGAACCCGATGAGAAGTAAGACCTCAACCATATACACCCACAACGACACACGATGGGTTAAACGAACAGGTTTCTACATCCGGACGGCGGCAGCCACGACCGCTCACACCGCGACAGACGCACCCACGACCGGCGATCGGTGGGATCGAAACGACCGTCGAACGCTCGGACACGGAGCGGTCCGTCGGCGAGTCGGATACCGGGAGTATTTGTCTCGCGGTTGCCTCCGGTCAGACATGCGAACGCTCGTTTTCGACGGTCGGACCGGCGCCGCCGGCGACATGATCTGCGCCGCGCTGATCGCGGCCGGCGCCGACCCCGACGCCCTCGCGCCCGTGAGCGACCGGCTTCCGGTCCGGTACGAGGTCGGCGACGCGACGAAAAACGGAATCCGGGCGACGACCGTCGACGTGGTCCTCGACGGCGACAGCGACGAGGAGGGCGACGACGCCGGCGGTTCCGGTGCGGATAAGCACGGCCATGCCCACGAGCACGACCACGCGCACGGACACAGTCATACGCACGGGCACGACCATTCCCACGAGCACGGTCATACGCATGACCACGACGACGCGGAGCACACCGACGATGACCCCGAGCACGCCGAAGGAGCCGGCGTCCACCGCAGCTACCCCGAGGTCGTCACGCTCGTCCGGTCGATGGGTCTCCCCGAGTCGGTCGAGTCCGTCGCGCTCGACGCCTTCGAGCGACTCGGTCGCGCTGAGGCCTCGGTCCACGGCACCGACCTCGACGAGACGCACTTTCACGAGGTCGGTGCCGACGACGCGATCGCCGACGTGGTCGGCGCGGCGCTGCTCCTCGACGACCTCGACCCCGACCGCGTCGTGACGACCCCGGTCGCGACCGGCGGCGGCGAGGTCGAGATGAGCCACGGCGTCTACCCGGTTCCGGCGCCGGCGACGACCGAAATCGCGTCCGGAGCCGACTTCGCGATGGTCGGCGGGCCGGTCGACCGCGAGCTGCTCACGCCCACGGGCGCCGCGATCCTCGCCGCGGTCGCCGAGGGCGTCGACGCGATCCCGGACCTCGACCTCGACGCCGCCGGCTACGGAGCGGGCGACGCGACGTTTGACCGGTATCCGAACGTGCTCCGGGCGCTGGTCGGCGAGGAGCACGAGCCGGGAGATGAGCGGCACGGACGCGGCGACGCCGCCCGCGCTCCCGACGACCGCGCCGGCGGCCTCGTCCACGACGACATCGCCGTTCTCGAAACGAACCTCGACGACGCCTCCCCCGAGGTGCTCGGCGGGCTCCAGGAGACGCTCAAACGCGCCGGCGCGCGCGACGTGACGATCGTGCCGACGACGATGAAGAAGTCCCGCCCGGGCCATCTCGTGACGGTGATCTGCAAGCCCGACGACGCCGAGGCGGTCGCGGAGCGGCTCGCTCGCGAGACGGGCACGCTCGGGGTTCGTCAGTCGGGCGCGAGCCACCGGTGGATCGCCGAACGAGACTTCGAGACGGCGGTCGTCTCGGTCGACGGCGACGAGCACGAGGTGACCGTGAAGGTGGCCTCGACCGTCGACGGCGACGTGTACGACGTGAGCGCCGAGTACGACGACGCCGCCGCGGTCGCCGAGGCGACCGGGCTGCCGATCCGGGACGTGGTCCGCCGGGCGGAGCGGGACGGACGCGACCGGATCGGCGAGTAGGCGTTACCCGCTGAGACCGCTCCGGTCACCCCGGCGGGTCGACGCGCTCGACGCGCTCCGGTTCGACGCCGAACCCGTCCGCCAGCCGGTCGGCGACGCAGTCGGTGAACGCATCGGCGGGTCGGTCCCCGCCCCGGACTGAGAGGGTCGCGACCGCCTCGACGGTCGTGTCGTTGAGCCCGGGCTGGAGGCCCGCGATCGACAGGTCCTCGACGGCGACGCCGTCGACGCGCTCCAACTGCGCGCGGGCGCCGGCGACGAGGTCGCCGGTGGCGGCCTGCGAGACGCGCACCATGACGGTCGCTTCCACGGTCTGCGTGTGAATGGCGGCTGCCATAACCCCTCGCCGCGAGTCGAACGCGGTGCGGACCGGTCCGCGGCCTCGAACGCGGCTCCGTCCGAGACGGACCCGACGCTCGCGAGGGGGGACGGTCGCGTCCGGCGGTCGGTGGGCGACACAGCGGCGGCTGGAGAAGTCGGGCGGTGGTCCGTCCCGCGGGGAACTCCCCCAGCCGACGCGCGTCACGCGGTCGGGCGGACGGACCGTGTCTCCGGAATCCCGTAGCCGTTCCAGCCGAGGAGCGCGCCGCTGACGAGGGCGGCGGACGCCGAGGCGGCGGAACGGAAGCGGGTCATACGTGAATTCCGGCGGCGCAACGCGCCGTTGGTGACTCGGTTTATCGGAGAGATATTAAACCTGTGGCGGCCGCGAGCATTGGTAACTGTTCGCTTACACGTCGTGAGCGGCGACCCCGACTGCGACCACAAATCCCGTGCAGATGTCCCAGATCGTCCGGTTCCGGCGAGGGCGAGACGACAGGCCTATGACGAACGCCCGACCAGTTGCGCGTAAGCAGTCACCGTCATGATCGAGCGAATCCACACGTCGGACGTCGAACCGGACGCGGACGAGGTCGCCATCGCCGGCCACGTCCACGAGATCCGCGACCTGGGAGGCCTCGTTTTCCTCATCGTGCGCGACCGCGAGGGACTCATCCAGATCGTCTTCAAGGAGGAGCGCGAACCGGAGCTGTTCGAGGCGGTCCAGGACGTGGGCGCCGAGGACGTGGTCCGCGTCGTCGGCGAGCCGCTGGAGAGCGATCAGGCGCCCGGCGGCGTCGAGATCGCGCCGACCGAGTACGAGGTCATCGACGAGGCGGACTCGCCGCTCCCGCTCGACATCTCGAAGGACATCGAGGTCGACCTCTCCACTCGGCTCGACAACCGCGCGCTCGACCTCCGCAAACCGGAGACGCTCGCGGTGTTCACCCTCCGCTCGAAGCTGATGACGGCGATGGAGGAGTGGTTCGACGACGAGGGGTTCGTCGACATCAAGACCCCCCTCATCTCGAAGGGCGGCGCCGAGGGCGGCGCCGAGCTGTTCCCGATCCTCTACTACAACCAGGACGCGTTCCTGTCGCAGAGCCCCCAGCTGTACAAGCAGATGCTGATGGCGTCGGGGTACGAGGCCGTCTACGAGACGGGCACCGCGTTCCGCGCCGAGGACTTCGCGACCTCCCGACACGTCTCCGAGATCGCGATGTTCGACGTGGAGCTCGCGTACATCGACGACCACGACGACGTGATGGACGTTCAGGAGGAGTCGCTGCGCCACGCGCTCCGTGCGGTCGCCGAGAACGCCGAGCGCGAGCTCGACCTGCTCGACGTCGACCTCGACGTACCCGAGGACGACTTCCCGCGGATCACCTTCGACGAAGCGCTCGACATCCTCGAAACCGAGTTCGGACACTTCCCGGACGACCCGACCGACCTCGACACGAAAGGCGAGAAGCTGCTCGGCGAGCACTTCGAGGAACAGGGCCACCCCGCGTTCTTCGTCGTCGGCTACCCCGACGAGAAGTTCTACTACATGCAGGACGTCGAGGGCGACGACATCGCCTCGCGGAAGTTCGACCTCATCTACAAGGGGCAGGAGCTCTCCTCGGGCGGCCAGCGCGAGCACGACGTCGACCGCATGGTCGAGGTCATGGAGGAGGAGGGCGTCGAGACGGCCAACTTCGAGTTCTACATCGAGGCGCTCAGCTTCGGCACCCCGCCCCACGGCGGCTACGGGCTCGGGATCGACCGCCTCGTCCAGAAGGTCGCCGACCTCGACAACATCAAGGAGGCGATCATGTTCCCGCGCGACCCGAACCGGCTGGAGCCCTGAGCGAGTCGACACCCCGCAGGGCCGGAGCCCCACCCGAGGCGCCCCGGCCGTCGCGCGCAGACGCGCTTCGCTGATCCGGTCCGCGGCCGAGCCACCGCGCGTGGCCACCCGACGCATTCTTTTATAAGTAGCGCGCCGTTCTCGCCGAACCGCCGTCGAGGCGCTGTTCCCGCCGCCTAAACCGAATTAAATCGGGCACAAGTCGGCTAAACCGCTTGGGGTATTAAAGCAGACAGCGCCCCGAGCGGAACCCGTCATGAACGCGATCCGAACGACGCTGCTCGTGGCGCTCGCCACGGTGGTACTGATCGGGACCGGCGCGGCCGCCGGCGCCGTCGCGGCGACGCCCGGACCGGACAACGCTCCGGGGGACGCGGGGCCGCCGAGCGATCTGCCGGAGCAGGTACCGGAGTTCGTCGGGGACATCCTGCAGAGCGTGAACGACTTCCTCTCCGGGGAGGCCGACGACCTCGGTGAGAACGTGAGCGACGTGGCCGGCGACGGAACCGGGACCGACGA
Organism: Halorubrum persicum; assembly: GCF_002727125.1. Taxonomy (GTDB): domain Archaea; phylum Halobacteriota; class Halobacteria; order Halobacteriales; family Haloferacaceae; genus Halorubrum; species Halorubrum persicum. The sequence goes on from NZ_NHOA01000060.1 coordinate 17,422, forward strand.
CGGGTCCGGTTCCGGCGGCGGGCCCGATTCGGACGATGAGGAGGGGGTGTAGCGTGACTGACCCCACTTCCAGTCTCGACGCGCTCGACCGGCGGACCTACCTGCAGGCGACCGGCGCCGCGGCGCTCGGGGCCGCCGGGCTGGCCGGCTGCGTCGGCCGCGCGACCGGGACGCTCGCCACCGCCGTCACCGACCAGCCCGCCGACATCGGCGACTTCGAGTCGCTCGTGGTCACCGTCGAGGGGATCTGGCTCGGGCCGGAGGGCGCCGAGAGCGGCGCGGACGGGAACGCGACTGACGAAGGGAACGCGACGGACGGAGAGGCCCCGACGGACGGTGCCGACGGCAACGAGACCGACGACGGCGATGACGGAGACGAGGCCGGCGACGGCGACCCCTCCGGCCGCGAGTATCACGAGTTCGACGAGCCGCAGGACGCCGACCTCGTTCAGCTCCAGAACGGGGAGACGCAGCTGATCGACGAGCGAGAGCTGTCCGTCGGGACGTACCGATTCCTCCAGCTGGACATCTCGGGCGTCGAGGGCACGCTGGAGGGCGGCGACGAGGCTCAGGTCGATCGGCCGGGAAACGCCCCGCTGACGTTCAACGCGGAGTTCGACGTTCGCGAGAACACCCGAACGGTGTTCACCGCCGACTTCGCTCCGGTCCGGCGCGGCAACGGGCGATACCTCCTTCGACCGGTTCCGAGCGGGATCGAGGTCGATTACGTGGAGACGAACGGCGGCGAGAGCGACGACAACAACGAGAGCGCCGACGAGACCGGGTAGAAAGCGGCGCATCGCGTTCCCCCACGGTCCCCCGTTGAAGCCGCGGTCCGGTCGCCGGGCGATATCCGCTCCGGCCATCGGCGGCCACGGCTTCGGGGTCAGGGCTGGGAGCGGTCCCGGGATTCGGGGACCAGGGGAATGCACGTCGGCATCGGTCCCCCGTCGGAGGCACACGACCCGTTCGACCGTCCCGTCACGTCGATCGCGGCGGGACGGTCGGGTTTTCGTTCGGTACGACGCACCACGTCGACGCGCGTAGTGCCAACGCCGGTCAGGCGGTCGGCGACGCGCGGTCGCTTACGACTGTCCGATACAGCGGTCCGGCGAGCAACAGCGCTCCGAGGCCGGCCATCGCGACGATCGCGGTCGGGTCGATCGAGGCGACGCCGCCGGACGCGAGCCGGTCGACGGAGACGCCGATCGCGACACCGATGACCGCCCACGGAAACTCGCCGAGCGCCGTGCCGACGGCCAGCGACCGGAGGCGGATCCCGGACCCGGCGGCGGCGACCGAGACGGCGTCCGAGGGGATCGGTAGCAGCCGGATCGCGGTGACGGCCCGAACGCCGCCGGTGGTCTCGGCAAGCCGCTCGCCGGCGCCGCAGAGCCGATCGGCGATCCGCGACCCCTCTCGGGCTCTGACGCGCCCGGCCCGCGTGAGCCAGTACGGCGGCAGCGCGGTCGCGACCATCGCGGCGACGCCGATCGGGAGTCCGGCCCACCCGTATCCGAAGCCGGCGACGACGGCGAGCAGGGTCGTCGGCCACGCGAGGAGGGGCCTGATCGCCGTCAGCGCGACCAGCGCGGCGCCGAATCGGACCGGGTCGTCGGCGAGCCACGTCAGCGGTCCGAGCACGACCTCGGGGGAGACGACCCACGCGGCCGACGCGATCGCGGCCAGCGCGACGCCCGCGAGCACGTACCCGACGGCCCCGGTTCGACGGTTCACGAGCGATGGTGTCTCCTCGGGCAATAAACGCTTTGTGGAGCGCTCCGGGGAGTCACGACAGCTTCCCGAGCGCCTCGAAGAAGTCGGACTGGGGGCCGGCGATCCGCATCGGCGGAGTCGTTCGATCGACGGTCACCTCGGTCGGTGCGGTGAGGGTCGTCACGTTCCGCCCGTCGCTGGCGACGACGGCCTCCTCGACGCCTTCGACCGTCACGGTCACCGTCGCGTCGGCGTCGACGACGAGCGGGGGCATTCCCTCCTCGGCGACCATCTCGTTGACCACGAGCCCGCTCACTCCCGGGTGGACGAGCGGCCCGCCCTCCGAGAGGTTGTACGCCGTCGAGCCGGTCGGCGTCGCGACGAGGACGCCGTCGGCGTGGCCGCCGGCGTACCGGCTCCCGTCCACGCGGACCTCGTAGTCGATCCCGGCGCCCGGACCGCGTCGCCCGCTCTGGATAACGATCTCGTTGGCCGCGGGGACCGAGGTCCAACTGTCGGTCCGCGCGGCGAGCCGCGGCGCCTCCCGCACGTCCATCTCCCCGCGGTCGAACGCCGCGACCTCCGAGAGGACGGCCTCCTCGGCCGCCTCCGGGGGGACCGCGTTGAGAAAGCCGACCTCGCCGAGGTTGACGCCGACGATCGGGGTGCCCTCGGCGTTCCGCGCGACGAAGAGAAACGTCCCGTCCCCGCCGACCGCGACCGCGAGGTCGCAGTCAGCGAGGGCGGCGACCGCCCGGCCGGCCTCCGGATCGTCGAGCGCGTCGGCGGTCTCCGCGTCGAGCCAGACGGATGCGCCGGCGCCGACGACCGCGTCGCGCAGCTCGTTGGCGACGGCGACCGCGCGCTCGCTTCCCTTCCGAGCCACGATTCCGACCTCCATGCGCCACCGATTCTCGCCACCGGACAAAAGGATGCGGACATCGGACCGCGGTTCCGGAAAGTTTCAAGCCGTCGGCCCGCCTTGCCTGAACCATGTCGACCCCCCACGGCCGACTGGAACCATGAGCGAGGAGGACGACTGGTTCGAGCGCGCGCTGCAGGACGACGCGGACAGCGATGCGGCCGACGACGGGGAGGGGGACGAGGCGAGCGGAGACCGAGGCGGGGAAGGCGCCGAACCCGACGAGGCGGGCGGCGAGGACGAAGCCGGCGGGGAACGGAGCCAGAAGCGGGACGACGAAGGCGACGACGAGAGGGACAGTGACCCGTTCGGCGGGATCCGAGAGGGAGAGGGGGACTCCTCGCGCGATGTCGATAGCGGCCTCGGCGCGGACGAGTTCGGGGATGACGACTCCGACGGCGAGCCCCCCGACAGCGGTGTCGCCGCCGATGACGACCCGTTCGGCGGTGGCGCGTTCGGAGACGAGGCGTCCGAAGCCGATACGTCCGGCGGCGATGCGTTCGGTGGCGGCTCTTTCGGCGGGGAGGATCCCTTCGACGGCGGATCGACGGGGAGCGACACCGCGGACCCGACGGGATCCGGGGGGTTCGGCGGGGAGTCGTTCGGTGAGGACGACCCGTTCGACGAGGGGGGAGGTAGCGCCGAGAGCGGCGGGCCGACCGGAGGCGGCTCGGCCGACCCCTTCGGCGGCTACAGGGGGAACGCGGCGGGGGCGTCGGGAGGGCCGGACGATGTCGGTTTCGGCGACTTCGAGGGCGGAGAAGGCGGGGACGCGTCCTCGGAGTTCGATGTCGATCCCGACGAGTTCGAGTCGTCGATCGACCGCACCGACATCGGGATCGAGGGGCTCGACGAGATGATCCTCGGCGGGGTCCCGCGCCGCTCCCTCCTGTCCGTCATCGGCGGCGCCGGGACCGGGAAGACGACGTTCGCGCTCCAGTTTCTCAACCAGGCGCTCGAAGCCGGTCGGAAAGGGGTGTACATCACCCTCGAACAGACCCGCGAGTCGATCCTCTCGACGGCCGAGGAGAAGGGGTGGTCGTTCCGCGAGCACGCGGCGGAGGACCGACTCGCGGTGGTCGCTATCGACCCGATCGAGATGGCGAACTCGCTGGCGTCGATCCGGAACGACCTCACCCGGCTCATCGCCGACTTCGACGCCGACCGGCTCGTGCTCGACTCCGTCTCCCTGCTCGAAATGATGTACGACCACCCGGCGAAGCGCCGCTCGGAGGTGTTCGGCTTCACCCGGTCGCTGAAGGAGGCCGGGGTCACCACCCTGCTCACCTCGGAGGCGAGCGAGCAGAACCCCTTCGCCTCTCGCCACGGGATCGTCGAGTACCTCACCGACGGGGTGTTCGTCCTCCAGTACATCCGCGGGACCGACTTCCGCGAGACGCGTCTCGCCGTCGAGATCCAGAAGATCCGCGACGCGAATCACTCGCGGCAGTCGAAGCCGTACGAGATCACCGACACCGGCATCTCGGTGTACGGACAGGCGAACATCTTCTAACCCGGCGCTCGCCGTGACAGAGCCACACGAGAAGATGCACCGTCCGGGAGTCACGCGAGTGGAGCGAGCGTGACAACGGACGGTGCACGAACGAAGTGAGTTTGCCGACCCAAGGGAGGCAACCGTCGACTGACGTAGTCAGTCGGGAGTGCACCGTCCGGGAATTGAACCCGGGCTATTAGCTTGGGAAGCTAATGTCCTACCACTGGACCAACGGTGCGCACTCGAACGTACCGAATCGTCACACTTGAACGTAGCGTTTCGGGTGCCGGGAGCCACACCCTTAACCCGCCGCCGACGGAGTCGTCTCCATGCACTCACAGCCGAACGAGACGGACGTATCGGCCGATCCAGCGGCCATCGAGCGCGTCCGGGAGCGACGCGCCGCCCTGGCGCCGGCGCTCGGCCGAACGTGGACCGACGACGAGCCGCGGCGCTTCCTCACCAACCTGACCGCGCTCGGGAGCCGGATGGCCGGCAGCGAGGGAGAGCGCCGAGCCGCCGCGATCGTCGCCGACGCGTTCGCGCGGGCGGGGCTCGCCGACATCGAGACGAGGCCGTTCGAGATGGCCGCCTGGGAGCGCGAGAGCGCGACGCTCCGGCTGACGGCGCCCGGACGCGACGGCGCGGCGACGACCCGCGAGTTCGAGGCGATCGCCCTGCCGTACTCGCCCGCGGGACGCGTCACCGGCGAACTCGTGGATGTCGGCTACGGCACGCCCGCCGAGATCGACGAGCGGGCGGTCGAGGGGCGGATCGCGGTCGCGTCGACGACGACCCCGGAGGGGAGCCGGTTCGTCCACCGGATGGAGAAGTTCGGCTACGCGGTCGACGCGGGCGCGCTCGGGTTCATCTTCGTCAACCACCTCGACGGCCAGCTCCCGCCCACGGGGTCGCTGACGTTCGGCGAGGAGGCCGACGCGGTCGCCGTCGGCGTCTCGAAGGAGACCGGCGCGTGGCTCCGGGAGTACGCCGTCGACGGTCGCGGCGGGGACGGGCGAGGCGGAGCGACGGAAGGCGACTCCGCGGTGACCGCCGAACTGTCGGTCGAGGCGACGACCGAGCCGGGAGAGAGCCGGAACGTGGTCGGTCACGTGGGTCCGCAAACCGACGAACGGCTACTTCTGCTCGCGCATTACGACGCACACGACATCGCGGAGGGCGCGCTCGACAACGGCTGCGGGATCGCGACCGCCGTGACCGCCGCGGCGATCCTGGCCGAGGCGGCGCTCCCGATCGGCGTCGACGTGGTCGCCGTCGGCGCGGAGGAGGTGGGGCTCCTCGGCGCGGAGGAACTGGCGGAGCGGCTCGATCTCGACCGGATCCGAGGCGTGGTCAACGTCGACGGCGCGGGGCGGTTCCGCGACCTCGTGGCGCTTGCGCACGCCTCCGAGGCGGCCGCCGAGGTCGCCGACGCCGTGTCGGTGGGCGCCAATCACCCGATCACGGTGGACGCGGAGCCGCATCCGTTCTCCGACCAGTGGCCGTTCGTCCGGCGCGGGGTGCCGGCGCTCCAGCTCCACAGCGACTCCGGCGACCGGGGACGAGGATGGGGGCACACGCACGCGGACACCCGCGACAAAGTCGACGACCGCAACGTTCGGGAGCACGCGATGCTCGTCGCCCTCCTCGTCGCCGAGTTCGCGGCCCCCGAGCGCGAGGTGGATCGGCTCGACCGCGGCGACCTGATCGCCGCGCTCCGCGAGGCCGACTTCGAGACGGGGATGCGCGCGGCCGACCTGTGGCCCGCCGGGTGGGAGTGACGCCGGTCAGTTCCCGCGGCCCTCCGGCATCGGCGGCGGCGCGCGCTTGTGCGCCGTCGCGCGGTGGCGCGCGAGCAGTTCCGCGACCGTCTCCGCGTCGGCCTCGGTCGCGACCCGTTCGGCGACCGTCTCCGCGTCGAGCCCGCGATCCACGGCCAGCCGCAGCACGGTATCGATCACGTCGTACGGGGCGCCGAGATCGTCGGCGTCGCGCTGTCCGGGGAGAAACCCCGCGGTCGGCGGCTTCTCGACGACGAACGCGGGCACGTCGAGCTCCTCGGCGAGCGCGCGAACGTCGGTCTTGTACAGGTGTCCGAGCGGCAGCAGGTCCGCGGCGCCGTCTCCGTGTTTCGTCACGTAGCCGAGCAGGTGTTCGCTCCGGTTGGTCGTCCCGCAGACGAGCCGGTTCGTCGCGTTGGCGGCGAGATACGCCACGGCCATCCGGAGCCGCGCGATCGCGTTCCCGGACCGAATCGGCTCGTCGTGGAGGTCGAACCGGTCGGGTGCGACCGCACCGAACTGCGCGAACAGCGGCTGAAGGTGGACGGTGTCGTGGTCGATCCCGAGCGCGTCCGCGAGCGCCTCGGCGTCGCGGGCGTGCGGCGCCCCGACCTTGTTACAGGGGAGAATCAGCCCGTACACGCGGTCGGCCCCGAGCGCCTCGACCGCCAGCGCCGCCGTGACCGTCGAGTCGAGGCCGCCGCTCATGTTGACGACCACCCCGTCCGCGCTCGCGTCCGCGACCGCGTCCTGGATGAACGCCCGGATCCGCTCGCGCTCCGCGGCCGGGTCGGGTGTGTCCAGCGATTCGGTGCCGTCAGCGAGGTCCGCACGGTCCCGCTGATCCGCGGTCCCCGACGCCGGGGCCGCGGAGCGGTCGGGCACGGTCTCCGACTCGAACGCGGTCGGCTGCGGGTCACCCATCGGTCCGCCCCCCGAACGACCGCCTTGGGACCGATCCGCCCGAGGAGAACCCGAGCGAAGCGAACGATGTTCCGGCGATCCGAACGGACCCCGGATCGCGGGCGTCCGGCCGACACGTACGGGCGTCGGTTCGATGGCTCATAGTCGTCCACCGCTTTCGAATCGACGGATAAATACTCGTGGTAGGGGTTGTTTAAGGAATTACACGAATAACACACAGTAAGATCTATTCTGCATCCAATACCAAATCAGACGCCCAACAAAATCTCAAAAGACCTCCAGGATACAGAAGCAGTCGTATTTGGATCCAGTAATGCCACGATAAGGTTCAAAATCACGGTAGAGCACAAAATACACAAAATTATCTCACCATAACATTCTTTATCAACCATATAAGGTGATTTTATCACAACATTTATCCAATGCTGGTCGCTCGATACGCGCATGTCGACGATACAGCTCACGAGCAGTCAGAAACGGGTGCTCACGGCGCTCGTAAACCTCGCAGAGAACGCGGATCGGCCGGTGTCGGGAGCGCGGATCGCCGAGTCGATCGACCGAAACGCCGGGACGGTTCGAAACCGGATGCAGAGCCTGCGCGACGTGGGTCTGGTAGAGGGCGTCGCCGGGCCGAAGGGCGGCTACGTCCCGACCGACGCGGCCTACGAGACGCTCGGCGTCGAGCGGATGGACGGCGCCGCGACCACGCCCGTCGAGTGCGAGGGTGATCCGGTAGAGGGCGTGAACGTCGAGGAGATCGACCTCTCCAGCGTCGCCAACCCCGAACTGTGTCGGGCGGAGCTCGTGATCCGCGGTCCGGTCGGCACCTTCGACGCCGGCGACCGGGTGACCGTCGGTCCGACGCCGGGCGAGGGGCTCCGGCTCTCGGGGGTCGTCGACGCGACGCACGTCGACGGCAACACCCTGTTGGTCCGCGTCGAGGGGATGGAGACGGGGGGCGGCGAGCAGGCGGCGTAGGTCACGACCGGTCCGGTCCCGCGATCCGAGACCGGATCGCCCCCGTCGCCGCGGCGGCGTGTCGGGCGTCGCGGTACCGGTCCCCGAAGGCGACGCGCGCGCTCTCGGCCGCCTCGGGGTCGACCTCGAATTCGACACCCCCGTAGCTCACGTCCCAGAGCACCAGCGGCTCGGGCGGCGCGGGCCCGACGCCGAACTCTCCGGGGACCGGATCGGGGGCAAGCAGACGGTCGATCAGGGAGCCGTCAGCCGTGCCGCGGCCGACCGCGCGGACCGCGGCGACGAGTCGGCGCACGAGCTTCCGCGGGAACCCCCCGGCGCTCACCTCGACGACGAGGAGGTCCCCGTCTCGGGTCGCGGTCGCGTCCAGGTCTCGGACGGTTCCGGTCTCGTCGCTCGTCAGGTTGTGAAAGTCGTGCTCGCCGGAAAACCGAGCGAGCGCGTCCCGAACGCGACCGTCGTCGACCGCGTGATCTCGCTCCGGCTCCGCGGTGCGGGCCGGCGCGTACAGGTGATAGCGGTAGGTCCGCCGGGTCGCGTCGTGAGTCGCGTGAATCCCTTCAGACACGTCGGCGGCCGCCCAGACCCGCACCGAGCCCGGGAGGCGCCCGTTGAACGCCCGGGGCGTGAGCCAATCGGGCGCCGCGAACGCGACCGTCTGCGCGACCGCGGAGACGCCGGCGTCCGTCCGGCCCGCGGCGGCGTACCCCGGCGGCGTCGCGTGCGTGGGCCCGTCGCCGCGGTCGATGATCCCGTGTTCGGCGAGCGCGCGCAGCAGGGTTCCCTCGACGGTCGTCGCGTGCGGCTGCCGCTGGAAACCGGCGTACTCGCGGCCGTCGTACGCGACCCGGAACGCGCGGGTCGCCGTCGGCCCGTCGGTCACTCCGCGTCGGCGGCGTCGCCCGCGCCGACGGCCGCCTCCGAGTCCGCCGCTTCCTCCAGGTCGGCCATCGGCACCGTGACGACCGGGACGGGAGAGACGCGAACGATCTTCTCGGTGACGCTCCCGAGGAGGACGCGCCGGAGGCCGGAGCGCGCGTGGCTCGGCATCACGACGATGTCGGCACCCACGTCGTCGATCGCGTTCTCGATGACGTCGACCGGCTCACCCTGAATGACGTTGCCGACCACCTCGATGCCCGCCGACTCCAGCTCCGCCGTCACGGTCTCGACCCGCTCCGCGGCCGCGTCCTCGACGCGCTCCGCGAACGCGCCGGCCTGTGGGCCGCGAAGCGTCTGGGCGATCGTGTCGATGGCGGAGACGACGTACACGGTCGCGTCGTAGCGCTCCGCGAGGCTTTTGGCGTGCGGTATGGCGTCGTTCCCTTCGCCGCCCGGCGCCACTGGAAGGAGGATGTCGTCGTACATACGCGAGGCTCCGCCCGCCGGATGCAAAACGGTACCGGCCGTCGGATGGACCGACGCCGCGGGGCGGCGAGGTTACAGCCCGAGCGCGTCGAGCAGGTCGAAGCCGACACCGGCGTAGCCGACGAGCTTGAACCCCAGATAGATCCCGACGATGGCCACCACCCCCGGCAGCTCGGGCGGGGCGGGAATGGGCACGCGGAGGAAGGCGAACAGCGCGCCGACGGTGAGGCCGACGATCAGGGCCGCGACCGTCAGCACGGGCGTGGAACTCATGTCGCCGATTCGGCGTCGTTGGTTCTTAAGGCCGACGTTCGCGGTCGGTGCGGTGAGACCGATGGGCAGTCGCGAACTCCCCGCTGACGCCGCGGATGGGCAGGGTTTTCAGACGGGCGCTCCTCCACGGGAACATGGCACGAGAGGTTTCCAACCCCGGCAACCCGCAGGTGACGCTTCACACGAATCACGGCGACGTCGTCGTCGAGCTGTTCGAGGACCGCGCGCCGAAGACGGTCGAGAACTTCCTCGGGCTGGCGCGTCACGACCCCGCCGCCGACGCGGATCCCGCCCGCGAGACGAACACGTGGGAGGACCCCGAGAGCGGCGAGGTCCGCGGCGACTCGCTGTACGAGGGCAACGTCTTCCACCGCGTCATCGAGGACTTCATGATCCAGGGCGGCGACCCGCAGCAGAACGGTCGCGGCGGCCCCGGCTACCAGTTCGACGACGAGTTCCACGACGACCTGACTCACGACGGCCCGGGCATCCTCTCGATGGCGAACTCCGGCCCGAACACGAACGGCTCGCAGTTCTTCATCACGCTGGACGCGACGCCCCACCTCGACGGCAAGCACGCCGTCTTCGGGCAGGTCATCGACGGGATGGACGCGGTCGAGGAGATCGGCTCCGTCCCGACCGACCGCCGCGACGAGCCCCGCGACACGGTGGAGATCGAGCGGGTCACGGTCGACGAGTAGGACTCTGCTCGCGGAGCCGTGTATCGGTAGATCGGCCGGTCGACGTCACCAGCGGACGGACGGTTCGGCCCCGCGTCGCTCGGTACGGGCGGGTTATGCACGTCAGTCGGCGACCGGATTCGCGGCCGGGCGGCTTACCGAGCGAGGCGCTCCTCGCGGGACCGGTGGAATCCGTACGCCCCGACGATCACCGAGAGCCACATGAGAGCCGTGTACGGCCAGACGTAGCCGAACCCCTGTCCGTAGATTCGGATCGCTCCGAAGCAGGCGATCACGCCTAACAGAATCGCAAGCCGCTGGAGGGACTCACCGTGCATCGACTGGTCGGTTGGACGCACCAACGGATAGTGTTTATCCATACTCGTGCGCGGCGGAGCTGGCAAACCGCCTCGTCGCAACTCGCGCCAGTCAGCGAACGACTGCGTCGCGCGCTGTGGCTTCCGGGGCGCGCGAGCGACTCGACGAAGAGTCGCAGTTACACGACCCGATTCTCCAGCTCCTCCCCGTCGTCGAGTCGGCCGACGTTCCCGGCGAGGATGTCGGCGACGCGCTCGTAGTAGTGTGGAGTGTGACCGGCGTTGTGCGGGGTGATCGTCACGTTTCCGAGCCCCCACAGCGGGTGGTCCTCGGGGAGCGGCTCGGGGTCGGTCACGTCGAGCGCGGCCCCGCCGATGCGGTTGTTCCGGAGCTCCGAGACGAGCGCGTCCGTGTCGACGACCGGTCCGCGCGCGATGTTGACGAGGACCGCGTCAGCCCGCATCGACCGAAGCGCGTCGGCGTCGACGAGCCCGCGGGTCGCCTCCGTGAGCGGGCACGCGAGCACGACGTACTCGGCGTCCGCGATCGCGTCGTGGAACTCGTCGAACCCGTACACCTCGTCGGTCGGGCCGCCCTTCTCGGGCGAGTACCTGACGCCCGTCGTGTCGACGTCGAAGGGCTCCAGCCGGTCGGTGATCGCCGAGCCGATCGCGCCGAGCCCGACGACTGCGACGGTGGACCCGTACACCTCGGTCGTCTCGTAGCTCCGCCACTCCCGGCGGTCCTGCTGGCGATGCGCGCGCGTCCACTGGCGGGCGTGCGTGATCATCGACCCGAGCACGTGTTCGGCGATGTTCGGGCCGTGGACCCCCGAGGCGTTCGTCAGGGCGACGCCGTGGTCCGCGAGCGCCTCGCGCGGGAGGTGGCCGGTGCCGGCGAACACGCACGCGAACAGCTCCAGGTTCTCGGCGACGGCCAGCAGCTCCTCGTCGATGGTGAGCCCGACCGCGACCCGCGCGGTCTCCAGCAGCTCGCGCTCCTCCGCCGGCGTCCGCGCCAGCGCGACCGATCGGTCGGGGAGGCGTTCGCGGATCGCCGCGGCCAGCTCCGCGCCATCCGAGCCGTGGATCGTCTGTCGCAACACGAGGATGTCTGGGTCGCTCATGGCGGAGAGACTCGTCGCAACGAGTAAAAAGGGTGTTCGTCCGGCGACCGCTGCCGGCATCGGCGGGCCGCTGGCGTCTCGCCGCCGTTCCCCCCGACCGCCTACTCCAGCGCCGCGTCGAACGCGGCCTGCAGGTCGGCCTTCATGTCGTCGGCGTGCTCGATCCCCACCGACACCCGGATGAGGCCGTCGGTGAGCCCGGCCGCGAGCCGCTCCTCGCGGGGGATCGCGGCGTGGGTCATCGCGGCGGGCTGCTCGATCAGGCTCTCGACGCCGCCGAGCGACTCCGCGAGGGTGAACACGTCGGTCTCGCTGACGACCGTCGACGCCTGGTCGAGGGTGCCGTCGAACTCGAAGGAGAGCATGCCCCCGAACGCGTCCATCTGCTCGGCCGCCAGCTCGTGGTCGGGATGGCTCTCCAGCCCGGGGTAGTAGACGCGGCTCACGTCGTCGTGGCTCTCCAGCCACTCGGCCAGCTCCATCGCGTTCTCGCAGTGGCGGTCCATCCGGACGGAGAGCGTCTTGGTCCCGCGAAGCACGAGGAAGGAGTCGAAGGGGCCGGGCGTCGCGCCGACCGAGTTCTGGTAGAAGCCGAGCCGCTCGTCGAGATCGGCGTCGTCCACGATCAGCGCGCCGCCGATGGTGTCGGAGTGACCGCCGAGGTACTTCGTCAGCGACTGGGAGACGATGTCGGCGCCGTGTTCGAGCGGGCGCTGGAGGTACGGGGTCGCGAACGTGTTGTCGACCGCACAGAGCGCGTCGTTCGCGTGGGCGATCTCGGCGAGGGCACCGATGTCGTTGACGTTCATCAGGGGGTTCGTCGGCGTCTCGACCCACACCAGCTCCGTCTCTTCGCACATCGCGTCCCGGACCGCGTCGTGGTCGGTCGTGTCGACGAACGAGGTCTCGATGTCGTACTGTTCGTACACCTGCGTGAGGATCCGGTGGGTCCCGCCGTACACGTCGTCGCCGGCGACGACGTGGTCTCCGGATTCGAGGAGGTTCAAGACGGTGTTTATCGCGGCCATCCCGGAGGCGAAACAGCGCGCGTGGCTCCCCGACTCCAGCGAGGCGAGGTTGGCTTCGAGGTCGGTCCGGGTCGGGTTCCCGGTCCGGCTGTACTCGTAGCCGCGGTGCTCGCCCGGCCCGTCCTGCTGGTACGTGGAGTTCGCGTGGATCGGCGTCATCAGCGCGCCGGTCTCCGGGTCGGGCTCCTGCCCGGCGTGGATGGCGCGTGTCTCGAAGTGGCGGTCGTCGCCCTCGCGGGACTCATCGCCCTCGCCGGCATCGGATCGGTCGCTCATACTCGGCGGTCGTCGCCGAGGGAGGTGATTCTTCCCCTTCAGAGCCGGAGCGTGCCAACAGCGGGCGCCGTCGCTAAAGGTGTGAGGCTGTGAGAAGTGCTCGGTCAGGGATTTGAACCCTGGTCGTCGGCTGTCTTCCAAACCGGCGCGCCGTCGCGCCGCGTCTGCCGAAAGGCCAACATGATTGGCCGGACTACACCAACCGAGCGCAATTTCGGGTAATGCCGCATCCGATTTAACTCTTCTCAAGTCGCGGCACCGTGGGAAGCGTCGGCAGGGTGGCGGCGCCATCGTTCGGTTCGCTGACCGTTCCGGGCGATCGACCCCACCGGTTGAAAGGTTAACGTGCAGGTTGATAGGGCGGCACGTGCTTCGTTTTCGTATGCCGAGAGTGACACGCGACGGCGTCGATATCCACTACGCCGTCGACGGGCCGCGCGACGGTCCGACGGTACTCCTGTTGGAGGGGCTGGGGTACGGTCGCTGGATGTGGCGGTGGTTGACCGAGGACCTCGCGGACGAGTACGAGGTGCTTCGGCCGGACAACCGCGGTACCGGCGACTCCGACGCGCCCGACGGCCCGTATGCGATCAGCGAGATGGCCGCCGACGCGCGGGCCGTCCTCGACGACCGCGACGTCGACCGCGTCCACGTCTGCGGGGCGTCGATGGGCGGGATGATCGCACAGGAGCTCGCGCTCGCCGACGACCGAGTCGCCTCGCTGACGCTGCTGTGCACCTCGCCGGGGGGTGAAGAGGCCCCGGAGATGCCGGCCGAGGTACGGGAACACATCTTCTCCGCGCCCGACGACCTCGGCCCGCGCGAGCGAATCAGATACCTGATGGAGCCCGCCGTGAGCGACGGGTTCTACGAGCGCGAGCCCGACCTCGTCGACCGGATCGTCGACTGGCGGCTCGCCGGCGACGCGACGCCGAGCGGCCGAGAGGCGCAGGCCGCGGCGGTGACCGCGTTCGACGCGACAGACCGGCTCGACGAGATCTCCGTTCCGACGCTCGTGCTCCACGGCACCGACGACCGGGTGCTCCCCGTCGGCAACGCGGAGCTGCTCGCCGCGCAGCTCCCGCACGCGAGCGTCGAGCGGGTCGAGGGCGGCCCACACCTCTTCTTCATCGAGGAGCGGGACGCGATCGACAGTCGGATCCGGTCGTTCCTCGACGAGGTGGCCTGACATGGAGGCGAACGATCCGCGGGCGACCGGTGGCACCGACGACTCCAGACCGCACCCGCACGCCGACCGGGGGTACGACTGGGTGGGGTCGCTGTCGGCGCGGCGCGCCCGCCTCTCCCCGGACCGCGTCGCCGTCACGGACACCGTCGCCGGCGAAGAGTACACGTACGCCGACCTCGACGAGCGCGCCAACCGCACCGCTCGGTTCCTCCGCGACGCCGGCGTCGCGAAGGGCGACCGAGTCGCGGTGATCTCGCGGAATCGGGTGGAACTGGTGGACCTGTTCTTCGCGACCGGCAAGATCGGCGCGGTGCTCGCCCCGCTGTCGCACCGACTCGCCGAGCGCGAGCTGGCCGCGGTCCTCGGCGATGTCGACCCCGGGCTGCTCATGGTCGAGACGCCGTTCGAGGGCGACGTGGTCGACGCCTTGGAACGCGCCGACGCGGAACCCCCTGTTCGGGCGATTCCCACCGACGAAGACAACGCGTGGCGGCCGTACACCGCCGATCTGCCGACCGACGGGTCGCCGGTCGAGACGGCGTCGGTGTCGCCCGCGGACCCCCATCTCTTCCTTCACACCGGCGGCTCGACGGGCGTTCCGAAGGAGACGGTGATAAGCCACGGGGCGATCCACTGGAACGGGTTCAACACGATCACGGCGTGGGGGCTCCGCGAGGACGACGTGACTCCGATGGTGTTCCCGATGTTCCACACCGGCGGCTGGAACGTGCTCACGGTCCCCTTCTTCCAGATGGGCGCGCGAATCCTCTTGAGCCCGGAGGTCGACCCCGGTCGCGTCCTCGCCAACGTGGAGCGGGAGGGGGCCACGACGCTCGTGGCAGTCCCCGCCGTGCTCCGGATGATGGCCCGGCACGACGACTGGGAGACGACGGACCTCTCGACGCTCCGATTCGTCAAGAGCGGTGGGGGGCCCTGCCGCGAGAGCGTGATCGAGGCGTGGCGCGATCGCGGCGTCGAGATCTCGCAGGGGTACGGGCTCACCGAGTGCGGTCCGAACAACTTCGCGATGCCCGACGGGTTCCCGGACGAGAAGACGCAGAGCGTGGGCGTCCCCGCGCTCGGGGTCGACGCTCGCGTCGTTGACGACGACGGGCGGGTGCCCGACGGGACGGTCGGGGAGCTGGAACTCGCCGGTCCCGCGGCCGCCGACGGCTACTGGAACAACCCGGAAGCGACCGCCGACACGTTCGGCGACTGGGTCTCGACCGGCGATCTGGCCCGGATCGACGACGACGGCTACTACCACATCGAGGGGCGCAAAAAGAACATGTTCGTCTCCGGCGGCGAGAACGTGTATCCGCCCCGCGTCGAGGACGCGCTCACGGATCACCCGGGGATCGAGGAAGCCGTGGTGGTCGGGGTCCCGAGCGAGGAGTGGGGGACCGTCGGGAAGGCGGTGCTCGTGGGCGACGAGTCGCTGACGCTCGACGACGTGGAGTCACACCTCGCCTCCCGCGTCGCGCGGTTCGCGGTGCCGAAAGCGCTCGCGTTCGTCGACGAGATGCCCACGTCCGGGCCGTCGAAGATCGACCGAACGGCCATCGAAGAGCGGTTCGGAGAGTGAAACGTGTCTCTAAGGAACAACCGTTATATATGTGGGGGATAACGGCTGGCCATGATCGACGTCACGATGGATATGGAGCAGTTCGACTGCCCGTTCATCGATACGTCCGCCGACCACGATGTCGACTTCTCCGCGATGCACTGGCAGCTCGACACGGCTGCCGAGCAGTTGGAGACGCGGCTGCTCGTCGAGTCGTCGGACCGCTACGAGCTTGGCGAGGGGCTCGCGGCGCTCCGCGACCACGAGAACATGGCGGAGTACAAGCAGTTCTCGAAGCAGGATGGCACCGCGATCATCCGGACCGTCATCGAGGAGACGAACGCGATGTCGACGATCACCGACCACGGCGGGTACATCACCGGCCCGTTCCGGATCGCGGACGGCTCCGAGCAGTGGCAGGTGGGGTTCGACGACGAGGCGACGACGGAAGCGGCGCTCCACGACCTCGAGAAGGGCAACGAGTTCGTCGTCGAAGACCAGTCTGAGCTGTCGATGGAGTCGCTGTTCGACACGATGCGGAACGCGAACGCGGCGTCGACGATGCTTGACGCCTGCCGCGATCTCACCGACGTCGAGCGCGACACGATCGAGACCGCCGCCGAGGAGGGGTACTTCGAGTCGCCTCGCGACGCGACGCTGTCGACCCTCGCCGACGAGTTCGACGTGTCGACCGCGGCGGTCTCAAAGAACATGCGCCGCGGCGAGAAGAAACTGCTCCGCAGCGTCGTCGCCGCGCTCGATCGGATAAACTAATGACCGGATTCGGAACCGCACCGCTCAGCGCCCGAACGAGTCGGTTTGGGGTATTCCCGCGTCGCTTGTTAACATCTTAACTCGCCCCCTTTTGTCGGTGTGTTCACACCGTTATTGGTATGCGAGACGTGACCACACGGCGATCGTATCTGCGACGAACTGGTGCCGCGGTCGGGGGAGTCGGGCTGGCCGGCCTCGCCGGCTGCACGGGCAACGGCGGCGACGGGAGCGAC
>NZ_NHOA01000060.1:34111-34492 GCF_002727125.1 Halorubrum persicum
GACGGGAACGACGGAGGCGGCGGGGGCGGTGTCTCCGAGGAGACGGTCCGGATCGGCGCGGTCCAGCCTACGTCGGGCGACCTCAAGTACTACGGTCAGATCAGTCTGATGGGGTTCTACTCCGGGCTGGCGTACAAACACGGCGTCGACCCGGTGGAGGAGCTCACGCCGGGCACGTACACGCTGGATCCGGACGACGGCCCGACCTACGAGATCATCGTGGAGGACACCGGATTCAGCCCCGACACGGCCCAGAGCGTCGCGACGGACCTCGTCGACGACGAGGTCCGTCGCGACGCTCTGGGCCGTGTCGGGGCTGAATCCGGTGTCCTCCACGATGATCTCGTAGGTCGGGCCGTCGTCCGGATCCAGCGTGTACGT
>NZ_NHOA01000050.1 GCF_002727125.1 Halorubrum persicum
CGAGCGCGTGAAGGAGCTCACCCGCGGGAAGCGCGTCACCCTCGACGACTTCCGCGACCTCTTCGACGACCTCGACGTCGACGAGGGGGTTCGCGAGGAGCTGAAGGCGCTGACGCCGGCCGGGTACGTCGGCGTCAGCGCCTTCAGCTCCTCGCGAACCCCCTCGTCGACGTCGAGGTCGTCGAAGAGGTCGCGGAAGTCGTCGAGGGTGACGCGCTTCCCGCGGGTGAGCTCCTTCACGCGCTCGTAGGCGTCCGTGTCGCCCTCGCGCCGGAGGATCGTCTGGACGGCCTCGCCGATCACTTCGGGCGTCGCCGCCAGCTCCTCGCGCATGACGGTCTCGTTCGGGACGACCGTTTCGAGCCCGTCGCCGGCCTTCGAGTAGCCGATCAGGCAGTGGGCGAGGGCGGCGCCCACGTTGCGCTTGACGGTCGAGTCCGAGAGGTCGCGCTGGAGCCGCGAGGTCGTCACGTAGTCGGCGAGGAAGGTGAGGTCCGAGTTCGCCTTCGAGAGGTTCCCCTCGCTGTTCTCGAAGTCGATCGGGTTCACCTTGTGCGGCATCGTCGAGGAGCCGGTCTCGCCCTCGACGGTGCGCTGCCCGAGGTACCGGTCGGAGACGTAGAGCCACGCGTCCAGGTCCAGGTCGAGGAGGACGTTGTTGACGCCCCGCAGCGCGTCGAACAGCGCGGCGAGGTCGTCGCAGGGGTTCACCTGCGTCGCGAGCGGGGTGTGTTCGAGGTCGAGCCCGCGCACGAACGACTCCGCGAACGCCGACCAGTCGACCTCGGGGTAGGCGGCGTCGTGGGCGGCGTAGGTGCCCGAGGCGCCCGCGAGCTTCCCGGAGAGATCGCCGTTCGCGACGACGACCCGCCCGAGCGCGCGACCGAGCCGCGAGGCGTACACGGCCATCTCCTTGCCGAAGGTCGTCGGGGTCGCGGGCTGGCCGTGGGTGCGCGCCAGCATCGGCGTCTCGCGGTGCTCCCGCGCGAGCTCGGCGAGCGCGTCGCGCACCTCGCGGATCGCAGGGACGACCGCCTCGCTCACCGCCCGTTTCACCAGTATCCGGTGCGCGAGGTTGTTCACGTCCTCGCTCGTGAGCCCGAAGTGGATCCACGGGTACAGCGCCTCGCTATCCGCGACCGGTCCGGACGCCGCCAGCCCGTCGAGCCGGACCCGCAAGAAGTACTCGACCGCCTTCACGTCGTGGTTGGTCGCGCTGTACCCCTCGGCACCCTCGACCTCGAGCGCCTTGATCAGGCGGGCGTCCTCGACGGAGAACTCCTCGTAGATCGCGCGGAGGTGCGCCTCCGCGTCGCCGTCGAGCGCGATCGGCGTCGCGTCGAGGGCGGCGAGTTCGATCAGGTACTCGACCTCGACGCGGGTCCGGGCGCGCATGAGCGCGGCCTCGCTCACGTACGGCGACAGCGGCGCGGTCCGGGAGGCGTAGCGCCCGTCGAGGGGAGACACCGCCGCGAGCGGGTCCGACCGCGACAGCCCTGCGATAGCGTCACGGCCCGTCGGTTCGGAGTCGTCGGTCATGTCCGCGACTGCCGCCGGAGCCAGCAAAAGCGTGTCGATGGGAGTCGCACGGACGTGGATCCGTTTTCGATCTCTACCGGGGTCTCGGCTGAGATGTATCCGCGAACGTGAATAGACTCCCGCGACGGACCGCAATCGATATACGCGATCGGTCGGTCCCATCGTGTATGAAGATCGCCGGACTCGCGAGCAACCGGGGGCGGAACCTCAGACACATCGCCGACGCCGCGCCGGGGGGCGCGGAGCTGTCGGTCGTCCTGACCAACCGCGAGCAGGCGCCCGTCTTGGAAGCCGCGACGGAGCGGCGGATCCCCACCGAGGTCGTCGAGCGCGAGGACGGGGAGTCGCGGGCGGCCCACGAGCGACGGATCGTCGACCGACTGGCGGGGTACGACTTCGACCTCGTCTGCCTGGACGGGTACATGCGCGTGCTCACCGACGCGTTCCTCGACGCGGTGCCCACGACGCTGAACGTCCACCCCTCGCTGTTGCCCGCCTTCCCCGGCACGGACGCCCACGAGCAGGTGCTCGACGCCGGGGTCCGCACCACGGGCTGTACCGTCCACGTCGTCACCGAGGAGGTCGACGCCGGCCCGATCGTCACGCAGGAGCCGGTGCCCGTCTACGAGGG
Source organism: Halorubrum persicum (assembly GCF_002727125.1). GTDB lineage: Archaea > Halobacteriota > Halobacteria > Halobacteriales > Haloferacaceae > Halorubrum > Halorubrum persicum. Next base: position 2,171 of record NZ_NHOA01000050.1, read on the forward strand.
CGACGACGCCGACGCGCTGAAAGACCGCGTGCTCCGCGACGCCGAGTTCACGGCGTACCCGCGGGCGGTGCGGTGGTTCGCGGAGGACCGCGTGACGGTCGAGCGCGACGGTGACGACGCGCCCGTCGACGTGACCGTCGACGGCGACGCGGGGGGCGACTTCCCCGAGCGGCGGTTCGTCTCCGAAGAGCGCGCCGAGTCGCTGCGGTACGGTGAGAACCCCCATCAGGACGCCGCGCTCTACGTCGACGACGGCTGCGAGGAGGCGAGCGTCGTCGACGCGCCCCAGCTGAACCCCGGCGCGAAGGGGATGGGGTACAACAACTACAACGACGCCGACGCCGCGCTGAACCTCGTCAAGGAGTTCGACGAGCCCGCCGCCGCCGTGATCAAACACACCAACCCCGCCGGCTGCGCGACGAGCGACACGCTCGCGGACGCGTACGACCGGGCGCTCCGCACCGACGCGAAGTCCGCGTTCGGCGGCATCGTCGCGCTGAATCGCACATGCGACGCCGACACCGCCGACGCGATCGCCGACTCCTTCAAGGAGGTCGTCGTCGCCCCCGGCTACACCGACAGCGCGCTCGACGTGCTCCGCGAGAAGAAGAACCTCCGCGTCCTCGACGTGGGCCCCCTCGGTGAGGGCGACGAGCGCTTCTCCGAGCGGTTCACCGAGAAGCCGGTCGTCGGCGGACGGCTGGTCCAAGAGCGAGACCGCCAGTCGCCGGCCCCGGACGATCTCGAGGTGGTCACCGAGCGCGAGCCCACCGAGGCGCAGTTGGAGACGATGACGTTCGCGTGGAAGACGCTCAAACACGTGAAGTCGAACGGGATCCTGTTCGCGACCGGAACGGAGACGGTCGGCGTCGGGATGGGGCAGGTGTCGCGCGTGGACGCCGTCACGCTCGCCGGGATGAAGGCCGAGAAGGACGCCGACGGGAAGTCCGCCGAGGGCGCCGTGATGGCCTCGGACGCCTTCTTCCCGTTCCCGGACGCGATCGAGGAGGCGGCCGAGGCCGGGATCGAGGCCGTGGTCCAGCCCGGCGGCTCGGTCAACGACGAGGACGTGATCGCCGCGGCCGACGAGCACGACATGGCGATGGCGTTCACCGGCTCGCGCTGCTTCCGACACGACTGAGACGGCGGTCCGTCACCGCCTCTCTGACCGCGTCCATCCGCGTTTCTCGGGGCGGGCACCGCCCGCGCCGCTCCCGATCACCGATACCCACCACTACCCCGAGAGCACCCGCTACCGGTGGTTCGTGAGGATGCCCGGCAATCAGTGACCGACGCTAGGCCGGAGCCGGTTCAAAAATCGGTCGACCGGTCGACGCGGAGGCGGGACGCTACGTTCCCAACTGCTCGCGCGCGAACTTCGTCAAGAGCGGGAGGTCGGAGAGGTGGAGGAGCTTCGCCATCGACGCCTTCTGGCCGCGGTTCGCCTTCTCGAGCGTGTTCTCCTCCGCCCGCTGGAGATCGCGCATGAACTGGTCGTAGCGCTCGTTGGGGGCGAGGTACAGCAGCCGCGTGAGCATCAGGCGCGCCTTCATCCGCGGGGCCACGTCGCGGTGCCAGAGCCGCTCGTAGACGGCGAGGCTCTCGGCGTCGAGGCGACGCTCCGAGTCGGTGAGACACCGGTCGACGGTGGCCGCCGCGGCGCGGGCCGACTTCATCCCCTTGTGGATCCCCTCGCCCCACAGCGGGTCGATGGAGGGGACCGTGTCGCCGATCGCGAGGAAGCGGTCGGTGTGCATCTCGTCGGGCATCTGGATGTGCGCGGAGCCGCGGTGGACCTTCCCGTCGATCTTCTCGGCGTCGGCGAACCGCGGGTCGCGGTCGACCCACGCGTCGAGGTAGCCGTCGACGGTCTGACCGTCCTGGGCGAACTCGCGGTGGCGGTCGTTCTGGATGTAACAGATCCCCACCTTCGCGGTGTCCTCGCCGGTGGCGAAGATCCACGAGTAGCCGCCGGGGGCGATGTCGTGGTCGAGCCGGAGCATCATCGCCCGGCGGAGGTCGGCGTACTCCGGGTGGTTCATCTCGACGCCCTCCATCTCGTACTCGATGCCGATCGCCTGGTTCTCGCGCTCGAGGTCGACCACGTCGAGCGCGCTCGCGATCGGCGCCGCCGGACCGGTCGCGTCGACGACCACCTCGGCGTACACCTCCTCGTCGCCGTTGTACCGGACTCCTTCGATGACGCCGTCGTCGTCGAGGATGGGGCGGGAAACCCGCGCGTCGAACCGGTACTCGGCACCGTTCTCGCGGCCGTGCTCGACGAGGAACCGCTTGAACTCGGCGAACTCCAACACCGCGCCGGGTTGGTAGCTCTTGTAGTGGTTGTTGGGCGACTCCAACACCACGTCGTCGGTGTACGACATCACCACGTCGTCGGGGATACCGAAGGAGGACATCATCGACGGGAACGTCCCGGCGGTCGACTTGTTGCTCTGGCGGGGGAACTCGTCTTCCGGTTCCGTTTCGAGAACGACGACGTCGTAGCCTCGCGTCGCCAGATCGCGAGCGCACTGGGCGCCCGCCGGTCCGGCACCCGCGATCACGACGTCGTAGCGATCAACCATATACCCGTGAATACGGACCCACGTAATTAGGCTTGCTGAAACCGGTCGCAACCAGGCCGTGAGCCGGTTCGGCCGCCGAAATTTGGCGGTTCGTTGAGGACGGAATATCCGAAGGCGGTCCGACCCCTCAGCGAACTGGTCGCAGCCGGAACGCGACGCAAAAAACCGTTCCGCTCAGCGCCGGGTCAGTAGAACTCGCGGACGAGGTCCGTCGCGCCCTCGGGCGCGCCGTCCGGGATGACGGACATGTCCTCGTCGACGCCGTGGCGCTCGTGGTACGGCACCGACTCCTCGTCCTGGTAGATGACGCCTTGATGCTCCGTCTCGTCGTCGAAGATGACGTCTTTGGCGGCCGCCTTGTCGCTGGGGTCGTGGTCCGTCTCCTTCAGGTCGACCAGCGAGTCGCGGAAGTAGTCGTAGGTGTCCACGTCGTTGAACGTCACGCACGGCGAGTAGACGTTCACGAAGCCGAACCCGTCGTGTTCGACCGCCTTCTGGATGATCTCCTGATGGCGGAGCGCGTCCGACGAGAACGACTGGGCGATGAACGTCGCGCCCGACGCCAGCGCCAGCGCGTGGGGGTTGACCGGGGGCTGTTTGGGGCCCTCGGGGCTCGTCGAGGTCTCGAAGTCCTCACGCGAGGTCGGCGAGGCCTGCCCCTTCGTCAGCCCGTAGATGCGGTTGTCCATCACGACGTACGTCATGTCGACGTTGCGTCGAACGGCGTGGACGAAGTGGCCCGCGCCGATGGAGTAGCCGTCGCCGTCGCCGCCGGCGACCATCACTTCGATGTCGGGCCGGGCCATCTTGACGCCGGTGCCGACGGGGAGTGCGCGTCCGTGAACGCCGTGGAGCGCGTAGCTGTGCATGTACGTGCCGATCTTGCCGGAACAGCCGATACCGGCGACGACGAAGGTGTTGTCGGGGTCGTTGCCCGTCTCTGCGAGGGCCTTCATCATCCCGTTCATGGTGCCGAAGTCGCCGCATCCCGGGCACCACGTCGGCTGCTTGTCGGACTTGAAGTCGGTGAATCGAATGTCTGAGCTCATTGGTTACGCCTCAACCCCCTCCGAGAGGGTCGCTTTGATGTCGTCTGCGAGTTCGTCAGCCTTGAACCGCACGCCGTTGTACTTGTTAATCCGGTCGACCCGCTCTAACACGTCGTGTTCGACGAGGTCGGCGAACTGCCCCTGCTCGTTACACTCCACGACGATGACGTTCTCCGCCGCCGCCACGTCCTCGGAGAGGTCCGGTCGCGGGAAGATGTACGGAACCGAGAGCACCCGCACGTCGTACCCGTCGTCCGCGAGGAACTCGACGGCTTCGGCGAGCGCGCCCTCGTTCGACCCCCACGTGACCACGAGCGTGTCGGCGTCCGCGTCGCCGAACTCGCGCGGGCTCCAGTCCTCGCGTTGGCGGGCCGTCTCGACCTTTCGGTTGCGCTTGTCGACCTGCTCGACGCGCATCTCGGTGTCCTCCGTCCGGCGGCCCTGCTCGTCGTGCTCGAGGCCGGTGGACATGTGCGCGCCGTCGGCGGTGCCGGGGAACGCCCGCGGCGAGATCCCGTCGTCGGTGATCTCGTGGGGCTGGAAGCCGCCGGAGTCGCTCATGTGGTCGTCGATGTCGGCCTCGTCGACGACGAAGCCGCGGTCGACCTCCACCTCGTCCATGTCGAAGGTGTCCGGGGAGAACGTCTGCTCGGTGACCGCCATCGAGAGGTCGGCGGTGAGGTAGACGGGGAGCTGGTACTTCTCGGCGAGGTTGAACGCCTCCACCGTCTTCCAGAAGCACTCGGCGATCGTCGTCGGCGCGAGCACGAACCGGGGGACCTCCCCGTGGCCGCCGTACAGCATCTGGTTTAAGTCGCCCTGCTCCTGCTTCGTCGGCATCCCGGTCGAGGGGCCGGAGCGCATCACGTTACAGATGACCAGCGGCGTCTCCGAGGTCGCGATGAGCCCGAACGTCTCGGTCATCAGGTCGATCCCCGGACCGGACGTGGCGGTCATCGACCGCGCACCGCCGCGGGCGGCGCCGAGCGCCATGTTGATCGCGGACAGCTCGTCTTCCGCCTGCACGACGTGGCCGCCGTAGCGCTCGATCCGACCGGTGAGATACGTCATCACGTCGGTCGCGGGCGTGATCGGGTAGCCGGCGTAGAAGCGGCAGCCGGCCGCGATGGCGCCCATCCCGATTGCTTCGTCGCCGTTGAGGAGGACGTAGTCCTCGTCGGTGGTCTCGAGGTCGTAGTCGAACTCGTGGTCGTACTCCTCGGCGACGTACGACTGCCCCGCGCGGGCAGCCTCCTTGTTGTTGTCGACGAGCTTCTGGCCCTTATCGGAGAAGCGCTTCTCCAGCGCGGAGTCGAGGTTCTCGATGGGGAACTCGGCGACCTCGCAGGCCGCGCCGAGCGCGACGACGTTCCGCATGATCGCTCCGCCGGCCTCCTCGGCGAGCCGTTTGAGGGGAACGTCGATCCCGATCATCTCCTCGGGGATCTCCACGTCCTGCATCGTCGTCCGCTCGCCGTCGTAGATGATCACCGACCCCTCGTGGAGCTCCTCGAGGTTCTCCTCGATCGTCCGGGGAGTCAGCGCGATGAGAACATCCAGGCGATCGACGACGCTCTGTACCTTGTCGACGGAGGTTCGCACCTTGTAGGCGGTGTAACCGCCTCGGATCCGCGAGGCGAAGTCCTTCGACGTGAACACGTGTCGACCCGCCCGAGAGAGCGCTTGCGCGAAGATCTTCCCGGTCGAGTCGATGCCGTCGCCGGCCTCCCCGCCGACGGCCCAATTGAAGTCCGCAGCCATGCTATGAGGGGGATTTCGCCGGACTCATCAAAAGACTTCTGGAAGGAGCCATCGACCCATTTCTGAACATTTACTGAATTCTGCGCGAATTTTGACGGAAAGAGCGCCCGGTTACGGGTATATGTCGTTTATGCTGGACAAGTGTTTTTGGTATCTCTCACGATCGACCCGCATCGTCGTCGGGTGTTTTCGACGGTCGTCGAACAGCGGAGGGCAGCGCCGGGAGCCGTCCGCGCCCGAGCACAAGCGGGGGGCGCGTGGAGAGACCGGAGAGGGCGGAGAGGGCGAACCGGAGAGGGCGGAGAGGGCGAAAAGGACGGAGAGAAGAGGGACGGCCCGCGGCTCGGTCCGACGGACGGGCGCTCGCGTCGGTTTCGACACGGGCAGCACCGACGCCGACGGGAACACGTTTGTGTCTCCCGGTCGGATCGCAGACATGGACACGACAGCGACTGTCAGCGCGGTCGAAACGGTCGGCCGCGACACGTACGCCCTCCGGTTCGACGCCCCCGACGGGTTCGCCGCCGAGCCCGGTCAGTTCGTCAAACTCGGTACCGAGATCGACGGCGAATCCGTCGCCCGCTTCTACACCCTCTCGTCGCCGACCGTCGGCGACACCTTCGAAGTCACGATCGGCATCGACCCCGACGAAGGCGGCGAGTTCTCCGCGTTTCTCGCCGACGCCGAGGCGGGCACGGAGATGACCCTCTCCGGCCCCTTCGGCGATCAGCACTACGACGGGGAGCCGCGTGCGGTCGTGATCGCGGGCGGCCCCGGCGTCGGCCCGGCGGTCGCCATCGCGGAGCGCGCGCTCGACGACGGCGCCGAGGCCGCGGTCGTCTACCGCGACGACGACGTGTCGCACGCGGACCGGCTGGACGCGCTGGAGGAGCGCGGGGCCGCGGTCTACCGCCTCGACGCGGACGAGGCGCTCGACGCGGCGGTCGCCGAGTCGCTGACCGGAAGCGAGGGTGAAACCGTCTTCGTGTACGGGTTCGCCGACCTGGTGGCCGACGCCGAGGCCGCGGTCGAGGCCGCCGGCGGGGACGCCGACGCGGCCAAAGTCGAGAACTTCGGCTGAGCGCTGGCGCGCGGGTTCGGACGGACACTCGCGGGTCGCGGGTGCGCGGCGTGACCACCCCTCCGTCTCAACCGCGCTCGGCACCGCAGGCGCACGCCGACCGCGGCTCTCACTCTCCCTGATCGAGATCCCACGGCGCGTCGTCCGGGAGATCGCTCGTCTTGTACACGCCTCTGCCGACGGCGACCGTTCTGCTCTCGGCGTCGTCGTCCGCCTCGGTGTCGCGGCGGAACTCGTCCGCGTCGCCGTCCGGTTGGACGACCTCCACGTCGACGACCGCCGTCTCACCGCCCTCGCGGACCGTCTCCGCGGTCGCGACGAGGTCGTCGGTCGCCGGCGCGAGGTAATCGATCCGGAAGTCGATCGTCGGCGTCGGAAACCCGACCAGCGCGGTCGCGGCCGCGCCGGCGACGCTGTCGGCCAGCGAGAAGGCGACGCCGCCCTGGGCGATCGCCTGCCGGCGGTTCGAGGAGTGCTTCTCGCCGAACTGCAGGCGGCCGACCGCGCGCCCCTCCGCGGCCTCGGTCACCTCGATGTCGAGCAGGTCGCGGAACGGACTGCGGTTGAAGTAGTCGAGGATGTCGTCGGTGTCGTCGGTGTCGTCGTCGCTCATCGCGGATCAGGGGCGTCGGCGGCGAAGTAGTCGGTGAGTCGCTCCGCGGCCTCGGCGGCCCGCGGCGTCACGAGGGCGAAGCGGATCCACTCGTCGCGGGCGGTGCCGAACGCGTCGCCCGGCATCCCGGCGACGCCGGCCTCGTCGACGAGGCGCTTGACGTTCGCCATCGTGCCGGGGAAGCCGTCGAAGCGCGCGAGCACGTAGAACGCACCCTCCGGGCGGGTGTACTCGGCGCCGGCGGCGTCGAGCGCGTCGGTGAACGCGTCAGCGCGGGCGGCGAGCAGGTCGCGCGCCTCCGCGTAGTAGTCCGGCGGCGTCTCCGCGAGCGCGTGGTGGACCGCGTACTGCGAAGGCCGCGCCCCGGTGACGTTCACGAGCATGTGCCGCGTCTTGGCGTCGCCGACGTGCGCCTCGGGGAAGACGCCGTAGCCGACTCGGAACCCCGTGATCGCCATCGACTTCGAGAAGCCGCTGGTGACGATCACTCGGTCGGAGGAGAGCGTCAGGGCGGACTCGAACTCGCCGGTCAGGTCGTAGTGGTCGTACACCTCGTCGACCACGACCAGAGCGTCGACCGCCTCAGCGATCGCGACGACCTCGCGAATCGCGTCGGTGCCGTAGACGGCGCCGGTCGGATTGTTCGGCGTGTTCAGGACGATCAGCGCCGTGTCCGCGCTCGCGGCCTCGCGGATCGCCGCGACGTCGAGCCCGCCGTCGCGCTCGGTCGGGACGAGGGTCGACTCCCCGCCGAGCATATCCGTCTTCCCGGGGTAGTACGGGTAGACGGGGTCCATCAGCAGCGCCTCGTCGCCCGCGCCGCGCTCGAACGCGCGCGCCATCGCGAGGTAGTTCGCCTCGCCCGTCCCGTTCGTGACCACCACGCGGTCGGGGTCGACGTTCCGCCGCGCCGCGATCGCCTCGCGGAGCTCCAGCAGCCCCTCGCTCGGCGGGTACTGGAAGTCGTCCGGCGGGAGGTCGGCGTACTCGTGGAGCGCCTCCCGCAGCGCGGCCGGCGGCTCCCAGTCGGGGTTGCCGCTCACCATGTCGATGACATCCCCGTCGGCCCGGGCCGCGTACTGCATCACGTGGAAGAACTTCGGCTCCTCGTACTCCATACCGGTCGGTCGACATCGGGCGCCGTGGCTCTTTCGACTGGTCGGCCGCGCGCGACACCGACCCCGCTCCCCGCTGGATCGACCCCTCTGCTCCCCGC
>NZ_NHOA01000008.1 GCF_002727125.1 Halorubrum persicum
TGGGAAGAGCCGTCGACCCGCTACGAGCAGGCCGTCGAACTCTTCGAGTAACGGCGACCGTCGTCCGATCGGTCGGCGCGTGACCGACCGTACCGAGGTATTCTACTCCCCGCCGGGTCGCTCCTTTCGCCCGGCGGACGCGTTCGTTCCGCGAGCGACGGGGGCGTCACCTCCCTCCCTTCGATCACTCCACGAGCGCCGTCTCCACCACGTTCACCGACTCGTCGACGACCACGCGGAGCTCGTCGCCCGTGCAGGGCAGCGAGAGCCGGACCCGGAGCGGGTCGTCGGAGACGACAGTCGTCCGCTCGTCGCTCACGCACCAGTCGAACGTCCAGAACGGCTCGGTGTTCAGGTCGACGCCGCGCTCGGAGAAGAACAGCAGCGTCTCGGCGTGGTCCAGCAGGGTGACCCCGACGGTCGACCGCAACCGGTAGTTGCACCGCCGACAGACGTGTTCGACGGCGACGTCGAGGTCCTCGTCGTCGGGGTCGCGGACGAGCGTCGTCTCGACCGCGCCGGTGCACTCGGGACAGACCCCGTCCGCGGCCAGGCAGTAGTGGTGGCGGACGTAGTGGTGGAACGCCTGCAACAGCTCGTCGGTCGTGCGGTCGTCGAGCCCGCCGGAGGGGAACGGGTAGCTCACCTGAATCGTGCCGCAGTCAGCACACCCCACGGTGAGCGTGTCGTCGACGTACCAGCCGTGGAGCTCGCCGTCGCAGTCGTAACACGCCCCCTCGACCGGGAAGAATCCGACCTGCGCGCGCTCGGTGAGGGTGCCGGTAAAGATCGCGCTGACGACCTTCCGACCGGGGTAGCGGAACTCGTAGCCGTCGTCGCTCTGTTTGACGAAGTGGCCGGTGAGCTGGCGGAGGTGGTAGTTGAAGTTGGCGCTGTCGTCGATGTCGACCCGCTCGAAGAGGTCGGTGAAGCTCACGGGTTCCTCGTCGGCGCCGAGTTCGAGGAGGGCGCGCAGAATGTCGACCCGCGTGTCGTTGCCGAGCGTGGCGAACACCTCCGCGGGGAGGACCCGGGACTCCGTCCGGAGGGCGGCCGTCAGGTCGCCGTCGGCATCCGCGGTCGCGTCGGTCTCCGCACCCGCGTCCGCGCCGGCGGTCCGATCGAACTGACTCACACCGGATCCACGCGGCACGACCGGATAAAACCCATCGAACGGGCCCGGTTGTCGAACCGGCGCAGCCCGACGACCGGACCGGTCGGCAGGCTTTTCGACCGGACGGGCCTACGGCGATCCCATGTCGGACGCCACCGCGATCGCCGATCGCTCCGAGGTTCCTGCGGGCGGCTCGTACCGCTTCACCGCCGAAGATGCCTTCGGCAACGAGACGGAGGTCATCCTCGTCCCCTGCGAGGACGACCCGGGCGTCAGGGCGTGGGTCAACAGCTGCACCCACGAGGACCAGCGCTTCGACGCGGGCCGCGGCGCGGCGATCCGCGACGGCGAGATCATCTGCCCCCGGCACGGGTCGATGTTCGACGCCTGCTCCGGCGAGTGCGACAACGGGGAGGCGTCGGGGACCACCCTGCCCGGCGTCGATATCGCGGTCGACGGCGACGCCATCCTCCTCACCGACGAGCAGTACGACTACCTGCACGACGGCGGCGTGACCGACGGCGACGACGGGCCGGGGTCGACCTCGCACGTCTCGTTTTGAGCCGCCGCGGCCGGATTGGCCCCGCAGTCGTCGCCGCTGGTCGGCGGCTGTGCGGCGTCCCCCCGACCCACCCCGTCAGAGCCGCGGCCGGCCGCACGGTCGAACCACCGGCCCGTCGAGCACGGATTCAGGCGCCGAACCGCCGCGTTCGGCGATCCATCCGAGCGCCTCCGCGCCGAGGACGACCGCCCCGTCGAGGTCAGCGATCCGGACCGCCGCCAGCGACGCCGCAAGCGACGGGCCGTCGTACGCCCCGGGATCCGCGCCGGCGTCGTCGACATCGACGCCCGGCACGGCCGCCAGCGCGTCACGGAACGACGGGTACACCTCTCTCGCGAGCTCTCGCCGCGCGTCTCGGCGCCGGTTCCGGAGCCGATCCCGGAGTTCGAGGCGCCGCTCGCGGGCGTCGCGGGCGTCGGCGGCTCGCGTGCGTGCGCGTCGGAGCGCCTGCTCGGCCGCGATCCGTTCGCTCTGTGCGGCCGACAGCTCAGCGGCGGCCGACTGCAACTCGTCGAGGGCCTCGTCGGTCTCCGCCTCGATCTCCCGGCGCGCTTGGACTCCTCCCCGGAGGGCCGCGACACGCTCCTTCAGCCGCTCCTCCTCGCCGCTCGCGTCCGCGACCCGACGCCGGGCCGCGTCGAGGTCGACCGGTTCGACTTCGATCGCCGCGACGCGATTGCGGAGCTCGATCAGCCGCCCTTCGATCGACGACGACAGCCCGAGCGTTCGGGCCGCCGCGGCGAGTTCGCGTCGGAGACCCGCCTCTGTCGGAACGCGACCGATCACGGCGGCCGGGTCGGCGACTGCCGGTCCGGGATCGACGGCGTCGGCCGCGGTGCTTTCGGACGCGTCGTCGGACCGCTCCCGGTCACCCCGTCCGTCCGCCCCGGTCACAGCTCGTCGCCCCGCATCGACTCCGGATCCGGGTGGTCAGTCCCGGCCGCGAACGCGGCGTACGGCGTCGCCTTCTCCTCGCGGTNNCGAGCGCGACGAACTCGTTGAACGGCTCCGTCCGCTCGATCTGTACGTCCCCGCCGTGCGTCTCGCGCAGCCGGAGCGCGAGGAACGCGGCGTACACCGTCTCGTCGAGCAGCGCCGCCCGCCCGAACCGCCGCGCGACCGCCTCCTCGTGGCGGCGACACAGGTTTCGGAGGCCGGTGCGAGCAGCCGCCGAATACGTCACGACCAGCAGCACGAACGCGCCTGATCGGCTCCGGAACTTATCGGTTCCGAACCGGTACGCCGATCACACCCGTTCCACGTCGAATTCGGGGACTGAGTCGCCGTTCCCACCTGTCGAATCAGATAAACGATCGCCGCCGGAGAGCGCGAGCACGCGCTCTCGGGCCGCCGGCGCCGAGGGCGCGACCACGACCGTCCCGTCGACCGCGTCGTCGCCGACCGCGCGGAACACGTCGTCGTCGCCGTCGAACTCGGTGGCGTACGTCCGGAGGACCGCCGCCACGCGCCGCTCGGTGTCGGCGAGGTCGGCGTCGCCGTTCTCGAACGCGCGGAGCGCGTCCTCGACGTTCCGTATCGCGGAGATCCGGTCCATCTACGTCGTCCGGAGGTGGCCCTGCTTGGGTTCGTACACTTCGCCCTTGGTCCGGAGCTTCTCGATCTCTTGTTCGGCCTTCCCCGGATCCATCCCGATCTCGCCGGCGCGGTCGAGCACCTCGTCGACGGGTGCGCCCTCCTCGAACTCCTCCTCGATGTCCGCGATGAGTCCCTTGATGTTCTTGATGCGGTCGCGCTGGCTCTTCGAGGTGCCCGTCTCGACGACGTCGGCATCGAACTGGCCCGTCTCCGGGTCGACGCCGATGTCCTTGAGACACGACTCGATGATGTCCGTCGCCCGGTCCGCGTCCTCGCGCTCGACGGTGTCCGAGAGACGGACCCGGGCGCTCGCCTCCGAGAGCCTGACCATCGCCTCCAGCTTCCGGGCGGTGACCGGAACCGGCGCGTCCTCGTCGGCGCCCTTCGAGCGCAAGTCGACGTAGAACTCCTCGATGAGCTCCTTCGCCTCCTCCGTCATCGTCGGGTAACAGGAGCGCTTTGCGTGCGCGATGTATTTCCGCAGCAGTTCGGCGTCGATCTCCGGGGCGACCTCTTCGGTCACCTCCGCGACTTGGTCCGAGGTGAACTCCGAACTCGCCAGCTCCTCGCGCTGGGTGTTGAGCTCGCCGGCGTAGTTCGTCTTGATGATGTGTTTCGCCAGTCGGGAGTCGTGCTCCGGATCCGGACTGTCCGTCACCGTGAAGATGAGGTCGAACCGCGAGATGAGCGCGGGTTCGAGGTCGATCTGCTCGCCGATCGGCTCGTACTGGTCGAACCGGCCGTACTTGGGGTTCGCGGCGCCCAAGAGGGAACACCGCGCCTTCAGCGTCGCGTTGATCCCCGCCTTCGAGACGGAGATCTTCTGCTGTTCGAGCCCCTCGTGCATCGCGGAGCGGTCCGAGGAGTTGTGGACGACCAGCCCGTTCGCAACGAAGTTGTGGGTCTCTTCGACGGTCAGGTCGTACACCCTTGGTCGTTCTCCGTCCCTGATCCGTGCCAGCGTCGACCGCAGTTCCGCCTCGACGGCGTCGACCTCTTCCGCGACGGCCTCGCGTAGGTGTCCGAGCCGGTCCGTCTCGACCGCACCCGACAACCACCGTGACACGGTCGCCTGATCCACGTCGAGCCGAGACGCCACGTCGGACTGACTGATTCCGTAGGCGTCGAGCGCCGCCGACAGTTCTGCCGGCGTTTCGCCGATCGGCTCACGATCGAGCAGGTCACGAGCCCGCCGTTCAGCCGTCTCGACCGGACCATCGATGATGTCTGCGAGCCGCTGTCGGAGCACCTCGCCGCGGTGTTCCGTCGACTCCGGGAGGACGGCCTCGACCGACTCGACTCGGCGCCACTTCACGTCACCGCAGACAAATTCGCGGAGGTCGTCGAGATCGGTCCCTTCGACCGCCGTGAGGATCGCGCGAAGTCTCTCCGCCGCCGTGCGCCGAACGTCGTCGCTCTCGCCCCACTCGCGAGAGATCTGTTGCTGTGACAGCGCCGTCCCCTCGGCCAACTCGGTCTGCGAGACGTGGTACCGCTGTCGCAGTTCCGAGAGCGTTTCCCACGTCACCGTCTCGTCGAGCCGGAGCCGGTCCGTGGCGGCCGTCTCCAGTCGGTCTTCGAACGCCGCGAGGACCCGGCTCGCACGGTGGAGCGAGACGTTCGCGGCCCCGTTCTCGAAGTCGTGATACGTGCCCTCGTTGAGCCCGCATTCGCTCTGGTGGAGCCGGAGCGACTCGCGGCATTCCGCGAGCACGTCGTCGATCCGCGGGACCACGTCGAGAATCGTGCGGTCGCCGTCGGCGGCATCGACAACTCGATCGAGCGCCGCCGCCTTTCGCGTGGCCGTGAACCCGACGACGCGTCGGAACGCAGCGAGTGAGGCGGCGTCGGTCACCGCGAGGTAGTACACGTCCCGGCCCCCGTTCCGTTCGCGATGCTGGATCTGACTCGACACGCCGAACTGCAAGAGGAGGTTCCGCGTGCCGCGAAGCAGGTCTCGACTCGCCGAGGCCACCCGAACGTTCCCCGCCGACTCGTCGACGTGCCCCTCGCTGTCGGCGAGCGCGCGAACGAACGCGGCCTTCGCCGCGCGGCTGCCGGCCGAAACGGGGGTCGGGAAGCACTTCTGGTCATACCGACCGAGGTTCATCCCCGCGTCGAGGACGGCGTCGGCGTGTTCCTTCCCGTTCACTCGGACCGTCTCGACGCCGCCGTCGCGCTTCTCGCTCGGCGGCCGGGTCGGCTCGGCGTCGAACGCTTCGCGGGCCGCCCGCTCGAAGTCGGCCAGCAGTTCGTCGTCGGCGTTGGTGAACCGGACGCCGTAGACGCCCTCGTCTCTGTCGTAGTACACGTTCCCGTCGCCCGAGAGGTACCCGAGGACCCTCGCCATCGCGGCGCCGACGCCGTCAGCGTCGGAGGCCCGTCCTTGATCGATGACCCCGCTGTCGTCAGCGCTCGTGGCCGCCACCGCTCCGCCGCCGTCTGCCGCCTTCGTCGGAATCTGTCTGGGAACGTACACCCAGTCGCCGTCGTCGAGCGCGGCCGCCTCGCGCTCCACGCGCTCCCCGTCGTCGAGGATGAAGAACGGATGATCGGCCGTCGCGGTCAGCGACTCGCCCGTTTCCATCGTGACCCGAGTGAGCTCCGAGGGCGCGTCGTACTCGTGGACCGCTGAGACCGGGCGCTCGACCAGCCGCCCGTCTTCGTCCATCGTCCAGACGTCGAGGTCGACGTCGCGGATGTGACGCCCGTTCGAGAGCTCCTCGATCTCACCGTCCTTCGCGGCTTCCCGCGCCAGTTCGTCGATGCGTTCGACGCGTCCGTCCGCGAGCGAGACCAGCGTGTCGCCCGTGACGCAGTCCATCTTGTCGAGCTCGTCGACCGCGGCGATCCCCTTGTCAGCGAGCACGAGCGCGCCGGCTTCGAGCGACCACTGCTGGCCGTCGCCGAAATCGTCTCTTACAGCTGCAGCCGTAAGACCTGCTGCAGATGATCCTTTTCCAGATGTATAAACTGATCTTGGAGCAATATTCTCGACATAACTGATCATTTGGCTCTTGCCAGTTCCGGGGTCACCGATCAGGAGCATGTGGAGGTCGCCGCGGATCCGCGACCCGTCGGGGAGGTGTTTGGTGACGCCCGAGAACAGCTGGAGGATCATCGCGAGCTTCTCCTCCTCGTAGCCGTAGATGGCCGGGGCGATGGAGTCGACCATCGCGTCGTAGATGTCGTCGCGGTTGGAGAGTTCGATGATCTCGCGTTTGTCCGCCTCGGTGATGTCCATGTCCTCGAACTCCTCGTCCTCGATGGCGATGGAGACGCCGTCCATGTACAGGTCGAAGATAGCGGACTTCTCGTTCCCCTGCTCGACCTGCTCGATGTGGAGGACGCCGACGCAGGTGACGTGGTCGCCGGGGCTCACCTTCCCGGTGATGTCGTCGACGATGTCGACGTCGATGTTCTGGGGCGTCTCGCCGCCGCGGAGTCCCTCGGGCGACTCCTGGATGCGGAGCTTCTGCGAGTCGACGAACTCCGACTGGTCGAAGTTGACGCGGAAGGGGCCCTGTCGCTCGCAGCCCTGACACTCGTGGGGCTCTTGGAAGCCGCCGTCGCTTTGGGGAATGTACGTCATCGTGCCGCAGCGCTGGCACTCGAAGGCGGCCTCGGTCACTTTCGGGCGGACGTCGGTCGCCTTGCGGACGATGCCCTTGATCGAGACGAGCCTGCCGATGTGGTCGTCGTGGACCCGAATCCCACGGATGTCGATGCTCTCGGGGAGGTTCTCGATCCGAACGTGTGCGCGTGCGAGACTGACGTCTGCGGGAAGGTCGTAGAGCCGAATCGCTTCTTCGGCGTACTCGCGCATCTGATCCGGCTTCGTGCGGAAGTCCTCCGCGAGGTCGCGGTCGAACTGATAGAGGTCGTCGTATTCGATGTACAGCGAGCGCTGTTCGTTGGGATATCGCTGCGCAAGCTGTCCGATCTCCTCACGGTAGTAGTTACGGTAGAACTGAATGAACCGCTCCGTGAGGTCCTGATTCCCGGCCTGAGCCATTACGAAACCCCTTCGTCACCATCACGTATGAACCTCATGCTCGGGGCGGAGGTGGTCCGATCGAGGTAACTCGTCGTCGCGTCAGGCCTTCCCAACTCGCTCAGGCCTACCCAACTCGCTCAGGCCTTCCCGACGTACGTCGCGTCCGCCGAGGTGCGGCCGTCGTTGAACGAGAGCACCTTCGCGCGTATCACGTCACCTTTCCCCACGTCGCCCGGGATGTCCTCGGTGAAGAGGACGAACCCCTCGACCTTGCCGACGGCGACCTCCTCGCCCGAGTGGTGGTCGGTGAGTTCGGTGACGCCGAACTCGTACGTCTCGCCGATCGCGACCGGCGGATCGCGCTCTTGGGCGGCCTCGTGGGCGCGCTTCGACTCGCGCGCCTCCGAGGAGGGGGATCGCAGTCGGCGGACGACGACCAACAGGACGAGCAGGACGATCACGGCGACGGCACCGATGACGACCGGTGGTAACGGTAACATACCTGGCGGTCGACTCGTAGTCACGTAAACGCCCGGGGTCGACGACGAACGCGCCGGTCCGGACCGAGCACATCCCGCCGGTCCGGACCGAGCGCGTCGGGCCGACCGCATGAGAAACGCCTTTGCGCTTGAGGCCCCCCGTTCGACGTGATGCGAACGACTCTCGGTCGCCGTCGAGTCGCCCACGGGCGTGGTGCGGCGTGAAGGTCGCGGACGCGGTGCCGGAGTTCGCCGACGCCTTCGGGTTCGAGGAGTTCAACCGGATGCAACGCGAGGCGCTGCCGGGGATCTTGGAGACCGACCACAACGTGGTCGCCTCCGCGCCGACCGCCTCCGGCAAGACCGCGCTCGCCGAGCTCGCGATCTGCAAGACGCTCTCGGAGGGCGGCACCGCGCTCTTCGTCGCACCCCTCCGCGCGCTCACAAACGAGAAGGAGAGCGAGTGGGAGCGCTTCGAGGAGCTCGGCTACTCCGTGTACGTCGTCTCCGGCGAGCGCGACCTGAACCCCCGCCGCGCGGAGCGCGCGGACGTGCTCGTGACGACCCCCGAGAAGGCCGACAGCGCCACTCGAAAGCACGACTCCGGGCGCTACTCCTTTATCACCGACGTGGACTGCGTCGTCATCGACGAGGTCCACCTGCTCGACAGCGAGAAGCGCGGCGCGGTGCTCGAAGTCACCGTCTCCCGGCTCCGCCGCCTGCAGGACCCCCGCGTCGTCGCGCTCTCGGCGACGATGCCGAACGTCGCGGACGTGGCCGAGTGGCTCGACGCGCCCGCGGAGACGACCTACGCGTTCGGCGACGAGTACCGCCCGGTCGACCTGGAAACCGGCGTGAAGACGTACTCGCACGGCTCCAACGCCTTCGCCGACAAGTACCGCCGCCTCTACCGCGCGCTCGATCTGGCCGAGCCGCACGTGCGAGAGGACGGGCAGGCGCTCGTGTTCGTCTCCTCGCGACAGGACACGGTGCAGGCCGCGAAGAAGGCGCGCGACGAGATCACCGACCGAGACATCCCGATCGACTCGCGGGGCGACTACGACTTCCACAACGAGGCGACAGAGCTCACCAACGACACCCTCCGCCAGTCGGTCACCGACGGCGTCGGCTTCCACCACGCAGGCCTCGGGAAGGAGGACCGCGACCGCGTCGAGGAGTGGTTCAAGCAGGGGAAGATCAAGATCCTCTTCTCGACGTCGACGCTCGCGTGGGGGGTGAACCTCCCGGCGCGCTGCGTCGTCATCCGCGACACGAAGTACCACGACCCGCTGGAGGGCGAGACCGACATCTCGCCGCTCGACGTGCTCCAGATGCTCGGGCGCGCCGGCCGCCCCGGCTACGACGACGTGGGATACGGCTGGGTGGTCTGCGACCGCGCTGACGCCGACAAATACCGCGCGCTGCTGAAGGAGGGGAAAGCGATCGAGTCGCGGCTCGCCGCCGAACTGGAGTCGCATCTCAACGCGGAGATCGCGATGGGCACCATCCGCGGACTGGAGGACGTGATGGCGTGGTTGGAGACCACGTTCTACTACGTCCGCGCGCGGTCGGAGCCGGACGTGTACGACTTCCCGACGCTCCGCGATCGGGTCCGCGACACCCTCGAATCCCTCGTCGACGACGGGTTCGTCGCGGCCGACGACGAGCTCGCGATCGAACCGACCGCGCTCGGGCGACTCGCCTCGAAGTACTACCTCCGGCTCGACACGGCCCGGCGGTTCAGCCGGCTCGCCGACCGGGAGACGCTCACGGTCGATTCGGTGTTAGAGACCGTCGCGGCGGCCGGCGAGTTCGACTCCGTCTCGGCGCGGTCGGCCGAGTCGGACGCGATCGACCGCATCCTCGACGGCCGCGACACCGACCTGGAGGACGGCCACCGCAAGGTGTTCGCCATTCTGGTCGCCGGGATGGCCGACACGATCCCCTCGGACCTGCGCTCTGACGCGTGGGTGATCCGACAGAACGCGCTCCGACTGCTCGCCGCGCTCTCGGAGTTCCTCGATCGGTTCGCCGGCCCCCGCGCCGCCAACCTCGCGTGCCGGGTAGAGGCGCGCGTCGAGCACGGCGTCTCCCGCGAGGCGGTCGCGCTCACCGCGATCGACGGCGTCGGCTCCGGCCGCGCCGAGCGGCTCGCCGACGCCGGGCTCACCTCCCCCGCCGCCGTCGTCGACGCGGGCGCGACGGAACTCGAACGCGCCGGCATGAGCGGCTCCGTCGCCGAGCGCATCGTCGATGCCGCCCGCGACTGCCCCCGGGTCGACGTTGACTGGGGCGAGTTCCCCGACGCGATCGCGGTCGGCGAAAACGAGATGTGCGAGGTCGCCGTGGCCGCCGTCTCCGGGAGCGCTCGCGCGGGAATCAGGGTCACCGTCAACGACGTCGAGATGACCGCGACGACGACGTACCTCGACGGCGAGACGACGGTCCCGGTCGGGGTGTTCGGCCCCCCCGACGCCGACGAACTGGAGTTCCTCGTCGAGGTCGTCTTCCCCGACCTGCCGCTGATGCCCGTCAGGGCCGCGCGGACGGTTCGAGTGGAGTAGCGCCCCCGGCGTCGGCGAGCGCTCCGCATCGCGCATAAACCTCCGCTCCGACCGCTTTTCACCCATACCGGGGCCACCCGCCGTATGCCCGAACGACTCCGCGTGTTCGCAGGCGACTGCCGAGTGACCGAACGCGGCGACCGCTCCCGGACCCACCGCGGGCGCGTCGTCGTCCTCGTCAAGCCCGACGACACCACGCTCGTCCACGACGCCGACGGCTACCAGCCGGTCGCGTGGCTCACTCGCCCCGACTCGGTCGTCGTCGAGGGCGACGGCGACGGGTTCTCGATCACCGCCCGCGACGGCTCCCGTCGGCTCCGCGTCGTCGCCGAGGAGGCGACCGCGAGCCGCGCGCTGCCGGTCACCGAGGCGGGGCTCCCGGTCGGCACCTGCCCGGACGACGGCGGAACGCTGGTGCGCTCGCGCGGCGACGTAACCTGCCTCGACTGCGAGACCCGTTGGGGCCTCCCGGCCGGCGCGAGCGTCACCGACGGGGTCTGTGAGGACTGCGGGCTTCCGAAGATCCGGATCGAGCGCGGCGAGCCGTTCCACCTCTGTCTCGATCCCGCCTGCGATCCCATGGAGGCCGCCGTCAGCGACCGGTTCGACCGCGTCTGGGACTGCCCGGACTGCGGTGGCGACCTCACCGTCCAGTCCGCGCCCGGTCGCGTGTACCTCGCCTGCGAACGCCGCCCGGAGTGTGAGACCACCCTCTCGATCCCCTCCGGCGTCGTCGTCGACGAGTGCGACTGCGGGCTCCCGGTGTTCGAGACGGCCGCCGGTCGCGGCTGTCTGGACGGGAGCTGCGAGCGAGAGGGGCACACGGCGCACGAATAAACCGGGAGGAAACCCGGCGACTCGGGTCGGCCGCGGCGACTCCGCCTACTCCGCGAGCTGCTCGCGCCCCGGCGCGATCAGCCGGTCGAGGTACTCCGCGAGCGCGCCCTTCGCGTCGGCCGGGTGGAGCTCGCCCGACTCCAGCTCCGCCTCCAACGCGTCGTAGCGCTCGTACTCCAGGTTGCCGCCGTACTCCTCGGGGCGCTCGACGACGATCGCGTCGAACCGCGGGAACACGTGGTACTCGAACACCTGCAGGACGGGGTTCTCCCGCGCCTCGCCGTCGTCGGTCGGGTCGGGGTCGGCCGTCGGCGGGCAGTACGCGTCGTTCACTTTCGACTCGATGTCGTCGCGGGAGTCCTCCATCGAGATGGTGACGCCCTCGCTCGAGGACATCTTCCCGCAGCCGGTGCCCAGATCGGCGATGAGCGGGGTGTGGAGGCTCGTCGGCGGCTCGCGGTCGATGCTCGGCAGCACGTCGCGCGCGAGCATGTGGACCTTGCGCTGCTCCATCCCGCCGACCGCCAGGTCGACGCCCAGGTACGGGATGTCGAGCGCCTGCATCAGGGGGTACACCGCCTGCGACACCTTCACCGAATCGCCGGACTTGATCTCGGCCATCGCGCGTTCGGCGCGGGCGAGGGTCGTCTCCAGCTCCAGCGCGTGGAGGTCCAGCGTGTAGTCGTCGTCGAGCTGGAAGTCGGAGCCGAGCACGAACTGCGTGTTCGACTCGTCGAGCCCGTAGGCGATGAACTGATCGCGCATGCGCTCGGCGGTGTGGCGGATCTCCTCGAACGAGCCCTTGTCGTTGAGGTAGGCGTGCACGTCGGCGAGCAGCACCGTCACCTCGAACCCGGCCTCCTGGAAGTCGATGAGCTTGTTCGCGGTGAGCATGTGCCCGATGTGGAGGACTCCCGAGGGCTCGTAGCCGACGTACGCCCGCTTCCCGTCGGGGTCGTCGGCCAGCGCCTCGATCTCCTCCTCGGTGACCACCTCGGCCGCGTTCCGGGTGATCCGCTCGTAAGCGTCCATACCCCCGACTGCGCGGTTGTCGGTCATATGACTTCTGGATGCGTGTTGACGGGTGGTGCGGAGTCGGAAAGCGGCGCCTCGACGCCCCCTCCTACTCCTCGGTCTCGGGCAGCGTCCGCCCCGCCCGGTGCTCCGAGATGATCCGGTCGAGGTGCTCCTGTTTCTCCGTCTTCCGTCGCCGTTCGGCCCGACGCTCCCAGTCGTCGACGGCGGCCGCCACGGCCTCCTCGCTCGCGACCGCCAGCTCGTCGACCTCGCGGACCGGGACCGCGTCGGCCGGGAGGACCGGTACGTCGTGGTCGAACAACACCTGATCGGCCACCTCAGAGATGTTCCCTTCGCCGCGGACGACCGCCCGCGGGTCCGTCTCCGCCAGCCGCTCCGCGGTGCGCCGCCCGGCACCGGAGGCGTCGCGGAGGTACACCACGTCGCCGGCGACGAGCCCGTACTCGTCGTCGGCGGTCTCTAAGGCGTCGAGCGTGAACTGCTCGACCACCTTCACGCTCACGAGCCCCCGGTCGTCGGCCACGTCGTCGAAGTTCGAGTGGTCGAGCCGCCACAGCTCCTTGAGCGTCTCCACCTTCCCCTCGAGGTCCGCGACCCGCTCGCGCGCCTCGTCGCGCTCGCGCTCCAGCCGGTCAGTCTCGCGTTCGAGCCGCGACACCGCGCGCCGGGTCCGCGCCTCGATGCGCTCCTCGCGTTTCGCCTCTTCGAGCTCACCCTCCAGCTCGGCGATCCGCTCGTCGCGCTCGGCGAGGTCGCCCTCCAGCGACTCGGCGTGCGACTCCAGCCGGTCGACGCGCTCGCGGAGCCGGCGGATCGTCTCCTCCTCCTCGGTGCGCTCCGGCGCGGTGGGGTCGGTGTCGTCGGCGCCGTCCTCGCCCGCTCCGTCGCCGTTCCCATCGTCCTCGCTTAGCTCCGCGACGACGGACTCCACGGAGGCGTCGCCCGCGACGACCCCCGCGATCACCGCCTCCCGATCGAGCCGGGGCGGGGTCTTCGCGGCGATGCGCTCGAACTGGTCCTCGTGGTCGTCGTAGGCGTACAGCGCCGCCGCCAGCGCGTCGCGCTCGTGGTCGTTGTCGTAGCCCGCCTCGCGGGTCCGATGGAGCTTCTCGTCCACGGGGAGGTCCGTGGTCGGCCGCCATCCCGCGGCGTCGAAGGAGCGCCGGAACTTCTCGACGGTCTCCGGCATCGGCTCCACGTCGGCGGCCACGATGATCGGTCGCCCCTGCTCGATGATCCACTCGGTCACGTCCGCCGTGTCCGCGGTCCGCGAGGAGTACAGCGCGTGGACGGTGCCGTCGAGCCCGACCACGGCGGCCGCGGTGGTCGTCCCCGGGTCGATCCCGACGATCACCCGGTCGCGCCGCTGCACGAGCGGCTCGTACTCGATCCCGTCTCGCCGCTCGCGCTCGACCTCGACGCGCACGTCGCCGGCCCGCGAGTTCGAGACGGGGATGTCCTCGGGACGCGCCTCGACCGTGAACGTCGCGTTCGCGTACCCGCCGTACTTCTCGGTCACGTCGCGCTCGAACTCGAGGTTCGCCTCCTTGAGCTTCGACTGGACCTGCCGGGTCCGCTTCCGGACGTTCCCGTGGATCCGCCGGGTGTAGCGGTCCTGACTCCACCCGCCCTTTCCGGTCGATCGCCCGCGAGACACTTTCACCGTCGTCTCGTCGGTGAAGGCGGTCACCTCGTGGCCGACGTTGGCGGCCGCGAGCCGGGCCGACGCCTCCGCCTCCTTCATCGGCTCTTTCCCGTACGGGATCCCGTGTCTGGAGGCGACCCGCGACAGCGGCTCCGGGCGCTCGGCGCCGGTCACCTGCACCAGCCGCGTGCCGTCGGGGAGCGACTGGAGGAACCCCACGAGCTCCCCCTTGTCCGCCGCCAGCTCGTAGGCGTTGTCGGTGGCGACGTACAGGGGTTCGCGGTCGTCGATCAGCCGGCAGAGCTTTCGGAACGACACCACGTCCCGGGTCACCCGCGCCATCGGGCCGTCGGCGTCGGGCGCGTCCGGGTCGTCGTCGTCGACGGGATCCAGGATGACGAGGGCGTAGGAGGGGTCGTCGCCGCGAACGTCGCCGCTGTGCACGTCGACGCCGAACACCGGCCGGTCGCGGGCGCGGATGGTCCGGGTTGTCACGTGGTCACGTAGGTTGCTGACGCCTATATACCCCACGCCAGGGACGGTGGTTGTGGGGTACGGCGCGGTCGCTCAGTACATGTCGTCGAGCTCGGACTCGACGTGCGAGTGCTCTTCTGACGGGAACTCGCCGGCCGTCACCGCGTCGCGGTACGCCGCGACCGCGTCGAGCATCTCGCTCCGCACGTCGCCGAACCGCTCCGCGAAGGGCGGCGACCACTCGCCGAGCCCCGCCACGTCGTTGATCACGAGGACCTGCCCGTCGCAGTCCGCCCCGGCGCCGATCCCGATCGTCGGGATCTCCAGCGCCTCGGTCACCGCCGCCGCGAGGTTCGCGGGGACGTGCTCTAACACGAGCGCGAACGCGCCGGCCTCGGCGTGTGCCCCCGCGAGGTCGACGATCTCCTCGGCGGCGTCCTGATCGGTTCCCTGTCGCGTGTAGCCGCCGAGCCGGTTGACGTGCTGGGGCGTCAGCCCGAGGTGCGCCATCACGGGGATCCCGACGTCGGCCATCCGCCGGGTCATCTCGACGGTGTGGGGGCCGCTCTCGATCTTCACCGCGTCGGCGTTCGCCTCCTTCAGGAGGCGCCCCGCGTTGCGAACCGACTCCGCCTCGTCGACGCCGAAGGAGAGGAACGGCATGTCGGCGACGACGAGCGCGTCCTCGGTCGCCCGGGCGACCGCGGCGGTCCGGCTCGCGACCTCGTCGAGCGTCACGGGGAGCGTGGAGTCGTAGCCGAGGGCGGCGTTGCCCATGCTGTCGCCCACGAGGATCACGTCGATCCCGGCCTCGTCGACGACCGCCGCCGTCGGGGCGTCGTAGGCGGTCAGCATCGTGATCGGCTCGTCGCCCTCCCGGAGTCCCCGCGTCGTGGTCATATCTCGAACACGCCCGTGCAACCCGTTAAAGTCGCCGGAATCCGGAACATCGGACACTTCCGGGCCGCCCTCCCCGCTCCCGCGGACCGTCACCGATTTGCACGTCCGCCACGGACAATTCGTCGTGCAACCTGTCGAGCGGGCCGAGTACGAGGGCGTCGACTACGGCTGGGTGATGCAGACGACGTTCGTCGTCACCATCCTCGTGGGCGCCCCGATCGTCGCGGTCCTCTCCGCGTTCGTCACCCTCGACTCGTGGGGGGCCCGCGCGGCGTTCGCCGTCCGGGTCGGCGCCCCCATCTGGTTCGTCACCGCCGTCGCCGTCGCGGTCTACGCGCGGCGCACCGACGCGGGGGACGGTGGCGTCGCGGAATCGGACGACGGCCACGCTGTCGACGGCCATGCCACCGACGGCGACGATGGCGACGATAACGCTGATAGCGAGGATGACGCCGATAGCGCCGGTAACGCCGACGACGCCGACACCCCCGCCGGCGGCGAAGCCGGTGACGCCGACGCTGCCGAGGAGGGGTCTCCCGGAGGCGGTGAGAAGGCGGGCGAGCCGACCTCTGGCGACGGCTCCGCCTGACGTGCTCCCCGAGGCGCTGTCCGATTACCTGTGAGGGTTCACTGATCGATCAGGTCCTCCGCCCACGCGAACGGGACGCCGGCGCGCTCCGCGGCCACGGCGTCGCGCCGCGAGTCGCCGACGAACAGCGCGCGCGCCGGTTCGGCGCCGAGCCGGTCGACCGCCGCGAGCACCGACTCCGGCTCCGGCTTGTGGGTGTCGACCGTGTCGCGTCCGACGATCGCGTGGGGGTCCAGCGCCTCGCCGAGCCCGTGGGCCTCTACGGCGACTCGGCAGGCCGCCTCACAGTTGAGCGAACAGACGCCGGCGGGGGGTACGTTCCGGCCGCCGTCACTCCGTTCGGCCCCCTCGGTCAGCCGTCTTCCGAGCGGGAGCAGCATCGAACTGCGCGCGCCCGACCGCTCGTGCTCCGCGATGGCCGCTTCGACGGGATCGCGGATCCCGTACTCCCCGGCGGCTTCGAGCAGGCCCCACAGCTCGTCGGTCGGGGGGATCCTCGCGTGCCCGGCGTACACCTCGAGGACGGACTCTGCGACCGCGCCCCAGTCGACCGCGAGTTCGACGAGGGTCCCGTCGAGGTCGTAGACGACCGCGTCGTACGCGTCGAGGTCGATCGGCCGGTCGACGCTCGGGACGCCGCCGGCCGCGCTTTTCGGGGCGTCTCCGCCGCTCTCGTCCCCCCCGTTCGCTCGCCCACCGTCGCCCGTCACTCGCCCAACACCCCCCGAGCGATGATCGTCTTCTGGATCTCCGTCGTCCCCTCGTAGATCTCCGTTATCTTCGCGTCGCGGTAGAACCGCTCCACGTCGAACTCGGTGGTGTAGCCGTATCCGCCGTGGATCTGGACGGCCTCGTTGGTCACCGACATCGCGGTCTCGCTGGCCCGGTACTTCGCTTTCGAGGCCGCGACGCGGTTGTCCTCGCCGGCCTCCGCCTGCCGGCACGCCTCCCGGACGAGCAGGCGGGCCGCCGAGATGTCAGTCGCCATCTCCGCGAACGTGTGCCGGATCGTCTGGATGTCGCTGATCGGTCCGCCGAACTGCTCGCGCTCCGCGGCGTACGCCTTCGCCTCGTCGAAGGCCGCCTGCGCGACCCCCACCGCCTGCGACGCGATGCCGATCCGGCCGCCGGTGAGCGTCCGGAAGGCGGCCGAGAGCCCCTTCCCCTCCTCGGTGAGCCGGTTTGCGGCCGGCACCCGGCAGTCGTCGAAGGAGATCGCGGTCGTGTCCGACGCGCGGAGCCCGAGCTTCTCCTCCTTCTTCCCGACCGCGAACCCGTCGGTGTCTGCCGGGACGAGGAACTGGGTGATCGACCCGCCGTCGTCCGCGTCCGTCGTCGCCCCCTCGGCGTCCGGGGCGACGGCCTTCGCGAAGACGATCGCGACCCCGCCCCGCTCCCCGTTCGTGATCCACTGCTTCTCGCCGTTCAAGACGTACTCGTCGGTTTCGGGGTCGTACTCGGCGGTCGTCGACATCTCCGCCGGGTTCGACCCCGCGTGCGGCTCGGAGAGACAGAACATCCCGACCGGGCGCCCCTCGGCCGCCATCTCCGGGAGCCAGCGCTCCCGCTGGGCCTCGCTGCCGAACTCGGCGATACAGGAGGTCGCGAGGCAGTGGACGGAGAGCGCGGTCGCGACCGCGAGGTGGCCGTGCGCCAGCTCCTCGTTGACGATCGCGTAGGTCGTCTCGTCGGCGCCGAAGCCGCCGTACGCCTCGGGCACCGTCAGCCCCGTCAGGCCGAGCTCGGCGAGCCCGTCCCACACGTCCTCCGGGAACGACTCGGCCTCGTCGGCCTCGCCGGCCCCGGGCCGGACCTCCTCGGCCGCGAACTCGCGGACGAGGTCGCGGATCGCCTCCTGTTCGTCGGTGAGCGACGAGCCGACGCGTGCGCCAGTCATACCGTTCGATTCGATCTCACACTGAAAAAGGTGAGCGATCGGGTGGGATCGTTCGCGCGGCCACCGCGGGCCGCCCGCTACTCCCACAGCGGGTACAGCTCGTCGCGCGGCGCCTCGTCGATCCGATCGTCGTCGAGGAGGACGGCGCCAGCGTCGTCGTCGGCATCGGAACCGCCGCCGGCATCGGAACCGTCCTCATCGACCGCTGTCGCCCGCACCTCGCCGATTTCGCCGGCGTCGATCCCGGCGGCCCCCAGCGCGTCGAACGCCTCGTCGACGCGCTCCGGCGGCACCGCGGCCAGCAGCGCGCCGGAGCCGAACGTCGCCAGCGGGTCGACGCCGAGCGCGCCGCAGCAGGCCTCCGTTTCGGGTCGAATCGGGACCCGCTCGCGCTCCACGGACAGAATGGTCCCGCTCGCGCTCGCGGTCTCGACGAGGGCGGTCAGCAGGCCCCCCTCCGTCGGGTCGTGCATGGCGCTCGCGGCGTCGCGCACGGCGGCCGCGTCGGGGACGACGCTCACCTCGTCGAGGAACTCGGCGGCCGCGTCGAGGGTCGTGGCCGACACGCCCGCCTCGGCGCACTCCTCGCGGAAGTCGGTCGCGAGGATCGCCGTCGCCTCGATCCCGGCGCCCTTCGTGAGCAGGAGCCGGTCCCCCGGCTCGGCCCCGCCGCTCGACACGAACCGGTCCGTGGTGCCGAGCGCGGTCATCGAGCAGAGCGGGCGCTCCAGCGACGGCAGCACCTCGGTGTGACCGCCGACGATCGCGACCCCCAGACCGCGGGCGGTCGCGTCCACCTGCTCTGTGACGGTCCGCCGCCGGGCCGGGTCGTCGTCGGGGAGGAAGAGCGTGTGGGTGAGCCACCGCGGGTCCGCGCCGCTCGCGGCCACGTCGTTGCAGGCGACGTGGACCGCCAGCTCCCCGACGGCGTCCGCCGCCAGCGACAGCGGATCCGCGGCGACGACCAGCGTCGACTCCGCGCCGTCGAGGTCGATCGCGGCCGCGTCCTCGCCGTAGGCCGGCCCCGCGTCGACCGCGGCGTCGTCGGCGCCGGTGGCCGCGAGCACCTCCGCGAGCGCGTCGGGACCGAGCTTGCCGGTCATCGGTCGCGGAGCCACGCGACGACGGCCTCCGGGTCGGCGTCGAGCCCGCCGCCCTGCGCGAACGTCGGGCCGCCGCCGCCCCCGCCGCCGAACGCGTCGGTGACGGCGTCCACGACCGCCCCGGCGTCGGGGGCGTCGGCGTCACCGCCCTCCCCCCCTCCGATCGCCTCTTCGGCGACGGCGGCGACCACGAACGGCGCCTCCCCCGTACCGACCGCGGCGATGGCGTCGGGCGATCCCTCCGCGGCGAGGACGCGCTGTGCCGGCTCGCGCAGGTCGTTCGGATCCCCGTCGTCGACCGTCCCGACCGCCCACGTCGCGGCGTCGGCGTCGGCCTCGGTCGTCGGGAGCTCCCGCAGACGCGCGGCGAGCAGCTCGGTCGTGGCGGCCCGGAGGTCGGCCTCGAGCCGGTCGGCCCGCTCGCGGAGCCGGTCGACCGCGTCCGGGAGGTCCCCGATCCGCGCGTCGAGGGCGGTCGCGGCGTCGAGCGCCGCCGCGTGGACCGCGGCCTCGTGGTCGATCGCGGTCGGCCCCACCGCGAACTCCACGCGGGTCACGCCCTCGCCGGGGTTCGACCGGTCGAGGACGGAGATCGGGCCGATCTCGCTCGTGTTTCCGACGTGGGTCCCGCCGCAGGCGGCAACGTCCCAGGTCGGTGCGCCCGTCCCGCCGCCTTCTCCGCGCTCCCCGTCACGCTCCCCGCCGCGCTCGCCGATCGTCACGACGCGGACCGCCTCGCTCCCGCTCATCGCGCCCTCCTCCGTCTTGGTGTTGAACGCGATCCCGTCGAGCGCGCGGGCCTCGTCCTCGGGGAGCGTCTCCCACGACACCGGCAACGAGTCCCAGACGGCGCGGTTGGCGAGCCGCTCCAACTCGACGAGGTCCGCGTCGTCGAGCGGTTCCGCGGTCGTCAGGTCGACGCGCACCTTCGTCTCGGAGATGTCGAAGCCGGCGTAGCCGAGCTCCTCACAGGTCCGGCGCGCCGCGCCGTAGAGCACGTGCGAGGCGGTGTGCGCGCGGGTGCAGTAGGTCCGGAACGCGTCGTCGACGATCGCGGTGACCGTCTCGCCGGCTTCGGGGAGGCTCTCGGCGTCGCCGTCGAGAGTGTGGACGACTCGGCCGTCGCGCTCGTCCACGTGTTCGACGAGGGTCCCGTCGATCGTTCCCCGATCCGCCGGCTGGCCGCCCGACTCGGCGTAGAAGTACGTCTCGTCGAGGACGATCTCTCGGCCGTCGACCGATTCCACCGTCGCCTCGAACTCCCGAACGTCGGGGTTCCCCGGCGCGCGTGACGCGGTCATTGGCGGTCCCTCGTGGCGGTCGGATAAATAGGTGGGCGCATCGCTGATCGGTTACACGCGGCGCGTGGACAGCGCTCCGATGGGTGGGGGGTGCGAAAAATCGGACGGCGCTCGCCGAGGCGCGAACCGATCTCAGCCCTCGAGCTCGAACGCGACTTCGACTTCCGCCTGGTACTCGCGATCGGCTTCGCCCTTCAGTTCGACGCCGAACTCCTCGACTTCCACCCAGTAGACGTTTTCGAGGGTGTCCTCCGCGCGGTCGATCGCGTCGTCGGCCGCGTCGTCGAAGCTCTCCTCGCTCGTCCCGATCAGTGTGATCTTTTTAAACACCATGTCGCGTGCTAGTTGCACGCACGGCGATATAAAAGCAGGTGGAACTCCCCGACGACGCGCGACTCCGTCGTCGCGGTCAGGGGCTCCCGGGAGCGCCCTCCATCACCGCGAACTCCTCGCCGCCGGCCTCGATGCCGATCACCGCCCAGTCGTACGGGGGCTTGGCGGAGACGAGCCGGTCTCGGAGGTCGCCGGCCCGATCGCGCCACGTGACGAAACAGCGGAGCTGCGGTGTCTCGCCGCCGTCGGCCAGATACGGGTCCAGATCGTCGTTCTCCATGCATAACACGGTCACGAGCACGCGCCGCCATTTCCGCTCCGCGACGAACTCCTGTCCGCCCTCGGAGACGGTGTACCCGAGTTCGCGAAAAACGTCTCTGGCCTCCGTCGTCGGTGGGATGCTCGCAGTGGCCATCTACTCCGACGTTGGCCGGCTTCCGTGATAAACTTTCTCACGATTCGGGCCGTCTGCGATCGGCCCGATGCGCTCGTCCCGGCTCGCCGCGTTCCCCCGGCTCGTCGCCCTCTCTCACTCGTGGGCGGCGTCCCACTCGTCCGGTTTCCGCAGGTTTCCGCACTCCGTACACTGGATCCGCCCCATGGTGTCCATCGCGGTGTCGAACGACCCGCAGTTGCCGCAGCGGTACCCCCACCGCGAGGAGCCGTCGGGGTCCGCAAACACGACGTAGAACGGGCCCTCGGCGCCCCGTTCGACCCGCGTCCGGTCGGTGTACACCCGTTCGCCGTCGCCCGTCGTCGACGCGTCGAGACTCATACCCGTCCGTATCGGTCGGAACCGTTTAAAAGGATGACTCGACCGCGGAGCGTCTCGGCGGGCTCCCCGTCGGCCCCGCCAACGGCCCGCCTACGTCCGGAACGACTCGCCGCAGCCGCACTCGGAGACGACGTTCGGGTTCTCGACCTCGAAGCCCGCGGCCTGCAGGCCGTGCTCGTAGTCGAGCTTGCTCCCGCCGATGTAGTTCCGGCTCGCGGGGTCGACGAACACCCGCAGTCCGTGGTGTTCGACCACGAGGTCGTCGTCTTCCGGCTCCGTGTCGAACCGCATCCCGTACGAGAGGCCCGCGCAGCCGCCCTGCTGGACGAACAGCCGGAGCCCCGCCTCCTCCGTGTCGAGTCCCTCGCCCTCGAGGAGCGAGAGCGCCTCCTCCGCGGCGTCCGGGGTCACTTCGATCGCCGGGTCGTTTCCCGCGTCGACCGTTTCGGTGCTCATGCGAACACGTTCTGTCCGAACGATAAAAACCCTGCCGGCGCCGGCGGCACGGGCGACACGGCTTTGACTCGGTGGCGAGTGAGTGCGGCGGCGACCCCGAGCGCGTCGTCCGCGCCTGCGCCGACCGCGACGCGGTCGTCTTCGCCGACCGGTCCCGAGGGCGGTTCGGGCGGTGCCCCCGCGATAGCCGGCAACCCGCTTACCGTCCCCGGTCGCCGTCGCGCGTCGCTTCGGTCGTCCCCTCGGGGACCGACGAGGCAACGTCCGGTCGTCCGTCCGCGACGCCGGGGGCGTGGCCGTCGGCCGCGGCGGCGACCGTCACGTCGCGCTTCGGGTACGGGATCTCGATGTCGGCCGCGGCCAGCGCCTTGTACAGCGCGCTGTTGAGCTCGTGTTGGGCGCGCCGTCGGCGCGTCGGCCCCCTCACCCAACAGAGCAGCTCGTACTGCAGCGCCGAGTCTCCGAACGACCGGAGCCGCGCCCGCGGCTTCGGTGAGTCGAGGACCAGCGACTCCGACTGCACGACCTCGATCGCGAGCGCCTCGAACGCGTCGATGTCGGTCCCGTAGGCGACGCCGATCGGGACCCGGACGCGGCGGCGGCTCTGCGGCGCGGACTCGTTGGTCACCTTCGCGGCGTTGAGCGCGGCGTTGGGGACCGTCACCAGCACCTCGTCGCGGGTGAGCAGCGTCGTCGATCGCACGCCCACCTTGCTCACCGTCCCGGCGGTGCCGTCGTCGAGGACGATGTAGTCGCCGATCTTGTAGGTGTCGTCGAAGTACAGCGCGATGCCGCCGAAGAAGTTCGCGACGGTGTCCTTCGCGGCGAACCCGACCGCGATCCCGGCGACCCCCGCCGCGCCGAGCAGCGGCGTGATCTCGATACCCCACAGCCACAGCAGGGTGCCGACGCTCCCGACGAGCACCGCGAGCGTCCAGACGTTCGAGAAGACGGGCGCGAAGTCGAACCGGTTCCCCTCCTCGTTGACCGCGGCGACGAGCCGGTTCACGACGGCGTTGGCCGCGTACGCCCACACGAGGACGATGACCGAGAGCGACGGCCGGCCGAAGATGTCGTCGAGCAGCTGCGGGTCTAAGAGCACCGACTCCCGCACCGCCGGCACCTGCGTGAGCACGAAGACGCCGACGAGCGCCGCGGTGACGACGAGCGGGGCGCGCAGCGAGGAGATGACGATGTCGTCGTACGCGGAGTCGGTGGTCGAGACGAACCGCCGGGCGAGTCGCAGGACGACGAACTCCATCCCCAGCGCGGCGACGACGGAGACCACGATGACCGCGACCGTCGCCTCGACCGCGGAGACTCCATCGAACAACGCGGGTAGCGACGGGATCATGCCTTCGAGACGCCGCTACGGGAGATAACCGTTTCTGCGCTGTCGACGGCTCGCGGCCGACGCTCTCGGCTCGCGGGTGGCGCTCTTGGCCTGCGGCGACGCTCCCGGCTACTCGAACCGCTTCCGGCTACTCGAACCGTTTCCGGACGCTCTCGGCGTGCGCCTCCAACCCCTCGGCCTCCGCGAGCGTCGTGACCGTGTCGGCGAGGCCGTCGAGCCCGTCGCGGTCGAGCCGCTGGACCGTCGACGACCGGAGGAAGGTGTCGACGGAGAGGCCGCCGTAGCGCTTCGCGCCGCCGTTCGTCGGCAGCACGTGGTTCGTCCCGGTCGCGTAGTCGCCGGCGGCGACCGGCGAGTACGGCCCGAGGAACACCGAGCCCGCGTTCGAGATCCGGGAGAGCAGCGCCTCGTCGTCGTCGGCGACGATCGAGAGGTGCTCGGCCGCGTATTCCTCGGCGAACAGCACCGCCTCGGGCATCGACCGGGCGCGGAGGACGCCGGAGGCGTCGTTGTCGAGGGCGGCCCGGATCGTCTCCTCGCGCTCGCGGCCCGCGGCCTGCTCGTCGACCGCCTCGGCCACCGCCTCGGCGAGGGCGGCGTCGTCGGTGACCGCGACCACCGAGGCGTTCGGGTCGTGTTCCGCCTGCGCGACGAGATCGGCCGCGACGAGGGCGGGATCGGCGGTGCCGTCGGCGAGCACGAGCACCTCGCTCGGGCCGGCGAGGAAGTCGATCCCCACGTCGCCCTGCACGACCGCCTTCGCGGCGGTGACCCACTTGTTGCCCGGGCCGACCACCTTCTGCGCGTTCGTCACGGTCTCCGTGCCGTACGCGAGCGCGGCGATAGCCTGCGCCCCCCCGACCTGGTACACCGCGTCGGCGCCGGCCTCGTGGATCGCCGCGAGCGTCACCGGGTTCAGATCCTCCGCCGGCGGGGTCGCGACCGAGACGTGTTCGACGCCGGCCACGGTCGCCGGGATCACGCCCATCAGCGCGCTGGAGGGGTACGCCGCCGCGCCGCCGGGCACGTACACCCCCGCGCGGTCGAGCGGGCGGAACCGGCGCCCGAGCTCGCGGTCGCCGAACGTCTCGCGCCAGTCCTCGGGGCGCTGTCGCTCGTGGAACGCGCGGATGTTGGCGGCCGCCTCGCGGACCGCGTCGAGCACCGGGTCGTTCGCGTCGTCGAGCTCGGCGTGCGCGCGCTCGGCGTCGTCCGTCACGTCGATGTTGCCGACGGTCACGCCGTCGAACTCCTCGGAGAACTCCCGCAGCGCCACGTCCCCCTCCTCGCGCACCCGACCGACGATCTCGCTCACGTCGTCGCGGACCGCGTCGACGCCGGCGTCGCGCTCGAAGAAGGCGCGGCGCTCGGCCGGCGAGAGGTCGGCGACGGTTCGTACGTCCATACCCGCACTGGGAGCCGGGGTCAAAAGGGCGTTCCGACTCTCACTCCGACGGTCGGGCCGTTCTCACTCGAGCGGTCGGATCCCGATCACGTCCAGCGCTGCGAGCGCGACCAGCCCGACCAGCAGCGCGGCGGCGGCGAAGAGGATCGGCGCCGACAGCGCCACGGCGACCTCGTAGGGGGCGAGGAGGCGGGTCGTCCCCCGGACGACGAACGACAGGAAGACGAGCCCGAACGCGGCGAGCGCGAGGCCGACGAACCGAGATCTGTTCACGGTATCTCCGAGTCAGTCGGACTGGGGGATCCCCGGTCCGTGCGGCCCGTGTTCGCGGTGTTCGTGGGTGGAATCGAAGCCGCCGCACATCTCGTAGAACACCGCCTCGGGGTCCTTGTTCCACTGCCACTTCCAGCGGGTCCGGACGAGCAGGGAGATCTTGCGAGTGAACGACAGATCCGGCGTCGTCGACACCGTGTCGTACCCCAGATCCCGGATCAGCCGGTGGTGGTCCGCGTACAGCACCGCCGCGAGCAACACCGCCAGCTGGCAGTCCTCGGGGAGGTACTTGATCCCCGCGACGCCCTCCTCGTAGAGGCGCTCGGTCCGGGCGAGCTCCTCGCGGATCGCGGCCGACACGTTGTCGTCGAACTCGAGGTTCAGGATCTGCTCCTCGCTCACGCCGTGCCGGCGGAGCGTCTCCAGCGGGAGGTACACCCGGTCGCGCTCGACCACGTCCTCGCGCACGTCCCGGATGAAGTTCGTCATCTGGAACGCCTCGCCGAGCTTCGTCGCGTGGGGGAGCGCCCTCGCCTCGGCCTCCTCGTCGAGCTCCATGATCGCCGTCATCATCCGACCGACGGCGGCCGCGGAGCCGTCCATGTACGTCTCCAGCTGGTCGTACGTCTCGTACCGGTCGGTGTCGATGTCGCTCGCCATCGCGTCGACGAACGCGTGCACGTCCCCGTCCGGGATGCCGTGTTCGTCGCACACCGCGGCGAACGCCTCCAACACCGGGTCGTCCGTCTCCGCTTCGCCCAGCGCGGCCCGGCGGAGCCGGTCGAGCTCCGCCCGCTGTTCGTCCGGCGGCGCGGTCTCCTCGGCGTCGACGACTTCGTCGGCGATCCGGAAGAAGCCGTACAACACGTAGGTCGGGTGCCGGATCCGCTCCGGGAGCAGCCGCGTCGCGACGTGGAACGTCTTCCCGGTTCGGCGCTGGATCCGCTTCCCCTGGGCAACCTGCGTTTTCTCTACCATGCTGACCTCTGACAGTCGGCAGAGGGGGTCGAGAGCGGGTCGCCGATCATAACATACGAGTCGGACTGCAAGAACATAACAGTTCGCACAAGCCGGATCGCTGTCCGGTCGGGGCTCCGCAGCCTGCGATAACCGGCGGTACCGACCGGCCTCAGTAGAAAGTGTCCGAGCAGTCGTAGACGACCCCGTGCGCCGGGCAGACGTACTTGCAGTGACGGTGGTACATCGGCGTCTCGCAGCGGGGACAGGGCCGGCCCCCGCAGTCGGCGGTCGTCTCCCCCTCGGCGCCGGTTGCCTCCTCCGCTTCGGGGCCGGCCACGTCTCCCGCTTCGGCGCCGGCTACGTCTCCCTCGGCGTCGCTCATACCGTGTCGAACGGACGCGGCCGCCATAACCGCTGTCCTCGACGGAGGCACGCGGGCCGGAGGCCTGCACGCGAATCAGGCGTCCGCCAGCGAGTCGTACACCGACTCCGCGACCGACGGCTCGCCGAACGGGAGCGTCAACACGCCGCCCCACTCCTCGTCCGTCAGTTCCGACACCGTCGCCTCGTCCAGCGCGACCCGCCTGACCTCGGTCCCGTCGAGGGTCATCGACACGACGAACCCTTCCGGATCGTCCGTCGCGCCGGCGTCGGCCAGCCCCGACTGTACCGCGTCGATCCCGGCGTCCCCGAGCGAGACGTACACGAGGTGTTCGCCGCCGTCGGCGACCACGCCCTGCACGCGGTCGAGGTCGCCCGCGTCGAAGAGCCTCCGCTCGCCGTCGCCCTCGTGGAGCAGTCGCGCCTCGAACGGGGCCTCGGGATCGACCGGGACGGACCCGGAATCGCCGTTCTCGTCGTCGCTGCCCGTTCCGTCCGTGCCCGTGCCGACCGCGTCACCGCCGGGGTCGGCTCCGTCCGCGACCGCGTCGCCGTCCGACACCGAGGCGGCGCCGGCGAAGCCGACGGCGCCGACCGCGAGCGCCGCCCCGGCCCCGCCGAGCATGCCGCGTCGAGTGAGTTCCATACGCGACGGTCCCCGCCGGCGGTAAAAAGGGTTACACGCCGATTCACACGGCTGATAACGGGGGCGGCGTTCGCTCCGCGCCCTGTGCTCACCGCGACCCGAACGCGACCGAGTCGCGGGTCGCCGTCTCGCCGAACAGCCAGTCGGCGTGATCGACCGCGTACTCGCGGTGGTCCTCGGTGATGTAGCCGAGCGCGTCCTCGACGACGACGGGGCGATAGTCGCGGAGTCCGGCGCTGCCGGCGGTGTGGAGCACGCAGACGTTCGCGAGCGTCCCGCAGATCAGCAGGTCGCGGATCCCGTGCGCGTCGAGGTACCCGTCCAGATCCGTCCGGTAGAAGGCGTCGTACGTGTGCTTCTCGACGACGTGATCCTCGCCGCGCACGTCGAGGTCAGCGAGGAGCTCGGCGTCCCACGACCCCTCGACGACGTGTTCGCCCCACCGGTCGAACTCGTCGTAGTAGTGGGTGTCGTCGAACTGCTCGGGCGGGTGCACGTCTCGGGTGTACACGACGCTCGCGCCGGCCTCGCGGGCGCGGTCGACGAGGGCCGTCACCGGCTCGACAGCCGCCTCGCTCGGCTCGGCGTAGAGGCTCCCGTCCGGGTGACAGAACCCGTTCTGCATGTCGACGACGATCACCGCGGTCTCGGTCGGATCGTACGGCATGTCCGGGCGTTGAACGTCCGGGGGCAAAAGTCATCGTCGCGTCGCCCCCCGCCGCCCGGTTCGGTCGCCACCCGACCCCTGCCCTCGTCGTGGCGTCGCCGCCGACAAACTACTCGACGCCACCGACAAACTACTTATCGGGTCGGCCGTAATCGCACCTATGCGACGGGTTCTCACCCTCTCCGTCATCGCCGCCGCGATAGCCCTCCTCTTGATCGGCACCGCCGGGGCCGCCGCCGCGGGACCGGCGGCCGTGGCACCCGGAGACGCCCCCGCCAGCGCGACCGCCGCCGAGTGCGATGTCGGCGACGGGACGGACATCGTCGGCTGCTGGAACGGCACCCACTACGAGGACGACCTCGCGTTCAACCAGACGGACGGGCTGAACGAGTCGGAGCTGGAGGCGCTGACCGACCTGACGATGGCTCGGGTCGAACACGTTCGCGAGCGTCCCTTCCGCGAGGACGTGCCGGTCGAGACCGTCACGCGCTCCGCGTTCACGAACGACTCCGCGAGCGAGGGCGCGGGCGGGTCGGACGCCGAGTTCCAGCGCTGGAACGACCAGGTGTGGAAGGCGTTGTTCGTCGTCGGCGAGGACGAGAACGCCTCCGACGCGATCGACAGCGTCTACGGCGGCGCGGTCTCCGGGTTCTACTCGCCGAGCCAAGACCGGATCGTCCTCGTCGTCCCGGAGGGTGAGGATCCGCAGATCGACCCGTCGACGCTGGCACACGAACTGGTCCACGCGATGCAGGACCAGTACCACGACCTCACGCGCCCCCGCTACGTCGGCGCCACGCAGGACGCCGACCTCGCGGTCGACGGGATCGTCGAGGGCGAGGCGGTCCACGTCGAGGAGCTGTACGACGCGCGCTGCGCCGCCAACTGGAGCTGTCTCGCCGCGCCCGACTCCGCCGGCGGGGGCGGCGGAACGACGCCCGACTACAACCTCGGCATCCTCCAGACCGTGCTCCAACCGTACTCCGACGGCGCGCTCTACGCCGCGGAGCTCGTCGACGAGGGCGGGTGGAGCGCCGTCAACGAGACGATGAACCAGCCGCCGACCGCGACCGCGGAGGTGATCCACCGCGACCCCGACTACGAGACCAGCGAGGTGGCGTTCAATGACACGGCCACTGACGGATGGGAGACGTATCCGGACCAAGGCGTCAACGGTTCCGACACCGCCGGCGAGGCGTCGATGTTCGTGATGTTCTGGTACCAGAGCTGGGAGTACGACTACTCGGTCCTCGATCCGTCGGCAGACGTCCAGGAGAACGTCCAGATCCACACGCGGCCGGACGAGCGGCTCCGGACCCGGATGAACTACAACTACGCCCACGAGTCGACCGACGGCTGGGCGGGCGACAGGCTGTACCCCTACCGGAACGGCGGCAACGCCACCGCGAACGGGAGCGGCGGGAACGCGACCGACGGTGAGGACGGCTACGTCTGGGTGACCGAGTGGCAGACGACCGCGGACGCGGCCGAGTTCCGCGCGGCGTACCTCCGCATGCTCACCGCCCACGGCGACGCCGAGTACGCCGACGGCGAGGCGTACGACATCGCCGACGGCGACTTCCGCGGGGCCTACGGCGTCGAGCGCGACGGGACCACGGTGACGATCGCCCACGGTCCGGAGCCGCGAGACGTCCTCGAGCTCCGGCCCGACGCCGGCTTCGACCTCCCCTCGACCGGAGACGACGACGGAGCCGACCGGGACGGGACCGACGGAGACGGGACTGACGGGGACGATGGAACCGACGGCGGCATCGACGACGCGGACGGGACCGACGGCGGAACCGATGACACCCCCGACGGCGACGACGGCGGCTCCGGCGGCCCAGACGCCGCCACCGGTGACGGCGCGCCCGGGTTCGGCGTCACCGCCGCCCTCGTCGGTCTGCTCGCGACGGTGGCCGTCTTCGCGCGCCGCGTGCGCCCCTGAGCCGGAGGTGACCGCCCGGCGCCCCTGAGCCGGGAGCGACCTCCCGCCGGACCCGCCCGCCGACCCGCAGACGACCGCCCGGCGGACCCGGGTGGCTTTTCCTCCCTGGCGGCCGAACCGTCGGGCATGACCGAGTTCGACATCGTCGACGCGGCCGCGATCCGCGAGGGCCGGGCGACGGACGCGTACTTCGAGCGGACCGAGGCGGCCTTGGAGCACGCGGGGCGAAACCCCCGCGTCGTCGCCGAGGTCACCGCCGACCAGTTCCCCGACGGCGACTTCGAGCTGTTCGCCGGGCTGAAGGACGCGGTCGCGCTCTTGGAGGGTCGCGCGGTCGACGTCGACGCGATCCCCGAGGGGCGCCTGTTCGACGGCGGCCCGGTGATGCGGATCGAGGGGCCGTACCTCGCGTTCGCGCGGCTGGAAACCGCTCTTCTGGGGTTCCTCTCGCACGCTTCCGGGATCGCGACCGCCGGACTCGACTGCCGCGTCGCGGCGCCGGGGTCGCAGGTGCTCTCCTTCGGCGCGCGCCACGTTCATCCGTCGATGGCGGCGGCGGTCGAGCGCTCGGCGCTCGCGGCGGGGCTCGACGGGTTCTCGCACGTCGCCGCCGGCGACGTGATCGGCCGGGAGGCGTCGGGGACGATGCCCCACGCCCTCTCGATCTGCTTCGGTCGGGGCGAACAGGAGGCGGCGTGGCGCGCCTTCGACGAGGCCGTCGACGAGTCGGTCCCGCGCGTCGCCCTCTGTGACACCTACTCCGACGAGGTCGACGAGGTGCTGCGCGCGGTCGCGACGCTCGGCGACCGGCTCGACGGCGTCCGGCTCGACACCACGGGGTCGCGCCGCGGCGACTTCAGACACATCGCCCGCGAGGTGGGGTGGGAGCTCGACGTTCGCGGCCACGACGACGTCGACGTGTACGTCTCCGGCGGGCTCGGTCCCGACGACCTCCGCGAGCTCCGCGACGTGGTCGACGGCTTCGGCGTGGGCGGGTACGTCTCGAACGCCGACCCGGTCGACTTCGCGCTCGACATCGTCGAAGTCGACGGGGAGCTGGCCGCCAAGCGCGGCAAGCTCTCCGGCGCGAAGGACGTGTATCGCACCGCCGACGGCGCACACGCGGTCGGGCTGGCGGACCGCCCGGCCCCCGAGGGCGCCGAGTCGCTCATGGAGCCGGTGATCCGCGACGGCGAGGTTGTCGCCGACGACGCGTTCGACCTCGACGCCGCGGCGGAGCGCGCGCTCGCCGACGCAGCGGCGGTGGGATACGGGACGGAGTAAGGGGGCGTCGAAAAATCGGGTCGGTTGCGGCCGCTACAGCTCTTCGACCGCGCCGCCGTCGGCGCGCTCTCGGAACACCTGTCCCTCGATGAGCGTCACCATCGTCTCGTCGTCCTCCCACGCGTTCGGCGCGAGCTTGGCCTTCCGGCAGGCGCGCGAGAGGAACTCGGCGCCGGACCAGCCGTTCTCGACGGGAACCGTCGGGTAGAGCCAGCCGTGCGAGTTGCCGCCGTCGACGGCGACGCCGTGGGTGCCGACCTCGAGGTCGGCGAGGGGATCGTTGGTGAGCACCGTGTTCGAGACGACGAACACGGAGACGGTGATGTTGTCGAGCTCCTTCGGTTCGACCTCGGAGCCGCAGGAGTCGCCGGAGGCGGCCTTGATCGCGGCCTCGACGATGGCGTGACCGAGCTGATCGGAGGTCTCCCACGCGCCGGCGCAGCCCCGGAGCCGCCCCCTCCCTCGTGTGGACTCCAGCCGGACGAACGCCCCGGTTCGGGCGTAGAACGCCTCGCGCATACTGCCGGGTTGTTCTCGCTGCCCGTGTCGGACGAACGACTCGACCGCCTCCCGCGCGAGTTCGACCGCTCGTGCACCGTCGTCGTACGACAGCTGAACGGTCTGAGCCTCGGACATGATAGTCCCTTACGTTGCTGACGACTTGAACGCTTCCCTTGGGGACTCGCCCGCTCACCCCCGCTTATCTGGGAGATACGGGGGGCGATCGATCCCTCCGTGGCGTCGGTCTCGCCCGCGTCAGTCCCCGCCGACCGAACCGCTTATTCGCTGGCGCCGGCTACACGCGACCGGACAGAGGGAGCCCGACTCCCGTGCCTCTGGCATGAGGAAAGTCCCCCCACCGGCCGGACAGGCGACCGGGCACACGCCCGGAGTCGGAGACGGCTGGCTCTGGAACAGCAACGACACCCCCCGCCCCGACCTGTGAGTCGCGTTCGGTCGCTTCGGCGACCGGCGGCGTTCGCGGGGTCACCCGCGAACGCGCGAACCGACCCGCAAGGGAAGGGAGCTAACCCGACGAGGGCGCGTGGGTTTCCCACGTTATCGACGGGCGGGAACGGATGGAACGGCGAATCCTCGCCGGTGCAAGTCCGCGCCACAAGGTAGTCCGGCCACGGCGCGGACGCTCAGCCGAATGTCGGGACGAACCGAAGGGGGCTTACTCCCCTCAGTCCGCCTCTGCTCGCGAGCCGTGCGTGTCGCCGCCGCGATCACCTACAGGCCGAGGAGCGCCGCGCCCGCTTGGCCCGCCTGACCCGCGTTCTCCACCTCGGGACCGTAGGTGATGGCGACGTACGCGATCGTCAGGAGGAGGCTGTTGTACAGCCCGTGCATCAGCGCGACGACCGCGAGGTTCTCGGTGTACTCGTACACCGCGCCGAAGATCAGGCTCGGGACGAAGAGGATGCTGATCGAGGTCAACACCGCGCTCGCGCCGCCGCTCAGCGAGACGACGTGGGCGGGCGCGAAGACGGCGGCGGCGAGGAGGATGGCGGGGGCCGCGGAGAGCGCCTCTCGCGCGCGGCTCTGGATGACCCCGCGGAACAGGAGCTCCTCGCACGGCCCCACGACGAGGAACATGGCCGCGATCATCAGCGGCATGATCGACGGGTTGTCCAAGGTCATCTGGGCGCCCTGGTTCTGGGCCGGCTCCGTTCCGAAAAGCAACACGAGCGAGCTGAGCACGAGCGCCAGGGCGATCATCCCGACCGCGCCGAACACGGCGAGCACGAGTTCGACCACGGTCGGCCGTCGGACGCCGAGGTACGCGACGATCTCCTCGCGACTCAGGCCGCGCCACCGCAGGTAGCCGAGGCTGACGCCGACGAACGCGAGGACCTGTCCGGCGACGAACGGCACGACGAACGAGACGAGGAGCGAGGGTTGCCGCCCGGTGAGCGTCGCGACGCCGAAGATGATCCCCCCGGCGACCGTGGTGACGGCGAGGAGACCGAGAATGCCCGCGACGCCCAGTCCGAAGGCGACGCCGACCGCTCGCAGCGGCGACCCGCCGTCCGTCTCGTCGGGGGGGTCACCCGTGTCGACCGCCGTGCGGGCGGTACCGGGCTCGCCGCCGTCGCTGGCCGCGGGGTCCGCCGGCTCGTCGCGCTCACGCCCGCCGCGGCCGGATTCGGTGTCGGGGTCGGAGGGATCGCTCATCGGGCCCCGTACGGACCGATCGCTGAAAGGCCTGTCCGTCGTCGGCGCGATCGCCGGACCGGGTTGCCGTCGCCGCGCCCGCCGGAATCGACCGGTCGCCGCCCCTGCCCCGGCTTCATCGGTGGAGCAGTTCGTACCACAGCACGGCGGTCACGGTCCGCCCGTCGCGGAGCCCCTCGTCGACGACGGCCTCGAGGAGGTCGTCGTACGGCACCGTCTCGACCGCGATCGACTCGTTGTGGTCGAGGTCCTGCTCGGCGGCCGGCTCGCAGCCGGTCGCGAGGAAGTGGTGGTGGACCGAGTCCGCCAGCCCGTTCGTCGGCTCCACCGTCGTCAGGCGCTCGAAGGAGCCGGCCTCGTACCCCGTCTCTTCGGCGAGCTCGCGGGCGGCGGCGCGTTCGAGGTCGTCGGCGTCTTCGGGCTCCACCGACCCCGCGGGGAGTCCCCGGTTGACCCGGCCGACCGCCTGCCGCCACTCGTCGATGACGACCGCGTCGCCGTCGGGCGTCAGCGGGAGCACCACGACCGCCGGCGGCTCGTCGACGTAGTGGTACCCGTCGGTCTCGCCGTCCGGGAAGCGCACTTCGTCGCGCCGCACGTCGAAGCCGGGGCAGGTGTAGTCGATGTCGGTGCCGAGGGTCTCCCACGCCAGGTCGTCCATGCGTCGGCGTCGGCGCTCGAGCACCTAAATCCCCGCACTCGGCCGCGGCGTGTCGGCTCGGATTCGGCGACGGCCCGACGGTCACTCACGACCAGTCGCCGAGCGACGCCTGTCCGTCGGCCGTGCGTCGGTCGGCCTTCCCGCCGTCGTCCGCGTCGGTGCCGTCCGGCTCGCCGCCGACCCAGTCGGTGAGCTTGCCGCCGTCGCCGTCGGTGGCGGGTGACCGGGGCTCCGAGCCGCGTTCGCGGTCGCGTCCGTCGCCGCCCGAATCAGCCCCGCCGCCCCCCGCGTCGAACCCGCCGAGCGTCGCCTGATCGCTCTCCGCGAAGTCCAGCTTCGAGACGCGCACGCCGAGCTTCCGAACCCGGTCGCCGGCGAACTCCTCGAGGAGGTCCAGCGCCACCGACTCCACGAGGTCGGGGTCGTCGACCGGTCCGGGGAGGCTCCGGGCGCGGGTGTTCACCTCGTAGGGGGGCTCGACCGCCTTGATCCCGATAGTGCGGTACAGACACCCCCGCTCGCGGGCGCGGCGGGCCACGTCGGCGGCCAGCGCGCGCACCGTCTCCCGCTTGCGCTCCTCGTCCGCCGTCGTCGACAGCGACGACTCCCGCGAGAGGCTCTTGGGCAGCCCCGTGGGCGTGACCTCTCGGTCGTCCTCCCCCCGCGCCCGCCGGTAGAGCTCTCGCCCCCGATCGCCGAGCGCATCTCCGAGGCGATCTGGGTCGGCGGCGGCGAGATCGCCGGCGGTCTCGATCCCCATCTCCGCCAGCGTCCGCTCCGTCACCGGGCCGACGCCGTGGATCTCGGCGGTCGGCAGCGACGCGAGGAACGGCTCGACCTCGCCCGGCGGCACGACGACCAGCCCGTCCGGCTTGTCGGCGTCGCTGGCGACCTTCGCGGTCGACATGTTCGGCGCGACGCCGACGCTCGCGGGCACCCCGGCCTCGCGCTCGATGCGCTCCTTGACGTGCCGGGCGTACCCCTCCGCCAGCGTCCGGGTCTCGGCGGGGCCGGCCGCGGCGCTCGGCGGGGGGTCGGCCGGCGTGCCCGCGGCGTCCCACGCGGTCCGGTCGGTGACGTCGAGGTACGCCTCGTCGACGCTCACCTCGCGGAGCACGTCGGCGCAGTCGCGGAGGACGGCCTTCACGTCGCCGGCGACCTCCTTGTAGAAGTCGAGGTCGACGGGGAGGTACCGGCCCGCCTCGCCGGGATCGGGCGCGTCCGGGTCGGCGGGGTCGGCGTTCGCCCGCCGCGGGAGCAGCTCCAGCGCCTCCGAGATCGGCATCGCGCTCTCGACGCCGTGCGCGCGGGCCTCGTAGCTCGCGGTCGCGACCGCGCCGATCGTCTCCCCGGCCTCGTAGCCCATGCCGACGACGAGGGGTTCGCCCGCCAGCTCGGGGCGGCGCAGGCGCTCGCAGGAGGCGTAAAAGCAGTCCATGTCGACGTGGAACACGACGCGGTCGCTCCCGTCGTCGTCGTCCGCGTCGGTCCCGGGGAGCGTTCCGCCCGCCATCGCCCGGGGGTCCGCGCCGCGCGGCCTTAAGAATCAGCCACGCGGGGCGGTAGTGAAGCGGAACCGCGGCGGCCGGACGAGCGGAGGAGGCGCCGCGGCGGCGACCGGACGAGCGCCGTCCTCACCGCTGATAACCGAGACGACATTCGTTTATCCGGAGAGCGCGAAGACAGGGCCATGTCCGAACGGATCGACGTGTTGCACGTCGACGACGACCCGTCCGTGCTGGACCTCACGGAGGCGTACCTCGAACGCGAGCTGGAGTCCGTCGCGGTGACGAGCGTCACGGAGCCGGCGACCGCCCTCGACGCGCTCGAAGCGCAGCAGTTCGACTGCGTCGTCAGCGACTACGATATGCCCGGCACGGACGGGCTGGAGCTTTTCGAAGCCGTCCACACGGACCACCGCAAGCTCCCGTTCGTTCTCTACACCGGCAAGGGGTCCGAGGAGATCGCCAGCCAGGCGCTCAACGCGGGCGTCACCGGCTACTTCCAGAAGGGCGGCCCCGAGCAGCTCCGACGGCTCGCGAACCGGGTCGAGCAGGCGGTCGCGGAGCACCGGACCCGCGAGATCGCCGACCGCTACTCGACGGTCA
Source organism: Halorubrum persicum (assembly GCF_002727125.1). GTDB lineage: Archaea > Halobacteriota > Halobacteria > Halobacteriales > Haloferacaceae > Halorubrum > Halorubrum persicum. The sequence continues at coordinate 35,526 of NZ_NHOA01000008.1, forward strand.
TCGACGCGCTCGGCTACCCCGTCTACGTCGTCGACGAGACCGGCGTCTTCCGGTTCGTCAACGAGCCGTTCGCGGAGCTGACCGGCTACGACCGCGAGGAGATCATCGGGAGCAGGCCGGAGCTCATCAAAGACGCCGCGGCGGTCGACGAGGCCGAGCGCCGACTCGGTCGGGTCCTCTCGAGCTCCGGCCCCGACGTCGAGCGCTTCTCGGTGGACATCGTCCCGAAGGGGGGCGATCCGATCCCCTGCCGAGACCACATGGCGGCGCTCCCGTACGAGGGTACGTCGTTCGAGGGGAGCGTCGGCATCCTCCGGAACGTCTCCGACGAGCGCGCCCGCCGCGAGGAGCTGGAGACGAAGACGCGGGCGCTCGACGAGGCCCCCGTCGGCATCACGATCACCGACCCGGCCCTGCAGGACAACCCGATGGTGTACGTCAACGACCGGTTCGTCGAGATGACCGGCTACGGCCGCGGGGACGCGGTCGGCGTCAACTGCCGGTTCCTGCAGGGGGACGACACCGATCCGGCGCCGGTCGCCCGGCTCCGCGAGGCGATCAATGCCCAGGAGCCGGAAAGCGTCGAGCTGCTGAACTACCGGAAGGACGGCACGCCGTTCTGGAACCGCGTCAGCATCGCGCCGATCTGCGACGACGACGGCTCCGTCTCCGAGTGGGTCGGCTTCCAGGAGGACATCACGGCGTTCAAGCAGCGCGAGACGGCGCTCGAACACCAGAACGAGCGGCTCGACGCCTTCGCGAGCATCGTCTCGCACGACCTCCGGAACCCCCTCAACGTCGCGCAGGGGAGGGTCGATCTGGCGCGAACGACCGAAGAGCCGTCTCACCTCGACGCCGCGGCCGACGCGCTCGACCGGATCGAGTCGATCGTCGAGCACACCCTCACGCTCGCCCGCGAGGGCGAGACCGTCGGCGACCCGGAACCGGTCGCGATCGCCGAGGTCGCCGCCGACAGCTGGGAGACGGTCGACACCGGCTCGGCCTCGCTGTCGGTCGAGTCGGACGACGAAATCATGGCCGACCCGGACCGGCTCCGGAACCTGTTCGAGAACCTCGTCCGCAACAGCGTGGAACACGCCGGCGAGGAGGTGCGCATCTGCGTCGGCGACCTCTCGGACGGCTTCTACCTCGAGGACGACGGCCCCGGAATCCCCGAGCCCGTTCGCGACGCCCTCTTCGAGCCCGGAGAGAGCGGCGTCGACGGCAACACCGGCTTCGGGCTGGCGATCGTCCAGGAGATCGCCACCGCCCACGGGTGGACCGTCGAGGCGGTCGACGCGGTCGACGGCGGCGCGCGATTCGAGATCCGCGGCGTCGGACGCCCTCCGTCGCCGGCGTAACGGGGCGGAACCGGTCGGAGCGGGGCGCGGAACCGGAACGATCCCCGGCGTTCGCAAACGCCTTTGAACTTGCGGGTGTACCCACGGTCAATGGGGTTGGTCTCCGGCGTCGTCGACACCGACCGCCGAGTCATCGTGCTCGCGCTCGCCCGGATGGTCGGCGCCGCCGGCAACTCCTTTCTCATCGTCGTCCTGCCGCTGTACATCGCGAGCGACTTGGTCGACATCGACTCGCTCCTCGGGACGGCGGTCGGGGTCGGCGCGGCGTCGGTGACGCTGACCGAACCGCTGCTCATCGGGCTCGTGCTCTCGCTGTTCGGCTTCCTCAACAGCCTCTCGCAGCCGCTCACCGGGCGACTCTCTGATCGGACGGGCGTGCGCCGCCCGTTCGTGTTGGCCGGCATCCTCCTGCTGGGGACCGCGAGCGGGCTGTACACGATCGCGGACGCCTACTGGCAGCTGATCGCGCTCCGCGCGGCGCAGGGGTTCGGCGCGGCCCTCATCATCCCGTCGACGGTCGCGCTGGTCAACGAGTACGCCGCGAGCGACGCCGACCGCGGCGGCAACTTCGGCGTGTACAACACGTTCCGGCTGATCGGCTTCGGCTTCGGGCCGGTCGTCGCCGGCGCCGTCGTCTCGCGGGGGCCGTACGACCTCTCCGCGATCGGGGTACCGGTCCTCGACGGGTTCGACGCGGCGTTCGTGGCCGCCTGCGCCGGCGCGTACCTCAGCTTCGCGCTCGTCTTCCTCCTCGTGCGCGACGCCGCCGAGTCGAGCGAGGCGAGCGACGACCTCTCGATCCGCGTCCGCGGCGAGGGGCGCCTGCTCGATCCGGTGTTCGCGCTCGGGCTGGCGACGGTCGCGATGGGGATCTGCATCGCGCTGTTCGCGACCCTTCAGACGCAGGTGAACGCTCGGCTCGACCAGCCGCCGGTGTGGTTCGGCCTCCAGTTCGCGGCGGTCACCATCGCGAACGTGCTGTTTCAGGTGCCCGTCGGGCAGGCCAGCGACCGGATCGGGCGTCGCCCCTTCCTGTTGGCCGGCTTCGTGCTGCTCGCGCCCACGACGCTCCTGCAGGGGATCGTCACCGACCCGCTGGTGATGACGCTCGTCCGGTTGGCCCAGGGCGTCGCCGTCGCCTGCGTGTTCGCGCCGTCGCTGGCGCTCGCGGGCGACCTCGCGCGGGAGGGCGAGTCCGGCACGACGCTGTCGGTGCTCACGATGGGGTTCGGCTTCGGAGTCGCGGTCGGGCCGCTGGCGTCCGGCTGGCTCTACGGCTTCGGCTTCGTCGTTCCCTTCGCGGCCGGCGCCGCGCTCGCCGTCGTCGCGCTCGTGACCGTCGTGACGCAGGTCGAGGAGACCCTCGGGGCGGGGAAGGACGCTTCGACCCCGTCCGCGGCGGACTGATTCATATAAGTTCCCGACGACCGAACCGCGGACCGTGTCCCGCGACCGCGTCCACTGCGTCGACTGCCGGGAGCCGATCCCGAGCGACGCGCGGATCTGTCCCCACTGCGAGACCGTCCAGCCGTCGCCGCTCCTCGACGTCGGCGTCGTCGTCGCCGGGGTGTTCGCGTTCGTCTTCGGCGCCATCCTCGCGCTGATGACGCTGGGGACGACCCGCATGCTCGGACTCGGACTGATCGTGGTCGGGTTCGGCCTCGCCGTCGGCGGCTACACCCGACACGTCGATCGGCAAGCGGGGCGTCGCAGCCGGTGACGGCGTCTGGCTGGCGGAGTCGCTCCCCCGTCGTCCCGTCGTCGCCCCGTCGTCGCCCCGTCTCGCGACGTTTTAAGTCGGACCGCGGGCCACGTGGTGACATGATCACGCCACTCTCCGCCGGACTCGTCGTCGCGGGCCTGCTCCTCGCGTTCGTCGGGGCTGCGGTGTCCGTCTACGCCGTCACGCTGACCGGGATCCTCGTCGGCGCCGGTGCGGGCTACCTCGCCGCGCCGACCGTCGCCGGGGTGATCGCGGTCGACGGGCTGGCGCTGGCCGGCGCGGCCGCCGCGCTCGGCGCCGCGGTGGGCGGCTTCCTCGCGTACGCCGGGCTCTCCTTCGCGGTCGTCGCCATCGGAGGGCTCGTCGGCGGCTTCGCCGGGCGGTTCGCGGTCGGCCCGATGTACGCGGCCGACGCGGCCGGGATCGAGGGGACCCTCCTCCTCGTCGGCGCCACGCTCGCCGGCGTCGCGGTCGGCGCGCTGTTCGGGTTCGTGATGAGCCGGACGACGCTCGTCGTCTCCACGGCGTTCATCGGCGCGGCGTTCGCGTCGCGGTCGATCACTCCCGCGACGCTGGACGCGGCGACCGCGGAGACGGCGATCGAACCGCTGCTGTTCGACGTGAGCGCCCCCGCGTTCCTCGCCGTGTTCGCCCTCGGCGCGCTCTCCCAGCTCGGCCTCTTCAAGTTCGGCTACGTGACGAAGCTCGTCGCCCTGCTCCCCGGCGCGCGTCGGTGGACCGCCGGCGACGACGACACCGCCGAGGGCGCCGGAGGCACCTGATCGCGCCGGGGTACCGCTCCGCCGCCTGCCCGCTACTCGTATTCGTAGAACCCTTTCCCCGTCTTCTTCCCGAGGTCGCCGGCCTCCACCTTCCGCTTGACGAGGTACGCCGGCTTGTAGCGATCGCCGAGCTCGGCGTGGAGCGTCTCGCTGGCGTCCAAGACGACATCGAGCCCGATGTGGTCGGCGAGTTCGAGCGGCCCCATCGGCACGTTCGTGCCGAGCCGCATCCCGCGGTCGATGTCCTCCCTGTCGGCGACGCCCTCGTCGTACGCGCGAACGCCCTCGTTGATCCACGGCATCAGGATGCGGTTCGTGACGAAGCCGGGCTTGTCGTCGGCCTCCCACGTCTCCTTGCCGAGACCCTCCGCGAAGTCGTGTGCGAAGTCGACGACGGAGTCGGCGGTGCGCTCCCCCACGACGACCTCCACGCCGTCCATGATCGGGACCGGGTTCATGAAGTGGAGGCCGATCACGTCGCTCGCGCGCTCGGTGGCGCTCGCGATGCTCGTGATCGACAGCGTCGACGTGTTGGTGGCGAGGACGACGTCGTCGTCGGTCACCTCGTCGAGGTCGGCGAAGATGTCGCGCTTCACGTCCAGATCCTCGACGGCGGCCTCGACGACCGCGTCCGCCTCCGCGAGCGCGTCCAGATCGGCGGCTCCCTCGATCCGGTCGCGGATCGTCTCGGGGTCCTCGTCGAGTCGGTCCTTCCCGTCGAGTCGGGCGAGGCTGTCGTCGATGGCGTCGAGCCCGCGCTCGACGTACGCCGGCTCGATGTCGCGCATCACGACCTCGTAGCCGGCGGTCGCGGCGACCTGCGCGATCCCGTTGCCCATCGTGCCGGCCCCGACCACGCCGACGGTGTCGATGTCGGATAGCTCCCGCATGGAGGTCGCTGCCGCGCCGCGGGTGGTAAGTATTGCGGCTCCGCGGTCGCGCCCCGCCGGTCCGGGTGTCCGTTCACCTTGTCTGGTAGATAAGTAACTATCTGAGTAGTAAGTATGCCTACGGTGGGATGCGCTGAAGATGCGGGCGAAACGCGCGGAAACCACCGAATTCATTTCTTCACGTCTTGCGGGACGACCATAGCGTTTTTTATTGATGTAACGGGAGTACGAACTGATGCTTCCTCACGCCGCCGACAACATCTCGCGGAACGGAAAGTCGCTCATCTTGGCCTACGACCACGGGCTCGAACACGGGCCGGTCGACTTCGAACCGAATCCCGACACGGCGGATCCCGAGCGGATCTTCGATCTCGCCACCCACGAGGCTGTCACGTCGCTGGCCGTCCAGAAGGGGCTCGCCGAGGCGTACTACCCGGATTACGAGGACGACGTGAACCTCCTGTTGAAGCTCAACGGGACCTCGAACCTCTGGCGCGGCGAGCCCGACAGCGCGGTCAACTGCACGGCCGAGTACGCCGCGGGGCTGGGCGCCGACGCGATCGGGTTCACCGTCTACGGGGGTTCGAACCACGAGGTCGAGATGGCCGAGGAGTTCCGGCGGGCCCAGGAGGGCGCTCGCGAGCACGACATGGCCGTCGTCATGTGGTCGTACCCCCGCGGCCAGGGGCTCCGCAACGACGGGAGCCCGGACGTTATCTCGTACGGCGCGCGGCTCGGCCTGGAGCTCGGGGCCGACGTGGTGAAGGTGAAATACCCCGGCTCCGCCGAGGCGATGGGCCACGCGGTCGAGATGGCCGGACCGGCCGACGTCGTGATGTCCGGCGGAACGATGCGCGACGACAAGGCGTTCCTCCGGAACGTCTCGAACGCCATCGACGCCGGCGCCACCGGCATCGCGGTCGGCCGAAACGTCTTCCAGCGCGACCAGCCGGAGCGCATCCTCGACGCCCTGGAGGCCGTGATCTTCCAGGAGGTCGACCCGGCCGAGGCGCTGGCGATCGCCGAGAGCGACGACTGATGGCGTCCCCCGACCCGGTCGTCGAGGCGATCTTCGACGCGGTTGCGGCCACCGCCCCCGAGATCCGCGCCGCGCTTCCCGGCCGCCGCGTCAAGAGCGGGACCGACAACCCCTCCGGCGAGAGCGTGATGGCCGGCGACCTGTACGCCGACGAGCTGCTCGGCGACGCGTTGACCGCGGTCGACGGCGTCGGCTCGTTCGTCAGCGAGGAGCGGGAGGCGGCGGTCGACGCGGGCGGCGCGGTCGGCAGCGGCGACGGCGACGCGTACGCCGTCGCGATCGACCCCCTCGACGGCTCCTCGAACCTCCGGTCGAACAACGCGATGGGCACCGTGGTCGGCGTCTACGACGCCCCGCTCCCCGCGACCGGGCGCGACCTCGTCGCCGCCGGGTACGTGCTCTACGGCCCGATCACGACGATGGTCGTCGCCGACGACTCCGGCGTTCGCGAGGAGGTCGTCGAGGCCGACGACGGGTCGGTCTCCCGCTCCGTCGTCGAGGATGACCTGCGGCTCCCCGACGACCCGCTCGTCTACGGGTTCGGCGGGCGCGTCCCCGACTGGCCCGACGCGTTCACAGCCTTCGCCCGCGAGATCGAAGACGAGCTGAAGCTCCGGTACGGCGGCGCCATGGTCGGCGACGTGAACCAGGTGCTCACCTACGGCGGGATCTTCGCCTATCCCGCCCTCGTCGACGCGCCCGAGGGGAAACTCCGGCTCTCCTTCGAGGCGAACCCCATCGCCTACATCGTCGAGCAGGCGGGCGGGGCCGCGACCGACGGCGACACCGACATCCTCGACATCGAGCCCGAGGGCGTCCACGACCGCGTTCCCCTCTACGTCGGCAACGGGGAGCTGGTCGACCGGCTGGAGACGGCGCTGGACTGAGTCGGGCGGCCCGCGGTCCCTTCTGCACCCGACTCCCCGCGCTGGCCGGAGTTGCATGGAAAACTGTTTACGATTGTCCGCAAATCTTGCGCGCATGAATGTCCACGTCGGCGCGGCGGCGACGCCGGAGGAGGCCGAGGCGATCGCGAAATCCCTCGCCGAACACCTCGGCGTCGACGTCGACGTCCACGTCGGGGAGAGCGCGGAGCCCGCGGCGAGCGCGTCACCCCCCGAGGTCGAGTACCCGCTCGACGACGACCTCGGTCCCACGGACCGCGAGCGCGCCCTTCGGGCCGAGATCGACGACATCCTCGAGGGCGGCCCCGAGAAGTACCGCGACCGGCTCCCCGAGCAGGGGAAGCTGTTCGTCCGCGACCGCCTCGACCTCTGGTTCGGCGGCGAGGGCGGGACGCGCGGCGCTGGCGACGCGGGCGCGTCTGACGGCGGCCCGGCCGGGGTCCACTTCGAGGACGGGAAGTTCGCCGCGTTCGACGACTGGCACCCGAACGCGCCGGGACGAGCGGGCCGTGGAGGGGCGGACGAGGACGGCGAGGGCGACGGGGAGAGCGGCGACCGCCTCCCCGGCGACGGCCTCCTCACCGGCGCGGCCGAGTTCGAGGGACGCGACGTGCATTTCATGGCCAACGACTTCACCGTGAAGGCGGGGTCGATGGCGGCGAAGGGCGTCGAGAAGTTCCTCCGGATGCAGCAGCGCGCCCTCAAGACGGGGAACCCCGTGCTCTACCTGATGGACTCCTCGGGCGGCCGGATCGACCAGCAGACCGGCTTCTTCGCCAACCGCGAGGGGATCGGGAAGTACTACTACAACCACTCGATGCTCTCCGGGGCGGTGCCGCAGATATGCGTGCTGTACGGCCCCTGCATCGCCGGCGCGGCGTACACCCCCGTCTTCGCCGACTTCACCGTGATGGTGGAGGGGATGTCCGCGATGGCCATCGCGTCCCCGCGGATGGTGAAGATGGTCACGGGCGAGGAGATCGAACTGGACGAGCTGGGCGGCCCCCGCGTCCACGCCGAGGAGTCCGGCTCCGCGGATCTGGTCGCCCGCGACGAGGAGCACGCCCGCGAGCTCGTCGCCGACCTGATCGGCTACCTCCCCGACAAAGCCGGCGAGAAACCGCCGAGAGCCGAGACGAAGTCGCCGAAGTTCTCGCCCGACGGCATCGACGAGCTGATCCCGGAGTCGCCGAACCGCCCCTACGACGTGCGCGACCTGCTCGACCGGATCGCCGACGCCGAGTCGGTGTTCGAGCTGAAGGAGGGGTACGGCGAGGAGATCGTCACGGCGTTCTGCCGGATCGACGGACGCCCCGTCGGCGTCGTCGCCAACGACCCCGCGGTCCGATCGGGCGCCATCTTCCCGGACGCGGCCGAGAAGGCCGCCGAGTTCATCTGGACCTGCGACGCCTACGAGATCCCGCTGCTGTACCTCTGTGACACGCCCGGCTTCATGGCCGGCTCGCAGGTCGAGACGGACGCGATCTTGGAGAAGGGGAAGAAGATGATCTACGCCACCTCCTCCGCGACGGTGCCGAAACAGACCGTCGTCGTCCGGAAGGCGTACGGCGCGGGGATCTACGCGATGGGCGGGCCCGCCTACGACCCCGAGAGCGTCATCGGGCTCCCCTCCGGCGAGATCGCGATCATGGGGCCGGAGGCCGCGATCAACGCCGTGTACGCGCGGAGGCTCGCCGAGATCGACGACCCCGAGGAGCGCGCCGAGACGGAGCAGCGGCTCCGCGAGGAGTACCGCGAGGACATCGACATCCACCGGATGGCGAGCGAGGTCGTCATCGACGAGATCGTTCCCCCCTCGACGCTCCGGGAGGAGCTGGCCGCCCGCTTCGCGTTCTACGAGGACGTGGAGAAGGATCTGCCGGACAAGAAACACGGGACCGTCCTCTGACCCCGGCGAGACGGTTCTTTTGCGCCGCGCGTGGGAAGCGGTCCGCCCCTACAGCGCCGCCATCTCGGCGCCGAGCAGTCCGAGAGCGCCCCCGAACCCGAGCGCCACCGCGATCCCGACCGCCAGCAGCGCGCCGACGTACGCGGCGGAGCCGACGAGCGACGCCGCGGCGAACCGCGGGGCCGAGACGGACGAGGCGTTCGCGGTCGGGACGGCGAGCCAGCCGCGGGTGCCGGGGACCGCGTTCGAGGCCGCCACCGCCGGGAGCCCCCACCGGTCGAACCAGCGCCCCGCGCCGTCGAGCCGCCCCTCGCCAACCGGCACCACCGCGAGCGACGTGGGGTCGACGCCGAACCGACGGACGGCCACGAAGACGGCCGACTGGCCGACGGTCGCGCCGACCACCGCCGCGGCGAACACCGGCAGCACCGCGACCGCCTCGACGCCGACAGCGACGATCGCGGCGACGAACAGCGTCCGCGCCGGGAGCACCTTCCCGACGAGGGCGCCCTCCAGCGCGAACACGACGAAGACCGCGACGGCGCCGTAGCTGTCGACGAAGGCGAGTGCGGCCGCCGCGTGGGAACCGAACACGGCTCCCGTCGGTCGCCACCACGTAAAACTCTTCCACCGTGAACAGTGCGCTCAGGGCACATACCTCGATTTTTGCCCCGGAGCCCGCCGGAACGGAGCCCTCCGCAGGTGGGTATTTACCGCCCGGCGCTCACGTGACCCCATGATCGACACCGGCGTCACGGCACCCGACTTCATCGCGCCCGCGGCCGTCGGCGGAACGGCGACCGAGCTGGAGCTGTTCCGGCTCGTCGACCGACACGACGCCGTCGTCTGCTGTTTCGCGCCCGCGAACTTCGTCCCGACCTGTACCGCCGCCCTCGCCGCGGTGCGGGACGCGGGCTGGCACGCCCGCGACGACCTCGCCGTCGTCGCGGTCACCGGCGACTCGCTGTACGCGGGGTTCGCGTACGCCGACCAGTTCGACCTCCCCTTCCCGATCGCCTCCGACTTCCACGGGGGCGTCGCGGAGTCGTACGACCTGCTCGCCGACTCGTGGGAGGGCCACTCGGACATCCCCCGGCGGGCCGTGGTCGTCGTCGACGGCGACTGGACGGTGCGGTTCGCCGAGGCGACGACCGACGCGCTCGACCGTCCCGCGCCCGCGCCCGTCCAGAACGCGACCGCGGCGCTCCGAGAACTGGGGATCGACGCCGACCGGCCGCGGGTGAACTACGACGGGCCGTGGTGACCCGGGCGCGGTGGTTGTCACCCCCCGCGCCGCGGGGGTTATTTCACCTCCCCGCGTCGACGTTCCGACATGGAAGCCGACTTCGCGGACTACCTCGACGAGTTCACGCGCCGAGACTGGGAGACCCTCGATCCGGACGCCGTCACCGATCCCGTCCGGATCGCGGTCGTCGGCCTCGGCTGGTTCGCCCGCGACTGGGCGTTGCCGGGGATCGCCCGGTCGCCGTACACCGAGGCGACCGTCGTCACCGACGTGGACGCCGACGCGGTGGAGGCGGTCACCGCCGAGCGCGACCTGATCGGCGTCACCCCCGAGGAGTTCCGGTCCGGCGTCGCCGCCGACGCGTACGACGCGGTGTACGTCGCGACGCCGAACGCGACCCACCTGGAGTACGTTCGGGCCGCCGCGGAGCAGGGGAAGGCGGTCCTCTGTGAGAAGCCGCTGGAGGCGACGCTGGAGCGCGCCCGCCGGCTCGTGGCCGCGTGTCGGGACGCCGGCGTTCCCCTGATGGTCGGCTATCGGATGCAGACCGACCCCGCCGTCCGGCGGCTCCGAGAGCTCCTCGACGCGGGCGTCGCCGGGGAGGTGATCCACGTCCACGCGACGATGTCGCAGACGATGCTCGGCGAGCTCGGCGGCGACCACGACCAGTGGCGGCTCGATCCGGAGCTCTCCGGCGGCGGCGCGCTCATGGACCTGGGCGTCTACCCGCTCAACACGACCCGGTTCGTGCTCGGGGCCGACCCGCTGCGCGTCTCCGGGCGGACCAAAACGCGCCACGAGGCGTTCGCCGGCGTCGACGAGCACGCCACCTTCCGGCTGGAGTTCCCGGACGGCGTCGACGCGCTCTGTTCGGTGAGCCAGAACGCCCAGCACGCGAGCCGATTGGAGGTCGTCGGGATGGAGGCCAGGCTGATCCTCGATCCGGCGTTTTACGAGCGCGAGGACCGCGGGTTCGCCGTCGTCCGCGAGGGCACCCGCGTGGACGTGGACTTCGATCAGGTCCACCAGATCGAAGAGGAGTTCGCGTACTTCGGCCACCAGCTGCTGGCGGACGAGCCGTTCCACCCGGACGGCGAGCACGCCCTCACGGACGTGCGCGCGCTGGACGGAATCTACGAGTCGGCCGAGACCGGCCGCCCGGTCACCCTCGACGACGCCGCCTGACGCCGAGGACCGTTACTGCTCGATCCCGTACACGTCGCTCGTCCAGTCGCGGGCCGGGGTGTCGTACACCGGCTCGTCGCGGTCGCGCTCGTCGAGCTGCCGGCGGTCGGCTTCGTCGAGCTCCCAGTCGAGGTCGGCGTTGGCCCGGACGTGCTCCGGGGTCGACGACCGCGGCAGCGCGACCACGTCGTTGTCGAGCGCCCACCGGAGGACGACCTGCGCCGGACTCTTGTCGTACGTCTCTGCGAGCTCGGCGACGACCTCGTCGCCGAACACGTCCGTCCGCGCGAGCGGGGCCGCCGCCTCGATCACGGTGTCGGACTCGCGGCAGTAGTCGACGAGGTCGGGGCGCTGGAACCACGGGTGGAACTCGATCTGGTTGACCGCGATCGGCACGTCCGAGACGTGGTGGGCGCAGCTCAGCTGATACGCGCTGAAGTTCGAGACGCCGACATCGCGGACGAGCCCCCGCTCGCGGAGCTCGGCCATCGCCCGGAGCGTCTCTCGCAGCGAGATCGCGGGGTTGGGCCAGTGGATGAGATACAGGTCGACGTAGTCGGTGCCGAGCCGGTCGAGCGACGCCTCGCACGACGCGATCACCGATTCGTAGTTGAGGTTCTTCGCGAGCACCTTCGAGGTGAGGAACACGTCGTCGCGGTCGTACTCCGCGAGCGCGTCGCCGATCGCCGCCTCGTTGTGGTACCCCTCGGCGGTGTCGATGTGCGCGTAGCCGGCGTCGAGCGCCGCGCGGACGCTGTCGCCCGTCTGGTCGCCGAGGTCGTAAGTGCCCAGTCCGAGCGCCGGCAACTCGGCGCCGCTCGGGAGCGTCTTGGTTGGAACGGTCACGGGGAACGGGTTCGGCGGATCGCCGATTGAAACTACCGGTCGGGGAACCGCGTGCGGTGGCGCGCGCCTGTGAGCGCCATTCGGGCGCGAACAGCGCGTGCGAGGGAGTCGCGAGCGCGTGTCAGCGCTCGCGACGAGGCTGGGGAGGCGTGAGGTGCCGTGCGGTGGGCGCGTGAGGCCGGATTTGTCCACACGTTGGCCGCGACTAACACGGATCTCTCTCAGAGTCGACTTGCGTAGTTAGGAACCGCACCGGCCGAGACTCCGCGCGAGCGCAGCGAGCGGGGAGTCAGGGCGGCGCACGACCAAAGGGAGTGCACCGGCCGAGATTTGGACTCAGAATCAGACGTGCTCGCTCACTGCGTTCGCTGCGCGCGACTGATAGCGTTCAAATCACTCGGTGATTTCTCTCACTACGTTCGAGAAAGACACCGGCCGAGACTCCACGCGAGCGCAGCGAGCGGGGAGTCAGGGTGGTGCACGACCAAAGGGAGTGCACCGGCCGAGATTTGAACTCGGGTTGCAACCATGGCAAGGTTGCGTGATACCACTACACTACCGGTGCGTGCTTCGCATCTGCACATAGCCCGAGTCGGAGATATAAGGGTTCCGAACGACGGTCGCCGACGCAGCCGATCCCCGCCTCGGCCGTCGGAAGCGTCATCGGTCCCGCGACCAAGGCGAACACGAGACGATCCCCATGACGCGTCACCCCACTGTCGCCGACAGGCGCACCGTGCTCCGAGCGACCGGCGGTCTGACGGCGATCTCGCTGGCCGGCTGTCTCGGTGAGGGCGGCGACGACGACGGCCTGTCCGACGGCGACGGCAACGGCGGTGACAGCGACGACGGCGCGCCCGTCGCGCCCGACGACGGCGCCGACGTCGAGTACGCCGTCGAGCGCGTCGCGGAGGGGTTCGAGAACCCGTGGGGGCTCGCGTTCCTCCCCGAAGACGGGCGACTGCTGGTCACGGAACGCACCGGGCGGCTCTCGCTCGTCGATCCCGAGAGCGGCTCTCGCTCGACCGTCGAGGGAGCCCCCGAGGTCCACGTCGCCGGACAGGGCGGGCTGCTCGACGTCGCGGTCCATCCCGCGTACCCGGACGACGCGCGCGTGTATCTCACGTACGCCGCGACGAACGACGCCGGCGAGTCGGCGACCCACGTCGGGAGCGGGCGACTCTCCCTCGCGGACTCCGGGCCGCCCGCACTCGACGCGTTCGAGGCGGTCCACGTCGCGGAGCCGTTCGTCGACTCCGACCTCCACTTCGGCTCGCGGGTGACGTTCGGCTCGGACGGCGCGCTGTTCGTCACGGTCGGCGACCGGCGCGACACCGAGTTCGGACCCGACCACGTCTCGCAGGACCGGGCGAACGAGCTCGGCTCGACCCTCCGGCTGACGCCCGACGGCGACGCTCATCCCGACAATCCGTTCGTCGACGATCCGGCGGCGGCGGACGCGATCTACAGCTACGGTCACCGGAACCCGCAGGCGATGGCGGTGCGTCCCGAGACGGGGGGGATCTGGCAGTGCGAGCACGGCGAGGAGGACGGCGACGAGATCAACGTCGTCGAGCGGGGCGGCAACTACGGCTGGCCGGTCGCCAGCGAGGCGTGCCGGTACGGAACGGACGAACGGGTCGCGCCGAGCCACCGCGAGCGTGGCGACGTCGTCGCTCCGGTCCACTACTGGCCCTGCGGCTCCGGCGGCTTCCCGCCGAGCGGCGCCGTCTTCTACGACGGCGACGCCTTCCCCGCGTGGCGGGGCGACCTGTTCGCGGGGACGCTCGCCGGGCAGTACCTCGGTCGGTTCACCGTCGACGGCGCGGGCGCCCCCGACGCCGCGGTGACCGAGCGCGATCCCCTGCTCGACGACCAGGGATGGCGGATCCGGGCGATCGCGGTCGAGCCCGCCACGGGACACCTCTACGTCGCGGTCGACGACGGGGACGCGCCGATCGCGCGGATCGTCCCGCCTTGATCCGGTCGCCGGTGTGAGCCATCCGCCCCAAGCTCTGACGTGAGTCGGCCTGTGACGACCGCACGGATCCGCCGGCCCTCACGCTCGACCGTGTGACTCCGTCCCTCGATCCTCGGACGAAAAACCCCCGCCAGACCCCGTGTGAACGCTCCACAGCCCGAAATCGGGACCGCTACCCTTTTAGGCTGCCGTCCGAAATCGAGGGGTACAGTCTCGCCACGATGCGTACCGAAGACGGACCCACGATCTGCATTCCGTCTTCGGTCGTCCGGGAGGCCGAGGACGATCGCGAGGCGACTCGCAAACTCGGCTACGTCGCCCGTGCGGCGGCGGTGTTCCGGGCGGATCGACTGGTCGTCTTCCCCGACAGGGAAGGCGAGCGGCGACGGGGCGGCGAGTACGTTCGGACCGTGCTGGGGTACGCCGCGACCCCTCCGGAGCTCCGAAAGGATCTCTGGGGGGAGCACGACGAACTCCGGTACGTCGGCGTGCTCCCGCCGCTCCGCGTGCCGTGGCGGACCGGCTCGACCCCTAGCGGGGAAGAGTCGAAAACACAGGGACTCGTGACCGAGGTCGGACCTGAAGGCCGCGTCCGGGTCAATTCCCCGCTGCGGGAACACCCGATCTCCCTGCTCGTGCCCTCCGGAATGGAGGTCGAGCAGGGGGAGCGCGTCACCATCAGGGTCTCTTCGAGAGAACCGGTCCGCGCCCGCATCACCGGGAAGCCGGAGGACGGTTTCCAGGTCGTGGAAGCGGACCTGTCGGAAGCGCTCGCCGGCGACGGCTTGGCCGTCGCGACGTCGCGGCACGGGGAGGAACTCTCCGTCCCGCGGCTCGGCACCATCGTCTCGGACGCGCGGGAGGCCGGCGGATACACCGTCGCCTTCGGCGCGCCCGAGCGAGGGCTTCCGGAGATGCTCGGGCTTTCGCCCGACGGCATTCGGGCGGCCGTCGCCGACGGCCGCTCGGTCGAACCCGATCCGGGGTTCGACCTCTGGCTGAACACGATCCCGGCACAGGCGAGCGAGGTCGTCCGGACGGAGGAGGCTCTGTTCGTGACTCTCGGCTCGCTCACACTCACGGAGTAAACACATGCCACAACCAAGCCGACCACGAAAAGGCTCGCTGGGCTACGGCCCGCGTACCCGCGCAGACCGAGAGGTTCCGCGCATTCGCTCGTGGCCCGACGACGACGGAGCCCCCGCACTGCAGGGGTTCGCCGGCTACAAGGCCGGTATGACGCACGTCGTTATGGTCAACGACGAGGCCAACTCGCCGCGTGAGGGGATGGAAACGTCCGTTCCCGTCACCGTCGTCGAGACGCCGCCGATGTACGCGGTGGCCCTGCGCGCCTACGAACAGACGCCGTACGGAAAGAAGCCGGTCGAAGAGGTCTGGGCGACCGAGTTCCACGAGGAGCTCGACCGCGCGCTCGACCTTCCGGCGGAAGACACCTTCGAGGAGGACGCCGACGAGCTGCGCGCGCTGCTCGACGAGGGCGCGGTCGACGACGTCCGCGTCATCACTCACACCGTCCCCTCGGAGCTCGCGAACGTGCCCAAGAAGAAGCCCGACATCATGGAGACCCGAGTCGGCGGCGGCTCCCTCGAGGAGCGCGTCGACTTCGGACTCGACCTGATCGAGGAGGGCGGCGCCCACGAGTTCGGCGACGTCTTCCGCGCGGGTCAGTACACCGACGTGTCGGGTATCACGAAGGGGAAGGGGACCCAGGGTCCCGTCAAACGCTGGGGCGTCCAGAAGCGGAAGGGTAAGCACGCCCGCCAGGGATGGCGGCGCCGGATCGGCAACCTCGGTCCGTGGAACCCCTCCCGCGTTCGCTCCACCGTCCCCCAGCAGGGGCAGACCGGCTACCACCAGCGCACCGAGCTCAACAAGCGCCTCATCGACTTCGGCGAGGGCGACGACGCCTCCGTCGACGGCGGCTTCGTCAACTACGGCGAGGTCGACGGCGACTACGCGCTCATCAAGGGCTCGCTGCCCGGTCCGGACAAGCGCCTGCTTCGGTTCCGCCCGGCCATCCGGCCGAACGACCAGCCGCGCCTCGATCCCGAGGTCCGGTACGTATCCACCGCATCCAACCAGGGATAATCCATGAACGCAACAGTACACGACCTGGACGGCGGGGACGCGGGCAGCGTCGAGCTGCCGGCGATCTTCGAGACCGCGTTCCGACCGGACCTCATCGGTCGGGCGGTCTCCGCCGCACAGGCTAACCGGAAACAGGCCTACGGTGCCGACGAGTTCGCCGGGCTGCGAACCCCCGCGGAGTCGTTCGGCTCCGGACGCGGGCTCGCACACATCCCGCGCTCCGAGAACGTCGCTCGACGCGTCCCGAACGCCGTGTCGGGCCGCGCCGCGCACCCGCCGAAGGCCGAGAAGGACCAGACGAAGAGCCTGAACGACAAGGAGCGACAGTTCGCCATTCGGTCGGCCATCGCGGCCACCGCCGACGCCGAGCTGGTCGCCGAGCGCGGTCACGCGTTCGACGAGGACCTCGACCTGCCGCTCGTCGTGAGCGACGAGTTCGAGGACCTCCAGAAGACCCAGGAGGCCCTGGGCGTGCTCGAAGCCGTCGGCGTCGACGCCGACATCGAGCGCGCCGAGGAGGGTCGCTCCGTCCGAGCCGGCCGCGGGAAGACCCGCGGTCGCAAGTACAGCCAACCGAAGTCCGTGCTCGTCGTCACCAGCGAGGAGCCGTCCCGCGCCGCCCGGAACCTGTCGGGCGTCGACGTCGCGACCGCGCAGGAGGTCAACGCGGAAGACCTCGCGCCGGGCGCGCACCCGGGTCGACTCACGCTGTGGACCGAGAGCGCCGTCGAGGAGGTGGCCGACCGATGAACTCCATCATCGAGCACCCGATCGTCACCGAGCAGGCGATGAACGAGATGGACTTCAAGAACAAGCTGCTGTTCCTCGTCGACGTCGACGCGACCAAGCCCGAGGTCCGCGAGGAAGTGCAGGACCGGTACGACGTCTCCGTCACGGACGTGAACACGCAGGTGACCCCGCAGGGCGCGAAGAAGGCCACCGTCACGCTCTCCGAGGACGACGACGCAACCGAGATCGCATCGCGCATCGGGGTGTTCTGAGATGGGACGACGAATCCAAGGACAGCGGCGTGGACGCGGCGGCCCGACGTTCCGGGCCCCGTCCCACCGCTACAAGGCGGAACTGTCGCACAAGAAGCTCGAAGACGTGGACACGATCACCGGCGAAATCGTCGGGATCGAACACGACCCCGCTCGCTCGGCTCCGCTCGCGGAGATCGAGTTCGGGGACGACGACCGTCGACTCGTGCTCGCGCCGGAAGGCGTGCGCGTGGGCGAGACGATCCAGGTCGGCGTGAGCGCGGAGATCAAGCCCGGGAACACGCTCCCGCTGGCGGAGATCCCCGAGGGCGTCCCGGTGTGTAACGTCGAGAGCAACCGCGGGGACGGCGGGAAGTTCGCGCGCGCCTCCGGCGTGTCGGCGACGCTTCTCACCCACGACCGCGATGTCGCGGTCGTCCAGCTCCCCAGCGGCGAAGTGAAGCGACTCGACCCGCAGTGCCGCGCCACGATCGGCGTGGTCGCCGGCGGCGGTCGGACGGAGAAACCCTTCGTCAAGGCCGGTAACAAACACCACAAGATGAAAGCGCGCGGGACCAAATACCCGCGCGTGCGCGGCGTCGCGATGAACGCCGTCGACCACCCCTTCGGTGGCGGTGGTCGCCAACACCCCGGCCAGCCGAAGTCCGTCTCGCGGGACGCCCCGCCGGGACGCAAGGTCGGTGACATCGCATCCAAGCGCACCGGACGAGGTGGCAACAAATGAGTTCAGATTACCGCACCGGCCGCGAGGGCAAGGAGTTCGCCTACCGCGGTCACTCGCTCGACGAGCTGCAGGAGATGGACGTAGAGGATGTCGCGGAACTGCTCCCCGCACGCCAGCGGCGAAGCATCGTTCGCGGACTCGGCACCGAACAGCAGAAGCTGCTGGAGACGGTCCGAAGCCGCGACAAGGAGACGACGGCGGACAACCCGATCCGGACGCACCTGCGCGACATGCCGGTCCTGCCGGAGTTCGTCGGCGTCACCTTCTCCGTGTACAACGGACACAGCTTCGAGCGCGTGCAGGTCGAACCCGAGATGATCGGTCACTACCTCGGCGAGTTCCACCTGACTCGAAGCACCGTCGAACACGGTCAGGCCGGCATCGGCGCGACCCGGTCCTCGAAGTTCGTGCCCCTCAAGTAACCCATGGGAATCAACTACAGCGTCGAGGCCGACCCGGAGACCACCGCCAAGGGGATGCTCCGCGAGCGGCCCATCAGCGTGAAGGACAGCAAGGAGATCTCCCGGGAGATCAAAGGCGAGACGGTCGCCGACGCCGAGGAGTTCCTCCAGGAAGTCATCGACGAGGAGACGTCGGTGCCGATGCGCCAGCACAACGCCGGCGCGGGCCACCGCTCCGACATCGACGGCTGGGACGCGGGACGGTACCCCGAGAAGGCCGCCAAGGACTTCCTGAAGCTCCTGGAGAACGTCAAGCACAACGCGGACGAACAGGGGTTCGACGGCGACGGGATGGTCATCAAACACGTCGCTCCCCACAAGGTCGGCGAACGACCCGGCCGGAACCCGCGAGCCGCGGGTGCCACCGGGTGGAACACCACCCTCGCCGACGTCGAGCTCATCATCGAAGAGCCGGAGGCTGACGAATAATGGCTGACGAACACCAATTCATCGAGGACGGCCTGCGCCGTTCACAGATCAACGAGTTCTTCGCGGACGAGCTCGGCCGCGCCGGCTACGGCGGCATGGATGTCGCCCAGACGCCGATGGGCACGCAGATCGTCCTGAAGGCCGAAAAGCCCGGCATGGTGATCGGGAAGGGCGGGAAGAACATCCGCAAGATCACCACCGAGCTCGAGGACCGCTTCGACATGGACGACCCGCAGATCGACGTTCAGGAGGTCGACGAGCCCGACCTGAACGCTCAGATCGTCGCGGACCGTCTCGCGAACGCGCTGGAGCGCGGCTGGTACTTCCGGAAGGCCGGACACACGACGATCGACCGGATCATGGACGCGGGCGCGCTGGGCGCCGAGATCGTCCTGAGCGGGAAGGTCACTGGCGCGCGTTCGCGCGTCGAGAAGTTCAACCGCGGCTACATCAAGCACAACGGTGAGCCCGCGGAGGAGGTCGTCGATCACGGCCAGGGCGTCGCGGTGATGAAGCTCGGGACGATCGGCGTCAACGTGAAGATCATCCCGCCGGGCGCGCAGCTCCCGGACGACTTCGACATCCGCGAGGACGCCGAGGTCCCGGAGGTCGAACAGGCGGCGGTCGACGTCGACGCCGACGAGGGCGTCGAGTCGCTGCTCGAGGAGGAGCCCGAGGAGGTGCCCGACGTGGGCGCCGACGACGACGTCGAGGTTCCCGACGAGGACCCGAGCGATCTCATCGACGAGGAGGTCGTCGAGGAGGTCGTCGAGGAGACCCAGGAGACGGCCACGGAGGCGACCGACGTCGCTGCCGAGGAGCCGGTCGGCGACGAGAACGTCGACGCCGACGACGTCGAGGAGCTCGACGAGGAGATCGAGGCGGAAGCCGCGGACCTCGTCGCAGAGATGGAAGCCGCGGACGAAGACGAGGAGGACGAATAAATGGCGATCCTCTACACCGACGAGATCCGCGACATGACGGCGGCCGAGCGTCAGGTCGAGCTCGAGGAGCTCGAGACCGAGCTGCTCAACTCGAAGGCGCAGCGCGCCGCCGGCGGCATGCCGGAGAGTCCGGGCCGCGTCAAGGAGCTCAAGAAGACGATCGCGCGGATCAAGACGATCCAGGCGGAAGAAGGCGACTTCGACGACGAATAACGATGATCTCCCCCGACACACTCGTACGGCACGAACTCGTCGGCCTCCCGGTTCGGGTGGCCGACGCCGACAGCGACGCCCACGTGGGCATCGCCGGTCGCGTGCTGTCCGAGACGTTCGGCACCCTCGTGGTGCGAACGGGGTCGGGGGACAAACGCGTGCCCAAGTCGGGCACGACGTTCGAGTTCGCGGTCGTCGATCGACCGACCGCCCGCACAGATGAAGCCGCCGACGACGGTCAGTCGTCGGGGTCCGCGTCCCAACTCGGGTCGGATACTACGGGGGTCCGCCCCCGTCAGTCTGGCCCGTCCGGATCCACAAGCGTCGTCACCGGTGACGACGCGGGTCCGGCGAGCCACCGCGGCGAGTGCAAAGACGCGGTCTACGCGACGGTGGATGGCGAGCGGTTACGGCATCGGCCCGCCGAACGCACCGAACAAGGTGTCACACAATGGCGATAGGAATCGACGTACCCACGCCTCCGGAGCCAGACAACCCGGAGGATTACGACTACGAGAAGTGCCCGTTCCACGGGCAGCTCTCCGTCCGCGGCCAGACCCGTGAGGGAACGGTCGTGTCGACGGATATGGAAAAGACCGTCATCGTCGAGCGAGAGTACGACGTGTTCGTACCGAAATACGATCGGTACATGAAGCGTCGGTCGCGCATTCCGGCCCACGTGCCGGGCGTGCTCGACTCGCTCGAAGTCGGTGACGAAGTGAAAATCGCGGAGACGCGACCGCTCTCGAAGACGAAGTCCCACGTCGTCGTCGAGAACCTGTCGGGTGATCTGTGATGGAGGCGCTCAAGGCCGACGTCACGCAGGGGCTCTCGAAGGGCTCGCTCATCACGTGCGCCGACAACACCGGCGCCCGTGAGCTGAAGGTGATCTCCGTGTCGGGCTACTCCGGCACGAAGAATCGCCACCCGAAGGCAGGTATCGGCGACAAGGTGACCGTCTCGGTCACCAAAGGGACCCCGGAGATGCGGCGGCAGGTGCTGGAGGCGGTCGTCGTCCGCCAGCGCAAGCCGATCCGCCGTCCGAACGGCACGCGCGTGAAGTTCGAGGACAACGCGGCCGTCATCATCGACGACCTCGAGGAGCCGCGGGGCACGGAGATCAAAGGCCCCGTCGCCCGCGAGGTCGCCGAACGCTTCGGGAGCATCGCCTCGACCGCGACGATGATCGTCTAATCATGACGAAACAGCCACGCAAACAGCGAAAACGGTCGGAGACCGCGCCGCTCCACGAGCGGCAGAACCAGGTCCGGGCCACCCTCACGGACGACCTCCGCGAGGAGTACGGCCAGCGGAACGTCCGCGTCAACGCCGGAGACACCGTCGAGGTGCTTCGCGGCGACGCGGCCGGCACGGAGGCCGAGGTCATCTCGGTCGACCTGTCCGCAGAACGGATCACCGTCGAGGACGTCACCGTCGCGAAGGCGGACGGGGAAGAGGCTCCCCGCCCCATCCCGGCGAGCAACGTTCGGGTGACCGAGCTGGACCTGGAAGACGAGCGCCGGGAGGCGCGGCTCCAGGAGGATAACGAATGACGCGACATCAGAAGCGACTGGCAGTACCGAACTCCTGGCCGGTCGAGCGGAAGACGAACACGTTCACCGTCAAGGCCGGCGCCGGCCCGCACGGTGAGGCGGGCGTTCCGCTCGTCGTCCTGCTGCGGGACGTGCTCGGCTACGTCGACTCGACGAAGGAGGCGCGCTACGCGCTGAACAACGACTCGGTCCTCGTCAACGGGGACGCCGTCTCGGACGAGCAGCGTCCGATCGGGATGTTCGACATCCTGGCGTTCCCCGAGCGCGGGGAGTTCTTCCGCGTCTTCCCCGACGAGGGCGGTCGGCTCGCGCTGACTCCCGTCGACGAGGAGGCCGCCGGTAGCCGACTCGGAAAGATCACGAACAAGTCCGTCGTCCCCGGTGGCGACGCGCAGCTGACGCTCCACGACGGGACCAACGTCCTCGTGGACGCCGACACCGAGTACGACACGAAGGACTCGATCGTCGTCGACAACGAGTCGAAGGAGATCGTCGCCCACTTCGAGTACGAAGAGGGCGCCCTGGTCACCGCCGTCGCCGGTCAGCACGCCGGCCGTATCGGCGAAGTGGCCGACATCGACGTGACGCTCGGCTCCGGCTCGAACACGGTCTTCGTCGGCGACGACGAGGACGGCTACGAGACGGTCGAGGAGTACCTCGTCGTCATCGACGAGAACTTCACCGGCGACGACGCCGACGAGGCGGGTGATTCGGATGAGTGAATCCGAGAGCGCCCCCCACGAGATGCGCGAGCCGTACCTGGAGAAGGTCGTCGTCCACATGGGCGTCGGTCAGGGCGGTGAGCCGCTCGCGGACGCCGAGGAGATCATCGAAGCGATCACGGGCCAGCAGTCGGTCCGGACCACTTCGAAGCGCACCATCGCCGAGTTCGGGATCCGCAAGGGCGACCCGATCGGCGTCAAGGTGACGCTGCGGGACGAGGACGCACACGAGTTCCTCGCGACCGCACTCGACATCGTCGACGTCTCGCAGAGACAGTTCGACGACACCGGCAACCTGAGCTTCGGGGTCGAAGACCACACCGACTTCCCGAGCCAGGAGTACGACCCGAGCATCGGCATCTACGGCCTCGACGTGACGACGACGATCGTCCGTCCCGGCTACCGCGTGTCGAAGCGGGACAAGGCGACGGCGTCGATCCCCGCGAAACACCGGATGACCGCCGAGGACGCGGCCGCGTTCCTCGAAACGAACTTCGACGTTGAGGTAACGGAATGAGCGAAGCGAACAACGACACGGGCGAGCACGCGTCGAAACGCACCGACTCCCGGCACACCTGCCGGCGGTGCGACCGCGAGCAGGGGCTCGTCGGCAAGTACGACATTAACCTCTGCCGGCAGTGTTTCCGCGAGGTCGCCCGAGATATGGGATTCGAGAAGTACAGCTGATCATGACGGGAAACGATCCATTCACCAACGCACTGGCCGGCATGGACAACGCCGAGAGCGTTGGCCACCTGTCGTACACGGTTGAGCCCGCCTCCAACATCATCGGCTCCGTCCTCGAGGTCCTCTACGACCGCGGGTACGTCGACGGCTTCGAGTACGTCGACGACGGGAAAGCCGGGAAGTTCGAGGTCGAACTGAAAGGAGCGATCAACGAGTGTGGCGCCGTCAAGCCCCGCTACTCCGCGGGTGCCGACGAGTTCGAGAAGTGGGAGAAGCGATACCTCCCCGCCCGTGACTACGGGACGCTCATCGTCACGACGAGCCACGGCGTCATGAGCCACTACGAGGCCCGCGAAGCGGGTATCGGCGGCCAAGTGATCGCATACGTCTACTAACAATGAACAGAGTCGAAATTGACATTCCGGACGACGTCTCCGCCGAGACCGACCACCTCGAACTCACCGTCGAGGGTCCCAACGGGAGCGTTACGCGACGCCTCTGGTACCCCGACGTCGAGGTCACGGTCGAAGACGGTGTCGTCGCGATCGCCTCCGAGAACGATGACGCGAAGACGAACGCCACGGTTGGCACCTTCGAGAGCCACGTCGCCAACATGATCCACGGCGTCACCGACGGCTGGGAGTACACGATGGAAGTGTACTACGCCCACTTCCCGATGCAGGTGACCGTGGAGGGTGACGAGGTCGTCATCGAGAACTTCCTCGGCGAGCGAGCACAGCGACGCACCCCGATCCGCGGGGACACGGACGTACAGATCGACGGCGAGACGGTCACGCTTTCGGGCTCCGACAAGGAGGCCGTCGGGCAGACCGCCGCCGACATCGAACAGCTGACGAAGGTGACCGACAAGGACACGCGCGTCTTCCAGGACGGCGTGTACATCGTCGAGAAACCCACCGGAGGTGCCTAACCAATGGCCGAAGAACTGGAAGACATCAGCGGTGTCGGTCCCTCGAAGGCGGACGCCCTTCGCGCGGCCGGCTACGAGACGGTCGAGGACGTGAAGGCCGCCTCCCAGTCGGAGCTCTCCGAGGTCGACGGCGTCGGCAACGCGCTCGCAGCGCGTATCAAGGCCGACGTCGGCGGGCTGGAGGTCGACGAGGAGGCGGACGCGGAGATCGAAGACGAGACGGACGAGGAGGAGGCAGCCGAGGGGGCCGCCGCCGACGAGGACGTCGAGACGGAGCTTCGCCCCCGCGGTCACGCCGACAAGACGCCGGAACTGGACGACGAGACCGCTCGCGCGCTCGCACAGAAGCACCGCGAGGGGAAACCGCAGTTCAACCGGCAGGATTACCACAAGAAGAAGCGCATCCCGACGTCGTGGCGCAAGCCGCGCGGCGGGCTCTCCAAGCAGCGTCGCCGCATGAAGGCGAAGGGCCCTGTCGTCGAGGCAGGGTTCCGCTCGCCGAAGGCGTCGCGCGACCTGCACCCGAGCGGCTTCGAGGAAGTCCGCGTGCACAACACGGACGACCTCGAGGGCGTCGACGGCGACACGCAGGCGGTGCGGATCGCCTCGAAGGTCGGCGGTCGCAAGCGCGAACTGATCGAAGACGAGGCGGAGGAGCGCGGCATCCGCGTGCTGAACCCGACCTACGTCGAAGTGGAGGTCAACGATGAGTGATCTGAAGGCGCAGAAACGGCTCGCAGCGGACGAGCTCGACGTCGGCAAGGGCCGCGTCTGGCTCGACCCCGAGGCACAGGAGGAGATCGAGGACGCCATCACGCGAGAGGACGTCCGCGAGCTCATCGACCAGGGCACCATCCGCGCGAAGGACGCGAAGACGAACTCCCGCGGTCAGGCCCGCGAGCGAGCCGAGAAGCGCTCGTACGGCCACAAATCCGGCGCCGGTACCCGGAAGGGGAAGGCCGGCGCGCGACAGAACACGAAGGACGACTGGAAGGCCCGGATCCGCGCGCAGCGCGCCCGCCTGAAGGAACTCCGCGACGACGAGGACGTGCTCGACGCCACCGAGTACCGCACGCTCTACAACAAGGCGAGCGGTGGCGACTTCGAGGACGTCGCGCGGCTGGAGGCGTACATCCAGACGCAGTACGGTTACGAGGTGACGGACTAATGGCGACAGGACCACGATACAAGGTGCCGATGCGGCGCCGCCGCGAGGTCCGGACGGACTACCACCAGAGGTTGCGCCTGCTGAAATCGGGCAAGCCTCGCCTGGTCGCTCGGGTGAGCAACGCTCACGTCAGGGCGCAGCTGGTCACTCCCGGATCCGACGGCGACGAGACCCACGCGGCCGCCTCCAGCGAGGAGCTCGGCGAGTACGGCTGGGACGCCCCCACGGGCAACCTCCCCAGCGCGTACCTCACCGGTTACCTCGCGGGCGCCCGCGCCGTCGACGCCGGCCTCGACGAGGCCGTCCTCGACATCGGGCTCAACACGGCGACGCCCGGCAACAAGACGTTCGCAGTACAGGAAGGAGCGATCGACGCCGGCCTCGAGATCCCGCACAACGACGACGTGCTGGCCGACTGGTCGCGCACGCGCGGCGAGCACATCGCCGCGTACGCCGAGCAGCTCGACGAGCCGCTGTACAGCGGCGATTTCGACGCCGCCGACTTACCCGAGCACTTCGACGACGTGCTCGCCACAATCCAGGAGGACCATGAGTAGACACAACGACGGCTGGGAACCGCGGACGCGACTCGGCCGCAAGGTACAGGACGGCGACATCTCGTCGATGGAACAGGCGCTCGACTCCGGTCTCCCCATGAAGGAGGCCGAGATCGTCGACCAGCTCCTCCCGGGGCTGGAAGACGAGGTGCTGGACATCAACATGGTCCAGCGCATGACCGACTCCGGCCGCCGCGTGAAGTTCCGCTGCGTGGTCGCCGTGGGCAACCGCGACGGCTACCTCGGCTACGCGCAGGCCCGGGACGACCAGGTCGGCGGCGCCATCCAGAAGGCGATCGACGTGGCGAAGCTGAACATCATCAAGGTCGACCGTGGCTCCGGGTCCTGGGAGGACCAGCCCGGCGGCACGAACTCCCTCACCCGCAAGGCCGAGGGGAAGGCCGGCTCCGTCACCGTCGAGATCCAGCCCGCCCCGCAGGGGCTCGGGCTGGCCGCGGCGGAGACGGTCCGGAACATCCTGGAGCTCGCCGGCGTCGAGGACGCCTGGACGAACTCCGACGGCAACACCCGCACGACCGTGAACCTCGCGAAGGCGACGTTCAACGCGCTGGAGAACGCGGCGCAGTCCCGCACTCCGCAGCACGCGCGTGAAGTCCACTACGACGAGGTGAGCGAGTGATGCAAGCGATCGTGCAGCTCCGCGGCGACGTGAATCTCGAGTACGGCGTCGAGGACACCCTCGACATGCTGAACATCGGGCGCGTCAACCACGCGACGTTCGTCCCCGAGACGGAGTCGTACCGCGGCATGATCACCAAGGTGAACGACGTCGTGGCGTTCGGGGAACCGAGCGTCGAGGCGGTCGCGTCCACTATCGCGCGACGCGGCGAGCCCTTGGAGGGCTCGGCCGACATCGACGACGAGTGGATCGACGACAACACCGACTACGCCGATCTCGAGGCGCTGGCCGAGGCGCTCGTCGACGAGGAGACGACCCTGCGCGATCAGGGCCTCTCGCCGACGCTCCGGCTCCACGCCCCCCGCGGCGGTCACGAGGGAATCAAGCACCCCGTGATCGAGGGCGGCGAACTCGGAAAACACAGCACTGAGGAGATCGACGGTCTCCTGGAGGCGATGCGATGACGAGCAAGAAACGTCGACAGCGCGGCTCCCGAACGCACGGCGGCGGAACGCACAAGAACCGGCGCGGCGCCGGTCACCGCGGCGGTCGCGGTGCGGCCGGCCGCGCGAAACACGAGTACCACAACTACCCGCCGCTCGGGAAGTACGGCTTCAAGCGACCCGAGGGGACGCAGACCGAGGTCCTCGAAGTGAAGGTCCAGAAGCTCGACGAGGACGCGGCGCTGTACGCCGCGGACGACCTCGCCGAGGAAGACGGCGACGCGTACGTCATCGACGCGCGCGACGTCGTCGAGGACGGTCACGAGGCAGACGTCGTGAAGGTGCTCGGTGGCGGTCAGGTTCGGAGTGAGCTCCGCGTCACGGCCGATGCGTTCACCGCCGGCGCGGTCGAACTCATCGAGGAGGCCGGCGGCGAGGCGACGCTCTCCGAGCGCGCCGAGGAGGCCGCTGACGAACCGGAAAACACTTCCGACGACGAGGACGACGAGGCGTAACCAATGAGTTGGAAGGAGGTCGCTGAACCGCTGCTCACGCGGATGCCCGTCGTGGAGCGACCCACAGGTCACGTTCCGTTCAAACGGAAGCTCATGTGGACGGCCGGCATCCTGGTCGTCTACTTCTTCCTGACCAACATCAACCCGTACGGGTTGGCAGTGGGCCAGGGGTCTGACTTCTTCGGGCAGTTCCGATCGGTGCTCGCCGGGTCGTCCGGTTCGTTGTTGCAGGTCGGTATCGGGCCAATCGTCACGGCGTCCATCGTCCTCCAGCTGTTGGGCGGTGCGAACCTGCTCGGACTCGACACCGACGACCCGCGCGACCAGGTCCTCTACCAGGGCCTCCAGAAGCTGCTGGTGGTCATCGTCACGGCGCTGACGGCAGCGCCGATGGTGTTCACCGGTGAGTTCCTCCCCGAGGATCCGGCCGTCGCGCAGGCGCTCGGCATCGGGGCGTTCGGCGTCGAAGCGCTGATCTTCGTGCAGATCTTCATCGGCGGCGTCCTCCTTCTGTTCATGGACGAGATCGTGAGCAAGTGGGGCGTCGGCTCCGGTGTCGGGCTGTTCATCATCGCGGCCGTGAGCCAGCAGATCGTCGGCGGGTTCTTCAGCTTCTCGGCGCTCGGCGCGTCCGGGTTCTTCGCGAGCTGGTACGGCATCATCGTCGGTGACGTGCCGGTGTCGCTCTCGCCGTTCACGGCGGAGGGGCTCCAGAACCTGCTGTTCGATCCGGGGAACATCTTGGCGCTTTTCACCACGCTGTTCATCTTCGGGATCGTCGTGTACGCGGAGTCGGTCCGCGTCGAGATCCCGCTGTCACACGCGCGGGTGAAGGGCGCTCGCGGACGCTTCCCGGTGAAGCTCATCTACGCGTCCGTCCTGCCGATGATCCTCGTTCGCGCGCTGCAGGCGAACATCCAGTTCGTCGGCCAGCTCCTCTCCTCGCAGTGGGCGGGGATGCCGGGGTGGCTCGGCGTGTACAGCGATCAGGGCCAGCCCATCTCCGGGCTGTTCTACTACCTGAACCCGATCCAGGCTCGCACGGACTGGATGTGGTTCCTCGGTGAGATTCCGGCGTCGGTCGAGCCGTGGATGATCGCGGTTCGACTGCTCATCGACCTCACCTTCATGGTCGTCGGCGGAGCGATATTCGCCATCTTCTGGGTCGAAACCACCGGCATGGGCCCGGAGGCGACGGCGAAGCAGATCCAGAACTCCGGGATGCAGATCCCCGGATTCCGCCGGAACCCGCAGGTCGTCGAGAAGGTCATGGAACGGTACATCCCGCAGGTGACCGTCATCGGCGGCGCCCTCGTCGGGCTGCTCGCCGTCATGGCGAACCTGCTCGGCACCATCGGCCAGGTCTCCGGAACCGGGCTGCTGCTCGCGGTCTCCATCACGTACAAGCTGTACGAGGAGATCGCGGAGGAGCAGCTGATGGAGATGCACCCGATGATGCGCCAGATGTTCGGCGAATAGGGACCACAATGTGTCCCCAGCGTTTATTTAGTGAGTCCGTGTAGCCGCCGGTATGCCAGATGGGGCTCACAAGAAGGTCAAACTCAACGTGAGAGTCACTTCCAGTAAGAAAGAGGAGTGGCTGGACAGTTTGAATGATGATGAAAACCTTTCATCACTCGTTCGTCGTGCGGTCGACAGGGAGATTAATAACGAGTATATCCCAAAGAAAGCGATCAATAATCTCTCTGGGAATACTGGCCAGGCCGACGTTGATCTCTCACCACTTCTGGATCAAATCGATGATCTCCAACGCTCCGTGACCTCTGTTGAAAACAAGATCGATACGATCTCTGTGGCTCAAGCAGACGAGGGAGAGGACGAAGACATAGAAGAACTCGCTATGGATCTTCTCCCCCGCCTTCCTACATACCCTAATGATATTCCCAACGATGTACTCGAAGGTATGGGTGGGATTGGTGAACGAAGTCCACGAGAATTTATTTTGTACATAATGGAAGCACGCCAAGAAATCTCCCATCTCTCTATTGACGGGAGTGCTCAAAGGTTCTCATCCGAAATAAGGGAGCCAACATACCTCGTCAAAGAGGCACTCTGCTATCTCGAAAACAACACGACAGAGAACGTGCACAGCGCAATCATTGATGGTACCCGTCACTGGATGCGACTATGAGAAACGACAAAGGCCAGTACGCGAGTCCCGCAGATAAACAGATTTCGGGGGAAATGGAAGAGCTACTCGGACGTTACCTCGAAAGCTTACGGGAGCAAAAAGACCGGACAAAGGATTCGACGGTCAATACACGTCGGCGTGAAGTACGATACTGGTTAGCCTTCTGCGAATCGAACGACATCGACCCCCTTGCTGCCACTACCGAGGATGTCAGAGGGTATATCCAATTGAATTCTAATCTGGCCGATACGACTGTTGGTTCGTACTATCGGTCAGTACAATCGTTTTACAGCATCGTTGCGAATGACGCCAGAGACGATCAGCTTGAGCTCGTTAATGGACATCCTTGTGAGGATAGTAATACGATTGATCTGAAGGATGATTATAACATCTATGAAAATAAAGCCGAGTACAAGATCCAGCATGACCTCACTGCGAGCAATAGTGATGAATTGCGGGAAGGTACGAGTGAGGTTCTAGCACTCAAGCCGGAACAGGTGGAGTCTCTGTTTGATGCCGTCCCGGGGAAAACGCCTCAAGCAAAGCTTCGAAACGAGATCGCCGTCCGGTTAAACTGGTATACCGGATGTCGTAGTGTGGAACTGTCGCGCCTAAAGATTGAGAATATCGACTGGGAAGAATGCAGTATTGATGTTAGGAGCGCAAAATTAAGCGTGAAAGAAAACAGCGGATTGATTCGGCGCGATGTGTACTTCCCAGAGGAGTTCAGGTTCCAGTTAAAACGGTGGTGTGAAAGAATCCGGCACGCATTTTCGGCAGAAGCTAAGCCGGATTCTGGGAATATCCTCGTCACAACTCATAACGATGAGATGTCTGGTCCACAGATCAATGATGTCGTCAAGAAAGCAGCTCGGAACGCAGAGGTCCAGCGACCGCTACGCCCGCCTAATCCTGATCCAGATGACGAAGTCAAAGAGTGGTTTGTAACCACCCATCGTATCCGGCGATCTGCGATTTCACACTGGGTGAACGATTGTGAGTCATTGGGTCTTCACCAGGTGAGAAGAATCGCCGGTCATGCTCGTATTGAGCAGACGATGGAATATGTTGAGGATGACGATGAACAGATAGCAGTAGACTATCAGAAGGCGATGCGGTGAACCGCCTCGGGGTCAAGCCCCAAGGCACTCGGCCTGTTCCGCCTGTAGACCTCGACCCTGTCGAACTGGAAGAACTTGACGACGACGAGAATCTTCGTCAACTAGCACGTAATAGTATCTATACGTGGGAGTTTACGAACCGTCCCGGAGACCCGATTCATCCACGTCACCAGTCCGGGTACCTACCAACTACGGATACCAGTCACGCTGAGGTCAGGGATGGCTCTACAGGTCCAGTCGTTCGTTCCGGATCAGGAGTAGCGTACTCGCTGGCTTCAGTAGCGTCAGAACCGGCTAATGGCTTATTGAACCAGCAGGGTGTCGATTGTGATGGCGTACAGCGATCGCTACTGATTACTCCACGTAAGTGCCTCAACGGTTGGAAATTCGTGCTTCGCTGTCTGAGGTGGGTTGTAGTACCGGGATTCGATCTCGTAGTAGCCGAATTCAGGTGGGATCCGGGCACACGCTCGTGCTAATCGTTCATCCGCTGTGTGAGTGATAACACGGATTCGAGCGTTCTGCTCAAACAACCGGACCGCTAACGCAACTACCGACGCGTCCCGCCAGTTATTCGTTACTGGATACTTGCTCTGCTGGTTCAGGAATTCGTCTGTAAGATGTTGCGCCTGTTCGACTGGATTAGTGACTGATTCAAACGCATCATCTCGATTCCCAACGAGTGGTATCGCAACCCGAATCCATCCGTCTTCAACGCCGTCATCAAGATAGGGATTCACCGGCGGCTCCGCCCCGTAGTCCGTCAGTTCACGGTAAATGGGCGATGGAACCCACAGTTCTGTTCCAGCCTGTTCAACCGCGTCCTTGAGCGACTGGACGTGTGGACTCGAAGATTGCCCCAGACTGCGAAAAATCACCGTATCTACGATATTTGCCGTGTACATTCACTGCTGGTCAGTCAATTCCGTCAGTAGGTCGTCGTCTTCGTCCACCACGTCAGCTGGCGTGTACGTAGTTGGACTGGAGTCGGCATCACCGAGGTCATGGATTGCATAGAGCGCTTCCAGAAGATCGTATGTAGTTCCGTGTGAGAGGTTAGTGAGGCTAGCAATTTGCCGGACAGTGATGTCGCCCTCGCTATGGGATTTAATGAGATCGTGAGCGAGGGCGAAGGTCACGAGTCCGTGGTCGTCGCGCACCCGGGCGATGATTGGATATTCGTCAGCGTGTGCGACGACAGCGACGAGCTCAGGAGTGATCGACACTTCAACGCCTCGAATTGTGAGTTGTAACTCGAAGTCCTCAGCTTCGTACGGGCTGGGACTGGTTTCATCTCCCGTTTCAGTGATGAGGCCCGCCTGTTCTAATCTGTGTAGGTACTCGTAGACCGTCTTTTTCGAGACATCTGCCGTCTCGACGAGGTCGGGCGCAGTAATGCCTGGTGAGCGACGAATCGCTGTATAGATGCCAGCGAGAGCCGAATTTGTGAGTAACTCCGTAAACGTCGGGACGCCAGTAATCGCCTGTATGCCGTCGCCTACATTCCGCACATGCTCTGTCTCGTAGCTCATTGTGTAGAGTTACGTAACTCGAAACCATAAGCGTTTGTCTTGGAAAATCACTCCTCGCGGGATCGATAGCCCTGTTCGCCGAGCCTGTCGGCGACTTCATCAAGATCTGCGGGTCCAATGAGAACCGCCCATTTTGTTAGCAAAGAGGGGTTCGAGTCTGTAATCAGCAGGCGTTCGTAGAGGTGCTACACGTGAGATTTATCAGAATTTAGTGATACTTGATATGGCACTCAAACGCTGCTTCTCCGATAGTAAGAGACTTTATTAATTTTATTATACTAAATATGTCCAAACTTTTCTTGATTCCTTCTCATACAATTCTGATGTTATTTACAACGAGCGGCGCTGTACAACGATTTCATACATTCCCTATGTTATTTACAATATCGACCCGACTTCTGTCGTCTCGTGGTTTTTGGTTTTTCGTATGCTATTTGCAACGAGGTGATTTCCACGTCTCATCAACACCTAGTTAGGTTTGTATACTAACTATTATTGCGGGTTGATCGGGCGCTATCGTGATTGTTGATGTAATTCCACTTCTGTCTGTGAATTTTCGGGAATTCGTACCGTTTTTCTAGCAAAACGAGGGACGCTCGCTTGCTTGCAATTTCCGTGAATTCATATTGAATTTATAACGAGGCTATCGCATAGGTCAAATCGGGTCTCCACAACTACCGTGTATTCTACGATTTCAGAAAATTCTGGCCTGCTTCTATCCGGCGATTTTCTGATTTCCTTATTGAATTTATTATGAATTCACCCCACCTATCAAAATTATGTTAGATAGGCAGGAAAATAGCTTAGTGTTTCTAAGGGCTTTAGAAACAACAAGGAGATATTAAAATCTGTTATTTTCCTCTCGCACAGTTCTATTACCCCCGTGATTTTCCGTAGGTGTGTGTAGTAATAGATGGGTGTGCGATATTCAATCTGGGTGATAAATGTTTTTGCCGCCGGTTGGCGGGACCTATTCAAGCGCCATATTGGTTCCCGGCTTTTGCATCTTGTATCACTATTTCGAGATATATTCGGCAGCCCTGTGAGTCGAAGTATCGTTCGGGACGATCGTGGTCTATACCAGGTTCCCAGTGTAGTGGTCGCTGACTCTCTCCAAGCCACAGACGCGCGGTAGATGTGACCGCGCTGGTTGGCTGGCATATGGAGTACAGTCTACGCTGCTGGGGGTACTAGCAGCTTCACTTGCTAACATCATAGTAGGCCACTACAGCGGTCATCCACCGGCTGATACTGGTTTCGACCCTCATCTGTTCATAGCCGCAATCACTTACTTTTGCGGCTATCGAGACTGCGGGGCTTGGTCTGCCTGGTGGTTCTGACACACTGTAAGCATCTCAGGTATTCACAGTCCCACAGCCCCACCAAGTTGTACAGGTAACGCACGTTCCTTGTTCAGTTCTGGTTCCACAGGAACGCTGAGCGCCTACTGGACTGGGTGTTCCTGGCGCGTATATACTGCCTCATCTGGCTTGCGTAACACAGACACCTATCGTACCTGGGTCGCCTGCTGTTCCTCGTGAACCTAAGGAACCTAAGGTTCGCGTAGTCCCCGAAACTTACTGAGTACGGACAGCCCCAACGTCCACCATCGCATGCCCGGTTCGGTCCTGCATTTGTTCGATAGCCTGTTCTTGCTCCGAAAGAACACGGTCAATTGTCTCTACCGCTGTTGGCTTTTCGCCTGTCCCGAGATCCATAATGAACCCACCAAGCATGAAGAGTGCCTGTTCATACCGGCGTGGATCACCATCTGGGCAGCTTTCGCGGAACGCCTGACAAAATTCACCGTATTGGTCTGGGCTTTGACTGGCAGCGCGATACAATCGCTCACCACGCTCTCGAATCCCCCAGAGATACGCGTAGGCATTCCACACACGACGGTCATAGATCGGGAATGTCGCCGAGGATGCATTCGGCCCGCTCGCCGCAAGATGAAGCAGAAACGACGGCGTCACGAGTCCAGACCCCGAAATAATCCCTTCGTCACGAAGCCGATCACTAACGTTTCGCACAGCCGTTGACGGTCGTTGCTCTACGTATCGATCCATATCGAGCTGCGAAATGACTGGAGCTATATCTGTGAACGCAATCCGTCGGCTCAGATCCTTCCATTTCCACAGTTGACGCGCTCGTTCAACGAGATCAGGCTCAGCCAACGCCTGTAGGTACTGCTCGTTATCTTCCTCGTAGACGCGGTACATCGACGCCCAATATGGCACGTTCAACGGTGGGTCGGACATATCCATCGGCAACGGAGCCAGCGAGATAGGAATTACGCCGGATACCCTCTCTGGTAGCACTACTCTCAACTAGGTAGACTCGTCGTAGCCACGCCTATAGTAATTTCCAGAAGTGTCTACTCACACCTCTCGCCAGTTCTTCGAGAGGCAACAAAACACGCCAATTTTCGGGGACGCTACCACAAAGACTTCCAGATTCTACTATAGAACTACAGGGTCCCTGAACTAGCTCACTCTTCTTGGTTGGAAGGTGCTGACTGGAATTCGATCTCTAAAATACTCTCCCAAAGATATAGGGATAATCATACACGTTATGGACTCATAAAATGGGGTTATTTGAAAAGTACATAGCATATCAGTGGATGTCAAGTGGCGATGGTGATGGTGGGGATAGCGATGGGATTGCTGTCTTTGTCATTATTGGCGCGATTATCGCGGCGCTCGCCGGGATTGTATGGGCTATGACGGCAATTCTCTCGATCGTATGGAACTTCGTCTATGGACTTGTTCGTCCGGTCCTCGTTGTGTTTCCCCCTGTTACTGTTCCGCTTGCAGCGATTCTTATTGGCTGGCTATTCACATTGATCGGCCCATACCCGACTGAGAAGATGGAAGCATTCTTAGATGGCACTGACGACAAACTCTCGTTCACTGGGAGAAGTGTCTGGGCACTCATCGCCATCAATAGCATATTTATAATGGCACAGTTCGATCTGTTCCCAGAAGCTAATGGTGTAGTTGGAATTATCTTCGGCCTGGTAGTTGCCCTCTTTTTATTGTACGGATTGTACGAGGTTTTCCATCTTCCCTACCGATGTATTCGGTTGTTGTTGCACGCACCGGATGGGACCCGCTACGTCATTGCATTCCTTTCACCAGTGATATTTATGATCGTATCGGGTGCATTCAATGTCCCACTTAACATACCCATTGTATCCTCGATAAGGCTAAACTCAGAGATCGCTGTTGCTGTTGGTGCACTTACTATCCTCAATGCAACATATCTAGGTGGAGTACTCGCCGTTCTGTTGAAGCAAGACGAAATCCACCCTGAATCCCCTCAAACCAAATCGAATAGCCATCCCGACGATTCGTCTTCTAATGTATCACCGACTAGTAGACATATGCGAGAGTAGACATAGTGCTCAAACCCTACAGACAGAGAGGGATTGATCCGAGGGGCCGAATAATAAGACACGGATTCAGAGTCGGGGACGTGTGCTGGCAGTACGACTATAGCGACCCTATATAAGTCAGTCAATTAACGCCTGTTGTACATCTTCTTCGGTAATCTTGGCCTCACCTTTGCGAAACAGGCTGTTTCGGGCCGCATCGTCAACGAGACTGGCTAGGTCCGCGGCAGTCATCTCATTCGTTCGTTCAGCAATCGTTCTAATCTGGTCTTCCGACAGACGGTGGGGTCGGTCGGCCAGCTGTGCTTGCAGGATAGAAGCGCGCGCGTCACAACCTGGAATCCCGATATGGATCTTCTTGTCGATCCTGCCGGATCGGATCCCCGCCTCGTCCAGAGACTCCAACCGGTTCGTGGAACCGATGAACACGATATTGTGTT
This sequence comes from Halorubrum persicum, assembly GCF_002727125.1. Classification (GTDB taxonomy): domain Archaea; phylum Halobacteriota; class Halobacteria; order Halobacteriales; family Haloferacaceae; genus Halorubrum; species Halorubrum persicum. Next base: position 71,129 of record NZ_NHOA01000008.1, read on the forward strand.
TCCCCGTGTTTTCTAACCGGTTCAAGAATTCGTTCACAACCTTCGTGTCCTCTTCGTGTGCCTGGCCAGCACCGCGATCCTTCAGGACTGAATCTAACTCGTCAAAGAACACCACGGCTCCCCCAGCCTCTTCAGCAACGGCTTTTGCTTCCTCGAAGAGCGCTTTCACCTTCTGCGACGACTCGTTAATCCACTTGCTCTGTACGTCGCCCCCACTCAATTTCACAAATGGGAGTCCGATTTCTGTGGCCAAGGCCTTCGCCAGGAATGTCTTCCCCGTTCCAGGCGGCCCGTGGAAGATAATGTTCGACGGACTAATCCCGAGTGCTTCCGCTTTTTTTCTCTGTGTTGTGAGCGGGATCATCACGTCCCGCTTCAATTCTGTTTTCAATTCTTCCATCCCACCCACATCCTCGAATTCTACCCCAGTATCGGTGGTCCAATCGAAATCCAGTTCTGTCAAATCAGTACGTTCGTTCTGAGTGGATCGATTGTCTGATCGGAAGTCCTCACGTATCTTGTGCGGATCCCTCGCCGTTGTCGGACTCTTTGGAGATGGCTGACGATCGACCTGCTCTTCGGTTGCCCACTGCATAGTTTTGGCTCGCACATACTCAGGATCCAGCTGCTCTTCGTGTGTTGCCGGTGAAGGCATCTGCTGCAGTTTCGCTAGGCGGTACGACACATACGCGATAGGGCCTGCAATGAGCACTACTGCGGTAAGTTCGCTTGGAGTCGGATCGGCTCCACTATTGAGGATCCAGTTGGTGGTGATACGTAGGGTGCTGAGACCCGTTCCGACGAGTCCAGCACCACCAACTAGTGTGTGCGTGCTTTGACCAAGCAGTTCCAGCGACGCAATTTCTTCGAGGACCCCCCATAGTACCAGCAAAACCATAATCGCAACTGCAAAGATCACTAATGTCGCTCCAGCGACCGACATCGGCCATAGGACTCCGCCAAACCACGGATTAAGCAGTTGCGTCTGTACTACAGAATGGCCTGTAAGTACAGTCACAGCCACAAGTAGGGCTTCTGTAGTACAGGCTAACACTCCAGATAATGTGGATTTCATCGACTCGTATCAGCAGTCAGCTGGTGATATGAGCGGCAAGAAATCCATCTCGTCCGCCCGAACAACACGATTCAGAGTGTCTTCCGGATAGGGTTCCGGAATCTGATCCTCGACCTTCTCCCTTGATGCGCAGCCAATGATTCGGATTCTGGCGCTTGAGGCAGTCCAGTCGAACACGTGGGTTCGGACGTATAACTCCGATTTCAGCGGCTTATCAGGGCGCACCAGTAGGTCTGGTCGATTCATTTTCGGGGTCGCTGTTGATTTGACATCAATCGTAGTCCCATGTAGCGAGAGGTCAGTGCCATCATCGCCCTGCGTGTATGCGTTCGCATCCACATTGAGTCCGTAGAGGCGTGCGACTGCAAGTTCGCCTAAGAGCCCGATTTGATGGCTGGAAAGGGCAGTACGACTACCAAACACGACGCCCTCATCGATTGCCGAGTCGTTACGCTTCTCAGCAAGGTCAAGTGCCCGTTGAATATCCTCACGGGAGAGCTTGACTGTTGGTAGGGCTTTGAGCGGTACGTCTGCGGGAGTCAGTCCGAGCGATTTTTCTCGGTCGGCGTATTTCTGTGACATGGCTGTCGATTGTATGGGCAGCCCCGGTCGCGTGCCCCAAACACGCGGCCTTTCTGCAAGGCGGCACCGGGTTGATGTCTGTACAAGAGTGTATGACATCCAGTTAAAAGTAGACTTGTATTTCGATCGAAGACTGCGCAGCAAAACGCCATAGTGCGGGTCGGTTCCAGCGGAAACAGAGGGGTTAGCGGGATCGACAAGAAAGTTGAGTGAGGTCCTGTTCACTCTGTGGTCAAGAAGTCAATTTCTCGATGAAGATGGCACTCTGGTCTTTTGGAGATCAGTCGGGCTGAGTGATTTCTTCAGGATCAACCGAAGAGTCCGCTTTGGCATTCGAGGAATGGTTTTTATATGCTACACGGTACCTGTATGCTATAATGAGTAACTCGTCGGATGGTTATACTGTCGAAGAGGCGAAAGAGAACATCGGGATTCTTCGACGTGTTACCGAGGATGTCGTCGACGCAATCGAGGATGCGGAAAGCGAAGAGGTACTAGAGTATCTCATCGAAGAGCAAGAACTCGACAGATTACACGACGGTGAGCGTGGCCTGGGCCAGGTTCGTCGGGCTGTCCTCGAATCACCACTTGCATCGGATCGTCTCAAGCGTCTTGTCAGTTTACGGGGTGACGAAACGCCCGAGGAGATTCTGGTTCCTCGGGATGTTCAGCGAAACGCGAAGGTTGCATTAGAGGCTGGAAAGCCCGTCGTCCTCTACGGGCCGACCGGAACAGGGAAAACGACCTTCGCCAAGCAGCTCGCTCGGGAGACGAGCATCGGCTACAGTCTGAATACGGCGACGCCGTCGTGGACGCCGTCCGACATCATCGGTGGTGTCAGCCCGGACTATACCGGCGAATCGCTGAGCTACCGAACGAAGCTGGGGTGTGTCTCTGAGGCAGTAGAGCGTGCCCGCGCATTCGATGTCGAATACGGGGTTATCTTGGACGAAATCACGCGAGCAGACATCTCGAAGATTTTTGGTCCTCTCTACACGGCTATCGAGAACCCTCACCAGACGATCTTCGAGACTGACGAGGGGAAGACGATCGAACTTGACGAGCGGGTGAACATCATCTGTACGATGAATATGTCGGACCGGACGGTGAACGAACTCGACAACGCGATTACCCGCCGGTTTGCGATGATTGAGCTCGACGAGTACGAGGAAGACAAGCGCCGGCAACTCTTCAAGGACTGGATCACCACGCACCTTACCAGCGAGACAGACCTCGACGAGAACGAAATACTACGGCTGTTCGAGCGTGATTACGAAGGGATCAATCACGGTAATGAAGCGACCTCGCAGGGAGCGATTATGCGATTTGGCCCGATGCACTACCGAGACGTGGCAGTCTTCCTCGGCGTCGCGTGCCGTGAGGGCGGCGAGTACGAGTACGATCAAACGGACGCTGTCGGCCAGGCATTCCGAACCTACATCGTTCCCCGCCTGCTGAACGCCGCTGCATTCCCACAGATCGAACGGATCGCAGAACACTATCGAGCACTCAACGGCGAATTCGAGGAATTCGATCTGTCTCCCGCGGCTGAACTCGCTGAACGCGAACTCGAACAAGAGCGTCGCCAGATGGGCTCGTACGAGTAATGAGCGCTGTCGACGAAGTCTACCAGTACGGGCAAGATACCTTCAACATCCCCGAACGGGGTGAGATCCGCATAGAGGGCTGTCCGTCATCCATTACAGACCAGCTTCGTCGTGCGTCGTTCACACGTGAAAGCCCAGGCGTCTACACGAAGCAGCAGGAAGCACTCGATTCCGACCAGGAATACGAGGTCGTGACTGTCACCGTTGAAGGTGATGACAACGAGGTGCTCCACATCGAAGCGACGGACATCATCGGCGTCGTGAGCCTGACGCCGTCGTCGAAAGTACAGGTCGACCCGAAGATTGAGTGGGAGCACATCTTCGATATGCTGCTGGCCGTGTATGATCAGAACCGCTCAGTCGAGTATCACGGCATCCCGCTTCAAGACTTCCTCTCCGACGACATCCACCTCGACGACGTATTCGTCGTCTTGGCGATCAACTATCTGGACGGATTAGAGGCCATCCAGCGGAACGGATACATTCGGAACCTCGTGATAAGACGGACGAATAGCTTGGATGGTCGAGGAAACATCGATGTCGAGCAGACACTACTGAATCACGCTCGGGGAACGATCGAGCCACAGTGGATCCACAACGAGACGGAGTACAACAATGCTGTCAACTCCTTGCTTCACTTCGCGGGGAAAACGCTCCTTCGGCTTTTCAGACAGAACTCTCACGATAACGACCATCCGGCGTACGACCGCATTTTCTCCGAAGTCCATCGGGAAGTAGAGCGACTAGAGGGTATGGGCGTGGAGAGCGGTCTCGACCGGATGGATGAGTACAGGGAGATTTCGTTGTATGACCTTCCGAAACAGCGTCAGTACTACCAGAAGGCGTTTGATGTCTCGAAGGCGGTGATGTCGTCGTCCCTCGGTCAGCAACTGCGTGACGGGCCCAGAGAGCTGGTCGTGGACTACGTGCTGAATATGGAGTCGCTCTTCGAGCAGTACTCGCAGGTCGTTATTGAGCGCGAACTCAACTACATCAAGTCCTACGATCATCTGGGTGACCTAGATGATGTCACTCCAGTTCGCTCACCATCGGTGAAACCGTTCGAAGGAGAGGGGTCAATCTATCACGAGCCCGATCACGCGCTGCAGGAAGGTGAGGAAACTATCGCCGTGCTGGACTCGAAGTACTACGCCGAAGGCCACGACCCGGTCAAGGAGTCTCCGTCCCGGTCGAGACTGTTCAGTTACGCCTATCTGCTCCACTCGGATCGGTTGGCATTCCTCTGTCCGTTGCTCGAACCGCGGCGACGACGTGTGGCACAGACTGGAGCCGAATTACAGATTGTCTCACCGGAAGGAGAGTTCGGGTTGGACGCGTACGACGAGGTCGTCCATGAGTATCTCCACAGCGTCCTCGTCGAGAGAGCCCCAGAACTCGAAGCATTCCGTGCTGTCGCAGAGCCAAAGAACGAACTGTGTCTTGATGGCATTGACGAAGGCGATCTGGAACGTGCGACGGATATGAGCGGCCCGTTCACGTTCAAAGACGCACGAGATTTCTCACTACGAATCATCAAAGCAGCTGCTGACGAATACTCCTGGGAAGTTCGCAATCGATATGATCTGGAGCAGGACGGCGACTGGACGCGAGAACAGATCGAAACGCGGTGTGAACGCCGGTATGAGCATACGACGACGTGTGTGCCCGTCTTCTGTCGTGACGAGGGGCAGGAGTGGATCGACCTCTATTTCCTCGATAATGGGTCTGAACAGGTCGAAAAAGAAGGGCCGCTAAAACTATTGTAGTTTGTCTAAGGTCGTCATAGAACTGATCACTAACGGGAACATCATCGATAGGATCGATGGTGATTTTAGAAAGTGGTGAATCAAAATATCCCACCAGAACGACTATATTACTACCAACACACTATATACGATATAGTAGGTGGTTAGCATATGAGACCATTCCTTCTTCAGTTCGCAAAGGACGCTGAGTCAAATGACCATGCAGACTTAGCCTCTGAATATTACTTTGATCCTGAGGATGATCTTCTCCATTGGAAAGGGGATCCAGAACACCCACCCGCGGTTGATGTACCAGATGAAGCTGGACATCAAACAAAAAAGAAAAACTATGAGAAATCAGACGAAAATAGAGATGATGGACCGTGGTTTTAGGCAATTGAATGATCTTAGTTCTTTCCAATAAGTGGGATACAACTACTGATTTCGTTATTAAAGAACTTCAACGACGGAACCATCCCTACTTACGATTGAATACTGAGGACATTTCAGATCTGGAAGTAACAACCGAGTTGCCGGATCTATCAATTTCCATCGAATGGAAAGGACGTTCTGTGGACTTATCTGAGGATGTTGGAGCAGTGTGGTATCGTAGGCCAAGCAAGCCATACGAGTTTACTGAAGAGAATGACAGACCCGATGAAGCGACACTTGAATATATTCAGGATCAATGGGGTGCGTGGTGGGAATCACTTCAAACACTGTCTGGAATAACTTGGGTGAATCATCCTGTCGAGAATCACCGGATGGAGTCTAAAACCCGCCAGCTTCATTTAGCTGATCAAATCGGATTTAATATTCCGGAGACGGCTATCACTAACCAACCTAGTGTTATTGAAGACCTTTACCAAAAACACGGATCCATTATTTCTAAAGCTGTTTCAGCTCCTCTAGTTGACAAACAAGACAAATTTGTCTTTACTGTTCACATCGAAGACTCTCCTGAAGATGCTGAAGGCGAATTAGAAGTATGTCCAACAATATTCCAAAAGCCGCTAATCCCAAAAATAGACTACCGAATAACGGTTGTGGGAGATGAAGTGTTTCCTGTCAAAATTGAGACGACTGACGAAGAACCAGTCCCTCTTGATTGGCGAACTGAGAAGGACCATATCCAGTTTACTCCAGCCAAGCTTCCTAATAAAATAGAAAGTCTTTGTCGAGAGTATGTAGCAAAGGCCGATCTCCTCTTCGGTGCTATCGATCTTGTGAAGCACGAACAAGAATACGTGTTTTTAGAGATCAATCCCAATGGGGAGTGGGGATGGTTACAGAAACCGTGGGATATTCCGATTGCTGAGGAGCTTGCAGAGTTACTGATAGCAAACGACGAGTAATATCGAATGAATATCTTGGGTGTTATCCGAAGAATGTATACTTCTGTTACGTCCGTATTTTCGTCTTCGGTATCGATAGTAATGAGAGTGGTTTATGAAGTGTTGCCACCGATTGAGTTCCATTGGAAGAATTATAAGTATGATTTTAGCTTCCGTATCACAGAAAACGAAGAAAAATTGGAAGAATTTCGTGAGGAGATCCAGACAGCAATGTCTGATATTTCTGACGACACTAAGGATATATTAGAAGCAGCAGATAAAGCACATCACCTAGAGTTAGATCGAAGTTCAGAGCTCGACTCAAAAGCTGCCGCATATCTGACAAACGTTGGAATTGTATTAAGCATTCTAAGTCTAATCCCGCTAATTGGTGCTTCTCTAGGAATTAACCCTGGTTCTATTTCATCTCTAAGCAATCTTCAGATTGTAAGTATAATGGCGTTTGGATATGCGATATTGATGTTTTTGCTATCTGCTATGTATTCTTATCGAGCTATGAAAATAGCTGGATTCGAACCGTACTACTCCGCAAATGAACTGGTTGACAGAATGAAGGACGACCAGTTTGGCGAAGTCCAACAAATAGTAGACCTAATGATTTGCAGGAGAAAAAATGAGGAATATACACAAGAGAAAGTAAATACACTCTTTGCTGCTGAAAGTCTTCACCGAAATGGACTAATTGCATTAGCTGCTGGTATAATCCTTATTTCAGTATCATTCTTGATGTAGTACATCTCCTATATCAACACCCACGGTGATATAGACTATTTCGGCTCTGTTGAAATCCTTTTCTTTAGATAGACCATCTCTAGAAACCCTGCCTATAGCAAGTGAAGAATGGCCGTTAGCTCAAATCACTCCTTAACGGTAGCATTAAGACCCGCTGTAATTGAAGCTGGTATATGACTCACACTGACTGGTTTCTCGGGCTAATTGCCTATCTTTTAGCTGCCCTCGTCTTAGAAGTTGGCTTGAACGGATTCATATTATATGAATTATCTATCCTCGCCATAATGTATGGTCTTGCAATATACCTAATTATCTATCCAGTTTATACAATATATTCGGCGTAATAATATACCAGACAACATGCCGACTGTATTGACGGTTAGAGGGTTCTATCAAGATTGTGGACGATGCACACAAGAGCGAGTTCACGGAACTGTTTCCACCAGCGTCGTGACCGAACGAACGTACCGTATCTTCTTTTGAGTCGAGAGTTCACTGTCTCGCTCTGACTCCGTTGGCCGTAGAGGTCAGCATCCAGCCGCGCGTTCCACGCTTTCTGCAGTGATGAGAACTCACGATGTTTGATGAGCGGACGGATCCCATTTTTACGGGCCATTGTGCGAATCTGCTGATCGTCGTAGCCCTTGTCTCCAAGAAGCACATCAACTTCAGCAGTATTTCGGCTGATGAGTGAAGGTGCGATCTGTGTATCGTGCTTGCGGGTCGTTGTGACGTGAAAATCGAGTATCGCGTTTGCTTTGGTATCAACTAAGAGCGTGGCTTTCAGCTGCTGAATCGTCAGGTTCGCCCGTTTCGTGTAGTGCTTCGAGGCGTGAGTTCGGTCGAAGCCCGAGGCGTCGATCCCCGCAACACCGTCTGTTGGGAGTAGTGACACAGAGAGGTTAAGAAGTACCCGCCAGACAGCCATATCGAGCCTATCGAACGCTTTGCACAGCGTTGACGGCGCAGGGAGTTCGGTGAGGTTGATCGCACTCCGAATGCGGGGCATCTCGATGAGTTCGTCGAGAAGTGTTCGATAAGTCGTGTCCTTCCGTACTTTGAGACACAGGAGAACGATGTGCTGATGGAGCGTGTAGCGTTGCTTCGAGAACTTCGAGGAGTATCGAGCCACAGCACGTTGCGCTAACTGAAATGCTTCCTCGACAAATCGGAGCAATCGAGACTTTGGGAAGGTCTGCATCTACTCAAACTACTGACTGGATTTGTAACTCACTAAGGATTTCAACAGAGCCACTATTTCCTAAATCGAGATCTCACGACTCAAAGTTAGGCTATACTGGAAATCAATCTTAGACCAAGGAACCATAGAATAGTCAATAGCGAGGGAAAGAAATGCTAGAACGGGGATGTAATCCAATCGCCCTGATCTCTTCGTTCCAACTGTGGGCCAAAGAGTTCTTGAAGTGAGTAAAGATCACCGGCGTAGCGTAGATCATACGTTTTCCCCCGACGATGAAACGATCCTTCAACTACGAACTGAACCGTTGGACTCTGGTATTCCAGATCGTCCGCTCGCTGATCCATCTCACGAGCCAACTCGTTTACCAGTTCTTCGTCGTCAAACGCTTCTTCTAATCCGACTACGCTCACCTCTTCTGGTACGTCGTCGTTCTTCAGTCGCTGGAGAAACTCCTCGATCGGCATCTGATGGTCGAAAGTCTCGTACTCCCCAGCCACGACGATGTTGTATTGGCCGGGGATGCGTCCTGGTCCCGCCATTGTTAGTAACTCGTAATGTCTCGATCACCAAGTACTCGGGTGTATGTGTCGTCGCCAGTCGCATCTGACAGACGGCCGGCGAGTTCGCGCAGGTCGTCATCGACACCCCACTTGTCGACGTAATTCTGGACAGACTGCCCCTTCTCGTAGCGGTACCGAAGGAACTGCAGTTTATCGAGGTTCGAGAGGTGGTCGTCGCTGTCGCCGTTGGTCCGCTCCTGGATGTAGGCCTGCCGTTTCTCGTTGTCCCACGTCCCGAGTTCGAAGCCGTCATCCTGGTTGTAGAGGCGCATCTCTTTCAGCTCCTCGGGTGTGGCGTTCGTCCCCCGGCAGAGCTTGTTCACGTCGTCGAAGGACGGGTTGTTGCTATCGAGGAGATCGATGAACACGTCCTCAACGCCGATGTCGCTGGCCTCTTGGATGATGCCGTAGATCTCCTGAACGACTTCCTTCGCAGACATAATCTCGCCGTCGCGTTGGACCTTTCCGTGATGCTTGGAGTATTCACGGAAACACGCGCCCATCTCCATCACGCCGATGTCGCCACGAGACAGATCGCGGTTCTCTTCGAGTTGCTTGCGGGTGCGACGAGCAGTTCGGTAGATGTCTCGGCGGAGTGAGTTCCAAGAGGCCGGCTCTGTCTCGTCGATGGGGCGGGCGACAACGACAATATCGAAGGAAACAGCTTCACCACCGATGAATTTGTTAATATCTGCGGTAATTGGGTACGTTGCTGTCACCTCGAACCCAACGTTACATAGTGATTCAAGGAGCTCACCCCACGACTCAGAGTCGCTGTGATGGTAGGTGAATGTGAGCGATCCGTCATCCTTGAGTGCCCGCTTGATGACCGAGAACGCTTGGCCAAGTTCGGACTCGAAGTCTTCGACAGTCTTCTCTAAGTATGGATTCGTGACTATGGACTCTGTACGCGGCGTTTTGTCTTGGCCGAACCCCGAGTATCTATCTTCAAGCAGGATTTTCTGCCAGACATAAAAGTAGTCAGAGACCTCAGAGTAGATAATATTGTCATAGTATGGGGGATCAGTAATGACCGCATCAAACTCGTCTTCAAAATCAAGACGACGCATATCCCCCTGGTGGAGAGTTATATCCTCGCCAATCGGCTTAGAGAATCCTGCAGTCTCTACTGTTTCACCGTCCTGAACATAACGCTCAGTAGGTTCTCCCGCGTATTCGATACCAGACTTCACTAAATCAATAATGGACTGAAAAGTACCTCTTCCGAACTCTGCGCCCCAAACATTTCCTTCACAGGGAGTTTGTGGGGGATCAAAAGAATTGTTTTTGAATATGTTAATAATTTTGTTATATCCCTGGTCATACCCGACCATCATCGTGTTTGTTCGGAGCATTCCAGTAAATGCGAGCAGAAGATATTCCTGGATATTTTGGTCGCTCACATCACTGATAGATGATAGTAGCTTAGAGTGGCAGACCAGCTGGCGCTCATTAAACATATCTGTCCAGTCTTCGTATTTATGTTGGAATACGTCGTTACCGCTTACAGATGACGCTGCGGTTATTGCACCCTCTGGAATCTTCTCGTCAGGTACGTAATCGTGTAGTTCTTCGTTTTCTCTCCATTCGCGCTGGGCTTCTTCGAACAGTTCTATGTCGGCTTTCTCAGCCTGCTTGTACCCCTTATGTGAACTCTTCTCTTCTCCCGCTTCGTCACAATGACCACAATAATACTCCACAGCATACAGACGGGTGTCGTACCCACCTTGTTCCTGAATCGCATCTGTAATCGCATATTTCTGCCCACAGTCGGGACAGTTGTACTTCCCCCCACGCGAGACGTTCCCTTCCTTTGGGGCAAAGCCATGTCCGCAGTCGTCGCAAACACTCTCTGACTGCCAATCGTCTACCAGCGTCACTGCTCCGCAGTCTGGACAGTGAACATTATACTTGTCGTCATTCTCGTAACGGCCTGCCGCGACACGGTAATCCCTAAACAGTGGAACCGTGTGCCCACAGGAGACGCAGTCCAACTCCTTCACCCAGAAGTTGTACATCACGTCCGCTTCGTGATCTCCATTCGGGCAGGGCGTCTTGTAGTACTGCGTAATCTCGTCAGCAACGTCCTCTTTGATTTGTTCGAAGGCGGCCTCTAACTCTTCAACATCGGTCTGTCCCGCTTCGAGTTCTTTCTTCGTGACAAACCACGCGACGGGATTCAGATCGTTCCCGACGACTTCTGCACCGAATCGGGACGCCTCGACGAGCGAGGTGCCACCGCCCATAAACGGATCCAGAATCTTCTTGTCTTCCACGCGAACGTCCTTGGGATACAGCTCCCAGAGGCTCTCAGGATCGCTCATATCGACACGATCGATGAGCGATGCGATGTCCGTCTGTGTCTCGTCTCCCCAGTCAGCAAGCGTCTCGTTGTCCTGTCCGGGCTCGTAGACCTCGACCTTCTCTGGATCGTCGAGAAGCGTGTAGAGTGAAATTGCTCGGAAGACACAACCGAGTCGCCGGGCCCACCACTTGTGCATCGTGTAGATCGGCCGGTAGTACATCTTCGCCCGGCCTTCCTTCTCTGCGATTTCGTTCACGCGCTCGATCGGGAAGCCCCGTTCGATGGGGAGTTCCGTCCGCTCGCGTTCGGTTGGTGGAGACCCGGATTGCTCAGACATAGTTCAGTATACAGAAGAGATTACTGACGAGCCCCATAAGTGTACAGTCTCCAGACCAGCCCTCACAGTTCTACTTCAGTGATTAAGACATCAAGTCTGGGACAGTGTCGATCAATTTCGATAAATCTGCTGCTTAGTGAAATTTTTCAATGAAATCCAATTCAAGATGTAATCTGATCACGTTCTATCTGTAATTCTTCGTACGCACTATTGGAGAGGTTGCTAGCTAGAGCAAAGAAGAGGCCCATTACTTGGTCGATGGTACGCTCAATATCACCACCCTGTTCATCTGCACCGATCATAAACTGCTCAAAGTCTTCAGTATTCCACTCCGCGAGAATCCCTTCCATTGCTTTGGCGAGGTCAGAAGTCTCAACACCCTGGTTTTCTACCATCTCTATCATTTGTTCGAATCCTGTGGATAGCTCAGCCGCGTCATAGAGTGCGTCCTCAAACTCAAGTTCCTCAGAATATTCCTCTTGAGCCATCTCAAAAAGCTCCAACACGATCTCTATTCCCTCTTTCCGCGTATTTACGTCGGCAACTGCAGTGGCCTTAGCGTACATCTGGGCCACTGCTGAAATGTGTTCCACCGTTGAATCAGGAATATTCTCAGGCGGGTCCCTAACCCGTACAACGAGTCGTTCGGAGAAGGAATCCACTTCCTCAAGGATACGTTCGTAATCTGGTTCACTACCGAAACGCGCCTGTTCGATATTGTAGGCTCCCCGACCGATAATGTCTAGACAATCGTCAAACCAAGTTTCTGTAGTTTTCTCCTTTTCTTGAGCTTGCTCACGTCGTCTTCTGTATTCATATCCCCCAACGCTCCCGAGGACTCCGCCAATAAGGGTAAGCAACGCCTCAATAATTGGCATAGAATTATTCTATCCTGATTGGACTTAACTTTTCTAAGCACATAGACGGTCCATAGCGAAGCCGCTCGAAATAGGCGAATAGTTGTTACGGGCTTAGACCATCTGAACTGACCTGAATCGATGAGGACGACCTACTCGGTAAGCACAAATGAGTCATCCGACGCCCGTTCAATTGCGCCGATCTGTTCCAACCATTCGATGCCTGACGAGGCGGTCTCGTCACCAACACGTCGCTGGATAGCCGACTCCGGAACACCTCTGTAGAGGTCGTCACTGTATTCGTGTTCCAAGAGCGAGTCGATGGCGTTGCTAACCGCTTGTCCATCTTGGACTTGATCGTGTAGTACGTTGATTTCCTCGTGAATATCGAAGACGTAGCCTTGTTCACGTAATCGATCCAGCTTGTGTTTCATCGCCCCGATGAACTCGTCTCTCCCGAGCAATTCGAGTTGGGTGTAGATTTCTTCAACGATTACGTCCTCGTCAATGCCGGTTTGAGCGATCCGGATCATATCGTCGACATCGTCCTCTCGGTTGGCGACGGCTTTGAACAGGAAAATGTCGTTCAACGAGACCGCCCTGACGGTGAGATTACCCTCATCGAACAGGTGACGACTCCGATCAACCATCGATTGCGTTAGTCGGATGACGCCGGCGACCTGTTCGTGGAATACGTCGAACCGCCGCAGATCCTTCTGGAGAATGAACGCAGCGCCGAGTTCGTCGTATACCTCTGCAAGTTCCTCTTCGGGTTCGTATCCGGCAGCCGTTAGTACCTGCCACAACCGCTGGAGTTCGCCCTGTTCTCGGACGATCAAATCGATGTCCTTCGTGGCGTTTTTGAGATCATTCAGTGTGAGCGCACCACCCCCGATGAGATAGACCGTCAATTCGTTTTCAAGCAGCCCCGCAAGCTCGCTGAACTGGCTCCGAATCGCGTCGGACCCGAAGGTGGCTTCTCTGGTCACAGTTCGACCTCGTACTCGTCGGCCAGCGTCTCGAACTCGTCCCACCGCGGCGTTGCTTCAGACGACTTCTTGCCTTCCGTCTGCAGGAACTCTACCAGTGGGTTGACGATCTCTGTAAGTCCATACTCATCGGCGGCTGCTTTCAGGTGCTCCGGTGAGAGGTTCGTCTTCGCAGCAAGCAAGAGGGCGTACTTCCGATGGCGAGAGTCGTTTTCGATGAGGAGCAAGTGGCAGAACAGGTCTTCGGGCCGAAGTGACTCTCGCTCTGCTGAATAGAAGTAGTAGTGCTCTGAAGTCGTGAAAAACTGGAGTCCGTGCTCGGCAAACGCATCGAGTCCTGTCCGGTGGTAGTCCGATTGCTCGACTTCAGTCTCTGTGCGGACGAGAAACTCTTCGTGGGATTCCCAGACGATCGTTCCACTCCCAATATCCTGCTTAATCTGGGTGCGATGGGTGTGATGCTGGAGTTCGTATGCGAAGACGTGCAACTCGTTGAACGCCTCTGTGAGCCTGTATTGACTATGCTGCTTGACGGCCATCGCTCGGTTTGTGAGTGTCCTGAGCCCGCGATAAATCGTTGCTCGCGCGTGTCCTGTTTGTTCTGCCAATTCTGTCGCAGTCCATCCCTTATCACTACTCAGGTAGTACAAGATATTCAGCAAGGAAGGAGTGAGCAGATCCGGGAAATCAATATGTGGATTCGATTTTGTGAGTGACTGAAATACTTCAACACAGCGCGCATCACCTGGCTTGGCGATGATTCTGTTTCCTGCACGTTCCTTGTTGATGAGATCACGCTGGGCCAGATCGTTGAGAGCATCCGATACCGTGCCCTCTCGATAATTTAGTTCGTCCGCCAGCTCCTGACGCCCTTTGGGGGTGTCAAGTGCTGAGAGAACGCGGAGTTCTCGTTCTTTTATCATATTGTCTCATATTCGCCCGTGTTCTATTTAAGCACCTCGACGAATTTGAGACAAATAGTAGGATATATTATATTCCGTCGTGAGTCAATACTTGTACGATCGGCTATTGATCATGACTTCTGGAAGCTGATTTCGACCTTGAGACTCGTCGCCTCTTCGGGCATCCGTTCGAACATATCCTGCACCTTCGTGTAATCCTGTTCAGAGCGTAGCGTCAGGCTCACCTGTGTCCGCTCGACATCAGCAGTTCCCTGTAGTGTACCAGGGACGCCCTCTCTGTCCGGCAGCATAAAGGTGACATCACCGTATTCGACTGTACCAGTTTGATGCTCGTCCCGCCACTTCTTCCGCAGCGCCGCAACATCGTCGCCGTTGTATTCGAAGCGCCACGTGTCGGCCTCAGTGTCGGCCTTCCGGAATGGATACCCAGGCACCCAGTCCGATGCCTTGTCCGAGCCAGTCGTGTTGACGACGTACTCCGGCTCTTCGTCCTTGCCGATGTTCTCCAGTAAGAACGTCCGAACCATATGCTCGGTGACGCTGCTGTCGAACCGGTCCGTTACCTTGTTCACGGTGAACTGCTCGCCCGGTTCGAGATCCTCGATGTACTCCAGTATCTTCTCACCGATCCGATCCGGAACCGTTGGGACAATCTTGACTGTCGTTGGGTCACGGTCACCCAAAGACTCCAGGTATCGTCCGCCCGCTTCGAGGACGTAGTCGTCCACCAGGAAGTCGTTGACTGCCTCGCGTGCGATGGTCTCGGTTTCGTCCGGCGGTAGGAACACGCTCTCGTCGCTGCGGATCTCTCCGATTATTGTATCGAGATTCGCGTAGCCGTCCTCGTCGATTGCCTCTTCGATTCGGTCGGAGAGGTAGGATGCACCGACCACAGTTGCACTCCCGACATCACGGAGCGTTGCGTCGGACTGTGGCTTGTCGAGGATCTCGTTCCCTCGGACGATGACGTACTGCTCCTCACGGTTGAGTCGGCCTATGGCCCTCATGATGATGTCGTGGCTGTCTCCGTCGATCCAAATCTCCCCGTCCTGTACGAGCTCCAGCTCGAAGTCACCGATGTCGAGCGCTGTCGTCCCGCTTCCGAACCGCTGTCGGAGTTCCTGTTCGACATCGTCCACCCCCCACACATCAACGTCGTCCTGGTGGACGAGCACCGTGTCGAGCGAACTTCCGGATAGGTCACTGCGGAAGCCACTCGAATCCCGCGCCAGTATGGGCTTGTCTTCCAGCGCCTCGACAGTCGCGTTCAGTACATCATTTGCGCTCCCTGGAATGGGTAGCTCTGGATCGCGCAGGAACTGCTCGTAGATGTCTTCGATGGAAATCTCACCACGGCGCTCCAGTAGATCCTCAACGATGGGCCAGACGTGCGTTTGCAGATCAAAGGGGTCAGCAGCTGCGGAGTCGGCGATGTTGGACGCATCCAGTTCGGGACCATCCAGAACGTAGACATCGAGATCCATCGGGGCAGCGAGATCGAACTCGTTGAGCAGGTCATCGCCGTCGAGAACCTCACCGTAGAGCAGTTGTAGCTCTTCTTGGAGTTCGCTCACTTCCTGTTCTTTCATCTCTTCGATGGACTGCCGGATTTCCTCGTCGAGGGACTCGTCCGAGAGCACTTGCCGAGCGCCCTCTATGTAGCGAGCCTTGTCGATGTAGCGCGTTCCGGACTCGATCGACTTCTCCCCAGAGGGCTGGACGAATACGAGCGTGTTGCGCCACTCGCGGCCCCGTCCGTCGTTCGTGATGACGCGCTTGACTTCTTTTTGGGTCCATTGACTGTCTTTGACGACGACTTTGATCTCACGGGAGTCCGGAATGTCCCGGATGTCGTTTGTCCGGAAGCCGACCGGATGCGCGTTGGATCCAAAGATGTCGGTGATGAAGTCCGCGATTTCGGCCTTGGCCGCTGTCTCTGACACGTCAGTCGCTGCGTTCCGAATGAGCGCGTTCGGGTTTTGTCGGTCCCGGATAGCGTACTTCCCGTTGAGCTTGTGAAGATGCCAAGCGACCCCGTGTAGCCGTTCGAGGTCAAGTACGACATCGGCGACAAGATCTCCCGTCTGGTACGCCCCCATTACGATCTCGGACACGTCAGCGCCCTCTCCTTCGCTTGGCTTCAGTGAGTACAGCAGAATCGTGTTCAGCACGCGTCGGCCGTGTGGTACGTCGTCTGTATCTACGCGGCTCTTAATGTCGCCTGTGGCGGCGTTCAGACGCTCATAATTAATCTTGGCCAGTTCGTCCTCGAACTCGATTGCATCGATGTCACCGTGCGTGATCAGATCTGTCTGATCCTGCATTTCGAGAAGAACCTTCGAGAACAGGTAGATCATCCCGCGCGTGTTCTGGTTTCCTTCGTCGGCGTAGTAGCGCGTTTCGAGCGCATCAAGGAGTACAGGATGGAACGGATAGAGGTCGTGCATATCCGCCAGAAGATCATCCGGGAGCGTGACGTGGTCGGACTGATCGTAGGCGTCAAAGTATCCGTTGACGATTTCACGGGCGGCGCTCTCGTCTATGTCGTCGATCAGGCGGTGACGAAGGACTTCGCGCTTGTCCACCTGATTGTTCATATTGACTTCGACCGCCTGCTCCCGATTCAGAATATCGTGGACCTCTGAATCCTCGCGGAGTACGGAGACGATAGTGTAGAGTTCTAGGTCCGAGAGCGCGGTCGATTCGAGCAGCGACTGTAGGAATGCTTTGTTCGAACTCTTGCGGTCGCCCTGCAGTGTGTCGAACCAGTCTTCGAGTTCGTCGACGAAGAACGCGACTGTCTTGTCGCCAACAGCATCCTGAATCATCTGCATATCGGGGTAACCGCCGGAGTCGAATGTTCCCGGATCATAGTCAAGCGCTTCGAAGAAGGGTTCCCAGAGATACTCGTACTGTTCATTCTGCATTGCGACCGTGACGGGGATCGCGGACTCGGGGAGTGCCGGTTCGAATCCTTCGACCGAGTCGCTGGCCCACTCTGCTGCGGCTGTAGGATCGTCGAAACAGTGGTACAGCGCCACCATCTGGTGGGACTTCCCACTCCCGTATGGGCCGTAGAGGATATGTGTTCCACGCGGATCCTCGCCAGTCAACGAATCGCGGAGAATGGTAAGGGCCTCTCGAAGCCCCTGTGTCATCAGCGTTCGATCAAAGAAGAGCTTCGCATCAGACTCGAATTCATCCTCGTTGTCAACGTTGTAGAGTTTGACTTGTCCGTCGATTTGTCCGTCCTCTCGTAGTTCACGACTCAGGGTGACCGTATCATCAAGAGTTTTCGATGAGGGCTCTGTTTCGGCCATCTGTTGATACTTAAACACTGCTTGGCAGGAGAACATAAACGCTAGGGTAAGAGGGTGTCATAGAACACTTCCCAAGGTATCGTTTTCACCGAATTGCCGCCGAATCACTCGTTTGAACGAGCGTGCATACTGAACTTCGAGGGGGGTCTACCAGCCTGATGCGTTTGTTCGACTTAGCACCGTCTTGCCTGCTTCAGACATCGCTCTCACCCCGCTTCTCGGTTTCAATGTGAAAGAACGTCGCCGCCGAAATAGAAAGGAGACCCATACCGATGAGGAAGAACGCGAGCGCTAGGAGTCCGGAAGGGACACGCGCGACCACAAGAGCGGCTATACCCGCACCGAGTAGCCACCACCCTTGCCTGTAGGTGAATTCGGGTAATAGAGCACCTCGCATACGAGAAAATTGTCACCGATTCGTTGTTATAATTTCCCCACATAAGCTGGACGGGCTGTTACACTTGCGCCCTGTACTGACCGATCCCCTATTTTGGGTTTGGGAACCTTTCTATGACACTCTCTAGGTAACCCTATTTTTGTGCTGCCCGGACCTGGGCATCGCACAACGTATTTGGTCGTTACCATACTCTACAGTGGTATGGCTGATTATGACCTCGTCGAGACAGAGGTCAATCACGGATCTGCGGACGAACTTCTCGATACAATCGGAGAACAGTCTCCTAGCGGTGATCACCTTCAGACCGTTCAGGCGGTACGCTTGCAGGCCGGCCAACCAGATTCTGAACTCAGGTCCCTCAAACAGCTGGATGAGGATGCGGTCAAACTGCTGGAACACCAGGTTGATGCTGCCTATCGTGCGCTCTTCGAAATGGACGGGAAAGCGCTCCTTGCTGACGAGGTGGGGCTGGGGAAGACCATCGAGGTCGGGATGATTCTTAAGGAGATGCACTTCCGTGAGACAGATGATTCAGTGCTCATCCTCACGCCAGCCCAGCTGGCCAAGCAGTGGCAGGGGGAGCTACTGGAGAAGTTCGGTCTTGAGTACGTGTGCAACTACGATGAGGAGTTCGCGGGGTTCGACCAGCACGACCACATTATTGCGAGTATTGACACAGCAAAGAGCGATCGGCATCGAGCAACCGTGCTCAACCGGGACTGGGATGTCCTTGTCCTTGACGAGGCACACTATGCCAAGAACGAGGAAACGGACCGGTACGACCTGATTGACAACCTCTCGTATCAGTATGCGTTCTTCTTGACGGCAACGCCAATCCAAAACGAGCTCACCGACCTGTATAATGTGGTTTCCCTGCTTCGGCCAGGGTTGTTCGGAACGCGCGATGTCTTCCACCACTATTTCGTCAACAGTAATCAAGAGACACTCGTCAACCGGGAAGAGCTCCAGGACCGGCTCCACAAGGTTATGATCCGGAATCGTCGCGCGGATACTGATATTGATTTCACAGAGAGAACCATCGATACGCGAACGTTCGATCCATCTCCGAAAGAGCGCGAGCTCTACCAGGCAGTTTCCGATTACGTCAGAGGTGCGTATAGCGAGAACCAAGGACAAAAACTGGTTCTGATGCTGCTGCAAAAAGAGGTCGTCAGCAGCCCTGCTGCGCTGAAAGGAACTATTGAGAAGCGGCTTGATGACCAGTCGGAGCTCTCCCATACGGAAGAGTTGGAATCGATTCGTGATCTGATTGATAGTATTGAGATGGTCACGAAACAAGAGAAACTACTCAGCATCGTTGAAGAAGCCCGTGACCACGTTGAGATGGGGCGGGTTATTGTTTTCACACAGTTCAGAGCAACCCAACGGGAAATCCTGAATCGGTTGGCTGAGGAAGGCTATACGGTTCATTCTTTCCACGGCGGACACTCCAGCCAAGAGAAGGAACAGATTGTCGAAAATTTCGAAGAAAGCGGCGGGGTTCTCGTCTCAACAGATTCTATGTCAGAAGGTCGAAACCTACAATTTTGTAACATAATGGTGAACTATGACTTGCCGTGGAACCCGATGCGCGTAGAACAACGCATCGGCCGTATTCATCGAATCGGTCAGAAGCGGGATGTATTCATATTCAATATGGCGTTGAAAGATACGGTGGAAGAATACGTCTTAGAACGGTTGTACCACAAAATCGACCTCTTCCAGCAGACGGTAGGGGAGTTGAGTTCGATCCTGACCCGTCTAGAGGAATCCGGGACGACGTTCGAAGACGAGATATTCGAGCGGTTGGTTAACGCTGATTCCGAGGTTGACTTGGAGAATGACTTTGACGCGATGGCCGTTGATCTACAGGAGCAGCGCGACCTTGCAGAGAAGCTAGAAGAGTTCAACAGCGGCGTGTTCGAGGGATTCGATCTAGGTGCGAGTGATGACTGACGCAGCCTTGTCGATCACGCAGTCGGCCGTTGAGCAGTTCACCGAACAGTATCTCACCGAAGTTGGCTGTACTGTCCAAAAAGACGGCGGTCGATGGACTGTTATCGCTCCAGAAGGGGCTGAAACAGAGGTCCTGAACGGAGAGATTTCACTGCTTTGCGGTGAGCCTTCGTCTGATCTAGGTGAGAATGAACGCGAACTTCATCCGGAAAGTACGTTCTTCCAAGAACTGATTGCTGAGGCGAGCGAGCGGAGTCCGACTGGCAGGATCATACTAACCTCTGAAGGCACACAGATTGAAATGCCACCGTGGATACAACAAAGCGACGTTGAGGTGGCTACTGCCACGTTCACACCCTACTATGATCGCACCGCAGTCGTTTTTCTGTATCGAATCGGTATTGAGACTGTCAGCGAGTACCAGACAGAATTACTACGCGCTATTGCTGTCGACACTCGGTCAACGGACCCACTCCCGAAACTGGAAGATACATTTCTCCAAAGCGTGTCTTCACCCGCACCGATCGAAGCCTCTCCAGTTGATTTTGAGCGATCTGAAGCGCGCAACCTGATTGAACAAACTCGTGAAGTGGTGGTGGATCGAGTCCAACCGAAGATTGACGAGATCCATCAAGAAGCATCTAGAGCGGCAGATGCCGAAATCGAAGAGTATCGGCAGCTGCAACAGCAGCGAATCCAGGAACTACAGGAAAAGACCACTCAACTTTCGTCACGTATTGACGACCTTAGTGAGTCGATCCAACAGAGCAACACCCAAAGTGAGCGTATGCAGGCGCTGGAGAAGCGAAAAGAGATCAAAGCCGAATATGAAGATGCAAAAGCAGAATTAGAGAAGCTCCGTCACCGTCGTGACCAGGGATTCCCCGAGAAACAGCAGGAAATTCGTGAAAGGCACGCTCTGGAAGTCGTCGTAACTCCGCTCACGGTGACACAAGTGGAGTATGAGCGAGGAGAACTTGAACTGGAATTAGAAAAACAAGGGGTAGCACAGTCGCTGACGATTGGATACGGCAATGGGGTTGGAGTGACTGACGAAATGCGCTGTGACTCCTGTAATCAGCTACTAACAGAAGACAATCCAGTACAGGAGATCGGAGCAGGTATTCGATGTTCGCAGTGTTAGAAGACCTGAGGCATATACAGATTTGTACAAAACCGATAGATAGCTCTCTACTTTCAAGGTAAAATCGTCACTGTCTCTGTTGGGATTTCTGGATTCATACTGGGTTCGCCACGAAAATCCACTATCGATTATCCCGCTCACGTCTTGTGATTTGGATGTGAAACTTCTGAAAGTCCCAAGATGTTTTTTAACACTACAAAATACGACCCTGTGTGATAGAATATGATGCGATCCCGAAATCAGGCGACTACAGCCGTCTCTCACCGGATCGCGGATTCTTCACGTCGGAACTCACAGCAAACAAAGAGCGATAGAGGCTACAATCCGATATATGACACGAGATAATTCTGAACCAACGAACGGTACTGACAACGGTAGGGAAGACAGACAACCCCCGCAAAACGAGTTTGCAGATGCGGGCGAACACAGAGACATAGAGCTCACCCGGGCACGACACTTGGTAAGTATGTTGTCCCGCTCCAAGATTCTCACCGAAAAAGAAGCCCAGGCATTCGCATTCCGGGAGATCGCGGGTTTTGATCGCCAACTAACTGCCGAAAAGACAGATATGTCACCGCACGATGTCGATGCATATCTACTTAGTGCCGATATAGAGATAACTGAAGCTCGGAAGTACCTCGAAATCATCGATGATGCTCGCCGCTCCGTTGAGTCAGGAAACGGGTGACTAAGGGAATACACATCCCGTAGCTAGTCTTGATCTTTCTGTAACTTGTTACAAGTACTGTATCAAATACAGAGAATGGAACACGTATTGGATCTGTTGAAATCCTCTACCCGTGAACCCCAACTCATCTACGGTCAATACAGGGGACTCACGGATCGTTCAGTACAGTGAGAACAGATTTCGCTACTACGTGGTCGAGGCGTCCCAAGCAAAAACACGACTAACGGTCGTGGTGTCGCTAATACAGGTAGATTGCAACCGGGCGCACCCGTACGTCCGGGTAGCCGACCTTGAAATCGTCCTCTGTCACTTTTCGGTCAAGCAGGTCGGAAGAACTCGACACCATTTGCTTGAGGAACATCCGTCGCTTCTGCTGGGCGTCTCTGTCACTTCCGGGCAATAAGTCCATCACGTTCATCAGCCACTCTTCCTCTCCTCGGTTGTACACGTGTTCCACGCGGCCAAGTACGTGATACTCAGTGTACTCGGACAACTGGCCGTCCAACTCTCCTTCTCCGAGCGAAAACACAACATCGACATCAAGCGAGTCGGTTGAAGTGTTGACCGTGTAGACATCCTCTCCAGAGTCCAGCTCGTTGAGGAAGTCCTGAATATCCGAGAGAGTGAATTCCTGTCCCTGCTCCTGAAACGACATATCGAAATCAAACATTTCGAGGTAAGGCTTGACATCTTCAATCATCTTCTGTAAATCGTTAATCGGTGAGGCCCGAATCTGGCCTTCCGCCTCAATGAAGTCGCCATCCTCAAGCTCCCGTCTATCGCTCTCCTCGATCTCGTCAAAGGACGTGATGTCGTCTTCATCCTGCAGGATACCGTGCAGGACGGCGAATTTTCCTATTGAGTCAAGCTCACGGACTAACTCCATCTCTTCTTCGTCCGTCGTGGATTTTCCGAGTTTGAGACGGATGATCTTGCTCAACCCACCGCCCTTGTCTGTGGTTTCGGAGTCTAATGAGCGTTCTACGACTTCCTTGATGTCACCCTCGTTCAAGTAGCTGAACAGCCGGTCGATGGTTTGGGTGTTCGTATAGATGACCTCGGGTGCATCAGCGATGGAAACCATACAGCAGGATTGGGTTGAGTATCATAAAGTGGTTAGCAACTTCCTGTCTGGAAGATAATTCTGATGAGTATGAATCGAGTGTTGAATCTGGAAATATAGAAGCAGTATCGTGATGGGTTTAGTATGAGACAGAGGCAGGCTTGTTCTAACGGTTGACCCATTGAAGCCTGGGTGAAATCAAACCCCTGCATTACACCCTGTTAGACAGGAGTAATGATGTCAGGAATTTCCTGTCCGACGCCTATATTGGTGGTAGTCTCAGGTAATGCAACTACGACGACGAAGCCATAACACTTCAACAGAATTGTGTAAAACCGACAGATAGCTTCCAAGCTCTCAGGTAAAATCACCCCTATCTCAGTTGGGATTTCTGGATTCATACCGGAGTCGTCACGACAACCCATCCCGCTCACGTCTTGCGATTTGGAATATGAGATTCTGAAAGTCCCAAGGTGCTTTAAAACACTACAAAATACCACCTAGTGCGATGCAACAAGTCATCAACCGGAAGCTCTACGACACGGAGCAAGCTGAACAGGTCGCCCGATACGCTCCCCTTACCGATCGTGGCGATTTCAACTACCTGATCGAGACGTTGTACAAAACCACTGATGGAGAGTACTTTCTCCATGCTGAGGGCGGTGCTGCGACCAAGTGGGCTGAGAAAATCAGCAATCAACGTACTCCTGGCGAGGTGATCCAGCTGCTAACAGATGAAGAAGCAGTTGACTGGTGCGAAGAACGGTCGATCGATGGAGAGATCGTCGTTGAGGAGTTCGGCGGTTTGATCGAGCAGTAGGCAATCCTTCCAGGTTACTATTATAGGTCTACAACCCGGCAGTGGCGAGGCTACGAAGGCTTTACTGTGAAGTTCGTTCATAAGAATCTCGCCCGAGAGCTATTGACTCGGGTGCTGACTGAGTAGTAGTTACCGCGGTCACCCGCTTGTCGAGCGCGTGTGATAACTGGATCCAGGTTCGAATTCGGTAAGTTCCTGAATCCGGGCTTCGAGTTCTTCGATTTCCTCTCGGAGTTCCGCGGCTTCCTCGCCATCTGTAGCCGCGAGTTGATCTTTGAGACCTTGCAAACGCGTCTCCTTGCGTTCCTCATCAACCTCAGCTTTCCGAACGTACTCGCGTTCTTCGATTTCGTACACGTCGGACTCGCTCAACTCCGTTACGTCTAGCGCATCATCGACTTTGTTTCGGTCGACGCCCAATACCCGCCCACGTTCGATGCCAGCTGCTTCGAGTGTCTCCAGGACTTCTTCGTCGTCTTTCAGTGATCGGTTCCGACGCGTCGTCCGCTGGACAGCACCGAACGGACCAGTAACGGGGCGGTCGTGATGCAGCCGAGTCAACAGTATGTCTGCCACGTCTTTACGAAGCCCATCTGCATTGCGTTGCACATCCGACAGCAGCGTGTAGAGATTGACGAGCGTATCTGTCCCTAACTCTTCGAGTACGTCCACATCATGACGTTCGAGCGCATCAACCAGCAATAGCGCGTCCGCATACACGTCCAGATCAGGTTCCGTCCGGTCAACTGACTCTCTCGTCGTCTCTTTCTCAAGCACTTGGCTTGTTGTTGGTCCCTCTGTTTCGACGATTATCCCTTGCTCTCCATCAATTTCGAACCGTGGATGGAGACTCAGTACCGCCGGATACGGATCGGCATCGGGTGGGAGTCGATCAAGCTCAAATCCATCTGGATCGTCACTTATGCGACGGTACAGCGTTTCGAACTGGTCGCGCTGAAGGGGTCGCTGGTCATCTTTTTCGTCGAGGTCGATAATAACGCGCTGTTGCTGCACGTCAGTGATACGGAATCGCTTGTGTGACAGCGGCGTAATGAGCGTCGCTCCCTCAGAAAGCTCATCCAGTTCTTCGAGAAGCGTGTTCCACGAAACGCTGAATGACATATCAGACTCAACGACCTGAAGTGGTAAAATCCTACAGGCCACAGCTATCCCCTACTGCACGAGTAATTGTTTGACAGATTACTGCGGCTGAACTGGTTCTTTGCACTTGGGACACTCAGCGTACACCCGGTCCTCATTATTAACGACGTACTCGATCAGAATTGCGTTACGAGGGACAGGTAGCTCACAGAAGGGGCACGCACCAAGACTGGATGGTGCTTGTGACATGGTAAGGGGGAACTTGGAGCGTGTGACAGGTTCCAAGTTCCATTCTGTAGTTCGTGTTCTGGGCTAAAATAGCTCACCCAACCAAAGTGAAAGTGGAACGGAGAGAAAAGATTCAGTTAGTCCTGACCGGCGTACTTGCGTGTTCTTCGGCTAATTCCACCACATCATACACATGGATTCCTGACTTGAACCAGAGTACTCTATCTTCGGTCCCAGAAAAGTCATCAGCAGAACACTCCAGGCGCTCCGAAACAGCAACCAAGAGATGGTCAAGATCGGCTTCCTGTATCTTCGCTAGCTTTTCATCCAGGTATTCCGGCGTCCAAAACCCGACAATCTCCAGAATCGCCCGTCGACCATCGGGATGCTCAAGCGCGAAATCAGGGATCATCACCTCAGCACCCAAATCCAGTACATCATCCTCTCGTACTAGTTCCCAGTCCGTGTTTGCTCGCGCCCATTTCTGCGCAAGCGTCTGCTCCAGATCACTATCGAAATCAGTCCGTGCGCTGTAATGCGAGGATAACCCTGCCGTGTGATCCAACTCAAACGGGACTGTCTCGTTCGTAGTGTCGTCGTGCAAAATCTCCGCAGTCATCTCCCACCGGTCACACAACGGGAGCGCGGGCAGGAAATTCGCCATCCGGATCCCATACTTCCGGGATTTGGTGAACAGGGATGCTGGCCCGTCAAGTATCGCTTCGTACCCGTCTGCAGAATCCGTATCAGGGACGCGGTTCCCGTCCGTGTCGATCGGGTAGATGCGATGCATCAGCCCGAACAGCTTGACGTAGCTGAACACGGTACTGAAATGGTCCCACACCCGGATCCGCATCCGTGACGCATCGTACAGCACCGCCTGTGCCAGTGCAAGGTTATATCGCGTCAACAGCCACTCAACGGTGATCGTATCCTCTGCGTAGACTTCCTCGCTATCCCCCGTCAACCGTGTCGTCGACACACTATCATCCGACGCCTCGTAACTATCCACGACTTGGTCCCCGAAGCGAACGAGCCGCTTGTTGTCTTCGAGATCCGCATACATCCCCCGATAACACTCTTCCAGTGAAATCCCGAGCTGGTCAGCTACCGTACTGTAGACTTCCAATTGTTGCGTATCCTCTCCGAGTGTCGGCTGCCGAACGATCGGATACGACTCGTTCGCTTTCTCAAACAGTCGCTGTCGAATCTCTTGTGGGTCGGCTGCTGCGACAGTCTCGAATTCACACTCGTCTTGGAGCAACTTCGCTAGGCCTTGAACGATCTTGTAGTCTGTATCTGCGATCGTCAACTGGTCAATTGTCTCCTCTAATTCGCCTTTCGGCTCGCCCACGTGCTCCCTGAAAATCTGAATCAATTCGGCAGTCGTCTCACGATAGCGCTCGTCGCCGGGATCGATGAACAGCGGCTGAATAGTCCCATCGCGTGTGCGCGAGCGAGCAAGGTCAGCTGTCAGCACTCCCAGTCACCCCCTGGCGGCGATGCGAGGAAACGTACTGCTCTTTCGTGTCCTCAGTAATGATCTCGTAGAGACGGGCTGGTTGGCGATCGTCGGTTGGGCGTAGGATTCGACCAAGTCGCTGGGCGTACTGCCGTTTCGACGCGCTACCTGAAAGGATAATCCCGACGTTCGCCGCCGGCACATCAATCCCTTCATCAAGCACCTGTGACGTGACAAGCATTGAGTATTCACCCGTTCGGAACTGCTCCAGGATCTCCGTCCGTTCATCTGTTTCCGTTTGGTGGGTAATACAGGGCACGATGAATTCTTGGGAGATTTCGTAGGCGAAGTCGTTGTTGGCCGTGAAAATAATTGTGCGGTCCTCATAGTGTCGCTTGAGCAGGTTATCGAGAGTATCCAGCTTCTTTTCGGCGGTCCGGGCGATCTCTTCGGCCCGTTGCTTGGCGATCAGTGCCCGCCGGCCCTGGGGGTCGTACGACGTGCGCTTCAAGAACTCCGCGTATCCGTCTTCCTTCCAAATGTCGAAGTTATGGGAATCGACGTAGTCGCGGTAGATCTGATATTCTTCGCCGTACTGTTTCCGTTCTTCGTCGGTGAGATCAACTTTGAGATGAATCGTTTCGTACTCGCTAAGATACTCGCCAGCGAGTTCATCTACCTCTTCCTCATAGACGACGGGCCCGATCAGCTCTTCTAGCACCTCGTGTTGTCCATCGGATCGCTCGTACGTAGCGGTGAGTCCGAGCCGATACGGGGCGATGGTCATCTCGGGAATCTGTTGGTAGGTCGGTGCTGGCAGGTGGTGTACCTCGTCTACGACAAGTAGGCCGAATCGGTCGCCGTACTCGTTGATATACCGATACGCGGAATCGTACGTCGTTACAGTGAGGTCTGTTACGTTGTGGCTCCCACCGCCAAGAACACCAACCTCATCGGAGAGTTGGTTACCGAAGGCGTTAGTCAGCGTGGCATGCCACTGGTTCATCAGATCAATCGTCGGCACCACAATGAGCGTGCTGACGCCAGCGTCAGCGATGGCTTGGACAGCCAGGAACGTTTTTCCGCTCCCGGTCGGCAGGACAACGCTGCCTCTCCTGTCGTGATCGACCCATGCTGTGAGGGCGGCTTGTTGGTAGTCGCGGGGTTCGATCGCAACGGCAGTCGACAGATGGAAATCGCTGTAGGCGCGCGCTGTATCTTCAAGCGTTTCAACAGTCGCGTCCGATTCGTGAAGTGTCGCTTGGTCCCTACTGTTGACCTGCGCCCACGTTCGCAGGGCCTTGTAATGATGCGCTTGTGCTCGATATTCCGCAACGCGATCATCCCACTCAGCATACGGCACTGACTCAGGAGCGTTCTCCAAGAGCAGCGTGCCGTCCTCGAACACAATACGCATACTTTGTGTCGATTAAAAGCCCGTCGTACTTGTCCTTGAGGAATGAGTATGGGGAAATTCCGTCAGGTCTGGAAACAGATAGAGAAGTACGAGAAATATCGACTCTCTGTACCGGAGCACGAGGATATAATGGTACGAGACTCACAGGATGCTCTTCCGACTGAGTTTAACTGTAACTATGGGTTCGTACGGACGCTAAACCCTACCAGAGTACTGTTGAGCGGGGCCATTGACTGCTTTGCGGTCAACGTGTTTCGCTGAGTTAAGCAAACGCCGGGAGAAAATAGTTAGCACGATCTGTTGACCTTTTCACTTATCTGATACCCACCCACACCCCTCATTTCGTACGTTTCTACCCGAGCAAGGATGGTCAAGAGATTAGCGAAGTGTTGTAGATCTCCAAGAACCATCCGATACCCGCCCACTCACACCCCTTGTTTCGTACGTTTCTACCCGAGCAAGGATGGTCAAGAGATTAGCGAAGTGTTGTAGATTCCGTGAATCCATTTGGGGTATTTAAATATAGTATTGATCTTATGATAGTTATAGATAAATTCGATCCATAGGGCTTCTACAGCCCATTCACAGATATATATTGCCTTTACAGTAAACTTTATAAATAAATAATATACTAGTGATATAATAAATAATAGTAGTTAGGTAGAAGGAAGGGTATTAACCTTAGCGTGAAGGAGAACGCGGGCAAGCAGTCTGATAGGTGGTCAGACAATGCTCGACCGCGTAGTTGAGAAAGCACGCGAACAAGAAGTGTGAGGATACTCCGACGGAACAGCGCGTTGAGGCAGCGTTCCTGTATCACGCCGGTCTCTCGTATCGTCGCGTCCAGCGGGTAGTCAGGGAGTCATACGAGGCTGTGCGCCAGTAGTATCATCGATTGGCGTATCTGTTTGATCCCGATTTGACTACCATTCGACGGTTGCAATCGACGAGACCAAACTGAACTTCGAAGATACCGAGGTCTACGTCTGGGCTGTAGTCGATGTGGATACCTTCGAGGTTATCCACATCGAGGTGCCTCTTGGCCGATCTGACCTCGACACACTGTTGTTCCTCAAGCGAGTACTGAAGGGCTGTCGTGGCGATCCTGTTGTACTCGTGGAGCGCAGACAGTGGTACAATTGGGCGCTTGAGGACCTCGATCTCTGTGAGCCACGTCGAGAAACGTAGGGAATGGTCTCTAGTCGAAGCCTGGTTCGGCCTGCTGGAATACCGAACCAGGCTCTTCTACAACCGGTTCTCCCACTATAGCTCCTGAAAATCGGTAGAGCGCTGGGTCAAAGCCTTCGCAGCCTTCCGCAATGCAATCCTCTAACCTTGACACCCTTGTCTACTCCCACCGATAACACAGAAACGAACGAAATGAGGGGTGGGGGTCCTTACGGTAATGCCAGTCTACCCCCACTGATAACACAGAAACGAACGAAATGAGGGGTGGGGGTGTCCCAAGGATATAATATTAATACCTACTTCGCTCCTCTACTCAAACCTAAAATACACAAAAAGAAAGTCATCTCTCAAACCGTAATGGAACACTTGATTGAATAGCACACTCATATATTCTCCTAATTCGTATCTACCACAAGTGATGATATTCAAAACAAGACAACCATTTCGAGATGAGTATACTCCCGACGAGATCGTAGCACATGACGAAACGATCTCTGAGCTAGTGAATATTTTCCAAGAGTACATAGATGGTTTTCAAGCCCCATCTCTCTTGATTTATGGTGACTACGGAACAGGGAAGCGAACAGTCGTACAACATTTTTTATCAATATTTGAGAACGAGATTGATAGAGACATTGAAATTCTGACGGTCAATTGTAACAAAGACACCTCGTTATATCAAATATTTGTTGAACTTGCTAGCAGAATTTGTGAAGAAGATTACCCTAGTGGTACACATCAGGATAAGTTAGAAAAGGCAATTCTACGACGAATGGATGATCCATCTACTGTTTGGTATATTATATTAGAAAATCTTGAAAAATTCAATGAATGTAAAATACCATTCGAAGAGATACAGCAATCAATTTCAACGTACGGAGCAAACCGGACAGAATGTGGAGTAATCGGAATTAGTAATGAGTCTGCTCTCGTTGAGTCTATTTCAATGGATGTACTCCAGCGGCCAGATATGAACATACTGGAAACCACCCCATATGATGCCCCTCAATTACAGGAAATTTTGAAGCTTCATGCGGACGAAGCGTTCAGGGAAAATGCACTTGCTGATGCAGTAATACCGAAATGTGCGGCAATTATATCTCAGGAAACAGGGAGTGCAAGAGATGCACTTCAATTGCTTGAGTTGGCCGGGTACGTAGCGTATCGAAACAATAAGTCAAGAGTGACATTAGCTCATTTGGATACAGCGACAAAATCTCGTGACGCTCTCAACACATATTACACATTTAAGCAGGATCTCACGCCGAAAGAACAATTGATCTGTGTTATTATCGCCGTTCACAATAAAATGGATGAAAAGCCAATCTCTACTGACGAATTATATGATAAGTACGATAGAGAATGTCAATCGTTTAATCTTGATAATATCTCAAAGCGAAGGGTCCAACAACTGATCGCTAATCTACGAGAAAAAGGAGTTGTACGCACACAAGAACACAACATCGGCCGTGCAGGCGGAACTTGGTCATCGCACGAAGTCACAATACCGCCTCATGAGATCTTTCAACCTGCCGTAGCAACCACCGGCCGATTTGTTAGATACCTTCGTAACAACAATATCTCGGTTGATCCCTTAGCGATTCCAAACCCTGAAGTAAACATCCAAACATTCGTTTCAGACAGCTGGTCATAACCTGTGCCCCTGTAGTTACGAGGAAACTCTGGAGATGGTTGAGTGCAGGAGCGACAGGTGAACCGGCAAGACTGATCTTTCATTCGCTGTTTCAGGAACAGAGGTTCTGAAACGCCAATACAGTGAGAGCGAGGACGCTAAACAGATACTCGAGAAGAGTTGTTCGCTGATCTGGACAGTCGTCTCAGAAGTCGATTTAGTAGCTCTGAACGGATACGGTTCGACCAGTACACTGAGGGTGAATTAGTATCTATCTTAGAGGCACGAGCACGGTGGGGATTATCGCCAGACGCAGTCGAGACACCGGAACTGCAGGTTATGGCGGATGCAGCTGCCGGTGACGCTCGAACCGCGATCGGGATTCTTCGTACTGCAGCCCGGTATGCAGACCGAGATGCCGTAGGTGAGATTAAACGCGAGGTGATTACGGAAGCGATTCCGGAAGCGAAATCGGAAATTCACCGGAAAAGCCTCGATAAACTCAATCCTCACCAGCAAGCGCTATATGAAGTCATCACGGACGCCGAGGAGATCGGACCGAGTGAGTTGTACGAAGAGTACACGGAACGCGTGGCTGATCCGAAGACGAAACGGATGGTTCGGAACTACCTTTCTAAAATGGAGCACTATAACCGGATAGTCGCAGAGGGGAAGACATGTGGCCGGACCTACTGTCCAGTGCCGTGAATCTTGTCAGAAGGCAATCTATGCATAGGGATCTTCTATATTCGAACTTAACTGAGAAGGGTCTGGACAGTTGTATCTCTCGGATCTATAATATCGAGATTTATTTCTGGGTAAAGTATGTCGCGGATCACTTGCAAAACAATTCGTTGATGGGCGTCTTCCGTAATATCCGGGTCTGTAGAAGCTAGTATCTGCACACCATGGTGTTTCTCAATATAGGCGGCATCAACCAGTATTTCGGCATCATGGTCAATATCTAACCGCCGATTGATTTCAGTACTTAATTCAGAATCATTGAACTGATCAAATGCCTCATCCAGTTCGGAATCCAAAACTACTCGCTTACACTCTCCCATTTGCTGGAAGCACCGGCGAATCACTGAGAGTTGCTCAGCTGTACTCTCATACTTATGCATATTCATCTTCACTCCTTTCCGAAGGTGCGTCTGGTCATTAGAATTGGAATGACTATCACCCCATCCCAACTCGTATTCAAAAATATCGTTGTCGGTCTCTAAAATAAAATCCTCTATGTCTTGGTACAGCAACCGGCGTCGTTCACAGAGGTTTTCGAATTCATCGATGGCTTTCCCACCAGCGACTACATAGATCTCTGGTAACTCGAAATACTCCCGACAACCCTTATCATATTCAAATTCAGCATCTCCATCTGTTGCAGCAGCGAGAATCGTCGAATACAGATAATTCACCAGAATATTATTATCAACATTCACCGAGACTGCCTCTGTCATTCATTGCCCCTCAGATAATCCCTGGACATTTCATGGATAGACACCATCATCTCACTATTTTCATTAGCGGTGAATTCTTCCGAGGATGGGCTTAACCCGACTTTAACACGCTCTTCACGGAGTCCCTGCGTTCTCCGACTAAGCGTAGTATGGAATCGTGAGAACCTCTCCTCGTGCTTCTGCCGTAATTCTTCCTCGTTCGGGCCTGTCGCAGTTTTACTTGATATTTTCAACGCTGGGTACTGCCATACGAACTTATAGAAGAAGTCTCCAAGACTATTCACGAGTTCTTTCTGTTTATCGGTGAGAGACGACAGATGTGTGAGCTTAGTCAGGATAATCTCTATTTCATCTGTAGCGTTCCGTACAGGGAGACGACATTCGTCAAAACCATCCATTCGAGCTATGTCTAACTGGATTTCAGAAACCAACCGTCGGAACTTTTTCTCTTCATTTCGGGAAAGGACACCATCGTCACTACCGCTCCCCCAGTCACTTAGAGTAGTCTCTTGATCGGGGCCTTCAACTAACTCATCGATCTGTTCAAGTTTCTCTCGGAGTTTGGTGGAGTGAACGTACAGATCCTCATACTTATCGTCTGCACAGGCTCTGTAGAAATCGCAGAGGAATTCGGTCTTCCCGGTGTATACGACATCCTTGAGGGTATAGAGCGTGTCATAGAATCCATCTCATAGCTTCTCACAGCCCGGTTCGTTTCCTCGCTCGTAGTTGGTGATTGCAACAACGAGCCGGAGACACAGCGCAAGGAACACTTCTGTTCGTGCGTGGACGCGGCCTCGGGCGCGAACGTGCCCGAGGCCGCAGTGCTTAACTGCGTCATTGGTTCGTTCGACTCCTGTCCGGTTGTTGTACGTCTCGTCCAAGATGGATCGTTTCAGCTGAATGTCCTCGCTGTGTTCCTCAATGCGGTCTTCGACCCTGTACTCGATGTCTTTCGGGTCGTCAGTGTTTCGCGGGTTGTACGGAGCGATTGGCACGACCCCTGCGTCCAGCAGGTGGTCGTGCCAATCGAGAATGTCGTAGGCGCTGTCTCCAAGCATCCAGATCGGTGTATCGACGGCGAGCGCGTCACGGGTGACGCGCATCGCCGTCTCTTGGTCTGCTTGTTTGGCCGATGTAAACTCTGCTGCTATCGGAATCTTTGCACCGGTTGAGACGATCGTACAGCCGAAGCCGTAGTAGTGTTCTTCCGCTGTTGGATCGTAGTTCCACGACGCAGCGTCGTTGTACTGGATCGCTTCGATGTGGGTCGAATCGATGGAGTAGGTGGAGTCGAGCAGGCCGCGGGTGGCGGCCTGCTCGACGAGTCTGTCGAAGACATCGTCGATGATGTGTTCGAGATCGGTGAGAAACCGGTCAATGGTGTCTCTGGATGGCGGTTTGTCGAGTCCACAGTAGTACCAGACGAGGCCGTGCTGGAGTTCTCGTACAACCGGACGTGTGCCGTAGATGTCCTTGTAATAGCAGTGTAGAAAGCCGCGAAAGAGATCTGGAGGCTGATGAACTCGTGTTCGCCCCCTCGAAGCGGGGGCGAACACGTCGTACTCCAGCAAAAACCCGAACTCAAGATGTTCGAACAGCGGTACTGTCTCGGTAGCCGCCGCATTCAAGAAGTCGTCTGCCGAAGCTACGTCTTGCAGGGTTGCGCTGGTGTTGGACACACTTCTCGCACCCTGCTGCTTCGTACGTGACGCTTTCTATGACACGCTCGGTATAGTCATCAAAGAAAACAGTGTCTCTGTAGTATTCCCTGTACCGTTCAACGTCCGAAGAAACGTCAGGCTGATCCCCTGATTCATTGTGAGCGCTGGGTGCAATCGACAGATTCGGACCTGGTGTTGGCGGGGAAGATGTTTGTTCCGAAGTTCCCGCATCAGAGTCTGTCTTCACCCCCGCGAGGTACCAGCTGTACGTGAGCGGTAGGTTGAGATCACGGATAGCGAAGTAGAGTAGTTTCTCTTCTTCTGTCTTTGTAAGATCACGGCGGTTTACCGTGCTTCCGCCTGCGAGTTCGTCGTCCAGAGCCAAGCGAAGTCCGTCCAAAACGTGTTCCCGTAGCTCATCCTCATCAGAGGTTGAAATATCGTCTGGGGGTGATGAGGGAGCCATGGTTATCTTCAGTTTGGGTATCCGGTATGTATGTTTTCTGTGTTGCTCTCGGGATCTATCCCATAAAGTTAGGACGGAACCTCTATCGCCTGACCACGATCCTGGTACTTAGTTAAGTCACCGCGGCACGGTTAAAACCTTACTTGGACAGTAATCCAAAACATCCCTCTGACCACAATAGGGTTCAGTAGTATAAATTGAGTGAGTCTAATTTGTCAGCTGTTCGTTGACGGGATTCTCCGGGTTCTGAGGCGCTATCCAGAATTATTGGAATACAGATGCCTACTCTGGGTTCGGTAAGAGCCCTACCAATCGAATTCTACAAATATTTATCATATTATAATTTGTACGCAGGTAAACTACCAAGTTGGGGTATAGGATGCACGTTTAGACACTGACCTCTACGGCCAACGGAGTCAGTCAGAGACAGAGGAACCATTTTTCGGTAGGTACTTTGTTTAATTCTCTTGACGCTCTTGTGATGTAGATTGTTGGTAGAGCCGAGCACGGAAAGCACTCTTACTGAAGTCACAACGCTTAGTAAGAGAGCACCGTGTCCCTATACGCGGTCATGTGACTGTGTACACCCTGTGAGTGACTTTCCGACTTTATACGGGGATCAAGGAGAATCAGTATATATGCGTCACAAATGGTTGTTCAAGTACCAGGAACCTGGTTTTCGAGGCCGACCCCACGGGGTCGCACGTGAATGTATGCAGTTGCCTCGATGTATGTACACTCCCAGCGGTGAGAGCGGAATTGCGTATATAGATCGAGTGGCAGTCCACCGGGATCATCCTGCCACCCGACCAAGCACTGTTGAGCCGTTTATAAAGAAACAGCGTTCGGTCACCTTAGGACCACGTCAACTCCCCCACCGTATGGACAACGGTACATAAATGACTGACAGAACTACACTCAGACTAAGTGACGAACGGAAGCGCAAACTTGACCGGGCTAGTGAGATTGTCGCTGGCGGACCAGATGATGATCCACCGATGAGCGATGTCATCGACGCGGCACTGACGCACCTCATCGAGAGTGAAGATAATATTCAGAAGGTTCGTGACCGGTATCCGCCGCAGGAAATCAAGGATTGCTGTAACACATCCGTACTTGGACTACGGTATCGGACCAGTATTGAGTCGAAATGGCGATAATCAGTAGTTCACTTCACTAGCTCCGGTTCTCTGATTGATTTGGCTGTCCTGTCCAAGCGATTCCAGCGCTGATGAGTTCAGCGGCGATAGCTTTTTGACCTTTTGCTACAAATATGTAGCAAGACAATGCCCCATCAGCCAACCGTCTCCGAAGAAACCGAATTCGAGGGTCTTCCCCGACGGCTTCCGGACCAGAATGCGGTCCTTATTGGACGCGTTACTGGCGACGGTGAGTTCGATGGATTAGCTGCATACTACATTCACGGCCAGGGAAGCATCTTGATCGGTCACTATGAAAACCAGGAATTCAAACCGGGGTACACGATTGAGTGTGAGAGCCGGTTGATGTCTGCCTGTGTTCGAGAATTTAGTACTGCCGACGTAGAGACTGAACTCTCGACCGTGGGAAAAGCGCTCCTACAGGCGTGGCACTTTGGCGATCTGACGCCGCTTAGTCACAAACAAGCCCATGTATACGCGCTTCGGGAGAAAGCGGAGTTCAACCGTGATGAAACGGCTGCAATCCTCAACATCTCCCCGAGTACTGTCGATACGCACCTTCAGCGGGCGAAAGAGAAACTGACCGCGGCAGAGAACTTGGTTCAGTTCGTCCATGTCGATGCTGATGAACTCGCTGAGGTTCATCCAGACTTCTTTGATGAGGCAGGGGTTAGTGACGAGGCGAGTTCCTCAAGCGACATTACGCCCCTCTCATAAGATGCGAGGAGACGCTGAATGAGTCGCTTTCCATCGCCAACACTCGCGGATCGAATAGATGATCGGATTCAGGAACTGGATGACGGATTTGTTCGCCTTGGAGACGAAGACACACCATTCACGCTTCGAGAGGGTGGCGAACCGCTAGAGCAAGCTCGCCAGCTCCATAGCGAACGTGACGAATCGGAACGGGAACGAGATGAAGAGTCGAACGAGCCAGTCACTAGAGCCCTGTCGGAGTGGCGGGAAAATATGATGGAGCTCGATTTCCCGTTTGTAGATACGATTCCGATTGACGAACAGCGTCGTCGTGCAAACCGGGTTGCCGAGCTGGCTACCGAGGAAGGTTACGTTGACAGCGTCACCCGTGATGTTACATTTGAAGACGAGACCGTGCGCGGGAAGTACTGGCGTGGGGTCAACTTAATCGAGATCGGGACAGACTCAGACGACTTTCCAGGGTTCCGCACGGGAATTGTGCTTGCACACGAAGTGGGTCACGCATTCTATGATGCGTGGAGTCCGGATAGTGGGATTGAAGAGCAGCCTCGGCTCTTCCGAACGGCGGATGAAAAAGAACAGGCTAGGAGACTTTCGGAGCGACTCCATGGCCCGATGATTGAAACGAATGGACCGTTCGTTGATTATCGGAAAGGCAGTGACGAGGAACTTGCTGCTGCCGTGTTCGCGTCTCGAATCATCGAGCCGATGGCCGCCCAACGGATAGCGCCAGATGCAGTCCGACGGTTGGAAAATATCTTTGGAGACCTGTCAAAAAATTTGTTTTAGGTTCTACGTACCCTTTATATCGAAAATTTCGAATCTTGCACCACCGTTGATCCCGTCTTGTACTCGTATTCGCCATCCGTGCGCCGCGACGATTTGCGCCACACTTGCCATCCCGAAACCAGTACCACTCTCTTTCGTCGTAAATCCTGGCACGAACACATCGGTCCGCTCGTTCTCTGGAATTCCCGGCCCGTTATCCTCTACATAAAATCCTGGCTCGTCATCTAGTCGTCCCACGCGGACTAGAATGTCCTCTTCGCCGTGTTCCAGCGAGTTCCCTAACAGGTTCTCCAGCAATCTCTTTAATGCTAATTCGTCCGCGTACACGTCCGGTATTTCGTCGGCTATCTTAATCGACGCGTCTCCAACGTCCAGCGTCTGCCACACTTCCTTCGTCAATTTTCCAACGTCAACGTATTCTTCGTCACTCACTAACTCTCCAGTCTGCATTACGTCCGCCACGTCCTCAATCAATTCCTCTACTCTGTCAAGCGCCTCTTGTGCCTCTTCCAGATGAGTGACTTCGCTAGTCTCTTGGGTTAACTCAATCCGCCCTTGGATCACGTCGAGTGGTGTCTGCAAGTCATGGGACAGCAACTGTCCGAATCCTTGCATCATTTCGACCCACTCTTCATGCCGTTCCTGTATTTCGCGCTCTTCGGTCACATCCTGCTGGAAGCCAACGAAATAGTCTGGTTCGCCGTCTTCGTCGAAGATCGGTGCGATGCTGACGCGGTTCCAGAACATCTCGCCGTCCTTGCGATAGTTGCGCAACTCAATAGTGACCGGTTCCGCATTGTTGATCGCCTCGCGCATCTCAGCTACGGGTGGCTCTCGCGTCTCTTCTCCTTGTAAGAACCGGCAGTCCTGCCCGATAATCTCTTCACGGGGATAGCCAGTTAAATCGACAAATCCGCCATTCGCGTAGATAAGTGGGTTATCTGCCCCGTCAGTGTCCCCAATGGTGATGCCAATCGGCGCTGCGTCCATCGCCTGTTCCTTCAACGATAGCTCCTCACGCACCTGCTTCGCCTCAGAAATATCGGAGATCGTACAGACTAGGGTGTCATCTTTTGTGTAGGAGAGACGATGATCAACAGTAACCAAGTTACTGTCCTTCCTAACGTAGACAGTACGTCCCGTCCATTCGTCGTCCCGCGCTTCAGGTAACATTTCCTCGTGAACTCGTTCTACCTCGTCGTCCGGGTACAGAGTCTCCCAGTGCTCACCGATCAGTTCCTTACGATCATACCCAGTGATGTCGGCGTACGCATCGTTGATGTAGATGAATCGTCCGTTGTTATCGAGAAGACTGATTCCATCATGTGCTGTTTCAATTGCGCGGAATCCCCGTGCGACCTGTCGCTCGGCGCGGTGACGTGCTACTGCCTGTTCGATTCGGTTAGCTAGAACTTCATACTGCTCCGTACTGCCACCTTTTTGTAAGTATTCCGTCACACCTTTGGAGATGGCCTCGCTGGCGATCTCCTCACTTCCCTTTCCAGTAAACAGAACGAACGGCAAGTCTGGGAATTCATTTCGCACTTCGTCGAGTACGGCCAGCCCGTCTAAATGAGGCATCTCGTAGTCGCTGACAACACAATCCACGTTAGCCTCTTCTATATATTCAAGCCCATCTCGTGGATCGTTTACCGTTTCCACTTCAAAGTAGTCGCGTTCGCGTTCGAGAAACGTCGCTACAAGATCAGAAAAGCTCTGGTCGTCTTCTATGTGGAGTATTCGTACTCCTTCGCCGACATCAGCGATCAAACTTTCCTCGTCAATAGCTCCACCAATCCCACCGGGGAGTGTTTCCGCCATAATCTGTTCGCTTGTCATCTAAGTACATTAATGATGTGTACAATGATGGATCACCTCTCAACGTCGGTGATCTCGAATCAGACTTCCGGATTTACTGCAGTCACGTCAACTCACATACAACGAGCACGCATTTGGCCGCTCATCGTATCCACCATCCTTCGACCCCGATTTAAACCCAGTTTCCCAAACAGCCTTATTCTACATACTGAACCGGTGAAGCTACGGTGCTTGCCCCAGAGGTACTTCACAAAATAACGGCACCATCGCCACAAAGAACCGGTCTACTGGTACAATCGCAATAGATTAATTTCCAAAAGTATAACAATAGCTGTTAATCATCTGAACTACTACGTACAAACACTCCACACAACCATTACTGCCACACTCCCTCTCATATGACTGTTTCACGCCGTCTCACAGGAACGCTCATCTCTGCCACCGGAATCGTACTCACACTCACGCACGCCACACACATCATCACGCACGACAAGCCACCGTTAGCAATGGTGATCGGTGCCGGGGTCCCGCTCACCATCTCTTGGATAATCATTTACGCTGGGTACTGGATCACACAGCAACACAATCGAGCACAAACCAATAAACGACTCCTTGTATGGACCGCTCTTGGTGGACTCGCAATCGGTGGGCTCGTCGGGACCATCACCGTCCACCAGTACCTCGCCGGAGACGTACCGCACGACGCCGAGTTTCAACTCGCCACCGCAGTCACAGGCGGTGTACTTGCTGGCTTCCTCGCCGGTATCTACAACACGGAAGTCCACCACCGGTCAAGGCGGCTTGAAGCTCTACAGACAGCAACAGCAGAATTCGTCACGGAATCTGAGAAGGAAGCCGTGTGCGAACGCGTAGTGCAGTTCGCTAAAAACGAATTGAACGCATCGCTGGCTGGTGCTTGGCTCTACAACGAATCACGAAATGTGCTTGAACCCGTCGCAGCCACAGACGACAGCGAAAAAACGTTCGAGACTGCACCGACGTATACCCCTGACGACAATCTTTCATGGAACGCATACACCAACGGAGAAATCTGTGTCTACGATGACGTACACAACCATCCGGATAGGCACAACCCTGACACTGTGATTCGTAGTGAGCTCATCGTCCCGCTCGGAGAGCATGGTGTGATGAATATCGGTTCGAGAACCCCCGATATGTTCGATGCCGTTGATGTCGTTACCGCTCGTGTCCTCGCATCTGTTACTGAAAGTGTTCTCGACCGGGTTGAACGAGAAGAAAAACTCCGAGAACAGCGGCAGGAACTTGAACAGCAAAATAATCGACTTGAAGAATTCGCCAGTATCGTTTCACACGATCTTCGGAACCCACTCAGCGTTGCGGAAGGTTACCTTGAACTCGCTAAGGAAGATTGTGACTCGGATTCATTAAACCACATTGAAGATGCGCATACCCGTATGAACACACTCATTACGGATATGCTGCACCTTGCGCGTGCTGGGCAGACGATCGACGACACAACGCACCTCTCGCTCAAAGACGCCGTCGAAGCTGCATGGAGTATGGTCGAGACACCTAGTACTGCAGCGCTCACTACGACACCAGGTACTGGTGAATTTACGGTAGTTGGTGATGAATCACGCGTCAGGCAGCTGTTTGAAAACCTGTTCCGGAACGCAATCGAGCACGCAGGTGAGGACGTAAAAGTAACCGTCGGCGTGTTAGATAATGGCGACGGGTTTTACATCGCGGATGATGGACCCGGGATTCCGGACGAAGACCGTGACCGAGTGTTCGACTCCGGGTACACAACGATCGAGGACGGATCTGGATTAGGCCTTGTCACAGTGCAACGAATCGTCGACGCGCATAACTGGAATGTGACTGTCACCGACAGTAACGACGGTGGGGCGCGATTCGAGATCAAAGTAGGAACGTAGGTACGTGAGCCAGAGGTTCAAAATCACCGCAGAGAATCACTACTGCTCTTCGTTTGTGTCCCCGCCCATACCCGTATCTGCTACCCAGTCGCCAGTTGAGGACCCTTCATCAGGTGCATGGCTGATCGCGTGGCGGTTTTGTCTTCGCACCTTCACCGGTCTCAGGCTCTGTTGAACGCCGCGGTAGGTGACATACCTTGTCCTGTTGCGGCCAGTTCAGATTGCCTATTGGTCGTCGGGAGTGGGGGTGAAAGCACTGAACTGACGGCCGGACATTGCGGTTGGCTCTAAGCGGTAGTAGTCCATTGTGAATTCTTCTGGCGTCGTTTCGGTGTAAACATTCAGAGTTGGGATAGAAGCGTTTTCGGCGATTGCTGTGGCGGCCTTGGTTTCGCCCTCTTCAGGAACAGGTTCAATTGGGCCCTGAACAAGGACGCTTCTTGCAGGGTGTTCGTCGTAGACCGTCAACGTCGCTGT
Organism: Halorubrum persicum; assembly: GCF_002727125.1. Lineage (GTDB taxonomy): Archaea > Halobacteriota > Halobacteria > Halobacteriales > Haloferacaceae > Halorubrum > Halorubrum persicum. The sequence continues at coordinate 112,284 of NZ_NHOA01000008.1, forward strand.
TTCTGTCGTTTCGAGGAATCTCATCTTCTTGCTATCAGCTGTGTAGACGAACTGAAAATACACTTTCTCACCGTCGTAGCCGAACGATTCTGGAATCGAATACGCTTCTGTACCGTCAGTAAGCGCGAGTACACCAACGCCCGACTCGTAAAGGAGTGTGTTAATCTCTTCCTGCGATAATTTGTCAGTCATACTGATACGTAGTCGTTATCTAACCGAATATGTTTTGCTCATAGCTTGAACTGCGAGTGGTAGCTCATCTCAATTAACAGAGAGAAGGTCTGATCGACCTCTGTCAGAGTACTCGCCCAACAGTTATTTGATAGCTTGAGAACGTCTTTTAATAGAATGATAGAGCCACTTCTTCTCGGTCATCTCATCATTTTCGCGCTGTCTGCGATAGCCTGTGTGGCTGCGATTCCTCAAGCACGGAAGATCCAGCATCCGGGGACACGGGAAGGGTTCGTTGTTTTCCTCGGTTCAGTCGCCCTGTGGTCTGGGGGATACATCGGCTACCTCATCGCACCGACACGGTCGGGAAAAGTTGCGTTCTATATCCTTGGGTTTGTGTTCGCATTCGTCGCTGTCGCGGCCTGGCTCTACTTTTGTGCTGCCTATACTGGCCGCCCACCGCGACACGCCCCGTTCCGGAATCTTATCCTCGGGACGTTCCTCTTTTTCATCGCGCTCAAAGTCACGAATCCACTCCACAATCTCTATTTTACGACCGAATGGGTCACTGAGCCGTTTCCACATCTCGTTATCCACCATGAACTGCTCTACTGGATCGTCTTAGGACTGTCATATGCCGCCATCACTGTCGGATTTTTCGTCCTTATGGAGCGATTCTATCATACTGGTAGTGACAGCCGTCCGCTCGTCGTGCTCGTTGGACTTTCAGGGCTTCCAGCTGTTGCAACGATCATTGGCGGCCAGGTCGACTGGCTGCTCCCATTAATGTATGAGCCGCCTGGCGTCGCGCTCTTCGCCGTCGGAACGCTGTTTTTCTACAGACAGCGGTTTGAGGGGATCCGCCTCACTGGCGAATCAGACGAACCGGCGATCTTCCTCGATCAGGATACCTGTATCCGGGATTACAACCAAGCAGCCCGTAGACTCTTTCCGGGGCTTGAGGAATCGTTTGGCAAACCTCTAACTGCTGTGAATACAGCACTTGCGGATCATCTCACGAAGCAAGACGTGCTGGCGATTACGCAGAATGACGAGACACGATATTATGACGTGTCAAGCACGCCGTTCTTAGCTGGTGAGGTGACGACGGGCCAGTTGGTGACAGTTACCGACGTTACCGAACGTGAGTCGTATCGGAAACGGCTCGAAGAGAAAACCGAACAGCTTGAAGCCTTGAATCGCGTGGTTCGGCATGACATCCGGAACGATATGGCGGTGATTCTGGGATGGGTCGAAATCCTAGAAGACCATGTCGATGAAGATGGAGAAGAAGCCTTAGAGCGAGTCTTACAGAAGTCCCGACACGTGATTCAGTTCACTGAGGTTGCTCGTGACTTCGTTGAGTCACTCTCAGAGGATGCGGATGCTGAATTGGAACCAATCGAACTACAGCCGCTTCTGGACGCGGAACTCGCTGCAGTACGTGATTCGTTCCCGGATGCTCACTTTCAGGTATCGGGTGAACTCTGCGACGTATCAGTACTGGCAAACGAGATGCTCTCCTCGGTCTTCCGGAATATCCTCGAAAATGCGGTTCGACACAACGACAAAGAGACTCCTGAAGTCACGATTAGTTGTGAAGAGGATTCAGACACAGTTCGTGTTCGGATTGCCGATAATGGGCCTGGTATCCCCGATAACCAGAAAGACCAGATCTTCGGGAAGGGGGAAAAAGGATTAGACAGCCCCGGATCTGGGATTGGGTTGTATCTCGTACATCTCTTAACCCAACAATTCGGGGGCAACGTATGGGTGAAGGATAACGATCCTAACGGCTCAGTCTTCGTTGTGGAACTGCCCAAAGTAGAGTGAACTCTGATCGAAGTTTGTTGGGTACCAAATAGGGCCCCGTTGGACGTATGATGCGCCAGATGTTCGGCAACGAGTAACGAACATCTATCTCTCTTTCCGTTCTTTTTCGATCCTGAGCGACTGCGTCGTACTCAGTCCTCTCCCATTCGGGCGCAGTCGCAGTGACCGACTCGGACGATTCCTTCGAGCAACTCGACGAGGCCGGCCAGTCGCCGACGACCGCGCTGACTCGATCCGGTTGTCAGTCAAGCAAATAGAAGCGGACGAACTCACGTCACGGACACCGGGACCACCAGTACCCTTTTGCGAGTTGGTGGGCAAGGTCAGGTATGAGCCTCACTTCTGACGACTTCGAGGAGTTCGTTTCCTCGGACCCCGACGACGACGAGACGGTCCCGCTCGGACAGGCTCTGTCAGAGTTGGGACTCGACGTTGAGGTCGACTCCGTGGAGGCCGTTCGTGATGTCCGCGAGCGGTTATGAGGATACTCCTCGACACGAACGTTCTCGTCGCAGCAGTCACTCGGGATACCGATCGGTCTGCGGAAGCGATCGAACTGCTCGATCAGGTCGACGACCCGCTCGTCTCGGTTCTCAGCCTCATGGAACTGCGGAGCGTTTTGAGCAAAAAGAAACGGTTCGAACGGGACCGAATCGACGATATCGAGACTCGAATTACCTCTCGGATGACGGTGACGTTCCCCGACGCCTCTGACATGATGGCAGCGAACCGCCTCCAATCGGAAACGCTGTTGTACCCGATGGACGCGATGATCCTCTCGGCGGCCGACGCTGCTGACGCGACCCTCGTGTCGTTCGACGCCGAACTGGTCGAGCACGGTGCGGAACTCCCGCAACGATTACTCGACGGGGACGAGTGAACCGGGACGCCACCGGCGCGCTGAAGGACGTGACTGGAATGCTGTTCACCGGTCTCGACGACCGTGTCGAACGCTGCCGGACCGAGGCGTTCCACATTAATGACGGACGATACTGCCAATAGACTCCTCCGCGAAGATTTAGCCCCTCACGAGTACGATCTTCGCGGCCTCTCTTGTATTGTGTTCATGAATTAAACACAGCCGACTACTCGTGCGCCAGATGTTCGGCAACGAGTAGGGACGACGTTCGCTCTCTGCTCCGTTTCGAACTGACTCGGCGATATTTTTATCAACTCACCGTCAGCGACGAGCTCCTGCTTATCTCCGGTCGGTCAGTAAACCGGCGTCGGTGCACCTTCGCGTTCCAGACACGGGTCGGCGCCGCCGCCGTCTCTCCACCGTTCTGACTGCCGGCCTGGCAGTGCTACTCGATCGCCACCGATCCGGTTCCGTCCGCGCTCTCGGACAGCGCGTCGATGACTCGCATGTTCCTGATCGCCTCTGCCCCGTCGGTCAGCGGTCGGGCGTCGTCGGCGACACAGTCGGCAAAGTGCTCGACCTGCAGCCGGTACTGGTCGACGGGGTCGAACGTCTCGACTCCGCGGCGGCCGTCGATCTCGTAGGTCAGCTCCACCGACTCGTCGGTGGGCGCGTCGAACGCCCGCTCGACCGCGATCCAGCCGTTGGCCGCGTCGATCCGGTAGCGCTGGACCAGCTGCGTGTCGAATCCGGAGGCGATACGCGCCGATCGGCCGTCCGCGTACTCCAGCACGCCCGCGAGCTCCGTGTCGACACCGGCGTCGCGGGTATCGTGTGTGTGCGCGTACGCTCGCTCCGGTTCGCCGAGGACGGTCCTGACGAGCGAAACGGGGTAACACCCGACATCCATCAGCGACCCGCCGGCGAGGTCGGGATCCAACCGTACGTCGTCCGGGCGGTCGTACAGCGGGAAGCGGAACGTCGCGGTCACGGTGCGTACGTCGGACAACTCCCGTGCTACCAGTTCGAGGACGCGCTCGGTGCGCGGGTGGTACCGGTACATGAACCCCTCCATCAGGGTGACGCCCCGATCCTCGCAGCGATCGGTCACCGCCTGCGCCTCCCCCGCGTCTTCCGCGAGCGGTTTCTCACAGAGCACGTGGAGTCCGGCGTCGGCCGCCCGCGTCGTCCACTCGGCGTGGAGTCCGTTCGGAAGCGGAATGTACACCGCGTCGATCCCGTCATCTTCGAGGAGGGCCTCGTAGGCGCCGTAGCTCCGCGGGATCGCGTGCTCATCGGCGAACCGCTTCGCGCGCTCGCCATCCCGGGACGCGACCGCGCCGAGCGCATGGTCGCTCGCCGCGATCGCCGGGATGACGGCTTTTCGCGCGATTCCCGCCGTTCCCAGCACGCCGAAGGTGAGCCGATCGGTAGCTGTCGCCATGCTCCCGACGACACATCGGGCGATCAAAAAGTCAGGTGGTTCGGTCGCGGGCGTCTCTCCGCTTCGCGTTCCGGCGACTCGGGGTCGCGATCGGCTCTGACACGACAGTGGGTCGGCCTCCGACTACGACTCCTGGTCCGGCGGCTCCGGATCGACGAGCGGGGAGTCCTCGTTCGCGCACTCGGGGCGGCCGCAGACGCCGGCGTCAGCACCGGCCCGCGACACGCCGGCATCGAGCGACTCGATCTCCCAGTCGACGCTGTGACCGGTCGACGACTCGTGGTCGTCTACGGCGGTTCGAGCGTCGCGAAGCCGGTCGTACGTCGCCGCGAACGGACAGTCATCACACCGGACCGCAACGCGCGTCTCGTCCATACCTGTCCCTTGTGCCACGCCGCTATAACCACCGTGGTCGCGGGCGACTCGGCAGAAACGGAAGGCCGCTCGGTCGAAGCGCTTTGCCGCCGCTACGCCGCTTCGTCTCCGTCGGGCTCGGTCCGCCATCCGCCTTTCAGCGTGATGAACCAGACGGTGGCGCCGGCGAGGGCGAAGACGGCGGCCATGTACGGAATCAGCGGGAGCTCGATCCCGACGAAGTCGAGCACCGTCCGGAGCTCGTAGATGATCACGCCGAAGATCGCGAGCGTCACGAGGAGTCCGCCGCGGGTCACGTCGACGCTCATCTGACCACCCCGACGAGCGAGGTCGCTGCATCGCCGACCGCTCCGAGAAGCATCGCTGCCCTGTTCGCGAGCGTGTCGAGCAGCGGCAGAAGCCACACCGGGTACGTGCCGACGCCCGGTCCGAGTGCCCCCCCGCGGTTGATGATCGCCGCCAGCGGGAGCGCGTACGCGAGCACGACGAGCGTGAGCGCGATGCCCACCCACAGGCGAAGGTTATCGATCACGCGCGGCGAGTCGTCGGGACCGGACAGCGCCGGCGGAAGCTCCTCCGCGAGTCCGGAGACCTTCGGGTTCCCCATCGTCAGCACGAGGTTCCCGATGAACAGGACCGTCGAGACGAACAGCAGCGTCCCGCCGATCGCGATCTGGATGTTGAGCTCCTCGAACCCGCCGAACATCGTCGGATAGTCGAAGCCGGAGTACTCCGGCTCGGCGGTCCGGCGCGGGACGCCCATGACCCCCTGCGCGTGCATCGCGTTCGACATCAGCGCCATCCCGATGAACCAGACGACGACTTGGACCAGACCGATAGTCCGGCTGTAGATCGGCTTGTTAGTGATCTGCGGCCAGAGCCAGTAGGTGGCGGCCATGAACGTGAGCGCCACCGCGGTCCCCACGGTGAGGTGGAAGTGACCCGGGACCCAGATCGTGTTGTGGATCATGTAGTTGATGTTCATCCCGGCGTTCACCATCCCGGAGAAGCCGCCGGCGGCGAACATCAACCCTGCGAGCATCATGCCGGTGAACTCGGGCTTTCGCCACGGGAGGTCGGTGAGCCACCCGAGGAGACCGCTCCCGCCGCGCTGCCGGGCGCCGTACTCGACGCTCGCGACCACGGTGAACGCGGTGAGCAGGCTCGGCAACAGCAGGAACATCGTGTTCGTCATCGAAATGAACTTGAATCCTTCCGCGATCCCCGGATCGAGGTACTGGTGGTGGATCCCCACCGGGGTCGAAAGCAGGAGGAACAGCACGAACACGACGCGCGCGAGCGGGTCGCTGAACAGCCGGCCACCGGCGATCTTCGGGAGGACGGTGTACCACAGCAGGTACGCCGGCATCAGCCAGAAGTACACGACGGGGTGGCCGAAGAACCAGAAGAGGGTCCGGGTCAGCGTCGGGTTCACCTGATCGATCAGCCCGAGCGACCACGGGAGCAGGAAGATGAGCACCGACGCCGCGACGGCGGAGGACGCGATGTACCACATCGCCATCGTCGTCAACACCATGAACGTCTGGAGCGGGATCCGCTCGTCGGGGTGCTCGCGCTTCCACGCGAGCCACGTCCGGAAGTAGTCGGCGCCGGCGATCCACGACCCGACGATGAACACGGCGAGCCCCGCGTAGAACATGGGGTGCGCCTGCAGCGGCGCGTAGAAAGTGAACAGCACGTCTGCGCTCATGTCGATCGCGTCGGTGAAGCCGGCGAGGATCGAAATCCCCGTCATCGTCATCCCGGCGGCCATGAGTCCGTACCACGTCCACGTGATCCTGATGTCGATCAGCGGTCGGTCGAGACTTCGCACGACCGCCCACGTGAACAGTCCGACGAGGAAGAACGTCGTGAAGCTGAGCGCGAGGAACACCCCGTGTGCGGTGAGGGAGGTGTAGTAGTCGGTGGAGTCGATGAGCCCTCGGAAGACGCCGGTTCTGTGGAGCGTCTGGATGATCCCGAATATCGCTCCGAGCGTGAGCGCGAGGAACGATCCGAGCAGCGCGGCGCGAACGATACGCGCCTCCTCGGGGTACTTATCGGCGAATGTTCGGTCCCCCTCGATGGCTTCGCTCATTCCTCGTCACCCCCGCTGGTTCGCTCGTCGTACTCCGCCTGACTGACGACGTTTACTTTCCCCTCCATCGCGTGGTGCCCGGCCCCGCAGTACTCGTTACAGATGAGCCCGTACTCGGCCGGACCGTCGGTTTCGACGGTTATCTCGGAGACCTCGCCGGGAACGACCATCGTGTTCGCGTTTGTTCCGGCGACCTCGAACCCGTGGATCACGTCCGCGGAGGTGACGTAGAACGTCACGGTGCTGTTCGCCGGCACGACGATGGGGTCGGGCTGGAAGACGAACTGGCGAGCGACGACGTACGCCGCGTACTCGTTCTCGCCGACCTGTTCGACACGCGGTTCTGAGAACCGCTCGTCCTCGTCGAGCCCGCCGGCGTCGATCGTCGGCTGGCTGTCGCTCACCATCGCGACGCCGGGCCCGACGGCGCCGTACGTGACCGAGCCGATGAGCAACAGTATCAGCAGTACCGACGCCGCGAGCCAGAGCTTCTCGTAGGCATGTATGTGCATCTTGTAATCACCCCACGACGACCAGATCGCGGCCGAGGAACTCGATGTAGTAGATGTACACCCACGCCAGCACCAGGATTGCGAAGTAAATCCCAATGAGCGTGAGAGTTCCGATCGGATCGAACTCTTCTGTGTCTCCGCTCACGTCACCCGCCGACGTGTGTGCGGTCTCGTTTCGGCCCATAGACGCTATTGTTTGCAGGCAACTATATAACGTCTACCCGTTCTCGGACCCTGAAAACACGAGTGTTATATATGCTCTGGCGGTCCATAGGTGACCTATGAGATTCTCGCTCCAACAGGCCGTACTCCTCGTGCTCGGCGGACTCGTCCCCGCGGCAGTGTTTATCGCGGACCGATCGGAGCTCTACGTCGCGATCACGCTGGTGAACGTGCTCCTCATCTGGACGAGCCTCCGGATCGCGACTGGTGGAAGCGTGCCGGGGATCAGCGGCGACACGGCCGACGCCGAACACGCGTAGTCGACGGAAACGGACGCCGCGGCGGCGGAACGACCTCGGTCGGAATCTGACGGTTTGAGCCGCGGACCGCGCTTGCGGCCCCCGGAAGCGAACACACATGCCACCCTGCACACTCTGTGACCTGCCGACTGGGGACGACCCCCACACCGACCCCGATGTCGACGGTGAGTTCTGTTGTCAGGGGTGCCTCGCCGTCGCCCGGTCGCTCGGGGACGCCGAGGGGGTCGACGGGCTCTCCGACGTCGAGGAGCGGCGGCCCGACGCCGAACCCGCTGACGACTTCGACGGCGAGACGACGTTCCTCCACGTCGACGGCATGCACTGCGCGACCTGCGAATCCTTCCTGGAGATGACGGCCGGCGAACAGTCCGGCATCGCCGCCGCGGAGGCGAGCTACGCGACCGACACGATCCGAGTCGATTACGATCCCGATGCCGTCGACGCCGACGAGCTCCCCGAGCGCCTCTCGGTCGCCGGGTACTCCGCGAGCCACCGCGCCGACCCCGACGCCAAAGACGACGACGCGGTCGTCCGGTTCCTGATCGGCGGCGGCTTCTTCGGAATGATGGCGATGCTGTGGTACGTCGTCTTCCTCTATCCCACCTACTTCGGCCACGATCCCTTCCTCGATCTGGGCGGCGTCACCGGGCTCTACCTGTTCACGCAGGTGTGGGTGTTCGCCTCCATCGTCCTCTTTTACACGGGCTACCCGATACTGCGGGGCGCCTACGTGAGCCTTCGCGCGCGACAGCCGAACATGGACCTGCTGGTGTCGCTCGCGGCGGTGA